>CAZOVR010000041.1:0-27757 GCA_964583405.1 uncultured Pirellulales bacterium
ATTAAAATCGGTGAAATCAGTGAAATCAGCGTCTAAAAATCAACAGTCGCTCTACATTTGTAGAGAAGCCTCTACAAATCCACCCTTTTTATGCAAAACGAACCCAAATTATGCCGTTTTCAGCCCAAAAACCGCGATTTTACCAAAAAACGAACCCAAAACGAACCCAATCAAACCCAAAACGAAGCCAAACTTAGGCAATTTGTAATGACTGTATGAAAGAAATGAAGACTATAAATGATATCTTGTCCGCCGTAGGCGGCTTAGCCGGTAATTTTTTTGAGGATAGCGTAGTAACCGCCGTCGTGGTCGAATTCCCCGTCGGCGGGCAAAAGAAGCTGCTCACTAACAAGTTGCAGACCGTTTGTTTCGGCAAGAAAATTCTGGATTTGTTGTTGGTTCTCGGCTTTTAAAATACTACACGTGCTGTAGCAGATTTTCCCGCCTGGTTTTACGAGGTCAACAGCAGTTTTGAGAAGCTCAGCCTGTGTCTGCATCAACTTTTCAATGGCTTTTTGTTTTATTCTGAGCCGCACTTCAGGCCGTTTAGCCATTACACCGGTGTTCGAGCAAGGCACATCGACAAGCACGGCATCGAACAGCCCCTGCTGCCCGGTTAAATTATAAAGCTCGGCATAATCAACAAGCGCGATACTCGAAAGGCCTAATCGCTGTGCATTCTGCTTTACTTTTTCTAGTCTGGCCGGGTCGATATCGGTAGCAAAGATTTCAGCTTTGTCATCGGTCAGCTCTGCTAATTGGGTGGTTTTTGTCCCGGGCGCTGCGCAGATGTCGAGAATTCGCCAGCCGCGCTGGGGTTCAAGGGCCCGAATGACCCGTGACGCCGAACTATCCTGGACAGTGAACAGTCCAATGTCAAAACCAGGCAGCGCGGTTATATTACCCGGTTGTTTCAGCCTGAGCATCTGTTCATCAGGTGTGATTGCAAATTGTATTCGCGCAGCGCTGAACAACTCAGCGAGACCGTAAGCAGTGGTCTTAATTATGTTTGGCCGCAGATACGTGCTGCTTCGCCGATTTGAGGCTATGCAAATCTGTTTTATCTTTTCGATGCCGTACTGGTCAAGCCATTCGGAAATCAGCCATCTTGGTATCGAATAGGCTATGTTGTAATAAGCGTCGGGCTGTTTTTCTGGATCGGGCAGAATTCGACGGTCGAACTGGCAGCCTATGCCATCATTACCGGGAAGTATAGAGCGGACATTTTCATGCGATATAAGGACTTCTCGCTTCCTTATTCTCGAAGCTATTTTTCGCAGAACAGCATTAACAAAACCTACCTGTTTAGTTGCGGCTACAGTTTTGGTGTTCTGGGCGGCGCTGTTGATTATTGAATATTCGGGAGTCTCCGGACGGTAAACTAACTCATATATGCCCAGGCGGACGATGTTGACCAGAAGAGGCGAGATTCTTTTTGCGGGTGTATCTGCGATAGAGCCGAGGACCATGTCGATGGCGCGGCGGTTTCTTACGGTTCCGAAGACAAGGTCGGTAGCTCGCGATTTTTGTTCGGTCTGGCCGATTAACCTGCCAAGTATTTCGCAGGCATAGACCGAAGCTTCTTTGTCAGCAAACGTGTGCTGCATTTGCGTTTTGTCAAACTGGTTCAGCGCCATGGCTGCGACAAGACGAGCGGATATCTTATTTGTCGACGATGCACGCTTCATTCTTTTACCTTCGTAAATCTGTCCAGCGCAGCGACGTGATAACCGTTAATAAATGCTTCGAATGTCATGGTAGCCCTGCCGGCTGGTTTTATTTGCGTAATCCTCAAAGCACCATTGCCGCAAACGACGTTTAGATTCTTATCGAGTGTCCCGTGAATCAGGTTCTCTGGATTGTCACCCTGAACCACGTGGGCTTCTACAATAGTAATACGACAGTTTTTTCCGGTAGTTTTGGAATTATACTCCGCCGAGACGCCGGGCCATGGCCAAAAACCTCTTATCATGTTTCGAATAGTCTGCGCAGGCAGGCCAAAATCGACATACCCATCAGATTTTTTCAGTTTCGGCGCACGGGTGACCTGACTGGGGTCCTGCTCGCGGTATTCAGCGGTGCCGTCCTCGATTCTTTCAATCGTTTCAAGCAACAATGGAGCAGCAAGCTCAGACAGTCTGTCACCAAGCTGTTCCGCGTTTTCATCGGGGTCTATAGGTGTTTTGCTCTGGGCCAAAATCAGGCCTGCATCCCATTGGCTGGTTACAGTAGCTATAGTGACACCTGTTTCACTCTCGCCGTTGACAATGGCCCGGTTGATTGGGGCCGCTCCCCGATACTTTGGCAGTAGTGAGCCGTGAACGTTAATCATACCCCTGGGTGGGAGATTTATCAGCTCATCGCAGATTTTCTGGCCGAAGGCAATGACCAGAATCAAATCGGGATTTACATCGCGAATCTTTTCTATGACAGATGGGTTTGAAGTGTTATCGGTCTCAATGAACGGGGTCTGACTGCTTATTGCCCACTGGGCGACAGGTGTTTGTGTAGTTCTCCTGCCTCGGCCGGCGGCTTTCGACGGCTGGGTAAGAATGAACTCAATACCGTGTTTTGAGTCCCGCAGGGCGTTCAGGCACGGTAGCCCGAACCGGCCACTGCCAATGTAAAAGATTCTCATATTGAAGCTCAACAGATTATTTAGTACGAAACCAGCCTTCAGAATAAGCCCGAGGCCGCCCCTCTCATTTCGCTGGAAACACCATTGTAACTGAAATCTTTTTGCTTTTCAAGTAATTTTTTTGGCTGTCACTTGGGTATAATGACGTGGACAGGACCTATAATATCCGGCTACGGTGACACCCTGAATACGGTCAAATTCACATTATAGGGCCTATATGTGCTGGATATAAACGACAGGATAAGATTTGTTCTTCTGCCGCAATATATTCCGAATCATATTTTTGCAAACTTTGTCCACACAAGCAGGTATTTTACTGTTTTTGTTCTCTGACAACCACTCGGTTACCGCGAATTTCGATTATCTCTACGGCGGTATCTATGTCGAGAAACTCGCCTTCGCAAACAACGTCCACTATCGCTTCACCGAACCTCGCCCTGCCGGCGGGTCGCAGCTTCGCCACCACCTCGCCCTTGTCACCGACTTTCAGCATTTGCCCAACAGCCTCGGGTGATACCGTCATGCTCGCCTCGAACTCGTCACCCTTCTTTCCTGTTGGTGGTGTCAGGGCAAGACCTGTAAACGCTCCGAGTTTTGGCAGATGTTTTGTAAGCAGCCATGCCGCAACCAGGAACATCGCAAAACCAATTAGAAAACCAAGGGCCCCTTCCGTAAACAAATGCCATTCGAAATCACCCTTCGGAATCGGCCATTCGCCGGGACCGTTCCGCACCAGCATACCGACCAGCCCGGCTATGATAAATAAAAGCCCGAGTACCCCTGCAATCCCAAAGCCCGGAAGAACAAAGAACTCTATTAGTAAAAGAATAATACCAACCACAAACAAAGCTACCTCGACCCAGTTAGCAAGACCGGTCAGGTACTTCGAACCGATGATAATTGCAAAACAAATGACCGCGACCAGACCGGGCAGTCCTATTCCGGGGCTGTTGAACTCGACATAGACACCAAGCATTGCAAGTAATACCAGTACGCTCATCACCGCCGGTGAATTTATCAGCCGGACCATCTCCTCCGACCAGTTCGTCTCGAAGACCTCCGGTCGAGTCGTAAATGTTACGTTGTCTCGTTTTTCAAAAAATGTCAGCGCCTCATCGACATCGCCAACTACCGCCCGCGCTATTCCGTACTCAGCAGCCTTTTTGGCAGTCAATGTTAATATTTCATCATCGCGCACCACCAGCTCTTTATTGTCGAGGTCCCATTCGTTAGCATCTTTGGGCAAGCGTTCTTTCTCAAAGAATGCGAATTCGCCAGTTTGGTTATTCTTCACCTGCCACACCTCAAGCTGCATACTCACCATCGCCCGCAGTAACGCCTGCGGATACTTGTTGGCCTCAGCGGCCCTGTCGAAAGCGGCCCGTGTAAAGCTCTCAGCCTTTTCGCGTTCTACACCTTCGAGCTTGCCTCCCATCACTATCGGCGCACAATCGCCGATAGTTGTATTTTCGCGCATGATGATATCCTGGCAGGACACGCTTATCATCGCCCCTGCCGAGATAGCCTCGGTACGAATATAAGCAACCGTCCGTGCTCTTTTGCCCACATCGTGTATAAAATACTTGGCGATGTCGTCCGCCGACTGCAACAGCCCGCCGTATGTCCCTATCTCGTAGATAATATAATCTGCCCCGTCCGCCAGGGCCATATCTGTTCGTCGCTGGATGGACTTATAAAGCCCGTCGTCAATCATCCCCGTGCAGATAATCCGCGCAGATTTGGTTTCTTTCGGCTGCTCAGTCACAAGGTTCGGTTCTGCCGGAACGTCGTTCGGCTCCGATAAAGCCAACGATATCAGAATGAACGTAAGCGCCGCTACAATCAGCTTACGAGTATTAAGTATCGAGCATCGAGTATCGCATATATCCCTCATAGCCGGAATTTTAACACAGCCCCCCTGCCATGACAACTGTTTTTAAGGCATAAACACGACCTTATATGATGTTGACAAAATCCCCGGATTAAAGTAAGAGACACAAATAAAGGGTAAGTTGATAATCCTTGTTCAGGGGAAGAAGCACAAATGGCTGAGCGAAAGTATTCAATTTTACACATTCCCGTCCTGTCGTTTTTCTCAAAGGACCTTTATCGCGACGTCGGCCTGAACTGGCGCGGCACATGTTTCGGCTACCTTTTGCTGCTGCTGGCGGTCTGCTGGATACCATGGATGGTTCAAGTCCATACGGGCCTGAATGAATTTGTTAAAAACGAGGCCCCGAAGATGGTCTCTCAGATCCCAACAATTACCATAAAGGACGGCATTGCATCCATCGATGAGCCTCAGCCTTATTATATCATGCACCCCGACAGCAACGATATTGCTGGTATCATCGACACCGCAGGAACGATTACGACTCTTGCCGACAGTAACGCCTTCGCACTGATTACAGAGACAGAAGTGATATTCAAGGAGGATGACCTCCAGACACGCACATTCAGCTTCGAGGATATAAAAGACTTTACGCTTAACCATGCCAAATTGAACAAATGGCTCAGTACATTTCAAAAGTTGGCTGTCCCAGTGATGTATCCGTCTGTCTTGGCATTCTCTTACGTTTATCGAATCATCCAGGCCCTTATCTACGCGGCTGTGGGGCTATTGTTTGCGTACGGATTCAAAACAAAAATTGAATATCCTGCGATGCTCCGCCTTGCCGTAGTAGCCGTCACCCCTGCAATCATCATCAATACTGTCGTTAGCCTGTCGAACGTGGTCTTCCGTGGTATGTGGCTGCTGTATCTTGCGATAGCTATGGCTTATCTGGCTTTTGGTGTCAAAGCTGTGTCAGAAGCACAGCAGCCGGAGAACGAACCTACATTCGGCCTGCCTCCGGAGCAGTTCGGCGACCGGCTATAAAAAACGACAGGAGGGTCCTGTTAAAACACAGACCCTCCTGATACATTGCGAACATTTACCTCATAAAACTGGCCACAAACGGTGACGTTTCGCCCCTTCGCAGGAAATGCCCCGAAGGCCCTTCACCCAGAAACTCCGAAAACCAGGATTCATGCTCAATTTCCTCGTTAAGAATTGCCTGTGCCAGTGCATAGGTGCGATGGTCTTTGCCTGCCGTCAGGTTGCAAATGTTTGTGTACCCACGCACTGCACATCTTTCGGCGCTTACCAGCACTTTGAGTATCTCGTTGACATCTTGCGGGTCTTTAGGCAAAGATGCAGGCGGACACGCCGACATATCGTGAAACGCCTTCATATCATCAGGCAGCTTCCCGCCAAGCTCATAAATCCTTGGAACCAGCGCCTCGAAGTGATTGCGGTCTTCAATCCTTGCCGTCTCGGCGATTTCTTTTATTCCTTCGCCTTTGAGACCAATCAGATTCGCCCGCAGAATCGTGTAGTAATAATAAGTCGTCAGCTCCGCTGCCGCGTTTTTTACCAGCAGCTTCAGTAATTCGTCAAGGTCTACGCCTGACTTTTCGACCATTTCTCTCGCTACTTTTCCCATTTGAAAATCTCCTTTCTAAAGCCTTGTTAATATATCTATTTGACGATTAAATACTTACATATACTGTTCTTACTAACTACTCCTGTTTAAGAAATATTCTTATTCATAAATAAAAATTTTTTCCTCATATTTTTGCGCACTTGTTGCACAGCCCTTCTATAATCACCTTTATTCCGGTAACTTCATAACCTTTTCCAAATTCCTTAGGCAGCTTAAGATTATCGTAGCTGTCTTCGTGAAAGTCCACAATTTTATTACACTTTCTGCATCTGAAATGATGATGGCTGGTCAAATCCGGGTCATAGCGTCTGGCCTCTCCATACCCCTCGACGACGTTAATAATACCTATCTCGGCAAACGTCGAAAGCGTCCTATAGACGGTATCGAGGGAAATATCAGGAAAGGTTCGTCTTACCTTCTCGAAAATATCTTCCGCGCACGGGTGCTCCTTCGACTTGACCAGTTCTGTATAAATCGCGACTCGCTGAGGAGTTATGCTCAACTCATGTGCCCTGCACTTATCACGGAAAGCTGCCATCATCTTAGGTCCAGCCTGTCTTTGCGCCATTCTTATAAACACCTCAAATACTCGATTATAGTTAAGCTAATAGTTACTATATAGGAATGATTCTTAATGTTCAAGTAAAATCTTAAAATTTTTTAACGGCCCTGCCCATACTTCTAAAACCTGCTCCGTCAGCTACTTCAATTTAGCCGATTTGATAAATTCCGGCACATCCGGACGCCTCATAACCTCCTGCCGGTTAGTACCCGCTACGACGACCCTTATGATGTTCAGGATTGGCAGGACGAGCCAGCAAGCGAATGGAGATTTGCGCTACAGACCAAGGACCAGGCGGTGTCGCAGAACAACAGGACAGAACTGAGACTATTAGGATGTACGCTATCCCGAAGAGGGTAAATGACCGCTGGATGTTTATATACGAGAGAATGATGCTACGCTTATCGGCCGCTGGATTGATTAGGGCTTAATACCGGCCGCAATCTTTTCTGCATAATCCCTGCAGACTAACTGGCCGGATTCGATCCGTTTCGCTTCGTCCGCCGGCAGGTAGAAATCGCACATCGAGCAGCGGAAAAAGGAAAAACTTTCCATCTGTTCCAAAATATCACGAAGAAATCTGACGATATGGGTGACCCTGAATAACCAGCGTGTAAAGGCGACGAATATGATAAAAATCAATATTTGTAATAGTATTATGACTATTACAGCGGTGATTATCGCCTCTTTATCCGTCATACTATCAGTATACAACCAGGACCGCATACGCGCCCTGCGACCTCTGCGGTTAACTATACCCTGCCCCCTGAATCCTAAATAATAATTTTCTCCGCCAGATGTTCCGGAAGTTTCTCGTACGCCAAAGGCTCCATCGTAAACGTCCCTCGCCCTGCCGTTACACTTCGCAGCTCACTGGAATATCCGAACATCTCAGCCAGCGGAACCTTAGCATCTATTATGCGCATATTCCCGTGTACCCGCGTGTCGGTAATTAGTCCGCGTTTTCCCAACAGGCTGCCCTGCACTACTCCAAAGTTTGCCTCCGGCACTATCGCCTGCAGCCACATCATCGGTTCCAGTATCACAGGATGTGCCTTTTTAAGGGCGTCCTGCACTGCAATCACTGCCGCCTGTTCGAACGCTATATCCGACGAATCGACTTCATGAAAGGACCCGTCGACTAACATTACCCGTACACCGACAACCGGATATCCTGCGATTGTCCCGCTTGTTAGCGATTCTTTCGCTCCCTGTTCCACCGCCCCGACATACTCGCGCGGCACCTTATCGCCCCCCGCTGCGTTTACAAAATCATTTTCCCTGCTCCAGTGTCCGTCCTTTGTAATCAGCGGCCCAATTTCCACTACCACATGCCCGTATTGTCCCCGCCCTCCGGTCTGCTTGACAAACTTACCCCTACCTTCAGCCGTCTCGCTTATCGCCTCTTTATACGCTACTCTCGGCTTACCTACCCGGATATTGACTCCCATTTCCCGAGTCAGCTTATGCTGCAGCACCTCTAAATGCAGTTCTCCCATCCCGCTGATAATTGTCTGGCCGGTCTCCGAATCCAGCTTACACGAAAAAGTCGGGTCTTCTCGCCGCAGCATACCGAGTGCTTCAGCCAGCTTAGACTTGTCCGCCATTGTACGAGGCTCTATCGACATCCTCATCACCGTATCCGGAAACGTAATGCTCGGCAGAAATACCGGGTGCCTCGTATCGCAGATAGTATCGCCTGTCAGTGTCTGCTTCAGACCGACCACCGCAACTATGTCACCAGCTACAGCCTCATCCAGGCTCCTGCGTTCTTTAGCGTGCATTTCATAAAGCCGCGTAATATTCTCGCGATGGTCCCTGTTCACATCCAGCACCCTGCTGCCTGCCTTTAGCCTGCCCTGGTATATCCGCAAAAAGTTCAGGTCGCCGTGAACGTCACCTGCGATCTTAAACACCAGTGCAACCAGAGGCCCCTTTGGGTCACATTTGACCTCAATCTTTTTGCTCTCGTCCCCTGGTTTATGCCCGATTATCACAGGCCGCTCTAAAGGCGACGGAAGATACGCAGCCACACTGTCGAGTAAACGCTGAACACCGATATACTTTAGCGCCGACCCGCAGAATACCGGATGAATTTTGCAGGCGAGAGTTCCTTTCCTTATCGCCCTGCGAAGAACATTAACCGGCGGCTGTTCATTATGAACATACATACCCATCAGTTCTTCGTCATACTCTGCAACCAGTTCAATCATATCGTGCCTTTTGGCGTTCGCCTGCTTCTTCATTTTCTCCGGAATTTCCTTCTCCTCGAACACCGCCCCGAGCTTTTCCGACTTGTAGAAAACAGCCTTTTCCTCAACTAAGTCTATTATTCCCTCGAACAAGCCGCCCTCGCCGATAGGAAGCTGCAGAACAATCGGATTAGCAACGAGTTTGTCACGGATACTCTCGACGCTCATCTGGAAATCAGCGCCGACTTTATCCATCTTGTTCACAAAGCACAGGCAAGGAAGGTCGTATTTTTTGCCCTGGTGCCACACAGTCTCACTCTGCGCCTGTACTCCCTCGCTGCCGTCAAACACCGCCACCGCTCCGTCCAGCACCCGAAGTGAGCGCTCAACCTCCGCCGTAAAATCGATATGTCCCGGCGTATCGATAAGGTTTATCTCGAAATCCTTCCAGGGGCACTTAGTCGCCGCCGACGTTATAGTAATCCCGCGTTTCTGCTCCTCTTCCATATAGTCCATAACCGCCGTTCCATTATGGACTTCCCCCATCTTATAGATTTTGCCCGCATAGTACAAAATCCGTTCGGTCACCGTGGTCTTGCCGGCGTCGATGTGTGCCATTATCCCGATATTACGAAGTTTATTAAGGTCACCAGTCATAATAGTATTTTTTTATTAGCTCCCTGTACTGCAGGGGGTTTATGCCTTTCGTTTACCCTGCGGTGAGGGTTACTATATAGATACAAAAAAAGCGGATAGTAAAAATGTCTTCCTATCCGCCGTATATTTTCAACAGTTATTACCAGGCGAAGTGTGCAAATGCCTTATTCGCATCAGCCATTCTATGCACATTTTCACGCGTCGTCATTGCGCCGCCCTGTCCGTTGTACGCATCGAGCAGCTCCGCCGCCAGTCGTTCACACATTGGTTTACCCTTCTTGCCCCTGGCCGACTGAAGAATCCACCTGAACGCAAGCGACTGTTGCCTTTTTGCATTGACCTGCACCGGCACCTGATAACTGGCGCCGCCCACTCGCCTGCTGCGAACCTCAATCATCGGCTTGACGTTATTGATCGCTTTTTCGAATATATCGACTGGAACTGCGTCCTTAACTTTGCCTTCTATAATACCCATGGCATCGTAGAAAACCCGCTGGGCTACGCTCTTTTTGCCGGACAGCATAAGACAGTTAATAAACCTTGATACAAGCCTGTTATTGTACTTCGGGTCCGGATGTAACTGCTCATTCGACGACGTAAAACTCTTCGCCATATTTACTCCTTAGGTCAAACGACCGATGTTCTTCTGCCAGTCACAGGTTAATCAATTCTTTATTTCGCTTTCTTTGCTCCGTACTTGCTTCTGCCCTGTTTACGGCCGCCAACACCCGCACAATCGAGCACACCGCGAACTATATGATACCTCACACCGGGCAAATCTCTTACCCTTCCGCCGCGGATAATCACGGTACTGTGCTCCTGAAGGTTATGGTCGATACCCGGTATATAGGCCGTTACTTCTTTACCGTTAGTCAGCCTGACCCTGGCAATTTTACGAAGAGCGGAGTTGGGTTTTTTCGGGGTCTGTGTCCTGACAATCAGACAGACCCCTCTCTTCTGAGGCGAACCGCTGATATCCGACTTACGCTTTGCCCCTTTTGTTTTCCTTCTCGCCTTGCGGATTAATTGATTAACTGTCGGCATAATAATATTCCGTCATATTTGATTCAATCATTCGATTCCAAGTGCTTCTTTTATCGCCGCATCGGCCTTGGCCTCAGCCTCTTTTGCCTCTTCGACTTCTGGTTCTCTCAGTTCTTTCGGCACCGGAGCCTCTGCCAGATGTTTGACCTTCATTTCAAGATACGGCTTATACGCAGTTCCTGCCGGTATCAGGTGCCCGAGTATGACGTTCTCCTTCAAGCCGCGCAGTCTATCTACTCTACCACTCAGCGACGCCTCAGTCAAGACCTTAGTTGTCTCCTGGAAGCTCGCCGCCGCGATAAAGCTGTCCGACTGCAGCGACGCCTTGGTTATACCCAATAGCATTGACTTTGCCGTCGCCGGCCTAGGCTTTCTGCCCTTTGCTGCTTCGCCTCCTATCATCTCAATTTTTTCATTTATCGCAGCCAGTTCATCTTTAGTTACAATCTGACCGTCTGTTAAATCCGTCGAATCGCCGACACTCGTGATCTTCAAACTATTGGCCAGTCGCTCGTTTTCCTCCCTGAACGTGTATTTGTCGACAACCTCACCAGGCAAAAATCTGCCGTCGCCAACAAACTCAATCTCGACTTTTCTCATCATCTGCGAGGCGACTATCTCGATGTGCTTATCATTGATATTCACGTTCTGAGAACGATACACGTTCTGAATTTCCGCTATCAGATACCGCTGAAGAGCTTCCTCGCCTTTGATGCGAAGGATATCATGTGGAACAAGAGGCCCGTCCGTCAGAGGGTCGCCCGCCTCGACTATATCACCCGTATGAACATTCAGGTGTCGGTCGCGAGGAACGTGGTGCTCTTTTTCCATAATGGTTTTTCCTGTTCCGGCCTCTTCCGAGCGAACAGTAATCGTCATTTTACCCTTACGTTTATCGCTTTTGAGCTCGATTCTGCCGCTGATTTCCGCCATTGCTGCCGGGTCCTTTGGTTTGCGAGCTTCGAAGACCTCGGTAACACGCGGTAGTCCGCCAGTGATGTCCTGCGTTCCGCCGCTGGCACGAGGCTGATGTGCAAGAAGCTGGCCCGCTCGGACAGTCTGGCCTTCGGCAACCTCGATATGGGCTCCTGCCGGCAGATAGTGAACATCGAGAATCTTGCCTGCCTTATCCTCGATAATTATCTGCGGATGCTTGTCTCCCTTATGTTCTATAACAACGGGTCTGCCAACCTGCCCTTTGCGTTCTTCTTCGACCTTGACCGTCTCGCCCTCAATAATATCTACAAATCGAATATTTCCACCGACCTCTGCCAGAATAGGAGTACGATGCGGATCCCAACTGAACAGGATTTGTCCTGCCTTGACTTTCGTGGCGTCTTTCACTTGCATCACGGCGCCATAAGGAACCTTAAATTTATCAAGCTCGCGACCCTTTTCATCAACAAGAGCTACTTCGCCGTTACGCTTCAAGGCTACTACGCGCTTATCGCCCTCGTCGTCCACACATTCGACGGCGTTTACATCACGATACTGTACAATTCCGGCCTGAGTGGCCTGCTGTTCCCGTTCCAGTATCGCACGCGAAGCAATACCGCCTGTATGGAATGTGCGAAGCGTCAACTGAGTACCCGGCTCACCTATCGACTGAGCCGCAACAATACCTACCGCCAGTCCTTCTTCGACTAATCGGCCGGTGCTCAGGTCCCAGCCGTAGCACTTTGCACATATCCCATAGGGACTGTCACACGTAAGCGGACTGCGGACTCGAATTGCATCAAGACCCAATTGCTCAATAGCCTCCGCAGCCTCGCGGGTTATCACCTCATCTTCCTTGGCTATCATTTCACCTGTAATAGGATTACGAATATTGTCGCGGGCCGTCCGGCCCACAATAACTTGGCTCAGCGGTACGTCCACCTGCTCACCGTGGCTTATCGTGCTCTTGGTAACACCTTGCAGTGTCCCACAGTCATACTCCGAAACAATCACATTCTGACCTACATCTATGAGCTTTCTGGTCAGGTAACCGGAGTTCGCGGTTTTCAAAGCTGTATCAGCCAGGCCTTTACGTGCTCCGTGCGTTGAGCTGAAATACTCCAGAACGCTAAGGCCTTCGCGGAAATTAGCCTTAATAGGGGTTTCGATAATCTCACCGCTCGGCTTGGCCATCAACGAACGCATACCTGCAAGCTGCTGTATCTGGTCCACACTTCCTCGCGCACCCGAGCCGGTCATAAGGAATATCGGGTTAAGATATGGCTTGCCGTCGGCGGTCCTGTCTTCACGCAGGCCGCGCATCATCTCATTAGTTACGGAAACTCTCGCATGTGTCCAGGCATCGATTATCTGGTTGTACCTTTCACCTTCCGTAAGAACTCCAGCGCTGTAGTTCTTGTTTATCTTTGCAACACGCTTTTCCGTCTCGTCGATAATCTCCTGCTTCTTGGGCGGTATCTTCAAATCCATCACTCCGAAGCTCAGGCCCGCTAATGTAGCATGTCTGAATCCCAGGTCTTTTATCCTGTCCAGAAGATCGACTGTCTCGGCGCTTTTGGAATACTTAAAACAGCCGCTGATAACGTCACCGAGGCGTTTCTGTGACATCGTTACATTATAGAACGGCATCTCTTCCGGTAACATATCATTGAATATACATCTGCCCACTGTTGTTTCGATGACCTCAGGTCTCTCAGGTTTCGGCTTGAGTTTCAAATCATCTCCGATTATCGTACTGTGCAAACGGACCTTGATGCTCGCGTGTAGAGCTATTTTACCCGTCTCATAAGCCATAATAGCCTCGAACGGGTTCTTGAACATCATCCCTTCGCCTTTCTGCTGCTCGCTCATCACCGTCAGATAGTAATTGCCCATAACCATATCCTGGCTGGGACCTAACATCGGCGAGCCGTTGGCAGGCGAGAAAATACTGTTTGTGCTCATCATTAATATATGGGCCTCCGCCTGTGCTTCGATACTCAGCGGAAGGTGCACAGCCATTTGGTCGCCGTCGAAGTCCGCGTTGAAACCGCGGCACACTAACGGATGAAGCATGATTGCGTTGCCTTCGACAAGGACAGGCTCGAACGCTTGGATACCCATCCTGTGCAAAGTCGGGGCGCGGTTCAGAAGCACAGGATGCTGATGAATCACCTCTTCCAGTATGTCCCAGACCTGCTCGTCACGCCGCTCAATCATCCTTTTGGCGCTCTTGATAGTATCAGCCAGACCATGCTGCTTGAACTTTCTGATTAAAAACGGCTGATAAAGCTCCAGCGCGATGCGTTTTGGAAGACCGCACTGGTATAGCTTGAGGTTCGGACCTACTACAATCACCGAACGGGCCGAGTAATCCACACGCTTGCCGAGCAGGTTCTCCCGGAACCGCCCCTGCTTGCCCTTAATCATATCAGTCAGACTTTTTAAAGGTCTGTTATTGCTGCCGAGCACCGGCCGACGGCATCGGCCGTTATCCAGAAGTGAGTCAACCGCCTGCTGAAGCATACGCTTCTCGTTTCTAATAATCACTTCCGGGGCGTTCAGGTCGATTAGTTTTTTAAGCCTGCTGTTACGGTTGATGATACGACGATACAAATCGTTCAAATCACTGGTCGCAAAGTTTCCGCTCTCTAACAACACCAAAGGCCGCAAATCCGGCGGTATCACCGGACATACGTCGAGTACTACCCAATCTGCCTTGTTCGTACTGTTCCTAATGGCGTTCACGGCCTTAAGCCGCTTGGTCAGGTCCTTAATCTTCTGCTGGCTGTTTGTCTTGGCGATTGCCTCTTTCAGCTCGCCGCTGAGTTTATCCATATCCAGATTAGACAACAGGGTTTTAATCGCCTCTGCCCCCATTAGCGCCTTGAAGCTGCTGCCGTACTTATTTGTTGCATCGCGATACTCATCCTCAGCTAATAACTGTCCGGCTTTGAGCGGACTTTGCCCCGGGTCCGCCACAACGTAATCCTGAAAGTAGATAATCTTCTCCAAATCCATAGTTCTCATACTCAGCAGTGTGCCGAGATGATTCGGTATGGATTTGAAAAACCATATATGTACCACCGGCGCCGCAAGATTTATATGCCCCATTCTCTTACGCCGAACCCTGCTGTGAGTCACCTTAACCCCGCAACGGTCACAGATGATGCCCTTATATTTCGTGCCTTTGTATTTACCGCAGGCGCATTCCCAGTCTCGCTCCGGCCCAAAGATTCGCTCACAGAACAGGCCGTCCTTCTCCGGACGATAAGTACGATAGTTAATAGTCTCCGGCTTGCGTACCTCCCCGAATGACCAGCTTCGTATGTCGTTCGGACTGGCAAGCGAAATCTTCACCGACCCGTAATCGTTTATCCTGTCGTAAATGTTACTTATCATCAAACCGACCCCTTTATTAAATGTAGTGTCGATCCATAAATACTCAATACCCGATACGCAATACGAACTACAGAGAACTCGAACCCAGACGTTTCTTCTCCAGCACAATATTCAGACCAAGTCCTCGTAACTCATTACACAGAACGTCGAAAGACAACGGCGTACCCGCCTCGAGGGTGTTCTGTCCCTTGACCATTGATTCGTATATTTTCGTACGCCCTTCCACATCGTCGCTCTTGACCGTCAGCATCTCCTGCAGCGTGTACGACGCGCCGTATCCTTCCAGCGCCCATACCTCCATCTCGCCGAATCTTTGACCGCCGGTCCTTGCCTTGCCGCCCAAAGGCTGCTGTGTAATCAGGCTGTAAGGTCCCGTTGCCCTGGCATGAATCTTGTCGTCAACTAAATGATGTAGTTTCATCATATACATATAGCCTATCGTTGCCTTTTGGTCGAAAGGCTCACCAGTTCTGCCGTCATAAAGCTGCGTCTTCAAATCCTCCGGCACAAACACAAACGGCTCATCGGCCCCAGGAGCTTCTTTATTTGCCGCCAACTCCTCCTGACGACTCTTCATCCTTTCATTTGCTTCGGCGGTCAGCCTGACAATATCCTCCTCGTGTGCTCCGTCGAACACCGGTGTCACCGCCCTGAATCCCAGCACCTGAGCAACCCAGCCTAAATGCGTCTCAAAAATTTGACCGACGTTCATTCGGCTGGGCACGCCCAGTGGATTGAGCAGGATGTCTATATTGCGTCCATCTTCCAAAAACGGCATATCTTCCTGCGGCATTATCTTGGCAATAACTCCCTTATTACCGTGCCGGCCGGCCATCTTATCGCCTATACTCAGCGTCCGCTTGGACGCAACGTAAACTTTCACCATCTCCAGTACACCGCTGGGAAGTTCATCGCCGTGCTTGGTAGCTTCTATTCGTCGCTTCTTCTGATCCTCGATTTCTTCAATCTGACTCCAGAATCTGTCCACTATTTTCTTCACATCTTCGCGCTTCGCCGCAGGCCTGACCCATTTGATATCAAAGTTCTCAATCTGCTCAAAGATAACCTCGTCATCCTCACTAATGCCGGTCTTTTGCCGCGTTGACGGGTCGACTATATTAACCTCGTGCTTGGCGTGGATAGCCTCTACCATTTGCCTGAATAATAAGCACTGTCTGCCTCGCAATTCCTGTTCGATTGCCTTGACCTGGGACTTCATCGCCTTTTTCTGCTCTTCACCGCCGGCGCCACGACGAGTAAAGCGCTCAGTTTTTATTACCACTCCTTCATAACCGCTCGGCAGCTCCAGCGAATCATTCTTAACATCTTCACCCGCTCTGCCGAATATTGCGTGCAGAAGCTTCTCTTCGGGCGTCAGCTCGGTCTTGCTCTTCGGTACAACCTTACCGACAAGAATATCACTCTGACAAACACGCGTTCCTTCCCTTACCACTCCGTGCTCGTCGAGGTTCCGAAGTGCCTTTTCACTCACGTTCGGAATATCCGGCGTAAATTCTTCCCTGCCGAGCCGCGTCTCACGGACCTCAGCCGTAAACTCGTCGATATGAATACTGGTAAAACTGTCGTTCTTGACTAAACGCTCGCTGACTATAATCGCATCCTCGAAGTTGAATCCGTCGAACGATACGAATCCCACTAACACATTCTTACCCAGAGCTAACGCACCTTCGCTCGTCCCGCCGCCGTCGGCGATGACCTGTCCCTTCTTTACCTTATCGCCGAGTTTTACTATCGGCCTTTGATTAAGGCACGTTCTCTCATTCAGACCGATATACTTCTCGAGCCTGTATTCATCCGCATGGTCAATAACAATTTTGGTTGCGTCTACCTCCGTTACAGTCCCGCTGTTTTTGGCTTGGACCGTCATCGAAGAATATTGACCGATTATCTCTTCCATTCCCGTGCCGACCAGCGCACGCTCAGTCTGCAGCAGCGGCACAGCCTGACGCTGCATGTTCGAGCCCATCAGTGCCCGGTTGGCGTCGTCATGTTCCAGAAACGGTATCAGAGAAGCGCTCATCCCGACAATCTGCTTGGGCGAAACATCGACGTAATTCACGTCCGTGTGCGCAACGTGCGCCAGTTCACCTTCCTGTCTTGCCAGCACCATACCTTCGGGTATAACACCCTTTTCGCTGTCCACAGAACTGGGCGGCGCGAATATCGCCCGCATCTCCTCATCGGCTCGCAGATACTCAATCTCATTCGTCAGCTTGCCGTTTTTGACCTTTAGATATGGCGATAGTAAGAAACCGTACTCATCAACCTTTGCAAAAATTGCCAATGACGCAATCAAACCGATATTCGTACCTTCAGGAGTCTCAATTGGACAGACCCTGCCGTAATGGCTGATATGAACGTCGCGCACCTCGAATCCCGCCCTGCGTCGATTCAGACCGCCCGGCCCGAGCGCCGACAAACGACGCTCATGCGTCAGTTGACTCAGCGCGTTGGTCTGGTCGACTATCTGGCTGAGCTCTCCCCTGCCGAAGAAATAATTTATTGCGCTCGAAACGCTTTTACTGTTGACGATATCTGCGATGCGAATCGGTTCTTCGCTGTCCTTCTTCATACTCATCCGTTCCTGGACCGTCTTTCGCAGCTTCAACAGACCTTTGCGAATCTCATCCGCCGCCAGCTCGTCGATAGTACGCAGACGCCTGTTGCCCAAATGGTCAATATCATCCACCTCACCCTCATTGCTCCGCAGTCCCATGATATATTTCATTGTGTTGAGGAAATCCTCGGGTCGCAGCGTCATCTCGTTCTCATCGGCACTCTGGCTGAACTTGCGATTCAGGCGGAACCGCCCGACCTTACCCAGCCGATAACGGTTTATATCGAAAAACTTCTCCTTGAAGAAGCTTTTTGCCTTCTCCTCGTTCGGTGGATTACCAGGCCGCAGACGCATATAAAACTTCAGCAATGCCTGCTCATGGCTTTCACAATCGTCCTCGGCGACTGTATTAAGAATCAGTGGGTCGCGGACCTTTTCTACTACTTCGATTTTCTTTACACCACTGCTCTTGATGATACTGACACGGTCTCCTATCTGCGTACCCGCTTTGACGATAATCTCACCGCTTTCGGTATCCACTATCGGCCCTACCGCCCACATCTCGGCAGCCAGCTTGTCCTTACTCACATTTTTAGTCGCATAGAACATCCGTATAATCTCTTCCGTCGTCCCCATCTCGGGCGAAATCGCTCGTAAAAATATTGTAGCCGGTATCTTGCTTGACTGGTCGATTTTCACCACGAGCACGTCTTTTTTTGTCACGCCTATTTCTATCCAGCTTCCCCGTTCCGGTATTATCCTGCCGCCGTGCAGCACACGGTCTCCTTCTTTGCTCTCAATGAGGAAATCCACACCGGGTGAACGGTGAAGCTGATTAACTACCACGCGTTCGGCGCCGTTTATAATAAACTCTCCGCCGCCTATCATGACCGGCACCTCACCCAGGTATATCGCCTGCTCTGCGATATCCGCACCTTCACTCCTCAGCAGCCTGCACCATATCTTCAACGGATAGCCATATGTCAGGCGAAGCTGCCGGCACTGGGTTGTCGTATATCTCGGTTCTTCAAGTTCATAGTAGAGAAACTCCAGGCTCATACTCTTGTCGTAGCTTTCTATAGGGAAGACTTCCTTAAAAAGCTGTTCGAGCCCCTGGCGTTTCCGTTTCGTCGCACTTGCCTGATGCTGTATGAGCCGCTCATAGCTGTCCCGCTGAAGTGCTACCAAATCCGGAATCGGAACCGCTTCTTTACTCTTGCCGAAACTGCGCACCTGCTCCGTTATCATGTTAAACTCCAAATTTGCCGATTTAACAATCGCCGTTCTTACGCTCTTCGATTATTTGTACCCTATACACCCTGCCGTTAACGACTATTCACTATCGACTAACCTACGTCAGCTCGACAGTAGCACCAGCCTCTTCGAGTTTCTTCTTCGCAGCTTCAGCCTCATCCTTGTTAAGATCTTCTTTTACCGGCTTAGGTGCGCTCTCTACGAGGTCCTTTGCTTCCTTCAGTCCGAGCCCCGTCATCGCCCGAACCTCCTTAATTACCTGAATCTTCTTATCGCCGACGACTTTGAGAACGACGTTAAACGTCGTCTTCTCTTCAACCTCTTGTGCCTCACCGCCAGCCCCTGCTGCCGCCATAACTATGCCGCCGCCGGCAGGTTCAATGCCGTATTCTTCCTTGAGATAATCACCAAGCTCTTTGGCCTGCATGAGCGTCAATCCGACAATCTTATCGCCGATTGTCTTGATCTCTTTGCTCCAGTTCTTGCTTTCTTCTTTTACTGGGGCTTCTTTAACTTGTTCTTCTGCCATCTTTGAAAACTCCTGTATCTTTCACTGTCGTATGTAGCCGGAACCACACATTCCGTTTAACCCGCAATCGGGGCTTCATATTCGACCGTAATATTATTCTGTCTTCCGTTTTTTGTTATCCGTCATCTGTCTTCTGTCGTCCGTTACGCAGCTTCTTTTTCTCCTCTTTCTATAAGGGCCTTTACGCATCCTGCGATAATACCGCCTGCGCTAATCACCGACGATGCAATTCGTCTGCCGGGCGAGTTTGCAAGCATAACAATCTGCCCCTGGAGCTCCGTTCGATTCAGCATCTTAGCCAGCTCCTGGGCGGCCTCGGTCTCAAGAACCTCTCCTTCGAGGAATGCCGCCTTGACCTTCAGCGCCTCGACCTTCTTTGCCCACTCAGCCAGCTCCTTGGCGACATCTACTATACTATCGCCGCCGTATGCGATAGCGCAGGGCCCGCTGAAAATCTCCGCAGCCGCTTCCATGCTACGGCTCTTAAGGGCCTTGCGGAAAAGCGTGTTCTTAACGACCATCAGCTTAATGCCTTTTTCCTTCAGGCCGCCGCGAATAATGTTGTTATCAACGCCCCCGACTCCCATTGTACTTACCACAACAAAGTCTTGCGTCTTATCTTCGCCAAGCTTTTTCTCTAATTCATGTTGAACCAGACCTTTTACAAACTTACTCATTTTCTATTCCCTATACGCTGTACGCTATATGCTATATACTGACATTTACTGCCGGACTCATCGTCGCTGAAAGAGCCATTTTCTTTATATAAGCCCCCTTCGCCGAAGAGGGTTTTATCCTGTTGATATGCTCTAAGAAAGCCTCAATATTTTCCAGAAGCTTCTGCGAATCGAAACTTTGCTTTCCTACAACCACGTGAACGTTTCCGCCGGCATCGTTGCGAAACTCGATTTTCCCAGCCGCAAATTCAGCCACAGCCTTTACTACATCGGCAGTGACCGTTCCGTTCTTCGGCGAAGGCATCTTTCCCTGCGGACCGAGAACCCTGCCGAGCTTTCCGACCTTGCCCATCACCTTCGGCGAAGCTATCGCCACGTCAAAGTCCATCCATCCGTCACTTATCTTCTTAATCAGTTCATCGACACCGGCTTCTATTGCTCCCGCCTCCTTCGCCTGGTCGGCTTCTTCGCAAAAGGCTACGACTTTTTTCGTCTTGCCTATCCCGTGAGGAAGTGATAACGAACCTCTAACCAACTGGTCCGCCTGTTTCGGGTCGATGCCGAGATTCAGCACACATTCGACGCTCTGGTCGAACTTCACGTTACTGAACGATTTAATCTTCTCAACGGCATCAGACAGGCTCATCGGCTCTTTACCGACCTTTTGAGCCTCCGCCTTGTAACGCTTGCTTCTTTTACCCATCTGTTAATCCTTAATTCGCGACCCAAATCGCTCCCACTTAACGCCGTGGTCAGCTTTTCCTTATTGTTCGTAATTCTATATTCGAAATTCTAAATTCGATATTTTTTAACCTTCCATCTCTATCCCCATGCTCCTTGCCGTGCCCTCGATTATCCTTGCCGCATGGTCCATATCATACGCGTTGAGGTCATTGAACTTCCTCTGTGCTATCTCTTGTACCTGTTTTTTGGTAACCTTGCCGACCTTTTCTTTATTGGGAATTCCACTGCCCTTGGCAATCTCCGCAGCCTGTTTTAGCAGAACCGCCGCCGGCGGACTCTTGACCTCGAACTTAAAGCTCTTGTCCTTATAAACGGTGATTACCACCGGCGCCGTCATACCGTTCATCTCTTTCGTCCGTTCGTTAAACTGCGAAACGAACTGGCCGATATTCACTCCGTGCTGACCTAATGCAGGCCCAATCGGAGGAGCTGGTGTCGCCTGCCCGCCCGGCGCCTGAAGCTTTATCTGTATTAATATCTCTTTTGCCATTGAATATCCTGTCTTTACTTCAAAATTCTACATTCTACATTCAATTATATCTGTCCTCTGTCTTCTGTCGTCACTTCAAAATTCGAAATTTTGCATTCGTTATTCGTTATTCAACTTCTGTCTTCCGCCCTCCGTCCTTTGCTATACCTTTTCTATCTGCCAGTACTCAATATCCAGCGGCGTGCTCCTGCCGAAAATACTGACCACCACTTTTACAATTCCCCTCTCGGGGTCAATCGAATCCACCTCACCCTCGAAATTCTCGAACGCCCCTTCTCGAATCTTGATATGGTCGCCCGGCTCGAAATCGACCTTTATGATCGGCGCCTCCTCCGGCTTCTCGGCCTCCATCAGCATCTTAGCCACGTCCGTATCCCGCATCGGCGTCGGTATTCCTTCGGTGCTGATAAAATCACCTACACCGGACGTCTCTTTAATCATAAACCACGCCTTTTCCGGCACGCGACCGTCTTCGGTCGACTCCATCTCCATAAAAACATAACCCGGGTAGAGCTTTCGTTTATGCACCGTCTGCTTACTGCCACGTATCCGCTTTACCGTTTCAACGGGCACTTCAACTCTGCCGATGACATCTCTGAGACCTTCCATCTCGACCTTGCGCTCGAGAGCCTCTTTAACATGCATCTCTTTATTGGATTGAACTCGTAAAACGTACCACTGCATTTAACAGTCCGTCCTTAATAACAAAAGCTCAAATCCCTAACACATCCGTAAAAAACATACTGAACAGCAGGTCGGCAAAACCCAGAAATACTCCCATTATTATCACGACACTTATTACTACAATCGTCGAAACCATAATTTCCTTACGGCTGGACCAGCTGACCTTTTTCATCTCGCCTTCGGCGTCAATCATGAAATCTGCAATCGAATGCTTGTTCAATAACCAGAATATGAGACCTGCCAGTACCACAAAGACGCCGACCGGCACCATTGTTTTCACCCACATCTCGGCCTGTTGATTTGGAAAATCAATCGTACTGAGCTGCCCGTACAGCGACAGGCACCCGAGCGCAGCTATAATGCCCCAGCCTAAGCCGCTGCCTAACCGGGTATACTTGCCCTGCCCACGCTTATATATTTCAAACTTCATCTCAATCCTTTCGTCGTATCCGCCAATTCCTTCATACTCGCCCGCACTACGCAGCACGCAGTACGAATTAACCAGGCCAGAAGGGAATCGAACCCCCAACCTTCGGTTTTGGAGACCGACGCTCTGCCAAATTGAGCTACTGGCCTATCCTTCTTTTATTATCAAAGATTCACGACGTTCCATTTAAGCGCCACAATCCTGCTGCGAATCGCGAAACGCACAAAGCACTATTATTTCCGACGTATCTTATGGACCGTTCGGGTCCTGCTGTGCGGACAGAACTTCTTGAGCTCTATTTTGGGCGTACCTTCCGCCACACTGACGTTAGTACGGTAATTCCTGCGGCCGCACTTAGTGCATTCCAGCCATACATCTTCACGTTTACTTTTCTTCTTGGCCATATATTCAACCTCGTCGCCGGACGGGCTTTTAATTTACCTTACTGTCTGACAGACCTGATTGACGCGCACCCCGTTACCGGGAAACTATCCGCCAAATCGTAAGCGCCGTAAGACAGGCCGAACTTCAGCATTTCATCCTTCGAACCTGCGAAAAGGCGAATAAGACAATCGAGCCGCAAAACCGGCGTTTCAATATAATACCTTATTCAATCACTTTTGTAACAACACCTGCGCCGACCGTTCGTCCGCCTTCTCGTATAGCAAAACGCACGCCTTCTTCCATTGCGATAGGAGATATAATTTGCACTTCCATCGCGATATTATCACCCGGCATACACATTTCCGCCGCCTTGCCTTCGCGGCTCTTCAGTCCCAGTATCCCGCCTGTAACGTCGGTAGTACGGAAGTAGAACTGAGGCTTGTAACCGGCAAAGAACGGCGTATGTCGGCCGCCCTCTTCCTTCGTCAGCACATAGACCTCAGAATCGAACTTGGTATGTGGAGTTATACTGCCAGGCTTGGCTACAACCTGACCGCGCTCCAGTTCCTTCTTTTCGACACCTCGAAGAAGCAGACCGACATTATCACCAGCCTGCCCTTCATTAAGAGTCTTGTTGAACATCTCAACGCCTGTCACCACAGTCTTGCGGATATCTTTTGAAAGGCCGATTATCTCGACTTCCTCACCGACCTTGACCTTCCCGCGTTCTATTCTGCCCGTACCGACTGTTCCTCTTCCCTTAATACTGAACACATCTTCGACGGGCATAAGGAAGGGCTTATCCACTTCACGTTTCGGGATGGGAATGAACTCGTCCATCGCCTTGAGCAGGTCCTCTATCGGCTTGCATGAAGGGTCGTCTAATTTCTCTGCCTTAACAGCCTGTATCGCCGAGCCGCGAATAATCGGCGTCTCATCGGCCGGAAAATCGTACTTAGCGAGCAGCTCTCTGACCTCGAGTTCTACAAGGTCCAGCAGTTCCGGGTCGTCCACAAGGTCGACTTTATTGAGGAACACTACGATTTCGGGCACGTTTACCTGGCGGGCCAGCAGGATATGTTCTCTGGTCTGAGGCATCGGCCCGTCGCTCGCCGACACTACCAGGATTGCCCCGTCCATTTGTGCCGCGCCGGTAATCATGTTCTTGACGTAGTCCGCGTGACCCGGGCAGTCGATATGTGCGTAATGCCTGTTTTCGGTCTCGTATTCTACGTGCGCGGTCGCGATAGTCAGAATCTTTGTCGCGTCCCTTCGGCCCTGTGATTCCGATGCCTTTGCGATTTCATCGTACGACCTGTAGCTCGATAGGCCCTTCAGTTCCATTACCTTTGTCATCGCCGCCGTCAACGTCGTCTTACCATGGTCCACGTGCCCGATAGTCCCGACATTAACGTGTGGTTTTGTCCTTTCGAATACTGCCTTAGCCATTTGAGTTCAAACCTCCAATCTGCTTTGGGTTATAATTCCCTTATCCCGTTCTATCCTTATTATTATCAGCATCATAACACCACTGTCCCTTTTATTCCTAATTTATGTCGTTTTCCTTTCATTCCAGCCAATACAGGACAAATCATTGTTATTTGTTCTTCAATGTACTGGAATCTGCTCTATTGAGCCGGTGCTCTTGCCTAAAGCCGGTATCCATCTCGTTCATCCCCCGATTTCCTTCGAGGGCTTCTTTTCACTCAGCTGCTGAAGGGACTTGAACCCTTGACCCCGTCCTTACCAAGGACGTGCTCTACCACTGAGCTACAGCAGCATTTGTATCGAAATCCTGAATTCTGTATCTGTCCTGCCAAATAACCAGCGGCCTTGATGTATCTTTCTGCCGCAAATCTGGTTGAAGTATTTAGTTAGGGACTTCACACCGGCGAGGCCGAAATATATACAAAAACTCCCTTTACCTTTCGCCCGTCTCGATTTCGCTGCTCAGCAGGCGCAGGAACCGTATAAATCCTTAAATTCAGGTTGTAAAAGCGTAGTATTTTATCCGAAGAAATCCAGCTTGCAAAGCTAAAATTTTCTAAAAAAATCAATATTTCCCAAAAAAATCTGGAAAACAACCCATTTTAACGTTTTTTTGATGGCCGGGCTCTTTTCAGACAGGCGAAAAGTGGTTACCCGTCCTGCTGTAAGTCGCTACGCCAGCTCATCTGAAGGTAATTGGTGGATCAGTTAATTGCATACTCAGGCAGTGATGTGCGGTCTGGCAGATACGACGAAGAAGTGGTCTTCGGCTGGCTATCCAGAAGGAATTGATTAATTAGCAGACCGGTTTCCGCCGTCGCTCCCTGCTTTGTAAAAACTACGGAGGACAAGAAAGCTATGGCAGATATAAATTGGTTAATCTTTTCCTTAGTCTTGAGGTGCGGTCCGACGGAAACCGGCGAAAGACAGATTATAGATGCTCCCGGCTTCGCTGAAAGACAGCTACGCCGAGGCAGGCAAAAGGCCCGGCTTCACTAAACGGCAGCTACGCCGCGGCATGCGGATGACAGATAACAGAAAACGGATTCTCCCTGCTTCGCACAAGGCTACGCAGGGCAGGCGATTCTGGATAGTCATAAGTCGCTGGCTATTGGTTGTTAATTACTATTGATGCGACAATACAACTCTTTGCCCCCTACGGGGACGACAGTAGACAGAAGTCGGTAGGCGGTAATTCTGTATAGCGGCAGAAAGTATATAAGTCCCGATTTATCGGGATACTTATGGAGTCTTTTTTTGATGCAGAGTGGTAGTCGTTGGTTACTGTTGATTAGGATATACGGCTCCGGGTGCTCTTTCGGGAAGACAGAAGGCAGAGGGCTAAGAATAATCCTAAATCCGAAACTCTATCCCGATAAGTCGGGACTAAACAAATTCAAGGCATTAAATCTGAATGTTCTAAAAAACTGTGGTACAGCGCGGATTACATTGGTTTTTGGCGGGAGAAAAATTCTAGTCTTTTCGAGTAATCGAAAAGACTACGAGCATTTTATAGATTTGAGGGTTTTGGAGTGAAGGTTTTGGTTTGGTGATTGGTGGTGTGTGGGCTGTAAGTAGAGTTGCGAGCGGACATTGGAGAATTTTAAATTTTGAATCGCTGATTCCTTCGACAGGCTCAGGACAGGTAACACTGATTTCTTTTTGATGGGATAAGGTAAAGGCCGTGAGTGTAATACTCACGGCCTTGTTGTTTAAATTAATCTGACACAGCTAATCAACGCCTACCAGCCAGTTTTTGGCGAATTTGGTAAAGTCATAGAAAATCACAATTTCGTCACTGCCCACCCATAGTACCAGCGCACCAGATGTTAGCCTCAAATCCGGCATAGGGGCTTCCACCCCAAGGGTATGGGTATAAAGACCATGCTGAGGCTTCGTATAGTCCGAACAAGTCATCTGTAGAACCGAGCTCGGCTGCTTCTCCAAAGATCCAACCCGCATTCGAATTAGAGAACGAAAGGACAATCCACACATTGTCGTCCAGAATGGCGCCGGAACCCGGTGCGCAATCCAAGACAACTAAACCGTCAGAGCTGACTGTATGCAAACAATATGTGCCGGTAATGGCTTTACCTGGATATCCGGCGCTGTCAGTATATAGTTCCGACGTCACGGTATAAGGAGCAGTTCCGCCGGGGGCGTAGACAGTGAAGTCGTAATGGTCCAATGTACGTTCAGTGCCCCCCAGGTCGATGTCATCCGCTACAAGATCCGTTCCAGGCAGAAAATATGAGCCGAATCCGCTTGCATCATAATTCTTATAAACCTGGATATGCACTTCTATATATTCATATTCACATTCAAGCCAATTTTCGGCGAATTTGGCAAAGTCATCGAAATTCACAATCTCATCACTGCCCAGCATTGTGCCGCCACACCAGCCGTTCGATGGGTCGCAATCACTATTCAGCCAGCGAAGAGCGAATCTGTCAAGGTCTACGAAGTCTACGCAGCAATCGCAATTTAAATCACCTGTAACAGCACACATAGATTCAAGCTGGCCGAGTGCCTGCAAAGCCAGGGCCGTTTCATAAATGCTTTGATTCCAGCTGCCGTTGTTCGCGTCCTGGGCCTGCGCGATATAGTCGCGGGCTGCGACCATGCAAGGATCCCATGTACCATTCATTTTTAATGCCTGATAACTAAGAGCTGTTTCATAGACTGTGCTCTGGCCGCCGTCGCCAAAGCCGCCATCCGGATTCTGATGATTAGCCAAGTAGGTATTGAAATCGCCGTAAGCAATGAACGAAAACAGCCAGCTAAAGCCGAAATAGTTCTCGAAGTTGTTATAAGGAATTTCATCAAACAAGGCGATGTACGGCATATACTCCTGCAAGGCCTGTACAGCATGAGCTGTGAAGAACACAGAACTGGGATATTGATACACCAGGCCCCAGCCATTGTTATCATTGATTGTAACCGGAGTATAAGGGCTCGGGGCCAGAAGCGCATACAAAGTCTTATCAATGAAGTTTGCGTCATCAGGCATATTGAAGTCTGACGTAACGTATTTAGTACGAAGGCAATACTGGCTGGGACTCATTTGGCTGTTTCGAATGACAACCTCAAAGATACAATCTGTTTCCAACGGCGGTGAACTACCCAAGTCGAACCGAGCTGTCCAGCTCGGGTCCCAATCTCGGGCCAGATAATACCCACCGTCATCAAATCGGAACAGAATATCAACCTGCCCCGAATACGCTGTCATATAGAGCACAAGCGCGGTGGCATTCGGCGGGATATACAAGAAATACGTATCCTCCCAATCAGAGTCGTTCACATCGCCACATTCAAGATAGCCGCCCGCCCAGGAGGCATCCAGGGCCTTTAAGATTTGTACTGTATCCATCACGTCGCCGTTGTAGCCTTCGGCTGCTCCCCAGCAATAGAAGCCGTTACCGTGTCGGCCGGCAATCAGTTCATCCCGCTGCTGGTCAATATTGGGGTCGTTATAATAAGCAGCCGCTCTCAGAATCATCTCGCGAGCGAGGTATTCCCAGTTCGGGGCGGGATTGTTCACATCAGTAAGCCAGCTAATCCCTAACGGCCAGGTCCCGCCGCAATT
>CAZOVR010000042.1:0-26374 GCA_964583405.1 uncultured Pirellulales bacterium
TGAGCATATTAAATATTGTTGTCTTTCCGCTGTTGGGATTCCCCGCCAGCGCAACTCTTATCCGCTTCATATAAAAACCTTACAACTCGTTTGGTTTATTCTCTGCGTTCTCCGCGGTTAAAAATATTCATCCTTAATCAATAATCATTAATCAATTAAATTTCGCTTACTAAAATCTTATTCGCCATTCCTCTGCCCAGCGCCACCTTCGCTCCTTTAAGGTCGATAACAAAAGGCCCGGTATGATGGTTATTAATCACCTTGAACTCGACATTAGGCAATAATCCCATCGACGCCAATCTGTTATTCAGGCCGTGTCCCGCATCTATCCGAACCAGCACGACCGTTCGACCTTCCCGAACCTGTGACAGTGGCTTCAACGTCGTCTCTTCCATAATTTTTATACCTTCGAGCTTTTTTCTATCTGGTTGCAGAATTTTCGGAATCGCCGTATAAGTCCATTCCCGTTTTTACTCTGCCTGCCGAAAAACTCACTGAAACAAAGCAGCTTTGAAATCACCTCCGGCCCAAGCGCATGTTCCGCCTTGCACGCCGCCTGCTGGGCGGTTTGGCGGTCCACTCCGAGCACATCCACAAAGAAGGATTTAATAATCTCATGTCTGCGAGCGACCTTTTCTGCTGCTGTTTTACCTGCTTTTGTGAGTGTCACACTACCGTAAGGCTCATAATTAGCCAGTCCTTTTTTCCTCAGTGTTCGCAGCGCCCCTGTAACCGAAGGCCTCGCCACATTGAGCCTTTCTGCTATATCTTTGCTGTGTGCATGCCCGTCATTGGCCGAAAGTTCCAGAATAGCTTCCAGGTAATCTTCCAGCGACGCACTCAGATTTTCAGTTCTTTTTTTGACCTTAGCCATAAATCTATCCTTGGCAAACAGTCTTTATTATAGTTAGGACCACCTAACTTAGTCAAGGCTCTTTAATAGAAATTTTTTGGAATGCTTATCAGGAACATTTGCAGTATAATTATGTTTAATGTACTACTGTTCCTTATAGGAGATGACGTGGAAGAAATGGCAGAAGAACAACTCACACAAGGCCCGGGAAAAGGATTAGTATATTTAGTCCTGGTCTGTTTTTTTCTTTCCGGCCTCACCGGTTTAATGTATGAGATACTCTGGACGAGGATGATAGTCAAAATCATTGGGGCTGCACCGTTTGCGGTAAGTATCATTTTGACCATTTTCATGGGCGGTCTGGGTCTTGGTGCTTACATGGGAGGGAAAATAATAGACCGTCACAGAACAAGGCCTATAAAACTCGTGAGAGTCTACGGTTGTCTTGAACTTGTAATAGGCGCCTATGGACTAATTATACCGGCGCTGTTGGCTGGAGCAAAGCCGCTCTATTCGATTTTCTATAATCAGTTTTTTAGCAATTTTGTAGTCTACAACCTTTTGAGTTTTATCGGCTGTGCTGTCATCTTGTTAGTTCCGGTCATTTGTATGGGCGCTACATTGCCAGTCCTGTGTCAGTTTTATGTCAGCAAACTTTCTCATTTAGGCACACACGCCGGAAGACTATACGGACTGAACACTATTGGTGCTGCCTTAGGTGCTTTGCTGTGCGGTTTTTGGTTGATAAACCTTTTGGGAATATGGGGCACCTTGATTTGTGCTATGCTCGTTAACGCCTTTATTGGCTTATTCTGCATAGCTATAAGCGGTACACGGCGGGTAAAAAGGATAGCTGACAATCAAGAAGAAGCCGTCTATACGCAAGAGACGCCATCTGGGGATATCTGTGAAAAGGAGCCCTCTGCAAAATACCGCTGGGACGCGAGAGGAGCATTAGTGATTTTTATGATATCAGGTTTTTGTGCTATGGCGTACGAAGTAATCTGGACAAAATTGCTGGGTCTGCTCGTAGGTCCAACAACGTACTCTTTTACTATAGTCTTGGTAACCTTTATACTTGGTTTGGCTTTAGGCAGCATGTTATTTGGCTGGCTTGCAGACAAGGCCGGTCGTGTGATATGGCTGCTTCTATTCACCCAGGTCGGGGCAGCTTTATTTGTCCTGGCCGTAAGCCAGTTAATGGGAAACAGCCAATTGTTCTTTGCCAAGTTAATATTTCACTTCAAAGACCGGTTTGCCCTGCTGACTTTCACAAAAGCGGCGATATTATTCGCCCTGATGATTTTATCGACACTTTGTCTTGGTGCAACTTTTCCCCTCGTTGGGAAAATCTATACAAGAAGTGTTTCCAGGGTTGGGAAGTCGATTGGATTTGCTTATATGGCCAATACAATTGGAGCACTGCTCGGCTCATTTTCCGCCGGATTTATATTAATACCTTTGTTCGGGAAACAAGGTTCTCTGCAATTGATCATTGGCTTGCAGCTCCTGACCGCGATGGTTATTGGATGTATTATTCTGAACTGGAAAAAACAAAATTTGGTCAGGGCAGCTGCTTTGGTAGTGCCTGCTTTACTTGGATTAATTCTTTGCCTTCATTTTCCGCTTTGGGACCCCAGCCTGTATTCAATAGGCAGGTATCACCGCTTTGACAAAATTGAAGATGTCGTAAAAAACGCCGGTTTGAAAGAAATTCTCCTGAAAGGCTCAAAGATATTGTCCTATTTTCAGCAAGGCGAGGTAGTCTTTCATGAAGACGGAGTGAGTGGTTTTACTACTGTTCTCAAATATCCGAATCCTCTTGGTGGTTATTATTATGCGCTGACAATTAGCGGCAAATCGGATGCTTCTTCACACGCAGACATGAAAACCGAGGCGCTCTCGGCACATTTTCCTATGCTTTTTCATCGAAATCCCAGGAAAGTTATGGTCTTGGGACTGGCAAGTGGCATCACCGCCGGTGAAGTGTTATGTTACCCTGTAGAGCAATTAGACGTCCTCGACATCAATCGTGATGTGGTAAAAGCAAGCGATTATTTCAGACAATGGAATAGCGATGTTCTTTCCAATCCGAAAACTAATCTTATTGTACAGGACGGCAGGGCGCACCTTGAATTAACCAACGAAAAATATGATGTTATTATTTCCGAACCGTCTAATCCATGGATGTCGGGTTTGGCTGCGCTTTTTACTCGTGATTTCTTTGTTCTTGTAAAAAATCGGCTCAACGAAGAAGGGATATATGTCCAGTTTATGCATTCGTATCAGATGGATTGGTATACCTTCGGTCTCGTTGGTCGAACCTTCGCACAAATCTTTCCAAATAGCGTCTTAGTTGTGACCGAGCCTAGTGGTGACGGTATAGATTTCCTATTTGTAGGATTCAAAGGCGAGGAGGGATTAAACTTGGAGGAGGCTGAGCATAATTTATCCTACGCGCAGCGGTCGAAAAATATTTTTCTTGCGGATCCAAGGTTGTTATATAGGCTTGTCGTTTCGGAAGATTTGTCGCAACTTTTTGGTCGGGGGCCTGTCAATACAGACAAAAATCCCAGACTTGAATTTGCTGCGCCGAAACTCATGTATCAGGATGACCCTGCAATACGAAGGAACCTCGCTTCTGCAGCGCAGCTGCGTGAGGAGACAAAAAAGATAATTCAGCAGGTTACTTCAGATGTGGATGCACAAATTGATTTTGCCGCTTATGCCTTAAGCGTCAATTCGCCATTCAGGAATATGGTTGATTTAACCAAGGCTACCCAGGAGCAAAAGGAGCACTTTTTTAAGCTTGTTGAGGATTATTGTCTTAGAGATACCGTGGATTTTACTCTTTTCGATAATGACGTACTGGTTGAACGATGTCGCCAGGTTCAAATAGAACACATAAAAAATAATATTGAGCTTATGCCGGACAAGTCTATTTCGTATTTGTTACTGGGTGACCTTTATTACCAGCAGGACAGGTTTGAAGATGCTGTGGAAAATTATCTGAACTCGCTTAAAGTGATGCCCGACAATTTTGGCGCACACGTTAATTTAGGTATGGTTCTAAGGCATATGGGCAGGTATGACGAAGCCGTCAGGCGCTTTGAAGAAGCACTGAGAATCAACCCATACGACCCGATAGTATATATAAATCTTGGTGTTGTATTTAAGGAACAAGGCAAAATTGACGAGGCTATCAGGCATTGCACCAGAGCATTAAAAATCAGGCCGGATTTCGCAACTGCACACAGGGAGCTGGGTGACATTATGACCGAGAAGGGCATGTTAGTCGAAGCCGTGGGTGAGTATCAAAAAGCCCTCGAATTGTCTCCTGTGGATGCGGCAACCCATAATAGCTTGGGTATTGCGCTCGCGATTCAGGGTAAGCCATACGAGGCTGTTACACATTTTTCCATGGCATTACGTGTAAATCCCACCCTCTATCTTGTATTGAAGAACATAAGATATGCAATGTCTCAGCAAAAAAATGTCGAACAGGCCACGCTTCTTATCGAACGGGCCTGTGAAATAACGGAACATAAAAATCCGTTCTTATTGGCTGACCTTGCGATAATGTATCGGCAGGCAGACAGGTTTTCTGAAGCTGATGCGGTTGCTCAGGAAGCTCTTGATTTGGCCGAGTCCCGCGGCGACACGGAACTTTCCCGGGATATTCAAAGCTATCTGCAACAGCATAAGTAAACTGAGAATAATGTAACACCGGCTCCTTCAACAGGCTTTTGATATAGGTGTATTGCCTTTCGTAAATTCGCGAGAGACATTTACTGCCTCGTCATAAGATGGTGTCGAAACACTTGAGTTTTATTGTTGTTTGTATTAAAATACCGGTTTAAACGGGGCGTGGCGCAGTTTGGCTAGCGCGCTTGACTGGGGGTCAAGAGGTCGCAGGTTCAAGTCCTGTCGCCCCGATTTTGCCGGGTATGCTCCGGCATTTTCCATTTCGGGACGCCAGGCAGTTTGACGTCAGCGGTAATCCTTTAATTTTCTTGCAAAGACGGGGGTGAGCTTTATAAAATGCGAGTCTTGAATATGGGTCGGTGCCCGAGTGGCTAAAGGGGACGGGCTGTAAACCCGTTAGCGCAAGCTTGCGATGGTTCGAATCCATCCCGGCCCATTCTTTTCTTTCGGGGGTATTTGCACTTATTACGGGCTGATTTTTGCGTATAACGAAAGAGGCTGAGTCGTGGCTTTTGGTGTTAGGTGGTAATGCTGCATAGCGACGGGAAGTATTTGCGCAAATAATTGAATACTATTTTAATGCTTGCGGGATTGTGGGGCGGGGGTTGTGAGGTGCAGGGTGTGTGAGTTGCAGGTTGGAAACTTAATCCCCTACGGAGCAGGGGCTAATAGATGAGGAATCGCCTGCCCTGCGGTTCAACTCAGGATAAAACGGCTAATAATTACCACAGATTAACACAGATTTGCACTGATTATTGATTGAGGACAACAAAAAATGTATAGCGGATAGGAACCGCGGATTACGCGGATTTACACGGATTAGATTAGCCACGAATAGGCACGAAGGGATTTGCCTTGGCATCTTTGATGCCTATGTGTTCTCAGCCTAAAGTCTCTCTATAAGCAAGCTTATTCAAGACTTTCGGCCTTGACCACAACCCCTTTGGGACCTGTGCCAAAGCCTGAAAAGTAATTAAGCATGTGCATACATACTTAACTGGTCTATTATCAAAGACATATTTAATTCAGTGGTTAGTGGTGAGGTTTGCACCGGCCGTGAATTAGTAGTTAGTAGGTAGTGAGTTGTGGTTGGAAATTGGACCGGTGACGGTGCTTAAGGGCTGATTTGGGCGTGAAAAGGAGATTTACAGGTACCAATGTTGTTTGAGGGGACACTATAGAGAGCGGTCGAAGCGGTAAATAATAAAAATATAATTTTTTATATGTTGCGTCGGATTAGCCGATATGGTCTAATACCGGTTGTGGGTTTTATTCTTGCACCTCTCGAGAGTACCTCCCAAATGAAATAAGAATCAGAGGTATTAAGTTTATGGGCCTATGTTTGGTCCAAGGAGCAGTTTAAGTGAGTAACGGTAAAGTAAAATGGTTCAATGGTAACAAGGGATTTGGGTTTATCACTCCAGATGGCGGCGGTGAGGACCTGTTTGTCCATCACTCAGAGATTAAGACAACCGGCTACGCGTCGTTAGACGAAGGCCAGAGCGTCCAGTTCGAGGTAGGACAAGGCAAAAAGGGGCCGTGCGCGACAAACGTAGTGCCCGGCTAAGATAAGAGATTTCTTACGACCTATTGGCCCCGGCCAAAACGCCGGGGCTTTTTTTATTGCTGATCCGTCGTCGCCTTCAGCTATATCGGACAAGTTGCGCATCGAGTATTGCGCCGCGTGTATCGTGTAAGGCGAAAAAGGCCTTACACTACAGGCCCTTCGACGCGCTAAAACCGGCTCACCAAAGATGACGAGGATTCAGAAAGTATTGGAGAGGCTTAATATTCGGGTTGTTTCTGTTGCTGTCGATAATCTATTGCATCCTTATAGCCCTGAATCTGTCGGAGCCATGTTTCTTTGTCTTCCTGTTTATCCGTTAGTTCAATTGCCTGCTTTTGTATTTCAACGGCCTGTTCAAAATTCCCGTTAGCAGCTTGTGCAACGGCTAAAGTGTCCAGATATTCTGCGTTTGTCTCAATTTCAGCCGTTTTGACGGCAAGTTCGAGTGCACGTGACGGATTATATAAGTTGGGGTCGCGGCAGGTTGCGTAAATCCACGCGAGATTATTACATGCGGTTTTATTGTCGGGATTGAACCGGAGCGCCTTTTCATAGAATTCTGCGGCCAGGTTTTGATTTGCGAGGATGTCATAAGTTCGTCCAAGGCCGTAGTAGGCGTGTGAACAACAAGGGTCGATGGTTATGGCCCGGCTGTAAGATTTTATCGCTTCGTCGTAATCTTCGAGGTTGTATAAGGACCGCCCGAGGTCATCGAATGCTTCCGCATTTTCGGGGTCGATTTCTAAGGCTTTTTTACATGTCTCGGCTGAGTCTCTGTACCGTTCTAATTTTCGGTACATCCACGCTAATTCGATATATGCATCCACATAATCAGGGTCGATATCGATAGCTTTGTGTAAAAGTTCAATTGCTTCATCATAACGCTTCAAAGAGATATACACCCATGCTAATCCGTCGCAGGCCTCAGCATGATTTGGGTCGAGACTCATAGCTTTCTGAAAAGAGTCTATCGCGTTGTTATAGTCGTCGATTTCGTAATAGGCCAGGCCAAGATGATAAAAAGCTTCAGGGCGATTCGGGTCGATAGCAGCAGATTTCCGGCAGGCTGCTATTGACGCGTTATATAATCCTAAACGCCGGTACGTCCAGCCGAGTGTCTCGTAAGCCCAGGCATCATCAGTGTCAAGGCTTATCGCTTTTAGCAAATAACTCACGGCCTGGTCGTAGCGTTCCATTCGGCCCAAAGTCCATCCGAGATTACAGTACACGTCCTGGTAGTTCGGGTCGAGATTAACAGCCTTGTGCAAATACTCAAGGGCTTCCTGATAGTAATGCAAGTTGCCATACGCATCTCCAAGATTGTTACACACGTGCGCATAATTCGGGTCAAGCTCAAGAGCTTTATGCAAAGGTTGAACGGCCTTGTCATATTGTTTTAATTTGATATATACGCACCCCAAAGTATTATACGCTATCGTATAATTCGGGTCGATATCGATGGCTTTGCGAATAAGCTGTATTGAGTCGTTTGGATAATCCAGGATGTAATAGCTGCGTCCGAGGTTGTGATAAGCCTCTTTGCAATTCGGGTCAAGTTCGATTGCTTTTTGAAAAGCTGCGATTGATTCGTCGTAACATTCCTCGTTACCGTATACCCACCCTAATTTGTTGTATGCCCATGCGTCATTAGGTTCCAGGCTGATTGCTTTTTGTAAGGTTTCTACTGCCTGGTCATATTGATTCAAATTGCCGTATACCCAACCCAGATGGCCGTAAGCCTGTGCGTAATTCGGGTCAAGTTCGACGGCCTTATGCAAAGATTCAATTGCCTCGTCGTAACGCCCAAGTACGTTGTAGACCCAACCCAGATTGCAGTAAGCCCATTTGTAATTCGGGTCGATACTGATTGCTACATTCAGAGTCCCGACAGCTTCTCTAAAACGGCCGAGGTGACCGTATGCCCGTCCCAGTTGATTATGAGCAAAGGCGAGATTTGGGTCTAATACTGTTGCTGTCAATAAAGGTCCAAGGGCATCATTGTAGTTGCCCCGGTTAACCTGCGCCCATCCGAGGTTGGCATAAGCGGCGCTGTAATAAGGGTCAAGCCTGATAGTTTCCAGTAGGAAATCAATTGCATCTTCATAACGTCCCATGCTCAAATATGTCCTGCCCAGCTCGTTGTAAGACCACGGATGCTCAGGGTCAAGTTCTATAGCTTTTTGTAAGGCTTTAACAGCTTCTGAGTAACGAGATAAACCACGGTATGAACCTCCCATGTTGCGGTAGGCCCACGCGTCATTGGGGTCTAATTCGACTGCTTTCAGTGAAGGTGGTATTGCTTTGTCGTATCGGCCTTGTTTAAAGTAGGTATGACCGAGCCAGACATAAGCTTCCGGGCAATCGAAAGTATCAATGGTTTTGCTGAAAACCTTTATGGCCTGGTCATAATCGCCTGAATCAACATACTTAATACCTTGATTTAGATGTGTTTGGCAACTGCAACCGGCCAGCAGATATAGTGATGCAGCACACAGTATGAACAAAGCCGTTTCAAAAAAAGAAATTCTCGTTCTCATATCTCTGTCATCTTCGAAGGTCTTTCTTGATTTATTAAGAATATATAAAATGTTGGATTTACTTCAACAGAATTTCAGACGGACTTTCAGGTCTTTTTACTGAGTCAATTCCCTGCGGTGCTATGGGCTACATATAACGACATTGCCGGCGACGTTGAAGAGTCTTGACTTAAGGTGACAGTTGTGATATAATAAATAATGGTCTGCCTTCGAAAGACATATCAAATTTGTTTTTTCACGCAGACTTAAAATGCACTGTTAAATGTAATTGGAAGGGTGATGAATTTGTCGACAGTAAATAAAACGAGGGCATTTTTATTGCCGGTGATAATATTAATTGCGGGCCTTTGCCTGACTCAGACGGCTTTTAGTCAGGTTGATATTATCGGTTCGTGGCAGACGGGACGTATGATGTGTTCGCCTATTTCTGGTGCGACCCTGCCCAGGACTGGGGGCGTAGTCGGCGGATTCGATGCAAATGAGATGCTCTACTTTAACCGGCCGGGATAGCCGCCAACTGGCTGATAGAATATTACTGAGGCTTGGGTACATACGAGCAAAAAGTGCAGATTTCAGCGGCTTATCTGTGTATTTGATACTTTCCAATAATCCCAGCTATCCTGACTGCACCACAAAACGGCACGAGTAACATATAAAAACTACATTTAGGCCGGAAATCGACTTGACGGGGCCGGATATATGCCTATAATAATAGTGACTTACGAGACTATCAGCAAGGGGTGGTACTGCTGAGACAGTAGTTGGAGTATGGGGACAGGGAAAATAGTCAGAACTGTGCAACAGGTGCGCGGCAGTCGCGGTAATTATGCAGGAGGATATAAGTATGTCTGCCAGGTATATTTTTATATGCGTGTTTTTAGCGGCATTTGTATTTATGCCGTCGTCTTACGGCGTCACAGGCGAAATTGATACAACAATACGATACCAGATGTTGGAAGGATTCGGGGCCTCCGGCGCCTGGTACGATGAAAAGCTTGTCGACCATCCTGACAAAGAAGAACTTTATGACATTCTTTTTGACCAGTTGGGCGTAGATATATACAGGGATAGAAACACCTATGGGTACTCCTCTGGCCATATACATAATACAGGTGAAATTGTTGCCGAAGCGAAACTGCGTAATCCAAACTTAAAAATCATGATTTCCTCCTGGTCGCCGCCCGCTTCCCTCAAAAGTAACAACAATACTCGGGAAGGAACTCTTAAAAAAGACCCTAACGGCGATTATATGTACGACGAGTTTGGTCAATGGTGGGCAGATGGCTTGGCATATTACGCCGGACAGGGAGTAGTTGCAGATTATATCAGCATACAAAATGAGCCTCTTTTTACGACAGACCTGTGGGAGACATGCAGATTTTACCCTTATGAGACCGAAGACTGGGCCGGTTATAATTATGCATTTGAGGCTGTTTATTCACATCTGTATTCCCAGATGGAGTCTAATATGCCCAAGATGCTCGCCCCGGAAACCTCCGGGATTGCCAGTGCCCCGTGGTATATCTATAACCTTTTCGACCTTAATAAAGTTTACGGCTATGCTCATCATCTTTATTACGGCAGTTCGGATAATCCCGATGGTTACATTCCCGATATGAATGAATTTAACTATTATTACGGTGACAAACCGTTGTTCCAGACAGAATTTGCCAAGGATGGAGACGTCACTTATTTTGAAGAGGCAATGAACCTGGCACTTTTGATGCACAACTCTTTAACTATAGAAGAGGTTTCGGTATATCTGTACTGGGAGCTGTTCTGGCCGGGTTACAAAGGGCTTGTGAATGTGCAGTCATTATCGTACAGCATTCATCCGGTCTATTATGCATTTAAACACTTTGCGTACTTTACAGACCCCGGATGGCAGCGAATAGGGGCATCGACGGACGCCGATCCCAATGACCTGCGGATATCGGCATACATCAGCCCGGACAATCAACAGGTTAGCGCAATAATTATCAACATTCAGGGTATCGAAGAAGACGTCAATTTGTCGATTGCGAATTTTTCGATGGGCGGCGGTGAGTATTACCGTTCGAGTCAAACCGAAGATTGTGAACTTATCGGCACTTACGACGGCAATGGTCCTTTGACTTTCCCGGGCAACTCCATAACAACTCTGGCAGTCTGGTCCGATGACCCGCCTTTGCCTCCGACGGGATTAGAAGCAACAGCGGGCAACTTCCAGGTAAGTATCGACTGGCTCGACAGCAACGAAGCTGATTTGGACGGCTACAATATATATCGTTCACAGACCAGCGGCAGCGGCTACATAAAACTCAACAGTTCCCTTCTCGACAACTCGGATTATATCGATACCGATGTTAATGTGGCACAGATTTACTACTACGTCGTCACTGCGGTGGATAAGTGCCCGGTCGAATCTGGGTATTCGAATGAAGACTCTGCCGTACCCTTCGATATAAATCCTCCTGAAGCGCCGACCGGCCTGGTACCGCAAGCCGGCAATTCAACGGTATCACTGGACTGGAATGACAACACCGAGGAAGATGTGAACGGCTACAACGTGTATCGTTCACAGACCAGCGGCAGCGGCTATGTCAAGGTCAACGATTCGCTGGCAGGCAGCTCGGATTACATTGATAACAGCGTTTTCAATCAGACTACCTATTATTATGTAGTCACCGCGGTGGATATATACTCGAACGAATCCGAATACTCGAGCGAGGTCCCGGCAACTCCGAGCAGCGTTGCTCCAACTATTTATAATTTTGAAGGTATAATCGCGTCGGATACCGAATACAATGCCTTTGCCTGCGATGTAGATACCTTCCCGTTCGAGGGAAGCTCGGACAATGTGAATTCCAAGGTCGAAGCCACCGACAAGCAGTACGTCGATATTTCCGCCAACAATACCGCCGAATGGGCTACTGCCGACGCCGGCTTTCTCGACGAGATTTTCCTTTGGGTTGAGATGAAAATAAACGAGACACCGTCTGACATCAACCGGATTGACCTGACCTTTAACGGAAATACAAGCAATACAAGTGAATCCGGTGCCACGACTCACAAAATATATGTTATGAAAGCAGGCGCCGACTGGACTCAGAATAATTCCTGGGTACAGGTCGGCTCTGATATGATTATTGAGCCCGGCGTGGACACCGCGATGACCCGCTCCATCACTTCGGACTTCAGCACATACATCGATGATGCGGATGGAAAAATAATCTGGGCCGTGTATGAAACCACATCTTCGGAGTTCATGAACATCAACTACCTGGAAACGGCGGTTACCGGAACCGGTGATACGGACCCGCCCGCTGCGCCGGGCGGCCTTATTGCGACATCGGCCAATGACATTGTCAGTCTCGACTGGAACGATAACAACGAAACCGACTTAGCTGGTTATAACGTATACCGTTCGGAGTACTCAGGCGGCGGCTATGACAAGATAAATACCTTGCTTTTACCCGATTCGAATCATATCGACAACGTCGTCAATAATTTCATGACTTACTACTACGTCGTCACTGCGGTGGATACCAACAACAATAGTTCCGGTTATTCGAACGAGGCATCAGCCACGCCGGACATTTATCAGAAGTGCGCACAAGTCCAGCTTGGCGGCGACAGTCTCGTATCAGACCTGACCGGCGATTGTTACGTGGACCTGCAGGACCTCGATATAATCGTCGAGTACTGGCTCGATGATGATTGCGGAACGTCGGACGACTGCCAAGGCGCTGACTTCGAGCCGGCTGATGGTGACGTTGATTTGGAAGATTTCGGCGACTTTGCTGTTGACTGGATGCTGTGCAATAATCCCGTTGATTCGGGTTGTATCAGGAACTGGTGGCCGTAGAACAATGACCACCCAAAAAGCTTTGAGAAATAACAATCCGTTGGGCTGTTTAAAACAGACGAGAGTAAAAAGTGACAGTTGGATTATCGGTCTGATAGACCTGTTCGAAAGCAGCGAAAAATGTCATACCAGTCAGTTATGCAGCTTTATTGTAATATAACGGGGATTTGGAAGTGATAATCCGGCGACAATTCTTAAGCCTAAAGGGTTGACTTGAAGGCGAAAATCGACTATACTCCATTATTCATGCAATATTTACATTGATTCTTTGGCCGGGGTTTTTGGCGCATCACGGAGCGAGGGTCGAGGTGGTCATCTGAGCCCCCAAAAATAATTTGGAGGACACTATGTCTATTAAAAATGATGGCCAAACCAAACGCTGTCCAAAAACAGGTAAATTCATTTCTCCAGTTAGCAAGAGAAATTGGCCTTGGTGGCTGATGCCGCTTATCGGGCTGGGTGCACTAATCTGGTTCTTGGTTCGCGTAGTTCCGAAACCTTCGCGTGCGACGTATCCGTGCCAGCGGGTGGCGTTTCCGTTGGCTTCGGGTTTTGTTGTTTGGCTGTTCGGCCTGCTGGCCTCAGCAACGGCATTTAGAAAAGCCAGACGCGCTTTTGGGCGGGCGCGATATGTGACGGCGGCGGTTTTTGTCGCGGTGAGTGTCGGACTTGTCTGGACGGTAATGACCAGTCCGGTGCAAAAGAAGGCGCAGGCCCATGAGCCGATTGTACATAACAGCCCTATGGGTGATGCTCGTGGAGTTTATCCCGGTCGAGTGGCGTGGATACATGATGCCAATGCCGCAACTTGGCATGGTTCCGACAACGACACCAGCAAACCTTACTGGCATTCCGACCTTTCTACTGACCCGAATATTGTTTCTGAAATGATGTCAAAAGCGCTTAGAGCTTTAACGGGCAAGAGTAGTGATGAACAAGCCTGGGACGCGATATTCAGAAACTTCAATCAGCAAATGGGCAAGGGCTATGTCGATTATACGCCGGGTGAAAAAATAGCGATAAAAATCAACTGGGTTCTGATGCTCGTCTCAAGCGGCGGCACTAAGAGTATGTCTTATTACGACCAGATTGACAACTCACCTCAGCTTGCCATTGCGCTGCTCAGACAGCTTATCGATAACGCAGGAGTCGCACCCGAAGACATTAGCATCGGAGACCCACAAAATTATATGGCCGACCACTGGTACAACATGGTTTACGCCGAATGTCCCGGTGTTGTATATCTGTGCACAAATGGCGCGACCCAATCTGGCAGAACCACCCTCTCGTACGATTACAGCGCACCGTTAGATTTCAGTGACCCCTGTTCTATACACTGGAACGGAGTTACGGAGCAGGATTATATCCCGGACTACTTTGCACAGGCGGATTACTTCATAAACTTCCCAATCCTCAAAAGCCACAACAGTGCCGGAATAACGGTCGGCGGCAAAAATCACTACGGCTCTATGATGAGAGCTCCGAACGAATTCGGCTACTACAATATGCATAATACCAGGCCGTATAATGCAGACAGTTCTCCGTACTCGAGACCTGGGATGGGATATTATCGTGCGAATGTTGACCTGATGGGTCATCCGAAACTCGGCGGCAAAACGCTGCTGGTTTTGATTGACGGACTTTATAGCGGTCGAAGCTGGGATTCCCATCCAATTCGATGGGACATGGCGCCGTTCAACGGCAACTGGCCCAGCAGCATCTTTTTGTCGCAGGACCAGGTCGCAGCCGATTCGGTTGCATTCGATTTTATGGACAACGAATGGGACGCGAGCGTAGGCTCAATAAACGGATATCCGCAGTATTCCGGAACGGATGATTATCTGCACGAGGCGGCATTGGCTCACGACCCTTGTTCGGGAACAGTATACGACCCGAATAACGATGGTGGGCTGAAGAAAAGCCTGGGTGTTCACGAGCACTGGAACAACGCGACCGACATGGAATACAGCAGGAACCTCGACCCGGTCGAAGGAACAGGTATCGAATTAGTGACCGCCCCGAGCGCCGTCGGTGATTTGTATAGAGACGGCAGGGTAGATTTTAGAGACTATGCGAAGCTTGCCGCGGCGTGGGGAAGCGGGGAAGGTGACGGCAACTGGGACGCAGCCTGTGACATATCTATTCCAAGTGACGGCGTAATCGACAATCGCGACCTCGCAGTATTCAGCAGCGGCTGGTGCAATGTTTATGTGACCGACCTTATTGAGTCGGGTGAGACACTGCAGACAGTTTATACAGATACCAGTACCTCTTTCGAAGGGCCGATGTGGGACCCTGCAAGCGGTAAACTTTTCTTTTCAAAGAGGACGTCCACATATCGAACATTGCGGCTCGATTCGCCGGAAAGTGTAACCGCCTGGAGGAATCCCTCACCGCAGACGAACGGGATGTTCCTTTCGCTGGACGGTCGTATGTTAGCCTGCGACGAAAGCACAAAACAAATTACAAGCATCCGCATCGATGAATCAGGACCGGCCGATATACAGGTATTAGCTGACACTTCCGACGGCTTCACTATGATGCCCAATGACCTCTGCCAGCTCTCTAATGGAAATATCTACTTTACCACTCCTTCGTGGAACTACGGCGTCACGCCCGCACAGCAGGGCACTTGGCTGCTCGAACCGGATGGAACAGTAACAAAAGTAAACGATACCATCAACCAGCCTAACGGAATTCTTAACTCGCTCGATGAAACTAAACTTTACGTCTCGGCCGGCAGCACCAACACTTCTTATCAGCAGTGGTGGGTATTTGATATCAATCCGGATGGTACGTTAAGTGCACCGTCAATATTCTTCGACCCGGCCAGTCCTCCCAGCACCGGCAATGTCCCCGATGGAATGACTATCGACGAGCTTGGCAATTTGTATTTCAGCGGACTCGGAGGCGTCTGGATTGTCTCCCCGCAGGGCCAGCAGCTTGATTACATTGATACGCCTGAAGCTATTTATAATGTCGCGTTCGGCGGGCCGAACGGCAGGACTTTATATATGACCTGTGAAGATAAGGTTTACAGCCTGGCTATGAATGTTCGCGGCGGAGGGAACCATAGCTGGTAAAAATTCAGTAACATTTGAAATCCACGGCCGACAAATTTCGTCGGCCGTTTTTTTATGCCGTAAAATTTCCGGTGTGTGAATTGGCGGGCGGCAGCCGCCGGATGCCCCCTTTGTAGGGAAGTACAAACTCGCGGCTGCGCTTCATTACCGGAATGTGGAGGTCCGAAAAAATCGTTGAGTATAAATCTGAAATGTCACGAGCAAAGTAAAATCGGCATTTATGTAATCTCAGGGACGTAAAAGGACGAAGAATATCTGAGTTGCAGAGTATTTTGAAAGGCGCCCGGCGGGTTAGCCTGCCGGCTTGAGATTTTCAGGAGACTAATATGTCAGCGGTAGCGTCACGGTCAAAAACGATGAAAATCACACAAATCAGGCAAAAGGCCAAAGACCTCGGTATCCAGCCCGGCAATATGAAAAAGACCGAGCTTATTCACGCTATACAACGAGCCGAGGGGAATAGTCCCTGTTACGGGACAGCCCAGGGCTGGTGCCAATATGAAGACTGCTGCTTCAGAGGCGATTGCCTGAAATAAGTTTTTACACTTCAAACCGAAGCCCTGTTTGTTACACGTTGGCGCGAACTATTGTAGCCCCTGCGGGATTGAGACGCTGTTCTATCTGTTCGTATCCCCTGTCGATGTGATATACACGATTTATAACCGTCGTACCTTCGGCGGCCATAGCGGCCAGCACGAGCGCAGCAGAGGCCCTTAAATCCGAGGCCATAACAGGCGCTGCCTTTAGTTTTTCCACACCTGAAACAATAACGGTCGGACCTTCCTTACGCAAATCGGCCGCCATACGACTCAGCTCGGCGACGTGCATAAAGCGGTCGGGAAAGACTTTTTCAATAATGACGCTGTTGCCCTGTGCAAGTGACAATAGCGCCATAAACTGGGCCTGAAGGTCGGTCGGAAAACCGGGATACGGCTGGGTCGTAATCTGGGCTGTGCGCACAGATTCATTACGACTGACAACACAGCCGTTATTATTTTTATCGACGGCAACTCCAATATTGCGGAGGATATCGACCACGGCCATCAGGTCGTCGAGTCTGCAATTTTTTATATGGAGGTTTCCTGAAGTTATGGCGGCGGCGGCCATAAATGTCCCTGCCTCGATTCGGTCAGGTATTACGGAGTATTCAACGGGCTTTAGGTGTCTGACGCCTTTTATCACGAGGCGTGGTGAGCCGGTTCCCTTGATTCTTGCCCCCATTTTTCTGAGGCAGTTTGCCAGGTCGGTAATTTCAGGCTCACAGGCGGCGGATTCGATGACGGTTATGCCTTTGGCGAGCGTGGCAGCCATAAGTATATTAGCTGTACCCAGAACAGTAGAGCCGAAAGGCCCGCCCAGAAAAATCTCTTTTCCCACGAGTCCTTTGGGCGCTTCGGCGACGATGTATCCGTTGTCGATGCTGACTTGTGCACCGAGCTCTCTTAAGCCCCGCAGGTGAATATCAACAGGCCTATAGCCTATAGCACAGCCGCCGGGCATAGAAACGCTGGCCTTGCCGCAGCGAGCTAAAAGCGGACCCAGTATGCAGATGCTCGCACGCATCTTGCGGACAATCTCATAATCGCCGACGGGATTATCGACCACAGTCGAATCTATTGAGATGTCACCGTTATCCCGGCGGGCAACTCTGCATCCCAGGGCGGTCAGCAGTTCGCTGCACACCGAAATGTCCGAAAGATGCGGGACGCTCTTAATGGTTGATTGTCCCGGCGCCAGAATGGTCGCGGCCATGATTGGTAAAGAGGCATTCTTTGAGCCGTTTACCGTTACTGTTCCTTCGAGCCTTGTCGGGCCGGTTATCTCAAAGACATCCATTGTCTATTTTCCTTGAAAACGCAACGTTCTTCTGACATACTCCGCGGTGCGCTAAGGTCGATGGAACTAATTTAATACAACCAAGGCTGATATAAAAGGAAAAGTTCCGGATTAGAGCTTATTAATGTTCAAAGAATTTATTTATAATTTCGACGCTTCTTGCTTAATACCAATATCGGGCCTGTGTTTGTTGGGGTATTGGCTGTTAAAGACCTCTCTTGGTCGCAGGGCGCTTATAGATTCGTGGCCGAGACGGAACATGATGCCGTCGGCTTTTCCGTGGGCTTTTCTGCTGTTGTGGTTATGTGTAATATTAATCGCGGCATATATAATTGATTTTCTGACCGCCAAATCATCCGAAGAAAAGCTGATATTCATTCAGACTGTTACACAGGCGGTCATCAACATTGCCTTCGCTATCGGCGCCCTGATAGCAGCAGGAAACTTCTTTGCACGCAGGTTAAAAGGTTTCGGTTTAAACTTCAGGAAGATACCGAAAGATATTATCTTTGCCTTTAGTTATCTTTTTGCTGTGATTCCCGTGGTCTATGCAGTTTTACAGGCTACTTTCATAATCGGCAAGCTGATATACGGCGGCGATTTCCAAATCGAACGGCATGAGCAAATCGAGCTGGTGCAAAATTACACCCAGCCGGCAATTCAGGCGGCAATCCTTATCGGCGGTGCGCTTGTTACTCCGTTTTTCGAAGAGGTGCTGTTCCGCGGTCTTATTCAGTCAACGATTCGCTCTTATAATATAAGGCCGTGGCCTGCCATAGTTATAACTTCTGTAATTTTTACCCTGTTTCATCCATTCGGGCTTCAACCTGCCGTTTTTGTTCTCGGTATGCTGCTCGGTTACGCCTATGAGAAAAGCGGCTCGCTGTTTCGCCCGATGTTTATCCACGCCTTGTTTAACGGCCTGACTTTAATAACCGCGATTAGCCGAAGCGGATAATCATTTTGGAAACTCAATGGCTGTCAGCAAGGCGGATTTGTAAATCTCCCAGAGTGCGAGTTCATCAGGGCTTTGGGTTCCAGGGGGCAATTCGAGCGTGATGATTGGTATATTCATTGTTTCGCCTGCGTATGAGCCAAGCGAGCCGGGCATAGGACCGAGCTTTCGGACAGGTAATTCACCGGCTGCGGCGATAGCTGCTGCAAGCTCACCTGCCGGACCGTCATAATCAACACAGCCCAGCGGCTGATGGACCGAGATGATTCGGGCAGGCTTGTATTTGTCGATTAGCCTGATGAGGGCTGTCGACTCCGGTTCGGTCAAGGCTTTAAATCCAAACTTGGCTGAATTAATCCTGTTAAAAGCAGGGAAGTTTCGGTTCAAATCAACGCCGTTTGCGTTTGAACGAGTACCGGCGGCCAAGCCGTCAGGATTTGCGACAGGCAGAATGACAACGCGCCTGTCAGTCAGGACTTGAATCTGTGGATTTTCGGTAAGGTAATGCTGCAGGCCGCGGACGAGGACGGCACTTGCCGGCTCGTTGCCGTGGATTGCGCCGAGTATAAAGACGATCCGGTCGCCTGTCCCGTGTACGGAATATTCGAGCGCGCGGCCTTGTACGCTGCGGCCGGCGACGTGAATGTGTGCTGGTCGAAGGTTTAGAAGATTATCAACGGAACGGGTAAGCTCAGCGCAGCCGCAGGCAAAGACGGTCGTCAAGGCGTACGAGGATGTTAGAAATATTTTGCGGATTATCGAAGACATCAATTGACCAATCTTCTTCGTAATCGGCGAACGGCGAAGAAACCCACCACAAAAATAAATATGATTATATATAAAAAGTCGCCTGCTAACGAGGCTGAATACCTGTTTGTGCAAATCGCTCGTGCGAGTCTTACAGAATGGGTCAGAGGAAGCAGCTCGGCGAACGGCCTGATTTTGCCGGGCAGGTCGGCGACCGGGAAAACCACACCGGAGAAAAAGAACATCGGCGAAAGCAGGCCGGTGAAGTAAAAGTTGAAGTGGTTAATCGTTTTTACAAATGAAGTGATAAGTAATGCCAAAGTAGAGAACATAACGGCGGTGATAAAACCAATCAGCGGGACAATCAGACTGTAAGGCAGCGATATTATTCCAAAGACGGTCAGGATGCACAGCACCGCAAACGAGAAAAACAGGCCCTTGCTTCCGGCCCAGAGGATTTCACCGATGATGAGGTTATTTACCGTTATCGGCGCGGCCAGCATTCCGTCATACACCTTTTCGAATTCCAGGCGAATGAATGTTCCGAATGTGCATTCGAACGAGGATGTGAACATGGCACTTGTCATCAGCAGGCCGGTTCCGAGGAATTCGATGTAAGACAGTCCTTCCATTGTTTGAGTGACATAGCGGCTGAGGCCCAGTCCTATACCGACAAGGAACAGGAGCGGTTCGAGAAATGGCGGCAGGGCGTTGCTGAACATATTGCGTGTATAGACGCGTACGTGCCTGAACCAGACGCTGTAAAGCCGTCGCCATAGAGGCGGTATTCTTGGTGTATCATTGTTTGTCATCGAGTCCTCTGCCCGTTGCCCGCAGAAATACGTCTTCGAGATTTGCCTGCCGCAGATAATATTGAGCGCCTTCGAGCTTGTTAGCCAGAGCCCGCAGTTTCTCGGTATCATTGCTGTAAAGGCGCGTCATTTCCTCGGACCTTTCGATTCGTACCTGCTGTGAAAGCTCCGTAGAATCGAGCACACTCATTGAGTCCGAGCCGGTGACCTCCAGAACGAATCGTTCGACGTGCTGTTTGAGAAGATTCTTCGGCGAGTCGCACATTATATTTCTGCCCCTGTGCATAATCAGGACTTCATCGCATATTTGAAATGCCTCTTCCATATAGTGCGTTGTAAGCAGGATTGTTGTGCCGCGTTTTTTCAATTGGTGCAGTTTGTCCCATATCAGGTGCCGCACCTGCGGGTCCAGGCCTGTGGTCGGCTCATCCAGAATCAGCAGCTTCGGATTGTTCATCAGTGCCCGTGCAATGACCAGCCGACGTTTCATCCCGCCGGACAGCTCCTTTATCCGGGATTTCGCCTTGGCCGATAGTTCGAGAAATTCGAGCAGATACTCGATCTGCTTTTTAGCGGTGTTTTTTTCCAGCCCGTAAAAACCGGCATAAATCCAGAGGTTCTGAATTACGTTAAGCTCGTCATCGAGATTATCCTCCTGCTGCACTACGCCCGACAGGGATTTTATAGCAAGCTCGTTTTGGGCAGGGTCATAACCGAGGACATCTACAACAGTACCGTCGTTTTTGTCGCGCAGGCACTTGCCGTATAGCAGCTTCATTACGGTGGTCTTGCCCGCGCCGTTGGGGCCGAGAAAACCGAAACAGGTTTCGCCGCGCACGGTGAAGCTGAGCTTCTCGACCGCCTGGACGCTGCCGAAACTCTTATTCAAATTCTCGACCGTAATTACATTGTCAGGCATAACGATTTTAATCCAGACAAGGCCCCCCGTTTTTTAAGACAGAGCAAGTTATGTTTACTCAAGGCCGAGGACATCAGCCATAGTGTACCATCCGGGTTTTTTCCCGATGAGCCATTTGGCCGCGCGCAGCGCACCTTGGGCAAAACCTTCACGGCCGTGCGCAATATGGCCTAATGTAATAGTTTCGCCTGCGTTGCTGTATATGACCTGATGTCTGCCTGCGATGCCGCCCGCACGGACAGAATGGATTCCAATTTGTCCCTTTCGGCGCTTGGCATCTTTACCTTCTCTGCCAAATATCAGAGAGCTTTTCGGGTCCCTGTCCGTAGCATGGCATATTTTTTCCGCTAACGTCAAAGCCGTGCCGCTTGGCGCGTCTTTTTTGAATTTGTGGTGCTGTTCGACTATTTCGATATCGTAATCATCTCCAAGCATAGCGGCTGTCCTGCCGGCCAGTGAAAAAACCACGTTCATTCCGACGCTCATATTCGAACCGTATATGACGGGAATATCTTTTGAAGCGGCTTCGACTTTTGCCTTATGGCCTGCACTCAAACCGGTAGTGCCCATTACCAGGGCCGCTTTCTTTTCAACGCAGAATCGAAGAGTTTGTTCGGAAGCGGCGGGCAGGGCAAATTCAATTGCTATATCAACGACTTGCGGGAAGTCGGGACTGATGTTCACGCCGAGAGTTCCTATGCCCGCGACCAGCCCCGCGTCTTTGCCGGTATCCGGGTGGTTTTTGGTCTCAACGGCTGCGATAATATCGAAATCCGCAGCGTCTTTACATAAAGACAAGATTCGTTTGCCCATACGGCCTGCTGCACCGACGATTACGAGTTTTGGTTTCATAGTCCGGCCCTTTAAATTTCTTACAAAGCAACGCCGATATGAAATATAACCGCGTAAAAGCGGCTTTACAAGCATTATTGGTAATAGTCGAAGTAGCGGCGTAAAAGGCAGGTATTTCCCACAAGCGAGCAGTTCGGGTTTAACACTGTCTTCTTGCGCATAAAAATGGCCAAGGGACAGCGCTGTCCCTTGGCCTCTTCTATAGTTAACCACCATTGCAGTGGTGGTGACTTTCTGTTGCGGAATTAGACGGGATTGTACGGAGTGTAAACTTCGTCCGTTTCTTTTTTCGGTTGGCTGGGCCAGCCAAGCTCATCGAAGAGGAACTCCGTCGCCTGCCGTAGCATTACGGCGGGCATACATGGATACATCTCCAGTGAGCCGATGATATCGTTGTCGTACTTGTTAAGTGCCTCGAGCAGATAGTTCCAGTTTTCGCGAGGTATCCCGCCTCTCAGTCCCGGCGGTTCATGGTCGTCCGCCCGGCCGTAGTTATCTGTAAGGTGCAGGTGGGTTACTCTTTCGGCGAGGCGGTCAATGTACTGCTCAAAGCTGTATCTGTCGTCGAGATGCGCAAAGCCCGTATCGAGACAATAACGCAGCGAATCGAACATATCACCTGCCCTGAGGACTTCTTCGAGAGGCCCGGTCTCCAGGCAGATGGCCACGTTCAGCTTATCGGCCGTGCTCATTACTTCTGCGGCGTGTGTCGAGCCGTTTGTATCTTTGGCAGGCGGTATGCCGAGGCTGCGAAGGTCGGTGATGATGTTGGCGCCGAGCAGCTTTGCGCATTCGATTTGCCGCTGCCATTTTTCGAGGCTCAGTCCGCCGTGTGTTCCCTGGCGGGACCTCATCGAAACGAGCATGCCCTCTGTTGCTGCTGCGAGTCGCGTCCAGTTACGCTTTTCGTAGCGGCACTCTTCCTGGCCTCGAATGGTAGGCCACAGCTCTATACCGAAGCCCTGTGACTTGAGGAACTGGCATTCCTGTTCGAGCGACAGGTTGTTTTCTCTCCACCAGAAGAGCATCGACGATACTACGTAACGAATTTGCATTAAATAGGCTCCTTGTTCGTATGAGAAGGCTCCTGCCAAACGTTTGTATCGGCAGAAAATGACCACGATTGAAGGGTTCTCAAAAAATACGGTTTTCCCTCATTAGGTCTTAGGGGATTTCCTTAGCCTTGCTTAAGCCGGTTAACTGAGACCTATAAAATATGCCAAATCACAGCGCTAAATGAAATACCGCCGCCCGTGAAAAATTTATATTGAAAAAGGCAGCGATTATGCTAAAATCCTAGGTTTTAGATTGTGGAGTAAAACTCGATGAAGAAAGATGTTCACCCTAAATACGATAAGGTCACGGTCCACTGCGGCTGCGGAAATACGTTCGAGACCCGCAGTACGGCCAAGGAAATCCACGCGGAAATCTGCTCGATGTGCCACCCGTTCTATACGGGCAAGCAGAAATACGTCGATACCGCCGGCCGAATCGAGAGATTCCAGAAGAAATACGGCAAGAGCTACATCAAGGACAAAAAACAGGCCGAGAAGTAGCTATGGCCTGCCTATAGCGGATGGTGTATAACGGCCAAAGAAGTTATACTGACCGTTAAGCGTTATCCGCTATTTTTATGCACACAGGAAGATGCTTATGACCGACGCTCAAAGCCCACTTATAACCAAACTCGATGAGCTGGATTCGAGGTATGACCAGCTCGAAGCTCAGATAGCCGACCCGCAGGTCGCATCCGACCATGCCAGGCTAATCGCGCTGAGTAAGGAGCAGGCCAAACTGCGAAAAATCGTCACTAAATACCGCCAGTACAAACAGGCACAAAACGGTATCACTGACGCCGAGCAAATCCTCGCCGATAGGTCCGTCGAAGAGGACTACAGGGAGCTGGCGGCCGAAGAGATTGAGCAATTGCGCGGACAGATGGAGTCGCTGTTTACCGGGATTCAGGACAGCCTGGTGATGGCCGACGACGACGCTATCAGCTCAGTTATTATGGAGATTCGCGCGGGTACCGGCGGTGAGGAGGCGGCACTGTTTGCAAAGGACCTCTACAATATGTACGTCAGGTACGCCGAGGGCCGAAGGTGGAAGGTCGAGCAGCTCGATTTCAGTCCGGCTGAGATGGGCGGATTTCGGGAAGTCATACTAAATATAAAGGGGCCCGGCGTCTGGAGCGAATTGGGTTACGAAGGCGGGGGGCATCGCGTCCAGAGAGTACCCGAAACCGAATCGCAGGGCAGGATTCATACATCGGCTGCGACCGTTGCGGTTCTACCTGAACCGGAGGAGGTTGATGTTCAAATCAATCCCGACGACGTCGTCGAACATGTCAGCCGGGCCGGAGGGCCGGGTGGACAGAACGTAAATAAGGTCAGCAGCGCTATAAGGCTCGAACATATCCCGACCGGTATAACGGTCAGTATGAGGGACGAAAAGAGCCAGCATAAAAACCGAGCCAAGGCATGGCGGATACTGCGAAGCCGGATTTACGAACACTTCGAGAGCAAGAAACGGGCCGAGAGGGACTCGGCAAGGAAGACAATGATAGGTTCCGGTGACAGAAGCCAGAAAATCCGGACGTACAATTTCCCACAGAACCGTGTGACCGACCATCGAATAAATTTGTCGCTTTATAATCTCGAAAAGATAATGGCCGGTGAAATCAGCGAGCTTATAAGCGCGCTGCAGCAGCACGAAAAAGAACAACGCTTAAATAATCTCTGACCTTACAGGAGTCTGGAATGATTGTCGTAGTAACAGGGATGGTTGGTATCGACAAGAAAAACTACCTGCAGAAGGTCTGCGATTACGCCGAGTCCTGCGGAAAAGAAATGCTGCTGTGCAACGTCGGCGATATGATGTACGCCGAGGCGCCGGACATCCGGCCTGGCAAGATTCTCGATATCCCGATGAAGCGGCTCAACTCGCTGCGGCGAAGCGTCTTCAAGGATATCATCGCAAAAGCCGAGAACGCGTCGAACATGGTAGTCAATACGCACGCCACGTTTCGCTGGCGGCACGGACTTTTTCCGGCGGTTGATTTCGACCAGATGCGGCAGTTAAACGCCGATATGTATATCAATCTTATAGACGGTGTGACTGCGCTGCATTATCGTCTCGAACGCGAGCACGAAATGCAGCACAGCCTGAAAGACCTGATTGTCTGGCGGGAGGAGGAGATAATCGGCACGGAAATGCTCTGTCGCGGAGTCGGTGAAAATGTCCCGTTTTACTGCCTGGCACGCGGTTTCGAGGTGGAAACTACCAAAACGTTTTATGAGCTTATATTCGAGCCGCAGCGCAAAAAGGCATACCTTAGTTTTCCGATGACACACGTGACTGAAATGTCGGGAGTTAAAAAATCGATAGATGAATTCCGCGCCAAAATAAAAAAGAACCTGGTGTGTTTCGACCCTGCGGATTTGGAAGAAACCTATCTGCCGGCCAGGGCGCACAAGGCAAATGAAGACGGGCTTGACTATGTTGAAGTCGAGTTGTCGGGTCAGACTTTTCGGCTCGATTTACAGCAGGTCCTGCAGATTGAACGTGATATTAACAGCCAGATATACGCCCGCGATTTTTTGTTGATTGACCAGTCGGATATGATTATCAGCTTTATACCGAGCCTGCCGGACGGCAGGGCGGCGATATCCAGCGGCGTTGAGCGCGAGCTGCAGCATGCTCACGAAGCCGCGAAAGAGGTTTATGTCATCTGGACCTCAAAACAGGCGCCTTCGGTCTTTGTCACGCAGACCGCAACAAAGGTTTTTACAGATACGAACCAGGCAATGGCGTTTTTCAATAGTAAAGGATACATGGGCTGATGGGAATAACAGCAGAGACAGTCGCCGGATACATTGACCACACACTGCTAAAAGCCACCGCGAGAAGTGATGATATAAAGCGGCTATGCGCCGAGGCTGTAGAATACGGCTTCTGTGCAGTATCAATCAATAATCGCTGGATAAGTCTCGCCGCGGACATCTTAGCTGATTCCAAAGTCAAGGTAGGGGCAGTGGTATCATTACCGTTGGGAGGTGATACGACACAGATAAAAGTCGCCTCAGCGAAACGAGCTATTATGGATGGGGCGGACGAGGTTGATATGGTAGCCGATTTAGCGGCGATTATCGAAAATGACGAGAGGTATCTTGTAAAACAGCTAACAGCCGTGCTCGATGTTTGTCGCGCGATGAAGCCTGCTGTGCTGCTGAAGGTGATTATCGAATCAGCGGCCCTGACAGATGAGCAGAAAATCTTCGCCTGTCAGGTCGCAGACAGATGCGGCGTTGATTTTGTCAAGACCAGCACGGGGATGAACCCGGCAGGGGGCGCTACAGTCGAGGATGTAAGACTTATGAAAGAGTACGCGCCTAACTGCAAAGTCAAGGCCGCCGGTGGAATACGTACCGCAAAACAGGCTATTGCTCTGCTCGATGCCGGGGCCGAAAGAATCGGAACCAGCAGCGGTGTACAAATTATCGAACAGCTAAAATCCGGACGACTTCAATGAGTGTTACTGGTACGCTCACAAAAGATAAGACCGTCACGTGCCGACTGCACCACAGGCAGGTCGATGTTAATGTTAGCCTTGATTCACTCAATACGCTGTTCTCGACACTTCCTCTGCCTTCGATACTCGG
>CAZOVR010000043.1:0-24950 GCA_964583405.1 uncultured Pirellulales bacterium
TCGGTGAACAGTATGAAAGACATGTCTTCACTTGCTCCGGTCTGGTCGTGCAATTCATCCCATACCCAGCCTAAGACTATGTCTTCACGTCCCTGTACCGCATCGTCATTGAACATGTGCTTATGATTCGTCCAGCCCCACGGATAGATAGGATCCTGGGTTTCATAAATGGCCTGAACGCTTAACCAGAATACCTCGTTATAATCCGGCTGCTGGAACCACATATCCTCCGGCAGTCTTACTGAGTACCTGAAGACCGGCTCATTCGGCTCTCCATGCGGATGCTTGTCGTATCCGACGAGTACCTCGTCATACTCATTGGCATCAAACCACCAAATCTCATACCCCGGATGGCTGTAAGTGTTCGGGTCATTCGGGTCGGGGTCAGGAACATCGGTCCACATTTTCAGCTCGAACTTGTCGGGCGGTGTCGGCAACGCCATAAATGGACCGTAAGTGCATGCCTCGAATCCATAGCCGATATAAGAACCCCACCAGACAATTGCCGTAATGGGTGTTCTCTTCACGCACCGCCAATCATCGGCGACAAGATGTTCATTCTGTGGGTCCATCATATTGACAGTGGAGTCGACATCTTCATAGTGCGGCCAGTTGCGAATACCCGTATAGAGTTGTTCCCACTTGATGTAATTCGGGTCCGTGTCCAGCTCGAACGAAACATCGAAGCTCTCCTGAAAAACAGGGTCTTCAATCGGTGTTATCGTTAATGGGTCCGTCATATAACCAGCGGCGGGGTCAATAGTCGTCTGGAACCTTACCGCATCATCCATCCAGCTCCACGGCCGTGTCTTCCAGCCCCACGGATGGTCTGGATAAAAATCATTCTGATAGAGGGCGACGATACTAATCCAGAAGGTATTACCCTGTGTCATATCTGTGAATTCATCCTGCCAGAATACCTCATTAGGTTCCAGTTCGACGTTGAACTGGTAACAAATATCATAAGGATAGTACCCGAAATACTCGTCGCTGCCGACCTCTTCGATAGTAACGCGATTAGCAGGTACTGTAAAGTCGTGGAGCAGTACTTCAGGATAGCTGTATGGAAGCGGTCCCTGTGGCACGTTACTCCAGAAGCCTATCCACCAGGCACTGGGTAAAACTCCCGGAAGCGTTCCTGATGCCCAGGTTTCCCAGTCGAAGAAGGAGCCCCACCAGTGGATGCTTGTAACCGGCATAGTACCCAGACACCGGAAGTCATCTGCAACGATATGCCAGTTGGGGTCCTGTGCCTGATAAGTCTTATAGGACAGCTCATCCCACCCGCAGTAGGTTGGTATATCAGAGTTTGGGTCAATCTCAACAGGTGGCTGAGACCATTTCGTATGCGGCATTAACGGTTTGCCAGGTGGCTCTGTAGGTTCGGTCGTAATCGCAAATGCCAAATCTATAGAATTTCCGTCAAGCGGGTGGCCCGGCGGATAACGCAGTTCCTGCCACGGACCGTGACTGTCTTCATTGCCTCGAGCCCAGACGGCGTCATCATTCCAGTGCTCCAGCGACGTCTTCCAGCCGAATCTTACATCGTCGACCATGGCGTCCACTTTCGCCTGAACGTCCAGCCAGTATACGATTGGCGCGCACGGGTCGCCTTGCTGGATAAAGGCATCGCACAGGTCGATGTAAAAATCGTACCTGTAGCACGTCCAGTCGGCATCAGGCTCATAATAAGGTTCGCACGGGACGTAGTAGCCTTCCGTTATATCTTGTGCTTCTATAGTAGCCCCATAGTCACCGGCCGCGAAATCACGCACCCATAATGACTTCCCGGGGATGCTGTAATCATAAGGGTTACAGGGGTCACCGACGGGAAGGTCTTCATGAATACTCAGCGTGAAATCCACACTATTCGGGCCATTATAAGGCAGGTAGTCGTGATACCACGAACCCCAGACGTGAATATCTGTGATCGCGCCGGTCGTGGTGCAGTTGAAATCGTCTGCAAGAAGCTGAGGACCCCACTGCGACATAGCTGAAGTATCATAGGTTGCGTCTACGTCAATACCGGTGAGGCTTAAGTCGGGAAGCTGAATCCACTTGATTAGAGAATCATTAGGCTCATTGGGCTCCTCTTCTTCACCGGTTACAATCCTGAATGACAAGTCAATCGAATTCATGTCTGGTGAGTGTTCCGGCGGATATCTCAGTTCCTGCCACATCATTGTACCATCATCCCAGTAAACTGCATCATCCTCCCAGTGCAAATCAGATGTTTTCCAGCCAAACTGGATATTAGGATCTGGATTTGGTACTAACTCCACGTACGCATCAAGCCAGTAAATGACCGGATTGTTTGGCTCGCCTTGCTGTACAAATGCATCGGCTGAGTCGATAGGTATATCATACTGCCATATACCATAGTGGTCATATTGGAGAGGTGGCGGCATACCAGCCGTCGGGTCCCAGAACCACTCCGGCTCGTAATCCATATAGAGCGTCTCAACGAAATCAGCAGCGGAGAAATCCTCCTCCCACAGCAGCACGTTCGGTTCTGACCATCCTGAAGGTCCCATCGGGTTATTACTATGGATGCTCAGGTGAATCGTTTCGATTTGACCTTTGATATCGCCTCGCCACGAGCCCCAGAAAACGACCTTATTAATCGGACCGGTTGTTGTGCATGGGAAGTCATCCGCTAAGGTACGCCAGAGTCCATCGGAACGGTCACAGCGGATATCTATGCCGTCAACGGTTGCGTCAGGCGGCTGCTCCCATTTAACCACTTCTTGTTGTGTCGGAAACTGAAAGCTCCATCCACCCCAGACGCCCCAGGAATAAGAGGAGCTTACACCACGGAATTGCTCCCACCTGATACCGGGAGAGCTTGCCCAGGTATCGTAGCAGCCATACTTCTTTGGATTGCCGTCGTCATAACCAATAACGGTCACAAAGTGGTCCGTGCTTCCATTACCGTCACTGTCGACCAGAAAAACCATAGGCCGATTGTTATCAATTTCATTTTTTAACACCGACCAGGTAAGTGCCCCGGTCAACCAGCGGTATTCCGTGCAGACCGGACTATAGCTGGCATTCTGTTGAGCCACATAACCCGTAAACGACGGGCAGATATCACTCGACCAGCTCCAGCCGTAGTAGTTGTGCCCCAGCGGATGGGTGCTCTGCGAGGTCCTCATATAATCCCCGATGGAGTCATTTAGGTGGGCTGCTCGGCCCGCCGTGATGTAATCGTCCGTCAGCTTTGTAGGCGGACTGTCTTCTGGCCTGGCGTAGTCCTCGTAGTGTAGCTCAGAACCGGGGGGATTAGGACTGGCCTTTGTCCCTCCGGAGGCCATCGCCTGGTCAACTGAAGCCGTTTGAGTATTAGCGTCACCTGGAATCAGGTCGTCATAACCATGCGTGTCATAGTAACCTACTACCATACCAACTGCCGTAGGGCCACAGCCATGCCGCCAGTTATACTCCGGCACTCCCAAAACTGTGAATTGTGCTTCAATCTGCACGGGCTCCTCCAGTTCTTTCAGTATGTCTTCTGCTATTACTGATAGTGGAGGTACAGGACCGGTTGTACTTTGCTGCGGTTCATCGCCCTGTGCTGCATTTACGGCACCAAATAACAAAACGACTACAAAAATAAATAATTTTAGTTCCTTTCTTTTCATACCAATTCCTCCTTAGTTAATTTGATATTAGATATGTTTAGGGAGTGATTAAGTATAATACAATAAAATACAGATAATACCGAAAGAAAGCCCACGGACCCTTCCTCACTATACAGTATCTTCCTTGTGTTTCAGTCTATACTTTTATAAAAATAAATCAAGTTAATTTTTGAATAATCTGAGTAGGCAAACAGGAGTTTTCAGAGGTCTGCTGTAAGTCTGTTTCACAAGCAGGGTTACAAAGCACAGCCCGCATTGTTTTTTGTCTTTGTAGGTTTTTTAGGGGTCGAAGCCTTTTTGTGCGCAAAAAATAAGGCTGCGGGCAAGAAGCCCACAGCCCTGAAGCATTTAAACGCTGTGCTTACGGATAAGACTGCAGCCATTGCCGGCAGAATATGTCAAGGTCGCGGAGGTCAACAGTGCCATCGCAATTCAGGTCGCCGTTATTATAACCGCCGGCCGGACCGACCCAGTACCATTCATTTGCAAACTCCGCGTAATCGAAGAAGTTTATCGTTCCGTCGAGGTTGTAGTTCGCGCATGTTGAACATTCATTCGGGTCGGTGAACATCATGAAAGACATGTCTTCACTCGCGCCAGTCTGGTCGTGGAGCTCTTTCCATTTCCATTCGCCTGAATCCCAATAACCATGGACGGCATCGTCGTTGAATACGTGTCGATGATTCGTCCAGCCCCATAGATAATTAGGATGGTTAGTGTCGTACACTGCCTGAATACCGAGCCAGAAGACCTCGTTAAAGTCCGGTTGCTGGAACCACTTATCCTCAGGCAACCTTGCTGAGTACCTGAAGACAGGCTCATTCGGCTCTCCGTGAGGGTGCTTGTCATACCCCACAAGTACCTCGTCATATTCGGTTGTCTCATAATGCTTCCAGATTATCTCACCGGGGTGACTAAAAGCATAACACGGGTCAGCCCCCGCCGGCACATCGGTGCTTATAACAAGCCGGAACCTGTCAGGCCCAATAGGCAGAGGCATACATGGATCGTAATTGCATGGATCGCATGCCTCATATCCATAACCGATATATGAACCCCACCACACGATGGCCGTGACAGGTGTTCTCTTCACGCACCGCCAGTCATCAAAAACAACCTGCCCATCATTGACATCCAAAGTCGAGTTGACATCTTCATAATGCGGCCAGTCACGGATGCCTATATAGAGCTGTTCCCATTTAATATAGTTCGAGTCTGTATTAAGCTCAAATGAGAGGTCAAAACCTCCTCCCCCGCACGGGTCTATTATCCGGGAGACGACGTTGGGATCGGTTTTAAAACCGACATTTGGGTCTGCTGGATTATCACTGCCGTCTGGAATGTTACGGTGTCATCCATCCAGTGCCATGGCCGAGTCTTCCACCCCCACAGATATTGCGGATAGATATCAATATTATACAGGGCTACGATGCTGAGCCAGTAGATGTTATCCTCTGTTACGTCATTGTAATCACCCTGCCAGAATACCTCATTGGGTTCCAGTTCGACATCGTACTGGTAGCATATATCGTAAGGATAGTACTCGTAGTATTCATCGGAACCAACCTCATTAAAATTCACCCGATATGCAGGTATCGTAATGCTATGCAACAGCTCATCCGGATAACTATACGCCCAATAGTGAGGTGGTGCGTTTGTGGGGACATTGCTCCAGAATCCAATCCACCAGGCATCCGGTAGAAGGGATGGAAGTGTTCCATACGCCGACGACCATTCCCAGCCATAGTAAGAACCCCACCAGCGGATACTTGTTACCGGCATATTGCCAAGACACCGGAAATCGTCTGCTGCGGTTTTCCAGTAGGTTTCCAAATCAGACTTGTAGGATCGCTCATCCCAGCCACAGTAGGTTGGTATATCTGAGTTTGGGTCAACCTCAACAGGCGGTTGAGACCATTTCGTATGTGATGCTAACGGTTTGACCAAATTCGACCCATCAATCACAAACGCAAAGTCCAGCGGATCCTGTGTCAATGGGTCACGCAACTCGTTCCAGTTGAGGCCATCATAGCAGACCGCATTGGCGCGGAAGTGTGGGCTACCCGATTCCTTCCAGCCTATGTTACCTCCGCCCCACACGTCAACTATCAGCCAATAGACTTTATCTTTCATCTGAATGAATGGATGGCTGATGTCGGTTACGTTGACCTGAGCCCACTTGGTATGGTCATTCTGGTTCGACTCGGACCGGGTAAAGTCAAACCATCCCTGTAAATCATCGTTCATATCGCGGACCGTGAAGTTACCGGTAGAGAAATCTTGCTGCCAGCTGCTCATTCGGTTGTGACCAGCCGTTTGGCCCACAGGGATCGTCCGACCAGATGCGGATGGTGAAACCAGTGATTGGCTGGACATCATTTGCCTCCCATGAAACCCAGAAATGAATATCGCTTACCGAGCCGGTTTGCGAACACTGCCAGTCGTCGGCCAGCCGCATCGGCCATTGTGAAGGCATAGCTACATCCCAGCCGCCTTCTTTTGGCAGTTGTGGATAGTGCATCTTGTGCGAATCGCCCTCGTCCCAATCGCCGAAAGCTATACCTGAAGCGCAAAATAATAAAACTGCAAGAAACAGCGACAACTTCAGTTTCTTTCTTTCCATAACAAGTCCCCCTTACTAATAAGATTCAGAGTGTTCATGGTGTTTATCGTTTTCAGAGCAGTGACGTAGTGGGAGAACATAAAAAGTCTCATGGAACCGTCCTCTGTATTTGTGTGCTTTACGAAGAGGGTAAGATAGACCTTTGTCGGTGATAAGTCAAGATGATTTCGGGCTAATCTCTTTTGTAAATAAATGATTTTTCGGAAGATTACTGTAACTCTCTTTGAAAAGTAAGGTTAAGAATCATAGCCTGAAATCACTTTTTATCACCATAAGTTTTTTCAGGGTCGTAAACCTTTTCGGCAATAAAATCCAGTTGTTTAGGATTACCCCTTTTTATAGACCGGTAAAAGCAGGATTGATAGCCGACATGGCATTGACCGGCGTTAACACTGACCTTCAGGACAATACAATCCTGGTCACAGTCAATAAGTATCTGCTCGACCTTCTGAATATGACCGGATTGTTCGCCCTTGGTCCAGAGCTTTTTGCGTGAGCGGCTGTAGTATGTTGCCATGCCCGTTTCAATAGTTTGTTTAAGCGCCTCCTCATTCATATAGGCAACCATCAGGATTTCATTGGTCTTTGCATCCTGGGCTATGGCTGTAATCAATCCCTTCTCGTCGAATCTCGGTGAAAAATCGTTACCTTCTTCAATTTTCTTTTTGTCTGCTGCCAACGGTTTGTCTCCGTACTGAAACTGTAATTTTCATTGCTAAGGCCGAATTTAACCGGTATTATCCGCAAAAACAAGTAATTTTGTTTTAGGCTGCAAAAGGTGGCTAAGTCGAAAAAATTCAAATTTATCTCTTACATATTGCGTTTCGCTATAGCCGGGGCGGCTTTGTATTGGGCATTCAAACCGCAGGAACAAGGCCCCGGCATCTCGGATACTTTCAACCTGCTCAAAGGTATTACTCCGGTAGTAATCGTTGCGGCGATACTTCTTTGGCTGGCTAACCAGGTTATATTTGTCTCACGATGGAAATTATTACTTCAGGTTCAGTCTATTCATATTGGTTTCTGGCCTGCACTGCGATTACACTTTTTAGGAATTTTTTACAACAATTGCCTGCCCAGTGCGGTAGGAGGCGATTTGCTGCGGGCCTGGTATGTCACCAACCACACCGAAAAAAAACTTGAAGCTGCGCTCAGTGTCTTTGTGGACAGGTTTGTTGGTATAAGCGGCATGATATTGATGGCTGCTGTGTGCTATTGGTTGATACCGGTTGAAGGACAGCAGGCGGGTCAACAATTGTCTTTGAAATTAGACCTGTTGGATAAAATGGCTCAGTATTGGCCGGTGTTGGTCCTGGTTATGCTTGTTATAGCTGCGGTATTGGGCGGCATTGCTCTCAATAGCAGGGCGAGGGCTTTACTGGTCAAATCTTTCAGGTTCTTTCGGGATAAAGGCTTGGCCCTTATCGGCAGAGTTCATAAGGCGATGGTCGTCTATTACAGACATAAAATCGCACTTGTTTTCGCGCTTGGTTTGACTTTTCTTTGTCAAAGTGCCGTTATCGTTGGAATGTGGTTAGTCGGCAGGGATTTAGGTATTCAGTGTCCGGCGAAGTATTATTTTGTATTTTTCCCACTGGCCTGGATGATTGGAGCTTTGCCTATCAGCGTAGGGGGATTAGGTATCTGGGAGGGCGTTTTGATTTTGCTTTTTGCAGGTGTGTCGGTCGAGAGAGACCAGGCACAGGCACTCGCGTTGGTACACCGCGCTTTATGGCTCTTCGGCTCACTGCCCGGAGTTGTTATACATTTGTGCGGAGCGCATTTGCCGAAGGAGTTTTCTGTTGACTACAACGGCCCTTCCAGTTAGTTTAGTAACGATTTTCGGGGCTTGCCTTTTGCGCTAAGGCTGCGATTGTGAGCCAAAATCAACGTTTTTTGCAATTATTAGCAGCAAAGGAATGTTGTTAAAGATATGCGCCTGACGGGTCATTTCAAAAGTTATTTTCTTCGCGGTCTGGCGGTGCTGGTACCGACCATTCTGACCATATGGATTTTCATCTGGGGCTACAATTTCATCCAGAACAATATCAGTATCCACATCAATTGGGGTCTTGTCTGGCTGACGATAAAGCTCAAGGGTCTGGATTGGGACAATGAAGCGATAAGGCAGGTCTGGGAAGGTTTTTGGGTCGATGGCTGGGGCTCAGTGGCCGGATTTATCATCGCACTTATTGCCGTTTGCATCGTCGGAATGATACTGGCCAGTGTTGTCGGAAGGAGCCTCTGGCGATATATAGAGAAACTGATTATGAACGCACCGTTCCTGCGGCGCGTATACCCATACATTAAACAGATTACAGACTTCCTGCTAATACGAAACAGCAAGGAACAATTGTTTTTAAGGGTTGTCGGCGTGGAGTACCCCAGAAAGGGTATCTGGTCGATAGGTATGGTCACGGGTGAGGGGCTGCCGCGGCTTGTCAGAAATTTCAGGAAGGAGTATCTGACGGTTTTAATACCGACATCACCCACACCGTTTACAGGTTTTGTGATAATGGTTCCGAAGAAAGAAACTATAGAGCTGGACATAACTGTTGAGGAGGCCTTGAGGTTTACCATTAGCGCCGGTGTAATAATGCCTTCGACAAAGCTTAGCGAACTTGAAAAATATAACCCGGGTATGCTTGAAGAGGCCCGGAAGGTGAGTACCGAGCAGGACGGTCACAACGGTGAACAGGCCGAAAGACAGGATTCGTCTGACGATTAGAAAAGTATTTCGTTTAAGGAGATTCATCTTGACTTTTACAATCACGGGCAAGCATGTGGAAATAACCGACCCGCTCAGGGCCCATGCTCAGGAAAAGACCTCGAAGCTGTCGAAGTTTTACAATAGTATCAGTCAGGTTGAGGTTATTATTGACGGCAACGAAGGCGGTAAAACAAGTGTAGAGATAATAGCACGCGGTGAGCATAGTAATGTGTTTGTTGTTACTGAATCCGGCGACGATGCATACGCCTGTATAGATGTTGCGGTACATAAGCTGGAAAGGCAGCTCAGGAGAAAGAAAGAAAGACAGCGAGACAACAAACACATCGGAACTCCAGAGTAAGTGCAGATGAAATTATCCGCTCGAAATGTCGGTTTATATCCGCGTCGTGACGGCTTTACCGGGGAAAGTAGAATGAAGCTGGCTGATTTTGTTTGTTTTGAAGCGACCATTACTCAATTACAGGCATCCCAGCGAAATGCAGTTATAGCTGAGATGGTTGACGCTTTGTGTAAAACCGGACATTTGAAGAAAAAAGATAAAGATAAAATAACAAACACTATTATACGCAGGGAAAATGAAGCGAGCACAGGCATGGGAAAAGGGGTTGCTGTGCCTCATATCAAATATGCAGCAATGGACCGGCCCGTAGCTGTCGTTGGCCTCAGCCGACCTGGCATAGACTTCAAAGCACTGGATAAAAAGCCGGTTTATTCGGTGATATTACTCATCAGCCCCGCCGATAATCCGGACAGTCACTTAAAGGCGATGGAGTGCATGTTCGGTCACTTGATTAACGAAAAATTCCAGAATTTTCTTGGCCAGTCCGATACTCCCGAAAAGGTTGAGGATTTATTTCGTGAGGCCGATGAGGACCCGTCATTATAATGAACGTCTTTCGAAATTGTATTGTGTCGGGAAACAAAATATAAATGAAGCCTGAGGACCAGACATTGGACCAGGTCGTTTTCGAATTGGAAATACAGATTAAAAACGCTGACGGCCTGCATATGAGGCCGGCTATGAAGTTTGTTGACCTCGTCAGTAAATTCGAGTCTGAAATTACTGTCAGCAACGACCAGACTACTGTGGACGGCAAAAGCATCATGCAAATGAGTATGCTTGCTGCAACGTGCGGAACAAAGCTTAAAGTTCGAGCCGAAGGTCCCGATGCCAAAGAGGCGATAGACGAGATTCGTAACCTGGTTGAGGTTGAGTTGTTTGACGAACCGCCGCCGGCAAAAAAATAAATCGCTGCGGTTTTGAAGAAGCTGTTATGGAGATAAAAAAAGGTATAGCCGTATCACCGGGAATCAGCGTCGGAAAATGCATGGTTATAGATGCTGAGGACTATCGTATCCCCAGACGCTCGATAAAGGCGTCGCAGCGGATGATGGAAGTCCAGCGGGCTCGAAATGCTTTCCGCGCAGCTGTCGAAGAGCTGATGGAGCTGGAGTCTAAGCAGGACGAGGTCGAGCAGCGCAACATCAAAGATATTTTTGCGGTGCACCTGCGGTTCCTTCGCGACAGAAGCCTGCGAAAGCGAATTACAGACATGATTCACGCCGAATCGGTCACGGCCGAATTCGCGGCCTCTACGGCCCTTCGGGAAATAGCCGCCCACTTTACCAAAGTCAGGGACCCGTACATCAGCGAACGGGCCGCTGATATTTATGATATCGAGAGACGTTTGCTCAGACAGTTGCTCGGCAGCAAACGTGAGGACGTAGAACATCTGACCGAGGAGGTAATTGTCGTCACACGCCAGCTCAGTCCTACACAGACGGCCGGATTCAACCGCCAATTCATTAAAGGCATCGCCTCGGATGCCGGAGGAAGAACCGGACACGCAGCTATTGTGGCAAGGAGCCTCGGTATTCCCGCCGTTGTCGGACTGGAAGATTTTACTGAGGTTGTTAACGGAGGTGACACCGTTATCATCGACGGTAATCGAGGTATCGTCATTGCAAAACCCAATGAAGATACCATACTCGAGTATGACACTTATTCGAAAGAGTTTCTGCAGATGGCCCGGAGACTCGATGCCATCTGGGAAAAACCCGCTGTTACTCGCGATGGCATACGAATAACGCTGCTTGGTAATATAGAATTCCCCGACGAGGCCGAACTTGTACTCGAAAAGGGCGGTGAGGGAGTCGGGCTTTACAGAACGGAATTCCTCTATCTCGGTTCAGAGCAGGAGCCCACCGAGCAGGACCATTACGAAGCGTATGCCGAAACGATTAAAGTTTTCCAACAGCGGCCCGTGATTATAAGAACGGTGGACCTCGGTGCGGATAAATACACACAGGACAAACGGTTCGTACGTGAGCCGAATCCATTTTTGGGACTGCGCTCCATTCGATTTTGTTTGCGAAATCTTACAATGTTCAAAACTCAATTGAGGGCGATTCTCAGGGCGTCTGTGCTCGGCGATGTAAAGGTTATGTTTCCCCTGATAAGCAATATCCAGGAGCTTATGCAGACCAAGCTGATTCTTCGTGACGTTATGGAAGACCTCGATGACGATTCTATTCCTTATAACCGCGATATTGACGTCGGAATAATGGTTGAAACCCCCTCGGCGGCGCTGACCTCAGCGACTATGGCAAGGGACGTCGATTTCTTCAGCATAGGAACCAATGACCTTACCCAGTACACCCTTGCCGTGGACAGGGGCAACGAGATGGTCTCGACGCTCTATTCCCCGGTGGACCCTGCCGTGCTCAGACTAATACGAACAGTGATTCAGGAAGCACATAAAGAACAGATAGACCTTAGTGTTTGCGGCGAGGTCGCTTCTGAGCCTGAGCACATTATGCTGATGATTGGCTTGGGCGTGCGAAAGCTTTCGCTGGCGCCGCCCATGATTCCTGAAATTAAACAGATTGTCCGCTCGGTGACGGTGGAAGATTGCAATGCGCTTGCAAGAAAGGTGCTGAGCATGAATTCGGAACGGCAGATTTCAACCTATCTGAGAAATGCGGCGAGGGAAGTACTGCCGGAAGCTTTTTAAACCTGATTAACCCGGAGATGGTATTAATATTTGCGACAAGCCAATCCTGTTAGTTATTAAGTTCAGAGTTTTCGGCAATGCCGGGTTCTTGTCTCACGCCGAGACGTTGAGGGTATTCCGCCGGGCCTGTGTCAGGGCCGGTCTCGACCTCGCTTACAGCGAAGGCTTCAACCCTCGCCCTGCGGTGTCCCTGCCTCTGCCGCGAAGCGTAGGCCTTGTCTGTCAGGACGAGACCTGCTGTCTGAAACTTCGGATATCGAACGATGAAAATCTCAAAGACAAACTAAGCGAACAGTTACCGGCTGGCTTCGAGATGACTTCTGCAGAAGCCCTCGGCCCCGATGCGTCTTTTCAAAAGGGCAGGGCCGTGTATGAAATTCCAATTACGCAAAAGGAATCCAACGAGCAGATGAAAGAACGGATTTCCCGGTTGCTGACAAATGACAGCCTGAAATTGCAGAGGCGTTCGGATGCTCACGGCAGGACCAAAACAGTTGATGTCAGGGAATACCTGGAGTCTATTGAAGTTATTGACCGAAAAGTTATTGTCAATGCCCGATTCAGCCCGCAGGGCTCGATAAGGGTCGATGAAATTCTAAACCTCCTGAAGATTAATGTCGCTGACCTCGACGGCCCTGTCATAAGAACTAAAGTATTATGGAATTTTACGTTGAAGGCACAAAATTAATTCATCGGAGTAATTTTTTGATTTTGTGTTTATTCGTGCTTTCAAACAAAATAAATAAGGCAAATATATGGCAAGAGAAATGCTTATCAATGTGGCTGAAAGTGAGGAATGTCGCGTTGCGGTCGTCGAGAACGGCTCGCTCGAAGAGCTGTATTTGCAGCGGGCAAGTCTCGGCAGTCATGTCGGCAACATATATAAAAGTAAAGTTGTAAATGTTGAGTCCGGTATCCAGGCCGCGTTTGCTGATTTTGGTATCGGCAGAAACGGCTTTCTGCATATAAGCGACCTGCATCCGAGGCATTTCAGCTCCTCATATGATGACAGCAGTGAGGTAATCGGACGACGAAAGGCCCTTAAGGAACGGATGCCGATTCAGAAGTGTCTGAAAAAAGGCTCTGAGCTCGTGGTCCAGGTAACCAAAGAGGGTATCAACACAAAGGGACCGACCCTTACGACGTATATCTCGCTGCCCGGGAAATATCTCGTGATGATGCCCTGGATGCGAAAGCACGGCGTATCACACAAGATTGAGGATGAGCTCGAGCGCAGGCGCCTACGCGAGCTGCTCGACCAGTGCAATCCGCCCAAAGGCCACGGCTTTATTATCCGTACCGCCGGACAGGGCTGCTCGAAACGTGATATTCAAAATGACCTGAGGTATCTACGCCGGTTATGGGCGGTAATAGAAAAGAGAATCAGGCAGGAAAAAGCGCCTCGCGAGCTTTATCGTGAATCCGACCTTGTAATCCGTACTTTAAGGGACACATTTACCAGCAAGATAAGCAAGGTTATCTGTGATTCGGAATCCGTTACCAGAAAAATGAAAGATTTCTTCTCTATAGCGATGCCGAGATTCAAAAAGCGGGCTGTATTCTATAATGAGAAGATGCCCCTCTTTCACAAATACGGCATTGAAGATGAGATTACCAAGATTCAATCTCGAACCGTTCCTCTCAAAAGCGGTGGCTCGGTTATTATTGAGCAGACCGAAGCGTTAGTGGCCATCGATGTTAACAGCGGAAAATTCCGCAAGCAGCAAAGTGCCGAGGAAACTGCGTATAAAACCAACTTACGGGCCGCCGAGGAGATAGCACGGCAGCTCCGCCTCAGGGACCTTGGCGGTTTGATAATATGCGATTTCATAGATATGCGAAACGAAAAGCACCGCCGGTCCGTCGAAAAGGCCTTCAGACAGGCCGTCAAGTCCGACCGTGCAAGGTCGAGAATCCTGAAAATCAGCAGATTCGGAGTTGTCGAAATGACCCGACAGCGAGTGCGACCTTCCCTGCAATCGAGCACCTACCTGGCCTGTCCGCATTGTGCAGGCAGCGGATTTGTAAAAAGCCATGAGTCCGTCGCTATTGAAGTTATCAGGCTTCTTAACCTTGCCGCTTCCCAAAAGCAAATCAGTCGCATCGAGCTGCTCGTTTCGCAGCAGGTCTCCGACCTTTTGCAGAATGAAAAACGAGCGTCGATAGCTCAGATTGAGCAGGTCAGTGAAAAGAAAATTGTGATACACGCCCAGCCGGCTTTTAGCTCGGATAAACATGAATTTATATGTTATAACGAACGCGGAAGTGTAATCGCGCTTTAAGGCTGTCAATTGCCGCGAGTTGAAAAGAAAATGATGGATTAATCAATGGGTGATTCCGAACCGCTGAAATTCGATATCGAGTATGCCCGGCAGGTCATCGATTCCGAAGCAAATGCAGTCAAGGCCATGGCAGGCATTGTCGATGCCTCATTCGTCAAAGCGCTCGAGATGCTTTATGGTTGCACCGGCTCTGTGATAGTCAGCGGTATCGGAAAAGCCGGCATAATCGCTCAGAAGATAAGTGCGACGCTTGCTTCGACCGGAACACCCAGTCACTTCCTTCATCCCGCTGAAGCCGTGCACGGTGACCTCGGCAGACTGCGAGGCAATGACGTTGTTCTGGTGCTCAGCTATGGCGGCGAAACCGACGAAATTACACGCTTGATAAATCTTGTAAAGCAGCAGCAAATGAAGCTCATCGCAATAACCGGCGACAGCGACTCCACCCTGGCCAAATACAGTGATGTCGTGCTCTGCATAGGTAAACAGTCCGAAGCCTGTCCACTCGGTGTCGCACCGAGCGTCTCGACAACCTGTATGCTGGCACTGGGTGACGCCTTGGCGCTGACGCTGATGAAGGCCCGCAATTTCGGAGTCGAGGATTATGTGCGTTTCCACCCGGCCGGCTCGCTCGGTGCAAGTCTTATGACCGTAGAGCAGTCGATGATGTTCAAGCCCGGGGAAAAACTGGCAATTGTACAGGCCGCCGATACCATTCGACAAATGCTGGAAAAAACAAAAGAAATCAAACGTCACGGCGCCGTGATGGTCGTTGATAATAAAGGCAGGCTGAACGGCATTATTACAGACGCCGATTTACGTCGCCTTGTCGCAGACCGGGGCCTTGCGGCACTGGACCGAAAAACCGAAGAAGTTATGACCGCCGGCTGCAAACGAATCAGGGCCGACGCACTTGCCGCCGAGGCTACTGCAATCTTTCATAAATTCAGAATTGACGAGCTGCCGGTCGTTGACGCCGAAGAACGGCCGGTCGGACTTATAGATGTTCAGGACATTTTGACGATAAAGGTCGTAGGGTGATTTTTGGGGTGTTTTTATGACAGCCGGTAAAACAACAGACCTTTCAGCCATAAAGCTGCTTGCCCTCGACGTTGACGGCGTATTGACCGACGGCAGCCTGGTCCTGCACGACGACGGTACGGAGAGCAAGGTCTTCAATACCCTCGACGGACACGGCCTGAGAATGTGGAAACGGGCCGGATTGAAGGTGGCTATTCTCAGCGGAAGGCCCTCAGAACCGACAAATCGACGCGCCGTGCAACTTGGTGTGGACTATTGCTTCACTGATTGTTACGATAAGCTGCCGAAGCTCAAGGAAATTCTCGACCGCGAGAATCTGCCCGCGGATAATGTCGCGTATATCGGTGATGACCTGCCGGATTTACCGGCCATTAGGTTTGTTGGTTTTGGCGTGGCCGTGGCCAATGCACCCGATGAAGTTAAATCAAATGCCGACTATGTTACAAACACACCAGGCGGAAGCGGCGCGGTGCGCGAAGTAATCGAGCATATATTGAAAAACAGCGGCAGGTGGCGGCAGCTTATGGACAGATACCTGCTGCAGCATTAAAAAAATCAAAAGTCTGAAAATGCAATACAATTGGCGCAAATTCAGGGTAGCATTCATAGCGGTTGTCGCCGTACTTGCGATTTTCCTGCTGTACAACAGCCTGTTCAGGACACCTAAAATCAAGATAGACTATGGTGACAGCACCGCCGTCGATGACGTCAATCAGACCCGGTTGGCACAAGACGCTGCCCATGTCGGCCCCGTGAGTCTCGGCACACTCGAGATGGCAAGATTCAGCACATTAGACCCGAAAACAAAGCAACCCGAGCGAGAATTCGGCTTCGAAAGGCTCCTTCACGAAGAAGGCGACCAGTGGGAGATAGAGAAACCTTATATGAATATCTTCCGACCGGAGCTCACCTGCTACATCACCGCCGAAACCGGTTACGTTGTCCTCGAATCCGATGTCAATCCGCCTAATCCCACCGATGCAACACTGACCGGTAATGTCGTCGCTCACATCGTGCCAACACCAGGCAGCGACGTAACAGAAAGCTTCATTTATCTCGATGACCTTACCTTTATCAGCAGCAAAAGCCGTTTCTTTACAGCCGGGCCGGTGACCTTTGTCTCACAGGATGCCCAGATGCAGGGCAAAGGCCTGGAGATGATTTACGACGACCAGAATAAACGACTGGCCCTGCTGCGCATCGAACAGTTGGAGCATTTGCAGTTCAAGGTTCAAAAAGGATATTCTCTGGCACAGGCTGGTGTCCGGAAGGTTAAGAATCAAGGCGGTGATTCCATTAGCGCCGCAGATACAGCAAAACTCGAAAGCTACAGATGTGTCTTCAGCGGCAATGTTGTAATAGACGCAGGCCAACAGTTCATCGCCGCCGACCTAATCAGCATCAGTGATATAATATGGTCTGACAGCAAATCGGACCGGCAGACGCAAAGCAAAATAGATATAGCGGATTCTTCACAAACCACTCAGTCCCAGCCCCAGGTGCAAACGCAGGACCTGCTTGAAGTAGCTGTAAGCTGTGACAACGGTATTGCGGTCGTGCCGACCAATTCTATTGATACCCTCAAAAAAATCCCACGTTTCCTCGATACCTCCGGCGGCGCTTCAGCTGCCGAAGCCGTTGAAGACGAACCGGGCCGCACCACTTTCGCCGCCGAGAAAATAGATTACAGCCTTACCACTTCCGACGCAGTCGCGCCGGGCTTTTCGAAGCTGACGTTCTATGTGAAAGATGTTGTAGACCCAACCGATGAACAGTCGGCCCTGCCGCTGGTCGTTACTTCTAAAGAAATGGCTAGATTCTCGCCCAAATCAAATCAGATAACCTTTGAGGGTGACTGTGTTTGTCGGATGCTCAGGGACGAGTTAGACGTAATGCAGGAATACATCCTCGCCGCGCCGAAACTCATCGTCGATTTGAATGACGAGGAATTATCCGACGGCCGCGCCCTTGCTGACGTTGCGCGAATCACCGCCGTCAGCGACCAGGGCGCCGGCTCCAGGCTTTCGAGCGTCAAACGCGACGGCGACAAGTTCCTCGGCGGTATAGAATTGAAATGTCCGCGATTCGAGTACGACGCCCAACAGCAGATGTTTGTAGCGACGGGACCCGGGGTTATCAAAGCTGATAATTCCAAAATACCTCAGCCGGCAAGAGACGTCGGACGCTTCAGTATGCAGAAACCCTGCTATGCCATTGTCCGCAATTTCGAGCAGCTTCGCTATTACCTCCAGACCGAGCGCATCGTCGCCGAAAACGCCAGCCAGCGTATTTACATCGATTATTTCCCCATCAACGACCAGATGCCTGAGCAGGTCACTATGACGGCAGGCCGTATCGAAGCCGACCTGGTCGAAACAGCGACCGGTCGGTACAGGCTCTGGACTCTCTATGCGACGGACGGCATCAGTTTTCAGGACAGGGACAAGGTCTTTGAAGGAAGTGAATTGCTTTATGACGACCAGCGCGACGTGGTCTGGGCCAGGGGCAGCGACTCGATGCCCGCATATTTTAACGGCATAATGTTCGACGGAATCGAGTATGACCTGGCGACCGAGGAGGTCAGAAAAGTCGAAATCCGAGGCCCCGGCTTCTTCAACATCAGCCAATAAATCATACTGTCACATACCGAATATGAAGTCTTCAGCCAAAATGAACTTGCGGATTATGTCATTCCCGCGGAAGCGGGAATCCATTTTGTTTAGCAGTCGTCGGAACGGCGACTTAATTATCCTGCGGATTTGCCTGCCCTCTGTAGTTTCAACGAAGGACTTGTGCCGCGGGTCTGCGTGCATTCGCCTTTGGAATTACCCTCTGACCGGATGACCTGCACCCCGCCGGGGTAGTTTAGCTTGTCCCTGATAAGTTTGACCTTGCCTTTCCTGGGATTAACTTCGTAAAGAGCTCCTTCTTTCGTGCTGTACTTGCCGGACAAACTCTTTTTCTTAATGCGGCTCATTCCGTTGACTGCCACGAACAACCGCCCCTCTGCGGCTGCGATCCCCGTGATATTACCTTCAGGTGTTGCGGCTACTTCTGTTATTTCAGGCGAGCCCTCTGTGAATGAGTATATCTTTCGGCTTTGACAGATAAAGTATCTCTCGTCGGCGTAAGTAATCGAGCCAAGCCATCCTCTAAGCTGCTGCAATCCGCGAAAGACGGATACTTCATAGTTGCTCAGGTCGACTGCAATCAGCTCATTCTCCCCGTTCTCAGACACAATCAGCTTATTTTTAGTAACAACTCCGTCCATATTCTGCCAGTGCTTGTCTTGCTTTTCATTGATACTGACGGTTCTGATATGCTCACCCTTGGCATCGACGAAGTAGACGGCGTCATTCCGGTTGTCAAGAAAAGCTAAACGTCCGTCGGGTATAACCACTAATTCCTGCACATGATGTACGTCTTTTCCGATAGAAATACGCCGCAATTCTTTGCCCGACATATCGAACACGACGACCTGACCGTCACGCACGACGAATATTTCACCTTCCATCGCTTTGACCGGTCCCGGTCCCTCCAGCAATTGGCAGGAGCGGCCAGTCCGGTCTATCTTTGACAACCCTTCTCGTTCGCTGACCAGCATACAAACCGTTCGACTTGTACATCCCGTAATTACGACCGGAACTGCTGCTATAACTATTGCATTAAAAAACCTTCTAAATAGCTGCATCTGGTCTCCTTTGCCGACGTTATACCAAATCAATAATTCACTGCTTTGGCAGATCCAGAATCCAGCATCGAGGATCTAGCATCGAGGATCTAGTATCGATATCTTTTCTCATCCCGCTATCACTAAAGCAACGTAGGGAACGACATTGAGTGTCAGCCAGAGCATCTTATACACCCCGATGAAGCAGTAAATCATAATATTGAACGCGTCTCTGGAAATACCGAACAGCCTGCTGTGTATCGCGTACACCCAGCCGCCGGCGAAGATGAGCATCACGGACGATATGAGCAGCATCCCGCCGTTAATAATCGAGCACCACAATAAGAAACTTTTTAAAATTGAAATTTCCATAACGTCTCTCCTTTCTTGCCCTTTGGGTTTTCAAATAGCTCGACAAAAGTACTCGAAACTCAGTATTCTCGCTGTCCCCTGAATTTGTAAATATTTCTAATCACTGTCGCGCCGAATATAAATGTTAAAGTAAGCGGAACTAAAAGAATTGACTCGTATACTGCATGGTTAAGGAATGTCAGTGGTTTTCCGTAACCATAAACTAAACCAATGTCGCCTTTTTTAATTATATAAATACTTCTGCGCACAGACTGAACCAGCAACGGCCACCAGTATAAATTCACCAATGCAAAAGAAAACCAGAACGCCGTTTTACTTGCTGTTCTAAGATAAAAATACATGCCCCACCATGCAATAACAAAACTGCCGAGAATAGACAGTCCGGTAAGGCTTAGAGTGACGAGAGCGCCGATTAATGACAAGCACGACGGCAGCGAGAACGCTAACGCTGAAACGAAGAATGCCTTCCTGTATTTATCCATCGTACCCCAATCCAATACTATCCGCTTCTTCCCGAATAGAAAATACCCGCCCAAAATCCAAATGTCAACATACAATCAGCGTATAGCGTTTGCAATTTAGGTCATTAGTGCTTCGAATTTGTTTAGGATTTAGTGCTTAGAATTTAGAATTTTATCTCTGTGACCTCTGTGGCTATGTTAAAAAATCTCTGTGGCAATTTTTTTTCAGTCACATAGTGTCTGCAAATCTTCCATCTTCAACTCCGAGAGACTGTCCACAACTATCTCGGCCAGTGACAGCTCCTCGGTGCCGTACGAATTCGTAACCGCGACTGTGTGCATCACCGCCGCCTTGGCAGCCTCCAGACCCCAGTGCGAATCCTCCACAACCACACACTGATTTGCCTTTATTGACTCACTGGATTTTTCATTGAGTTTTTCCAGCGTAACCAAAAATCCGTCCGGCGCAGGCTTGCCTTTGACTACCTGCTCAGCCGATACAATTACCTTGAAAAATCGCCGCAAATTTGCGTTGTTCAATATCATTTCTATTTCTGCTGATAAAGCGCCGGAGCAAATCGCCGATGTGATATCGTTCTGTTCGAGCAGTTCCAAAAATTCACTTACCCCGTCGATAATTGGCGCTATTCTTGCCGTCTCTTCGAATATATCCGTCTTCTTCCGGGCAATTTCATCAATTTGCGGTTCATTTATTGCCAGTGTTCCCTCCTCGACGAGAGTTTTCAGCAGGTCCCTGTCCGTTAGGCCGAGGTATTCTTTGAAGTACTGCTCTTTGGAAATCTGGACTTCGTATGGCTGCAGCGCCCGGTTAAAGGCCTCGAAGTGCATCATCTCGGAATCGACAATTACACCGTCGAAATCGAATATCACCACTCGCAGCATATCTTGCCCTTACTGCTCCGACGGCGCCGGCCCGACGAGTTCGGCGAACTGGTTAAAGGTCGAAGTGTCGCCGGAGCATATTATCTCGCCGCGATCCTTAATCCGCACCGCATTCCTGGTTATGAATCTGCGCGCGACTTTCTTCTTTCGCTCTTTCATACTTGTCGTATCGTTTGTCTCTCGTCCCCTGTCCGCATATACAGGTACTTCCATTTCAACCTTCGTACTCGCCTGCCCGCAGAACAGATACCCGATAATCAGCTCCATTGCGATATCGACCAGACCACGACCGTATAGGTCCATATACTCATTACCCTTTTCTTTTACAAACTCGATGCACCGCTTCATAACCTCAATGCCTTCTTTAAGCAGGGCGGTCAGGTCGCTAAGGTCGGCGTCGAACTCTTGGCCGGAAAGTTCATCTAATAATTTCTCCGCCGTTCTGCTGCAAACTCCGCGCACGGCAGCCACGACCTGCAATTGCGTTGTTCCCTCGTAAATCGTTGTAATGCGAGCGTCGCGCGCGTGCCGCTCGACCGCGTAGTCGCGCATATATCCGCTGCCGCCTAAGACCTGTATCGAATCATAAGTTACGTCGATACTCATCTCCGAGCAGTAGTACTTGCTCATCGGCGTAAGCATATCAGCGAATCGCTTATATTTTCGCGCGCTGTTTTTAAGCTCCTTCACCTTGTCTTTTCCTTCAGGCCGGTCATTCTCGAACTGCCTTTCATAAGCCAGGGCCATATCAACTACACGTGAGGTTTCATACAATAGCGCGCGGCCCGCCTCTATTTTTATCTTCATATCAATCAGCATATCGCGCACAGCCGGCAGCCGTTCGATTGCAACTGCGAACTGTTTTCTGGTTGATGCATAATCGCGTGCGACACGGTACGCCGCCTCGGCGATACCCAGCGCCTGGCCCGCGATTCCGATTCGCGCGCCGTTCATAAGGCTCATCACGTATTTGATAAGCCCTCGCTGACGTTCTCCGATAAGCTCACAAGGCGTATTGTCGAAGAATATCTCGCACGTCGGCGAACCGTGAATACCGAGCTTATCTTCCAGCCTGCGTATATGCACTGTTGGACCGCGGTCGCACACGAACAGGCTCAGGCCCAGACCACCGCTGCGGTCCGGCTCGCTTCGCGCCATCACTAAGAGCACCTCACCGCATCCGTTGGTAATGAACCTCTTGACTCCGTGCAGAAACCATTTGCCGTTATCATCCGAAAACGCCTTTAGCTTGACCGCCTGCAAATCACTGCCCGCGTCAGGCTCGGTCAGTACCATCGCCCCCGTGACCCTGCCTGCAGAAAAGTCGTGCAGGTACTTCTGTTTGATTTCTTCAGAAGCAAACGCGCTAATTGTCTCTGCTATTCCCTGCAGGCCGAAGATATTCATCAGCGACGCGTCCGCCCGCGAGACAATCTCAATCGCCATCGAGTAAATGATATGCGGAAAATTCAGACCGCCGAACCGGTGCGGCAGCGTAAATCCCATCACGTCCGCCTTGGCCAGCTTGTCGAGCGATTCTGCAATACCCTGTGCATAGCTGACCGTTCCATTCGCCTTGAGTATATTGCCCTGACGGTCCACGTCTTCGGCCCGCGGCGCTATAAACTCGCCGCTGAGCTTGCCTAATGATTCGAGCACCATTTCATAGTTGGCGACCGCTTCTTTCGCGTCCGCCGGCGCGTAATCATAGTCCTTCGCGAATTTGAATCCCTCTTCCTGTAATTCTGCCATTGCACCGAGGTCAATGTGCCTGAGCAGAAATCTGATATCGTCGTTGTCCGTATAAAAATTCGCCATACACCAATTCCATTCGTGATTCACTTTTCTTTTTCTGTTATTTGATTTTCAAGATGCCGTCCCGTTTGAAAAACTCGTTTTGAATTTTTCTTTTTTGGTTATTTGAATTTGTTTAGTCCCGACTCGTCGGGATAGATATTAGAATTTCGGATTTTTTTATTTTACCGCCGCCACTTCTTCTTTTATGGTCTTTTCCTTCAGCGCCTTTATCATTCTCGGTACGATTTCGTTCAGGTCGCCCAATACCTTATAATGCGCAATCTGGAAAATCGGCGCATCAGGGTCGTTGTTAATCGCGATAATCTTCTGACTCTCACTCATCCCCGCCTGGTGCTGTATCGCTCCGCTGATACCGACCGCGACATACAGGCTCGGCCGCACTGTCGTTCCCGTCTGCCCTACCTGATGGTCATGGTCGATAAATCCCAAATCCACCGCGGCCCTGCTCGCCGCCGGTGCCGCGCCTAAGACGTTCGCAAGGTTCCATATTAGTTTGAAGTTGTCTTTACTTCCTACCCCGGCCCCGCCGGCGACGATGACTCTGGCCGCCTTCAGGTCCACCTTCTTTTCGCGCTTATGCTCTTCAAGAATCGTCAAAGGCAGGTCCGCCGCGCTCAATTGCACCTGTTCTTTGATAATCTTTCCCTGCCGGCTAACATCCGGGCTTGGCATCGGCATCACGCCTTCGCGCACCGTTGCCATTTGCGGCCACCGGTCGTAATTGATAATCGTCGCGATGATATTACCGCCGAAGGCAGGCCGAACCTGGAACAGAAGATTCTTATGCAGTATCCCACTGCCTGATTCCGTATGGTCTCCGATTTGCAAATCCGTACAGTCCGCCGTCAACCCCGCCTTGATTTCGCTTGCAATCCGCGGCGCCAAATCCCTTCCCGTCACTGTCGCACCGTACATAACAATCTGCGGCTCGTATTTTTCTATGAGCTGACACATCGTTTTTGCATAACTGTTCGTCTGAAAATTTTCCAGCAGCTGATTGTCAGCCACGTATACCTTATCCGCCCCGTACTGAATCAGCTTTTTAGCGAGCTGCCCGACGTTACTGCCAAGAAGCACCGCCGCCGTTTCAACTCCGAGGATATTCGCAAGCTGCCGCGCCTTGCCCATCAATTCCAGCGGCGTATCTTCCAGCTTGCCCTGGTGCTGCTCGGCAAACACCCAAACTTCACCTTCTCTATTCACACCTGTCATCTAAAATCACACCTCAATACCGCCTTCACTTCTAATTCTATATTCTACATTCGACATTCAATGTTCAATTACGCAATCGTCTTTTCTTCTATCAATTCATGAATCATATCTGCGATTCCCTCCTCCGTCGGCTCGACTTCTTTACTCTCTTTCGCTGCCAGAACGATACTCTGGATACGGTGCACCTTTGTCGGCGAGCCGCTCCTGCCGCACCAGCCGAGGTCTGCATCCAGAAAATCAAGGTCCCACTGCTCGATTAGCAGTCCCTTGTCTTTAAGCAGTCCGCATTTCCTCTCGACAAGCCCAGCCAAAGTATCTTCATCGGCATCCGGATTTTCAGTTTGTATCTGCTGCTCAATCTCTGCAGGAGTTCTTGCGTTTTTGTATTTCATCATATTTTTCGCCGCTGCTACTCGCGGCTCGTTTGCATCTGATGTCACGGTCAAAAGCACCGGTAGCTTGCCCCGCACCTGTTGCTGACCGTTGCCGATGTTCCGCTGAGCGGTTATATGCTCATTCTCCAGTTCCAGCAGCTTTTCTAAATAAGTTATCTGCGTAATGCCGAGCTTTTCCGCCAACTGAGGCCCGACCTGCGCTGTATCGCCGTCAATCGCTTGTCTGCCGCAGATGACTATATCGTATTGGAGTTTATTGACGGCGCAGCGGAGGATATAGCTTGTCGCTAATGTATCGCTCGCCGCGCATCTCTGGTCTGTAATCAGTATTGTCCGGTCCGCACCGCGGTATAATGACTCTCGCAATATCACAGCAGCCCCAGGCAGCCCCATCGTTATCACAGTTACAGTGCCGCTGTATTGCTCCTTGATTTGAAGCGATAATTCGAGTGCGTTAAGGTCTTCCGGATTGAATATGGCAGGCAGGGCCCTGCGGTTCACCGTCCCGTCGTCGTTCATAGCCTTGCCGGTGATTCGCTTGGTGTCCGGCACCTGCTTTATCAATACTACACAGTGATAATCCACCGAAATCTTCCTTATTGTCATATCGAGTACTTACCCGCCGTAGCCTTGACGAAGGCGGGACGAGGGAAAACCGCCAGTTTAGCCCATAAAGGCCAAAAGTCAACCCAAAACCTCGTAGCGCAGCGGATATCCCATAATGTCTTTATCTTGGGTCCGAAATTTTGTGGTCTGGCGAAAATCCCGATTCCGTTTATCGGGATTT
>CAZOVR010000044.1:0-24536 GCA_964583405.1 uncultured Pirellulales bacterium
AATACAAACAAGGCCCAAATCACGGCGACTATTGTACCAACCACCCCGGCGGACCGCAACAAATAAATCCCTCCGTAACGTCGGCTTAACTTTATTGGGTTGTATTTTGTCTCATTCCAGTGGCTGTTACGGTGGGTGCTGAACCACGCGGGGACGAATGGATGTTTCAAGGGGAGCAGACAACGCCGTGTTTTTTGAAATATTGCTGGTGATATTCCTCTGCGCGGTAAAAGTCACCGGCCGGTACAATCCGGGTGACGATAGGTCTGGAATACTTGCCTGAGTCCTCGAGTCGGACTTTCGAATCAATAGCAGCCTGTCGTTGCTGCGGGCTGTCGTAAAAAATCACAGAGCGGTATTGACTGCCAAAATCAGAGCCCTGGCGGTTGAGCTGCGTCGGGTCGTGGATCTTCCAGAAGACATCCAGAAGCTGCGAATATGAAATCCGGTTCGGGTCGAAGACGACCTGGACGGCCTCGGCGTGGCCGGTCTTGTCGGAACACACCATTTTATAAGTGGGATTTTCTGTTGTTCCGCCGGTATAGCCGACAGTGGTCGAAATCACACCGGGTGTATCGCTGAAGACCTGCTCGACGTGCCAGAAGCAGCCTGCCGCGAATGCGGCCTTTTCAAAACCATTATTTCCGCGTACCGGGGGTGTTTCGGGATTATTCATAACGCCTTTTTCCCTGGTTTTTGAACAGTTCGTCAAAAACAAAGCTGCAATAAGGGCGAAAAACGCCCAGGTTCGAGTTGTTTGGCTTTTTTTTAACATAAAATTTGGTTCTATAAAAAAATACGGAGCGAATCAGGAGCAGTTCAGCAAATACCGCGATAAATCCCATGCCGAATCCGCCCATGTTAAAGAAAGGGAGCACTTTGGCAGGTTATTATACTTGAAAGATTAAATAAGGCTGGTATATTAGGCAATTTACGGAGCAGGTTCCGCTGTATTTAACCACCCCAAGGAAGGGGAATCCCAAAGGATTGTTTTACTTGTCTGTGCGTTATGAGCATTGAGGAACAAGCCAAGGAAGTCAAATCGAAAGGCGAACAGAAATCGCTCGTATCACGTCTTACTGCTTTGCGGGGAAATGAGAAGGCCGGGGCAGGCGAGGTAAAAGATTCGTCAAATAAGAAAGACGATAAGTTTGTGCCGACCTGTCCCATCTGCGGGGAAAAACACTGGCCTTTCCATCCGGATGTCCCGTGTATCAATTATCGAAAGGCAAAAGAGCGCCAGAAAAAAGAAAAAGCAGAGGCCCGCGCAAAGGCAAGGGCCGAGCGCCAAGAGCAGGCCCGTATAGACGCCGAAGAAAAAGCTCAGCAGCAGGCACAGCGCAGGGCCCAGCTTGAGCTTGAACATATAGGCAAGGCCAAGGCCGAACGCCAGGCGGCGGAACAGGCACAAGCCAGGCAAACAGCGGAGCGGAAAATCGGAGAATTAGAATCGCAGCTTCGCCTGACACAGCAAGAGCTGGCGGCACAGCAGCGGACCCGGACCAAAGCTGAAAAAGACAAGCGAATTGCAGAGGAAAAGGCAGAGGGGGTGGTGATTGAGGCCGAGGAAAAGGTCAGAGCAAATAATGAGCTGGTCCTGAAGATTCAGAAAGAGTCGACGGCGAGGATTGAAGAGGCACACCAGGCCGCGAAGCAGAGAGCGGACAAACAGATTGCGGCCATTGAAAACCAGACCCGACAACAAATAGAAAAGTACCATCAAAAACAGGAACAAGCCGAGCAGGCCGAACAAGAGGCCCAGCAGTTACAAAAACAGGCCGAGTCCCGGGCCGATGCCGAGCAAAAAGAAAAGGAGACATTACAGGCATTCCTTGCTGAGCAAATTGAGCAGACAAAAGAGGCACAGCGGCAAATCGAACTGCAGGATGAAAGAATCAGCCAGTTGCAGTTCGATGCGAAGGACGCGGCGGCTGACTATGAAAGAGAGCTTGAAAAGGTCAAGATTGACAGTGAGCTGAAGATTGCGGAGATTCAGTCCGACTCGGACCTGAGGATAGAACAGGCCCGGAACAAAGCCCAAACGAGAATAATTGCAATAGAACAGCAAAGCACGCAGCGAATAGACGAGCTGACCGAGAAGCTCGAGCAGGAAAGAACAGAGCATGAAGAAAAACTCACAGCAACCGAGAGGAAATACAAGCAGCAGATTAATAAGCAGTTAAAAGAACATGATGAACGGCTGACAGCGACAAAGACAGATTACGAGAAGAACCTGGCAGACGCCGATGCAGCAGCACAAGCGCAACGGCAACGGTACGAACAGCAGTTAAAGGACCTTTCGGACCAGGCACAAGCTGCGCAGGCAAGACTAACCGGCGAATACGAAGAGCAGATTGAAGACTTAAAAAGACAGGCTGCCGATGAGTTTGCCGGGTTCAGAGACGCAGCGGCAGATGAGCTGGAACAGACGCAGCGCGAGGCCCGGCAACAAATCGGGCAGTTAGAACAAAAACTCGAAGAAGAAACTTCGAGATTAGAGCAGCAGCGCATCGACCAGGTGAGGCAGTTAGAGCAGCAGCACGACGAGGCAGTAATCCAGTTAGAAGCACAAGCTCAGGAAACCAAACAGGATTATGAAAAACAAATCGCCAAGCTGAACAGCGAGCACGAACAACAGCTCAGCGGGATAAAAGAACAGGCCCTGGAAAGAAACGAGCAATTAGAGGGCCAACTAAGGGTCCAGCAGCAGTTATTCCAAAATGAAACAGAAAAGCTGCGGGCCAAGCACGACAACCAGGCCGAAGCCATTCGCCGGGAAGCTCAGCAGAATATTGAGCAGCTCGAGCAGCAATCGCGGCAGAGAGTGGTTGAATACAACGAGGCGATAAGTAAGCTCAAGGTACAGACAGCCGAGCAGTTAGAAAAAACTCAACAACAATGGTCGCAGAGGCTCCGGGAATCCGAGCGAGAGGCGAAACAGACAGAAGCATCGCTGAATGAGGCCATCGAGCAGATAAAGACCGAATCCGCTGAGGACTCAAGCGCCTACGAACTACAGATAGGAGAACTTCGAGACGGACTTGGTGTCGAGACCGAAGCAAAGCGAAAGGCACAGCAGCAGGCGGCAACTGAAGAACAGGCCAAGCTCGACGCGCTGGAGCAGGTCCGCAACCTGACGGCAGCCAATGAGCAGTTGACCACGCAGGGACAACAGCAGGCGCAGGAAGCTGCGAACAGAATAGAACAGCTCAAGGCAAAACACAGCGACGAGCTCGAACAGCTAAAGCAGCAGACCAGCCGAACAGTAAAGACCATCGAGACCGAAACCGCCGCTAAAATACAGGATGCAGAGGAACAACTATCTGCGGCAAAAAAACAGCACGGTGAAGAAGTCGCGGCCTTGAAGCAGGAGATGCAGGGACAAATCGCCCGGACCAGGGCAAAGGCGGACGAGAGGGTAAGCTATATCGAGAACAAGGCCGCGCAGAGGGAAAAACTTTACCAGGAAAAAATCGAACAGACAAAGACCGAATATGCGGAGCGGATAGAGAAGATTAAGGCCGACGCCAAAGAGCAGACAGAGTCGCTCAACTCAAGCTATCGAGAAAGAATCGAGAAGATTAACGAATCGGCGGCAAGAAAAAAAGAGCAATACGAACAGCAGTTAAACAACACTCGCAGCGAATACGAAAAACAGATTGAACAGCTACAAGAACAAAGAGAACAAGAGGTCGCTGCGATAACAACCGAACTTAAACAGGCGGTTGAAACTGCAAACGCACAGGCCGAGCAGACCCAGGCAGAGCATGCAAAAGCTGTCGACAGCCTGACGAACGATTACGAGGGCAGGATTGCAGAATTAACACAGCAGAACAAAGAACAGACAGAAAATCTCAAGTCCGGATACGAGATAAGAATTTCGGAACTGACCGACGAGGCCGAGCAGCGCCAAAAGGCGCACCAGCAGAAGGTGACAAAGCTCGAGCAGAATCACAGCAGCAAACTGGAACAGCTCGATAAAGACAGGGCCGAACAGTTCAGCAGCTTAAAAAATGAATACGAACAAAGAATTTCGGAACTGACCGAACAGGCTGAGCAGCGTCAAAAAACGCACCAGCAAAAAATTACAGAGCTCGAGCAAAGTCACAGCAGCGAACTCGAACAGCTCGACAAAGACAGGGCCGAACAGTTCAGCCGGTTGAAAAACCAATACGAACAAAGGGTAAGCGAGCTCGACGGACAGCTCGATGAGGAAAAAAAGCAGCACGCCGGGCAGACAGCACAGCTTAAAAGTTCATACGAAGCAAGGATTGAGCAGCTAAATAACGAACACAGCAAACAAATAAACAGCCTAAAGACAAATTACGAAGAACAAATAAGCCGGATTGACAGCGATGCAAACCAAAGAATCAGCGAAGTAACAAACCAGGCGCAACAGCAGGTAGAAGATACGCTAAAACGGAGCCGGGAGAAAATCACTGCCGTCAAACAAGAGGCATACCAACAGATAGGGTCACTGAAAGCCGAACACAACGAGATAGTATCAACACTTCAGGCCGAGGCAAACACGCAACAACAGGAACACGCCCGGCAAATCGAAATCCTGAATAGTGAGCACCAGCAGCAACTGGCTGACATCCGCCAACAGGAACAACAGCAACGGCAGAAGATTACAGCAGAGTCAACAGAGCAGATAAACACAATTAAAAAAGAGGTGACAGAACAACAGCTCGCTTACGAGCAGGCGATAAACTCAGTAAATTCTCAACTGGAAAACGAAAAGGCGCGGCTTGGTGAGCAGATACAAAAACTGGAGCACCGGCTCGGTGCAGAAAAGAGGTCCAGGGCCGAGCTTGCAGAAAGACTCGAAGAAGAGACAGCGGCCCGGCGGCAGGCACAGGAGCTGGCAGAACAGGAGGGCATCGGCAGAAGCAAGGCAGAGGAATATGCACAGGAGCTTGCGGAACGGGCAGAAAGGTTAGAAGCGCAAGGCCATCAGTGGGCGGCAAAATATGCGGATGATATCGCGAGGCTAAAGGCTGAGACGACCGAAGTCATCGCAAAACAAAAGGAAAGGACGCGAGCGGAGGCGGCACACATAATCAATAAGGTCAAGAGGGACACAGCCGAGACAATTTCAAAATTCAAGGCCGACAGCGAAGAGACGATGACGCGGATGCGAAATGAGTATGACAACAGGCTTAATGCCTATGAGTCCGCGAAGAATCAGGCAGAGCAAAAGGCCCGGGCGCAGGCAGAGGCAAGAGAAGCTGCGGAAGAAAAACTCCAGGCCGAAATTCAGGCCAAGGTCAAGGCACAGGAGAAAATCGAGCAGTACGAAGAGCAACTGCACCAGCTAACCCAGCAGGCCCAGACACAGGCTGCCGAAGCGCAGCAACAGATAGAGCAGTTACGAACAGAGGCCGACGAACGATTTGCGAGCCTGCAGGCGGAAAAGGCTGAACTCGCAGGTGAGCTTAAACAGCAGATAGCCGTGATAAAGGCACAGGCCCGGGAGCAAATCGCGGCAGTGAACGACCAGAGCCAACAACAAATCGAACAGATTCAAAGACAGACCGACCAGCGACTGGCTGAGCAGCGCGAGCAGTTAGACAAAAACAGCGAAGAAAAAATCGAAGAAATACAAACACAGGCCCGGCAGAGACAACAAAACCTTCAGGCTGCGATTCAAAAGCTCAGGCACGAGGCCGAGCAAGATGCAAAATTGTTCGAGCAGCAGATTGAACAAATGCAAAGCGATAGCAAAAAGGCAACTGAGCAGGCGCAGCAGGAAACAGCGCAACTTGGTCGAATCGCGGAGCAGCAACAGCAGCAGCTTGAATCCGAAAGACAGGCCCTGGCCGAAGCACGGCAGCGAATCGAAAATTTGGTCGAATCGCACGAGGATTTGTGGAGCAGGTTCAAGGAGATTGAGAGCGAAAGGCAAAGGGCGCTCGAAGAGCTGGCCGCCGAGCAAAAGACCAAAAGCCAGATTGAAGAACAGCTCGAATCGGAAATCCAGAACCGCACGGAGACTGAAACTAAGCTCGAAGAACAGATAGAGGCCGCCACGGCGGCGATAAACAAGGCCGAAGATTTCGAACAGACGCTTACCCAGACAAAGGCCCAAGCTGAGCAACAAATCAATATGCTGCAGGCCCAGTCGCAGGAAACGATAGAGGCTATCCAGGCAAGAGCCAACGAACAGACGGCGAAGGTCAACAGCCAGGCACAGCAGCAGATTGAAAGTGCGCGGCAGCAAGCGGAGCAGGAAGTAGAAAAAATCAAGTCTGAAACAGGCGAGCAGATAAGACAATTACAACAGAATATTCATCTGCTGCAGGAGCAAAAACAGCAGGAACTAAAACAGCTCGAAGCCGAAAGGCAGATGCAGATTAATCAGATAAAGACAGAGGCCGATGAGAAACTCGCGCAGATTGAAAGTGAGCAGGAAAGGCGTGTCGAGCAGTTAAAAGCTGAAGCACAGGAGCGACTTGCAGCAGTTCAGAACCAATTCGGAAAAAAGATTCGCGGCTACGAGCAGGCTATTACAGCCTTTAAGGCGGCGATAGAAGACAAAGAACGCTCGAGCGCCGAGGCCCTTGCCGCCGCGCAGGCGCAGAGTGATGAACAGATTCATTCCTACGAAGACCAGCTAAGACAGGTCCGCCAGGAACTGGAAAATAATGAAGAGCTTCGCAGCAATATAGAGCAGTCCACAGAACGCCTGAAGGCGGAATTTGAAAGTCAAACCCAGGCTGCACAGGCGGCGCAACAGCAAGCTAAACAGGCCGCGGCAGAAATCCAACAGATTCAGGCGGACAATAAGGCGAAACTCAAAGCCGCGGCACGAAAGAGGATAAACGCACGCAGACGTGCGCGAGAGCTTTCGGAGATACGGTTCAGGGAACAGGCTGAAAAAATCAACGAAGCCAAAGAAGCTACACTGGCGGCACAACAGGACAAAGAAGCCGCACAACGTCAGGCCCAGGAAAGAGCCCAACTGATAGAGCAGTTCAAAGCCGAGCTCGAGCAGCAGAATCAGCAGATACAGCAGGCACAGAAAAAAACAGGCGAACTTGCAAAGCAATTCAAACAGGCCCAGCAGAACCTGAACAATTTCCGTCAGCAGCAGGACAGGTACAAAGGTGAGATTGCGGCACTGGCCGGGGAAAAACAAAAACTGCAACAGCAAATGCAGGAAGTCAAAGAAAAAGGTAATGTGACAACCAGCGGTCTCGAAGCCCGGATTGAAAAGGTCGAAACAGAGCTGGCACAGACCCGCAATCAGGCACAGGAATATAACGAGGCATGGATAAGGGCACAGGCTAAACTGGAATCCGAGCAGGCCGCGAGGGAGCAATCCGCCGCGCAGAGCCGGATGATGATGGAACAGATTAACGAGCTTGGACAGCAGCTTCGCGAAGTGGAGGTGGCAAGGGAACAAGCACAGGCAAAATTGGAACAACAAATACAGGCCAAAGAGTTTGCACAGGAAAAGACTCAGACACTGCAGGAGCAGATTGCTTCGATGAGGGATGAACTCGCTCAGCACACAGAAAAAACGGAAGAGGCGAGACTAAAAGAACAGGAGTATCGTAAAACAATCGAAGAAGTACAGGAAATACTACAGGAGGTAACAAAAAACAAAGACGAGCTTGCAGAACAATTAGAAACGGTCAAGGCGGAAGCTGCGAAAACGAACCAGGCAAGAGGCGAGCAGGAAAAGTTTATCGAGCAGCTCAAAGAAGAGGTCGACAGAGATGTTGCGATGGCGAAGCAGCTGGCACTGCAGGAGACTGCAAGAATAAAAGAAAATGCGGATGAGCGAATCAGGCAAATTGAAACGGACGCTCGGCAAAAGGCCGAGCGGCTCGAAGCAGAAATAACACAGGCCGCAGAAGAAGCAGACCAACAGAGGCAGGCTGACCAGCAAAGGATAAATGAACTCGAACTGCAGGTTGATCAGGTCCGCGAGCAGATGAGCTCTGCCTCGGCGCAGCAGGTCGAGCAGACCAAAGACCAGGCAAGGGCGGAATTAGAAAGCGATTTTGCACAACAGCAGGAAAAGCTGCGGGTCGACTTCAGTGCACAGATCGACCATCTGCATAAACAGATGGAACAGGTCACAAAAATGCGCGATGAGGCGACGGCAAAGACTGAGCAGGTGCTGGCTAAGGCTGATGAAAAAGATGTGGAACTGTCAAAAGTGCAATCGGAAATTGAACAAATAAAAGGGCAGCTCGGCCAGGCCCATGTTGCAGCGGATAAGGCTGTGACGCAGCATAACAAGACAATAAGTGAATTGACGAGGCAATACGAAGATAGAATAGGTCAGATTGAAAGCCGCTCCGGACAGCAGCTTGCGGAATTGACGGCAAAATACGAGCAGGACATCGCCGCAAAACAGGCCGTGGAACAACTAAACGAAAAATATGTGAAGGAACTGAAAAAAATAAAGGCAGAAGCCCAACAAGTGGCCGCGGATGAGTATGACAAGTATCAAACTCAGGCCCAGCAACAGATTCGACAGGCACAGCAGAAACAAACCGACTTAGAAAATTCTGCAAGGCAGCAGATAGAAACGCTCGAATCACAACTCGCGCAAATGCAGAAACAACTGCATCAAACAGAGCAGATGCAGGTCGCCGCCGAAGGTTCGTCAAACGAACAGATAGAGACACTCGAATCACAACTCGCCCAGGTGCAGAAACAGCTACAGGAAACTGAACAGACACAAACCGCTGCCGAAGGTACGGCGAAGCAGCAGATGGAATTGCTCGAATCAAAACTCGCGCAAATGCAGAAACAGCTGCACCAAACAGAGCAGACACAAACTGCTGCCGAAGGTGCGGCAAAAGAGCAGATAGAATCGCTCGAATCACAACTGACCCAGGTCCAACAACAAGTCATCGAATATGAACAGCGGACCGGCGAACTCGAGGCGGCCCTTGAAGAAAAAGAGCAGGAACTTGAGGCCGGCCGAATAGAAAGGCAAGAGGCACTTGAAAGGTCAAAGCAGGAAGAAAAATTGCGAATGCAAATACAGGATGAGCTCCAACAGATAGAACAGGCTGAAGCAGCGACGGCTACTACAAAGACAGACACCGCGCCTGAGCAGGCCGAGCCCGAAGAGGTCCAGGCTGAGGAAGAAGAGGTCGAAGAAGCGAAAACAGGAATATGTGACTGCTGCGGCAACGAGGATGTACCGGTTGAAGAATTAACAAAAATAGATTCGGGGCATCTGTTCTGCCGGGCGTGTTTCAAAGAATTGCGGGGTTGACGGCCCGGCATGGCAATATTACTGCTGCGCCGCGGGGGATATTTCAAAAGAGGTTTTTCGCAACGGACTAAATAGTTATAATGGGGATGTTCTTTTCTTTTACAGGTCGAAACGATGAGAATTTGTATCTACGGCGCAGGAGCGGTGGGACTCGGTCTGGCAAGCTGCCTTATAAAAGCAGGTACCGACGTGGATATAATTGCGCGGCGGCAAACTGTAAACGCACTAAAAAAGGAGGGACTGATTCGGACGGGCATATTCGGGAACTTCCACGCGCAGCCAGAGCAGTTTGGCAGCCACTGCAAACTGAGCGACCTCGGCCAGAAAAATTACAACTTTATTATCGTCTGCACAAAGTCCTTCGATTCGGCTGCCGCTGCAAAGGATTTAGCCCAATACAGTCAACTTCTGGGACGGGACGGAAAGATAGCCCATTTTCAGAACGGCTGGGGCAACGCGGAAAAATTTCTGCGATACTTCGAACAGCAGCAGATTTACAGCGCGCGGGTCATTACCGGCTTTACACGGCGAAAGGCCAACGAGGTCGAGATAACCGTGCACGCCGACGCAATTCATATCGGCAGTCTGTTCGGCTGTGACGTTTCATGTGTGAAAGAGCTTTGCGAGATGATAACCAAAGGCGGTATCGACTGCCGGGTAACTGAATCAATAGAGAAGGACCTGTGGGCGAAGATGCTCTATAACTGCCTGCTCAATCCCGTCGGCGCGATATTAGCTGTGCCTTACGGAAGGCTCACCGAAGTAAAAAGCACTCGAACACTGATGGATGCGCTCGCAGAAGAAGTCTTTATCGTGATGAAAAAAGCCGGCTATTCGACCCACTGGAGCAATGTGAAGGATTTTTTAGAGGTCTTTTACGCACGGCTGGTCCCGGACACGGCACAGCATAAATCGTCAATGCTCCAGGATTTGACTGCGGGCAAACGGACAGAGATAGATGCAATCAACGGCGAGGTCCTCAAACTGGCACACAAATATAAAGTCGCGGTACCGTACAACCAGGCCATATATGAGCTGATAAAGTTTATGGAAGTTAAAACTTGATTCCTTCTTCTCTATAATCGATACTCGACGCCAGAGGTTTCGAATATGCGTGTAGCGCTGGCACAACTTAATCCGACAGTAGGTGACCTGCAGGGCAACGCCGCCAAGATAGAGCAATTCTATCGCCGGGCGGTCGAGGCCGACACACATATTGTAGTGTACCCGGAGCTCTGCCTCTGCGGCTATCCGCCCGAGGATTTGCTGCATAAAAAACATTTCCTTGATGATAACCTCTCAGCCGTAAAGGCCCTGGCCGCTAAGTTTACCGAGGCCGTAGCCGTAGTCGGCTTTGCCGAGCCGGCGGCGGATACCTGCTATAACAGCGCAGCGGTAATCGAAAACGGACAAGTTTCACAGATTTACCGAAAAGGCCTACTTCCTAACTATGGCGTGTTCGACGAATCGAGATATTTCGCTACGGGAACCGAGGCGGTGACGTTAGACCTCGAAGGCGTCAAAACAGTAGTAACAATCTGCCGTGATATCTGGGACGTAAACTGGCTCAAAGGCTTTCTGGAAAAGGTCCGGCCCTTCTCTGTTATAGTGAACCTCTCGTCCTCGCCCTATCGCGTGGGAAAAATAAAGATTCGTCGCAGTGTTGTGTCGCAATGTGCAAAGCAATTCGGCTGTGCAATTTGCTATTGCAACACAATCGGCGGACAGGATGAGCTGGTCTTCGACGGCCGAAGTATGTTCGTAGATTCATCGGGCAACATCCGCGCAAAAGCAAAAGCCTTTGAAGAGGATTTGCTCATCGCCGATATTACAGTCCAGGGCAAAAACGTAAAAGTCTCGCCGGTCGGCGACGTTGCGAGCGAGGTATCTGAGCCAATTGAGGAAATTTACAATGCACTGGTGCTCGGTACGCGTGACTATGTGCAGAAAAACGGATTCGCTAAGGTATTAGTAGGCCTGTCAGGCGGAATAGATTCGTCCGTAGTCGCAGCCGTAGCGACCGCGGCGCTTAGAAAAGAAAACGTGACCGGCATCACAATGCCGTCTCGGTTTAATACAGACCAGACCAAATCGGACGCCGCTAAACTCGCGGGCAATCTCGGAATAGAGTTTCTGACGGTCCCCATCGAGCAGACTTTAGAGCAGTTCGACAATACCCTTTCGACGGTAAAAGGTTGGGATAACGAAGGTATCGCATACGAAAACCTCCAGGCCAGGATTCGCGGCAGTATTTTGATGTCACTAAGTAATCAGCTTGGTTCGATGGTCCTGACAACAGGCAATAAGAGCGAAACTGCCGTCGGATACTCGACGCTTTACGGCGACACAGCAGGCGGCTTCGCAGTTATAAAGGACGTACCCAAAACATTCGTTTATAAACTGGCGAAATATATAAACCAAATCGCCGGTAGGCAGGTCATTCCACAGACCGTAATTGATAGACCCCCGAGCGCAGAACTGAAACCAGGCCAGAAGGACAGCGATTCACTACCTGATTATGATTTGCTCGACAGGATATTAGAGGGATACGTCGAGCAGGACCGCTCTGTTAAGGGACTGATTGAATCAGGCCTGCCGAAGGAGGACGTATTGCGTACGGTAATGCTGGTTGACAGGAACGAGTATAAGCGAAGGCAGTCTCCTCCCGGAGTGAAGATTACACCCAAGGCCTTCGGCAAAGACCGCCGACTACCTATCACAAATCGCTATACCGTTCGGTAATATGGAATCTGAGATAGGGTAACACCTATGCCCTTATGCTCTTGTGCTCTTTTGCTCTTCTTCGCCTGCCTGCCCCTGCATGTTTTTAGCAGGGGTCTCCTGTATTCTGCTTTTTCCTTGCTTTGACCAAAATTGGAGGGATAATATAGATGGAAAAAGCATAAATAGTGGAAATTGTTCCTACGGAGAAATAGTATTGAATCGTTCCGATGTAAAAGAATTATATTATATTAGTCCTATTGCTAATGTTTTATCCATTTTAGAACGAGGCATATTATCTCATAATCTTTCACTGGAACTACCTCATGATTCCGTCGCAATGAAAGAAATTCAAGACAAGCGAAGGAACAAGAAAATCCTTGGGACTAACAAAAAGCTTCATGATTATACCAATCTCTATTTTGATGCACATAACCCCATGCTGAGTAAGTGCCGCAGTAAAAATAATGAAATATGTATTTTGAGGATAAATCCCTCTGCACTTGAATTCCAAGACGTAGTGATAGCGGATAGAAATGCATCAAGTAAATATGTGCGTTTTTATCCTGTAGTTCAAGGGCTGGCTGCAATCGACAAAGATAAACTTTTTGCAGTATATTGGAAACACCCAGAAAATATTTATGATGAATGGGCGCATAGTGCTATCAAGTGCGCCGAGGTTCTAGTGCCGGATAGAGTTGGGCCAGAATATATTTTAGGTGCATTTGTTGAAAATCAGACAGCCAAGGATGCTTTTGAAGAACTTAAATGTGGATTGACCGTACGTATTAAAAGTGGTATATTCTTCTAAGAGGCTGATATGAAGATTCTAGTGGGCGACATCCTGAAATCTGAAAAGCAAACACTTGTCAACACGGTTAACTGTGTTGGAATAATGGGCAAGGGAATTGCTGAAGAATTCAAGAAACGATTCCCTGAAATGTATAAGGATTACGTGAAACGATGCGAACAAAATAAAGTCCAAATTGGGCAACCTTACATTTACAAAAATCTGTTCGGCCAGCAGATTGTAAATTTTCCTACTAAAGAGCACTGGAAATCCATTTCAAAAGTTCATGACATAAAAGAAGGATTGGAATTTCTTTTAGCTAATTATGAAAAATGGGGTATCACCTCAATTGCGATACCTCCACTTGGATGCGGCAACGGTCAATTGGATTGGAAAGTTATTGGGCCACTTATTTATGAATATTCCAAGCAAATGGACATCCCCGTAGAACTATATGCTCCCTATGGAACCAAACCTGCCGAATTAAAAGAGTCATTTCTTGAAAGCATCAAAGCAATAAAAGAATATGAATATCAAGACTCACGAAATAATAAGGGCGCATTCAATCCAGCATGGATAGGTCTTATTGAAATTTTACACAGAATCGAAAAACAACCTTATCACATCCCTGTCGGGAGGACAATCTTTCAAAAGATTGCATATGTAGCTACACAGCAAGGATTGCCTACAGGATTTACTTATCAAAGATATAGTTACGGTCCTTTTTCCAAAGAACTTAAACCGGCCGAATCAAAATTAATAAATAGCAATTTATTGCAAGAAGAACGTTTTGGCAAAATGTTCGAAATTCAAGTTGGACCTGGCTTTGAAACAGCTCGGAAACGATATAAATCTCTATTGGAAAAATATATTCCAATAATTGAAAAAACCGCTGATTTGTTTATGCGTGTAGATACAACACAAGCTGAAGCTCTCGCAACAGTGTTATTCACTGCTACTGAACTTAAAAAGAATAACAAAAAAGAAGTTTCAGAAATGGATGTCCTTGAAGCAGTTATGGATTGGAAACAACGAAGAAGACCTCCATTAGACAAAGTGGTTATTGCTTCCACTATTCGTAATCTTGGCATGTTAAACTGGCTCGATGTTGAACCTGATGAAAAATTGCCCGTTTCTGAAGAAAGCGAGATATACACTTGAGTAATCAAATATTAGGTATCAATTTGCGTACACTCCGTTCATCCAAAATCTGTGTTTGCCTTTTCCCCCAATTTCTGTAATCCGTGAAACTTGCCCGCCATAGCTTTTTATCCTGCGTAGCCTTGGCGAAGTAGGATAGCGAAGGCGGGTCCGCGGTTAAATACAATAAGTGTAATTCGTGGAATTCGTTGTTAAAACTTTGTGGCTATAAAAAAGCCCTCTGATAAAATCAGAGGGCCCGTTCTTTAATCTCACGCCCTGCTCGCTATCTCATCCGCCGTGGTCACAAAAGTACGAAAGCGAACACACTGCGAGCTAAATTAACAAATTAACCACTAACCAGTTAACCAGCATCGAGCATCGAGTTCTCATTTCATACGAACGACGATTTCAACGCGCCGGTTCTGTGACTTACCGCTGGCCGAGGTATTCGACGCAACCGGCTGACTTGCCCCCCTGCCGCTGGCCTGTATCAGGTCTTCGGGCAGTCCCTTTTTGATAAGGTACCTCAGTACTGCAAGCGAGCGCTGGGCGGACAGCTCCCAGTTATCTGCCCACTTCGATTTTTTAATTGGGTCCGAATCTGTATGACCGACGACGTCGATTTGCATCCCTCCATACTTGTCCTTGATTACATCTGCTATATGGTCGAGCTCGGTAAGTGTTGCCCGTTTAAGCTCGGCCTTACCGGAAGCGAACAGGATAGCATTAGGCAGAGTAACGGTGACTGTCCCTGCCGCAGCGTCGAAGGCCACGTCATACCCATCACCGAATCCCGACGCCTCTGCCGGGCTAAGGTTTCGTTGGTCGATTTGCATCTGCAGCTCTTCAATAGTCTGCTGGCCGGTAGCCACTTCCCCGGCGAGCTGCTGTTTTTCGGCGCGTTCACGTTCGAGCAGCCCTTTGAGGTTCTGGTACTCGACGTTGAGTGCCTCGTATTTTTTCTTCCAGCCGCCGCCACAGCCTGACGACAGCAGCATCAACACTACGGCGATTAGTACAAGTACGAGAGTGAGTCTTTTTTCGGCGGTCTGCATTTTAAAACCTCCTTTGTCTGTTCGCAGTCTCCGAACGCCTTTCACGGCGTCCGGCCTGCCCTTATTATTAATCCTTTAATGCCAGCCAAGCATCCAGGCCAGATAGTCCCAGATACGGTCATGTGCAATAATAGCAACAAAAATTCCAATTGACAAGAACGGGCCGTAAGGAATTTGTCGGGTTTTTTTGAAAAACATTTGTACCACTGCCCAGGCAAGCCCGAAAAACGGGGCCACGAAAAAAGCCGCCGTAATCGGTACCGCCCCGACACAGCTCGCCGCCGCTCCCATCAAATGCACATCACCCAGCCCCATGGCTTCCTTGCCGAATCCGAGCGTGCCGAGGATGCGGGAGGCCCAGATGATGGCGCAGCCGATAAAGTATGCGAAAATGCTGCCGAACAGGCCTGCGATTACGGGCCTTTGTGCAAAGTCCAGCCAAAAGCCGCGTATCGGCTCGACTTTTTTCGTTAAATAGAAAACAATAATCGCACATGCGATAATCGGAGTCAAAAACAGCAGCTCACGTGCGGATTCGAGACGATGGTTAATTCGTCGCTCGTCGCTCGTATCTTGTCGCTCGACTTTGGCTCCGTTTTCGGGCTTGGGTTCGCCCTGCGTAGCCTCGTGCGAAGCAGGGTTGGTCCCCTCCTCCGGGAAGTCGTAACTTTGTCTCAGCAGGCCGGTTACGAGCAAAAGTAACGATATGCCCAAACCAACAGCGGCGCCGAGAGCCAGGGCAGCGGTTCCGGCTGAGGCGTACGGCAATAAATGGTAGCCGCGGATGAGCTTGTAATCTATTAAAAGAGGAGCCAAGGCCGAACCGATTATCCCGACGGCAGTGATAATCCAGCAGACCCAAATGGGTATTATCCATAGCTCAAGGTCAATTGCGGACGACGCAATCAGGCCTGACAGCAAAATAATAGTGATAAGATATATCAGCCAGCCGCCTGATGAAAAGGCCGGGACGCCGGCGCGCATATATGACCGGAAAAATAAATAAAATGTGAAGACAAAGACCAGGCCGGTAATTAACTCAATAACGAAATACCTCGGTGATATCCTGGCCTTGCAGTAGCGGCACTTGCCGACTAACAGCAGGTATGAGATAAGGGGGATATTGTCGTAAAAGCGGATGTGCTTGTTACAGGCCGGACAGGCCGAAGGCGGCCTTACCAATGATTTTTCACGCGGCAGGCGGTAAATAACGACGTTGAGGAAGCTGCCGACGCAGCAGCCGAAAGCGAATGTGAATGTTATCCAAAACCAGTCCGGTAGTACCATAAAGCATCCATGCAAAAAAGAGCACAAGTCATAAGTGCATAAGATTACAGACATTGCCGGAAAAAGCAACCACGGATTTTAATTTCAAATTTTTTATATACTTTTCTAACTGAAATTTGTGTTTTGTATAACCTTAGAATGGCCGAGTGCAATCACGTCATGCTGCCAGCCGAGATGATTGACGACAATCCTCGTTCAATCCGGCGGTATCATTCAAGGGGTGATCGTGACAATCACCCGCTTATACCTCGACAAGGCCGGACTTCCTTTATCCGTGACCCTCAGTATAATATGCGCAGTTTCTGTTTGCTCGACCTTCGGAGCGGTTACATAAAGCCCAATTGAATTTTCTGCGCCAAAGGTTAATGGCGCTTTGCAGGTTCCCACCTCGGAATACTGGAACCAGTAGAAACTCAGGCTATCACCGTCCGGGTCGGCCGTACCGCGAGCGCCAAGCCCGAAGCTTTCACCGGACCGCACCGTGATTCTGTCCGAATGCTCGAGGCAGGGAATGGGCGGATGATTGGCCTTATTGTAAGGTTTGGTCGTCCAATCCATTCTCGCGGCAAAGTCGTTTTGAAAATCGTCACGCCAGCGCCAGACTGTTGTTCGAAAGCCCTTGAACGATTTTTCGCCGGCCTTGGTTGCCCGGCCGTATTCGCCAGCTACCGGCGGGGTGTATTCGTCGACGGCGTTGGTCCAGATTGCGCGGCTCTCCGTCTCAACTGGAACGCCGCCGGTGAATCCTTTCGGGTCCATCGCCGACAGTTGGGGTATATAGAACTCGTAGCGTCCGCCCCAGCCGCCCCAATCGGGATGCTCGGGTGTGTTCAAACCATTAGGAATCAACGACAGCCACGATGGAGTATCTCCTTCCATACCCCAAACAACATCGGGATACACTTAGCCAAGCGGCCCGCGGCCCTGTTGGATATTTTCTGCAATCCATCTGTTGCTGATGATGGAGTTGTCGAATCCTGGGACAACGTAGTTGATACCGGTCCAAGAGCCTGCGCCATAGCCCCCCGGACTTACGATATAGAAGAGGTCCGGGAAATTTCTTCTCATCCAAATGCCGCTGTCGTCTTGGTCGGATATGGTGTAGACTCGAAGCTTTGCGAGAAGGCGCTTTGCCTGCTGAGCGGATCTCGTGGCTCTGATATTGTGCAGCGCTTGTGCCAGTGTGTTTGCCCCGCCCCAAACGGATACCCACAAAGGACGGTCGTCGTCCAGTTCCAGAGTCTTGATGATCCAATCGGACCCCTCGGAGTCTTTGTCATCGCCGACGCCTTTGGTGCCATATTCAGGCAAGCCCTGTTTTACCAGCGCCAGCAAAGACTCCGCCGTTGGATAGCTCGCATCATGCTTCAGCAAATTGTCATGAACTGCGGCGTAGGCGCGGATTACGTTTCGGATGGATTCGGGGGCGACGGAGGTTTGTTTGTGTATGGATGTGGTCGCGATAAGTCCCTGAATGTCGATCTGGTTCGAGTAGAGCAGCAAACGGACCAGACTCTGGGTGTCGTCCGGATCGGCTTCGATGTCCGTGAGGATAACCAATCGATGCGGCTTGCCGGGTTGTTCGGCACTGGCTGCTCGACTGATCTCGGCTGCGCGAACCGACGGGAACTGCAGGGTCAGGCCGAGACCGAGAATTACAGCTAATCTTAGAAACGAGGATAGCTTTCGATATTTGTTAAACCTGTTTAAAAGCATAAGATCCGCTCCAGCCCGGCAATACCACGATATCTCCTTGTATTCTACCTGAAAAGGACGGCTATAATTTTATAGCAATTATGGGAAATATCAACCAATTTATTCGTACAGCGGCGCGTGAGGAGTAGAAAAGTGGGCTTGCGTTTCTGATGAAAATATGGTAGAAAAATACATTTAAGGTTGTGTTGTGGAAGCGTCGCATTGGGACGCGTTTGGGTGATACTGATTGAATGATGAATCCGTTGCGTAAAATGCCGTTGGGTATAACATGGACAATGGCGTTATGCTCGCTGTTCTTTATACTGTATTATCTGTACTTGTGGAAGATAATCGACCTTCGGCTTATTTACCACGAAGGGGGAATGAACTGGGATTTTCCGGTTTTCTACGTAGGGTTGGAGTTTTTCAGGAGGTTTACATCCTATCCGGGTGGATTGGTAGAGTATGTCAGCACTTTTTGTGCTCAGTTTTTCTACATTGGATGGGCAGGCGCCTTAGTTGCAACAGTTCAGGTGTGGCTATTGTGGCTTTGCACAGGTGTAACTGTGCGGGCTGCAAGCGGGCGGCGGATTCGTTGGGTGGGATTCGTGGGGCCGATTCTGCTGCTTAGTCTCTATGCCCAATATAAGTATCCGTCCATGTATGAGCATTATGTATATCCATTCGACATCGCAATGGATTTGTTGATAGTGCTGGGATTTGCGTATTTGTATATGATGACTACCTCCAGGGCGGGGCCATTGAATTTGGCAATATTTGCGGTCTTATCGATAATTGTATACGTGGCGGCTGGGGAGGTGTATTTGTTGTTCTCGGCGATTTGTGGCTTCTATGAGCTGCTCTTTAGACGCCGGCTGACGATTGCGCTGATTTTTCTGGTAACGCCTGTGACAGTTGCATACCTCGTAAGCAGGGGTTTTTTCGACTTCAACGCTGTTGACGCGTTCAATGGCTTTATGCCCCGCTTTTTCGGAGGTGACACACTCACGCTAACGGTGGTTTATGCCCTTTACCTGCTGCTGCCACTTACGCTGGTAGGTTTGTGGTTTGCGGAGCTGGTACATAAAAGAGCCAGGGCTTCCAGCATCCGTTCGGCGGAGGCAGGATTGCCCAAAGCAACCAAGAAAATCGGACAGGGCCGGTTCGGGCGATTGCGGATGTGGCTGGGTGGAGAATCTGCGTCAATAGTCACGCCATTGCTTGCCATTATTGCGAGCTTGCCGGTTGTCTACCTTTGCCTCGACTCAAGGATAAAGGCGATGATAGCAGTGGACTACTACGCCAGCAGGGGGATGTGGAACAAGGTGCTCGAAACCGCCGAGCCGTACCAGCACAACAAATACACCGGCCACTTAATCAATAGAGCCCTGTATCACACCGGACGATTAAGCAATGATATGTTCAAGTATAACCAAGTGCCCGGTGCACTGATGCTGTCAAACGAGTCAGAATCGACAACGCGCTGGTGGTGGGCGTCTGATACTTACTTTTGTCTCGGGCATATGAACATTGCGGAATCGACGCTTTCCTACTGCATGGAAACATTTGGAGAGCGTCCGGTAGTTCTGAAGCGGCTGGCTTTAGTAAATATGGTCAAAGGCAATACCGGCGCAGCGAAGGTATATCTTGGAGCGCTGAGCAGGACACTGTTTCACGCGGACTGGGCAAAGGATTATCTGGAGAAAATAGAGCGAGACCCGAACCTGTCAACGGACGAGGAGATTCAGCGATTGCGAGGTTTGGTTCCGGAAACGGACAGAGAGTTCGCATCACTGGATGACAGCCTTTTCCTCGACCTTCTCGACAAGAACAGAGGCAATCAGATGGCTTTCGAGTATTTAGCTGCAAACTATCTGCTGACAGGCCAGCTTGATAAGTTTGCAGGGATTATTGATAGGCTGGAAGATTTTGATTACAAAGTTATCCCGCGTTTGTATGAGGAAGCGATATTGCTTCACAATCACATAAATAAGAAGAAAATTGAATTGCCCGGTCGTGAAATCAGCCGGGAATCGCTGAGGCGATTCAAAAGTTTCAACTATACTTATATAACCCTGTACGGGGGGAACAGGAAGCTTGCCTTTAACAGGTTGGCAAAAAATTATGGTAACAGCTACCTTTTTTATCACATTTATGCCACATCGGGAATAATGAACAAGTGAAGAATCGTGTAGTAATTTTTGGTTTTGTATTATTTGGCATATTATTGCTGTGCGGCCTTTTGGCATATGGCTGGTGGGGCCGCAGGATTGAGATTGTCAAATACAGTACTATAGACCGACCGGCTAGGATATATCCCGATTATAGCTCAGTAGTAATACCGCCCAACATTGCGCCCCTGAATTTTATAGTGCAGGAGGAGGGTACGTATTATTCGGCCAAAATATACTCGGAGAAAGGTGAGCCGATAGAGATCTTCAGCCGGTCACCGAAAATGACAATCGGGACGAATGCCTGGCATAAGCTGCTTAAAGATAACAAAGGGGGACAACTGTATATTGACATTTTTGTGAGAACGGATAAGGAAAACTGGGTTCGATTCAGTTCAATAACCAACAGGATCGCCAGTGATCAAATCGACGGTTTTGTGGTATATAGGAGGATGCATCCTACTCATACGAGGACGAGAGGACACCTCGGCATTTATCAACGCAACCTGAGCAGCTTTGATGAGAAACAGGTGCTGAACAACTACAGTTGCAGGGATTTGTGCGTCAATTGTCACAGCTTCAGTGCAAACCGGCCCGAGAAGGTACTGATGGGCGTCCGCAGCAAAAAACAGGGCCAAATGACTCTGCTGATAGAAGGCGACGACGTCATTAGAATGGGCGCCAAGTTCGGTTATACGGCGTGGCATCCGAGCGGGAAGCTGGCGGTATATTCTATTAACAATCTTCCGATGTTCTTCCATACCACCGGAGAAGAGGTTCGTGACACATTCGACATAGATTCGGCGATGGCATACTTCATCGTCGATTCCAAGACTATTAAGACGTCACCCGAGATTTCGAGAAAGGACTGGATGGAGACCTGGCCCGCGTGGTCCGGCGACGGGCGCTATCTGTACTTCTGCAGCACACAAATTACGTGGGCGGACCAGGACAAGTTTCCGCCAGACGGGTACGATAAGGTAAAGTACGACCTTGTTCGAATAAGCTACGATGTGGAGAATGACCAGTGGGGTGAAATTGAGACGGTGCTGTCATCGAGGGATACGGGATTGAGCATAGCAATGCCGCGCATAAGTCCCGACGGGCGGTGGCTGTTATTTTGTATGTGCAAATATGGTTACTTTCCGCCCTGGCAGCAGAACAGTGATCTATACATAATGGATTTGAAATCGGTCGAGAAATCGGGCCAGTACGAATATCGTCGGCTGGATATCAGCAGCGACCACAGTGAGGGCTGGCACAGTTGGTCCAGTAACAGCAGGTGGATAGTTTTCAGCAGCAAGAAAGACCAGGGAGCGTTTACAAGGTGCTACATCAGCTATGTCGATGAGACGGGCAGGGTATTCAAGCCGTTGGTGTTGCCGCAAAAAAATCCGGATTTTTATAACTACTGCCTAGAAACTTTTAATACACCGGAATTTGTCACCGGTCCGATAATGGCTACCGGAGCACGATTAGCGCGGGTTGTAAACGGTTATGAGGAAGTTTCTGTAACCGTACCCATCACGGGGGCTACTCCATCGGCAGAGGTGATGCCGAAAGAGGGACAACCATGGCAACAAGAGCGTGAGTAGTCCGTTATTGCAGGTCCAAGGGGGAAAACCTGGTCTACAATAAGCCCATCTATTAAGGGTCGAGATTCACGGCAAGCATTGCGTAATCGGAAAAGATATGATATAATAAGGGTTTTGTAGCCGTTAAACGGCATATCGTCCTTAGGGTAACTCGACTAAAAATTTGTGTAGTGACAGGGTAACAATGTTTGCAGAGATATACACACGCAAAGTTCAATCCTCATCAGCGACTGAAATCCATATTTCAGCCGTGCCGAAACGTACCGTAATGACGCAGAGCCAGATTTCAGAATTATTTGCGGGCATTGTGAAGATACTGAACCATGAGCAGGCGAATATCCTGCAAGAGCGGATATTTACTGTTAAAGAGTCCGTTGATACTGTCTCGGCGACTCGCCGCCAGGCGTACGGCAGAATAGACGACGGTGTTTCACCGAGTCTGTTGACCAGCAGACAGGGTCGGCTGGGAGCAATATCAGGAGTGCAGGTCCATGCAGTAGCCAGTTCGAGCAAACCGGAGGTGCTCAAAATAGATGGCAAACCGTGCGGCCGGCTGCTGAAGGTACCGGGGACCAGTTATGTTACGCTGTCGGGAATATCAGCCCGCGAAGCGGGACAGGATACCAAACAGGCCAGGGCGATGTTTGAAAAAGGAGAGTCTGTCCTGAAGCAGTTGGGGGCAGATTTCAGGAGCGTGCCGCGGACGTGGATGTGGTTAGGTGACATTCTGCCTTGGTATGATGAATTCAACAAGGTTCGGAATCAATTCTTTACGGAGCGCGGGCTGGTTGGCAAAGGGAGCCGACAATCAATGCCTGCAAGCACTGGTATTGGAGTCGGGCTTGCAGGCAGCGAGCAATGCGGAATGGACCTTACAGCGGTATTGGAGCCGGCGGAGGCAATAGAATTTTCGGCGGTGGTCGGCCGGCAGCAGTGTGCGCTTGATTATGGTTCTGCGTTTTCGCGTGCGTCGCGTGCGAGCAGTCCGGCAGGCCAAACTGTGTTCGTCTCCGGGACCGCGTCGATAGACGCAAAAGGCGAAACAACACATATCGGGGATGCGGAAGGACAGATAGAAACAACAATCGAGAATGTCAGGGCGGTGCTGCATGACATGAACTGCGCCGATGGGGACGTTGTTCAAGCGATTGCATACTGCAAGACTACGGATGTCGAGGGTGTATTTGAGGAATTCAAGAAACGTCTGGACTGGCCGTGGATAACGGTGGTTTGTGACATTTGCAGGGACGAGCTTTTATTTGAGATTGAGGCAACAGCAATGCCGGCTCTAACCAGCACAACCAGGGCATGAATGCTGGCCGATAACGGGCAGATTCGTAAATTCCTCTATCAGCCTGTTCAGCGTTTCCGTATATCCAGCAGTCATTTCATTCCCACATTTTTACTTTTAACTTTTTACCTTTTACCTTTTATTTTTACCTTTTGCTTTTTACTTTTGAGTATTCAGTATATCGATTTGCCCCCCATTTTTGAATAAGAAAATGTTTTTGCCACAGAGGTGATTTTTAGCCACAGAGTTCACAGGGAACACAGAGAATTTATTTGTCCTGGTTGTTTTGAGATTGTCTGCTTTTTAGATATAGATGTCGTAAGGTTCTTAAGTAGGCCATTGGAAAAACGGCGGCAAAACTAATAATTGTTACAAACACACCGAAATATTCACCCCAATCGTAATTCTTCGAGCCTATTGCAAAAATAATTATCAGGCTGACCGCCCCAAAAACTGTAAATGATTGCATTAAAATATATCGCCACTTAGGGCCAACAATTGCACCTGCCCACCCTTCCGGATTCGTGAAGAAATTATTTTTTAAGAATTTTTTCATATTTCCTGTCAATTTTACCTGTCCTCCATAAGGAGTCCCAAGGACGGCGTAATTTTAATGAAGACTGATTTCATAAACCGCAGGGGTAAAAATATTCAGTTGTCCATAATATAGTCCTTATTCTTTTAAGAAGACAAATAAAACACCTGTTGTTAATATTACGCAAACATATTGAACGCCAAGACGAATAATATCGAGACTTTTAGCGTACCTGGGAGGATCACCTATGAAAGTATAAGGCCCAGCCGTTGTTACAAGTTCGAGTTTAGCATCTGCTAATTCACGATTGCCCCGATAGTACTGCTCAAGTGCACTTCCAGAGCTTTTTTCTGACAATAATTTAATCCCATTGCAAATCCAATGTGGAAAAAGAGTCATAATTATTATTGTTATTGTTCCCGCAAGAATAAATAGTTTTTGGTTGCTGTTCATAATACGTTTTCCAAAATAACTTTAACCGCAGCTCAAAAAATTGTAACTTATAATATTATGATGCATAGGCAGCACGGAGCTTCAGCATTATGGCGTCAATTAAATGTGCCCGGTACTTTTTTTCAAAGAGATCCCTTAGGGACTTCGGAAAAAATAATCCGCATAATCCCCTTGGGGACGCCTAAGAGGGCCGCGGTAAATAATAAAATCTCATCCCGATTAATCGGGTCTCCGCAATTTTACATTTTTACTTTTGATTTTTAATCTTAATTATTATCCTCCCGATTTTGGTCAAAGCAAGGGTTTTTCACCGCTGGCGAAAAAGAATATCCAATATCCAATGTAGAATTCCCAATTTAGAACTGCAATCTGTGATAATCCTTTTGATGAAAGATGCGTAGCATCAGTGGTCAAGGCCGAAAGTCTTGAATAAGCTTGCTTATAGAGAGCCTATAGGCCAAGAACACACAGGCATCAAAGATGTCAAGGCAAATACCTTCGTCCCTTCGTGAAGATATGAAGAGAGGGCATCCTTAAGTATAATTCGGCTGACAAT
>CAZOVR010000045.1:0-23456 GCA_964583405.1 uncultured Pirellulales bacterium
TTCAGCAGCCACCCCTTACCGCAACTCGGACACTGAGCTATAATCTGCACCTGCAGTACCACCGAACAAACATTATCAAAAGTATTGTCATCTCCCTAACATTCGGCCAAAAGAACCTTTCAGGATGAATTTTCTCGGCGCCCCATAGTATTAGCCCGGTGGAACGATAAAAAGAAAAGGCCGGTTTTTATACCGGCCTTTTTTAAACTTAAAGCGCCAGATACGACTATCTTTTAGAACTTATAGGTCAAATTCAAACTGGCCCAGGTTTCATCCTTGTCGTCGTTTACCGATTTATCCATTGTTATCTGGTGATAAATACCGGGCGTAAAAACCAAATTCGGTTTCAGGTCAATATCGGTTGATATCCCAAAAACCATATTTGACCAGTCATGGTCCACATTCGCGCCGTTAGGGCCTACGCCGTCGTTATAAACCAATTCGGAATGCAGGTTAAGCACCCTGTTTTCACTCGTCACCGGACAGGTAATGTTCAATCCGTAATCGAGCATAAAAATGTGCGCAAAACCCGAAGCGGTTCCAGCAAACGGCATAGAGCCGCCCCCGAACGGCTTCGCGGCACCGACAAGCGTGCCGCTGTTGGAAGGCCACAGCTTGACAAGAACGTAAGTAGGCACAAGTCCCTTTATCGGTATTATGTTCGGGAAAGAAAATATGCCGTGTAATTCCTGAAGGTCTATACTTCCGTTGAGCATATGCGCGCCGATTGGGCTCCAGGCCCTGTGACTGCTGAGGTCGGGGTAATTATAATACACATAGCCAAACCTGTAATTCATCTGATAAGGCTCATCGACAAATGCACGGTTCTGATAGTACACATTGTAATCCCACCGTTCGGTATCCTCGTGCCCCGATGAATTGGCCCTGTGGGCTGTTATATTAATACCGAAGCCCGTGCCGAACAAATCAACATCGACAAAAGGATGAATCGCGCTTTTGTCATCATAAACATCGAAGCCTCTCCAGATATACTTGCTCGAATACGTAACGCCGACCGCGCCGTGCAGCTCACCTTTCTCGGCCCACGACATACCTCCTGCAACAAAAAGAACCACTGCAACTGCAAAAAATGTTCTCTTCATAATAACCTCCTTATGTTAAAAATGTTGTCTCAGGACTTTACCATTTCCCGCTCTTTCTCATTTCCGCCTTGGGATGGTCTTTTATGGCTTTGGTATACTTCTGTAATTCTTCTTCCGGCAGCTCATAATCAATGAGCTTACCAGACAGATACGCATCGTAGCCGGTCAGATCCATCAGACCATGCCCGCTGTAGTTGAACAAAATCACCTTCTCTTTGCCTTCTTCCTTTGCCTTGTTCGCCTCTTCGATAACCGCCGCAAGAGCCTGGCTTGTTTCCGGAGCGGGTATAAATCCTTCGGTATCAGCCCACGTCAACGCAGCCTTATACGAGTCCAGCTGATGGTAGGCCCTGGGCTCCATCAGGCCCTCGACTATCGCCTGGCAAACCAGGGGCGCCATACCGTGGTACCGCAAGCCGCCGGCATGAATTGGAGGCGGAATAAACGAATGACCAAGCGTATACATCGCCAGAAGCGGTGTAGTACACGCCGTGTCACCAAAATCATAAGCAAAGGGTGCACGGGTCATAGTCGGACAGGCCGTCGGTTCAACCGGAATAATCTTGATGTCCGCGCCGTTGATTTTATCTGCGACAAACGGAAATGAAAGTCCCGCAAAGTTACTGCCGCCGCCGGCACAGCCTATAACTATATCGGGCAATCTCTCACCGATTATTTCAAGCTGTTTTTTCGCCTCGAGCCCTATGATTGTCTGGTGAAGCAACACGTGATTCAGCACGCTTCCCAGAGAATAGCGGGTCTTGCCTGACTTATCCGTGACCGCCTCTTCGATGGCCTCACTGATAGCGATTCCAAGACTGCCGGGCGTATCCGGTATCTCTTTCAAAACTTTTCTTCCTGCATTCGTCTCAGGGCTCGGACTTGCAACGCAGTTGGCGCCCCAGACCTGCATCATTATCTTTCTGAAGGGCTTCTGGTCGAAACTTATCCTCACCATAAAGACCTTGCATTCAAGACCCAGCAGTTTACAGGCAAACGCCAGCGCGCTGCCCCACTGCCCGGCCCCGGTTTCCGTGGTTAATTTTTTGATACCGAACTGCTTGTTGTACCACGCCTGTGCAACTGCGGTATTCGGCTTATGGCTTCCGGGCGGGCTGGTGCTTTCATCCTTGAAATATATCTTTGCAGGGGTACCGAGGTACTTTTCCAGATAAACCGCCCTTCTCAGAGGTGCCGGCCGCCAGCGATAAAGTATGTCAAGTATCCCCTCCGGGATATCTATCCATCTTTCGGCACTGACCTCCTGCTCAATCAAATTCATCGGAAAAACAGGGGCCAGCATCTCCGGGCCGATTGGCTTGCCGTCAGGCCCAAGAGGGGGTAGTAACGGTGTTGGCAGGTCCGCGGCCAGATTATACCATTGCCGGGGAATATCTTTTTCACTTAAATGAATCTTTATTTCTTGCATTTGATTTTTCCTTTAGCTTAATACAAGTCGCTTGAACTAATCCGTGTCCGACAGAATTTCCGGATTAAAGGCGGGTATTATACCGGATAGTGACCTGATAATCAATTTTCTTTTTTTAAGGATTTTGCGAGTTAATTTACAGCTGTCACCGTCTTAGCCGGCGCCGGGTTTCACTTCAGGCCCCTGCTAACTGCCAAAAAATCCCCGGAATTTATCCGCCCGCGTGCCCTATAACATCCTTGCGGGCAACCAGATAATCATACAAACCCCATCACCGAAGCACTAAAACAGCATTTTCTTTGACTTTGCAGGCCAATTTTGATAGGATGAAGTAACTGGGGGTGGTGAAATGACCAAAAAAATACTATGCCGCGTTATAGATTCTGTTCCTTTGTCTTGCGACGGCTCCGACTTGCATTTAGGCTGGTGTCTCGATACAAATATTTACCCGCAAAACACTCCGCCGCAGGTTATATTTACTCCTCGCCCCCCGACTCGTGAATCCCAAACAAATCCGAACGCCGCCGGAAAAACCCTCGACTGCTACGCCTGAATTTTAACTGCAATTAATGTCGGCCTTCGTAGGCGGCTATCAGCCTGTCCATAAGTCGATTAAATTCGTCATCTACTGTGCATCGTTTCGGCTCGGCCTCGAACCATTCAATCGTGCGTTTAATCCCCTGTGCAAAAGGGACCGTCGCGACAAAATCCGGGACAAATCGTTTTATCTTGCTGTTATCGAAGACAGCACACCACGATTTGTCGCCCAATAAAATACCTTCGTGCTCGTGGTCGATTTTGGCTATGAAATCCGAAGGAATATAAACGGCATTTAGTTTCGCCCCCGCCGCGTCGGCTATTGTCTTATATATCTGGTTCCACGTCAGCACCTCATCGGATGTAATACCAAAAGCCTGGCCAATAGCCTGCACGTTGCCGAGTAGTCCCACGAAACCCCTGGCAAAATCCGTGTTGTGCGTCATCGTCCACAACGTTGTACCGTCACCGTGAATGACTATTCTTTTGCCCTTTCGCATCCGGTCAACTATTGTCCACGGCTTTGTCCAGCTATTTATCGCAGCCGGTATCATAGTATCGCCGTAAGTAAAGGAAGGCCGAACGATAGTAACTGGAAAACCGCTGCTGCTGTACTCGGCCATAAGCAGCTCTTCGCAGGCTATCTTGTCGCTCGAATATTTCCAGTAGGGATTGGCAAGCGGCGTCAATTCGTCAATCAGCCAGTGCGCCGGCGGCTTCTGATACGCCGATGCGCTGCTGATAAAGATATACTGCTTCACTTTGCCTTTGAAAATTTCAATATCCGCTTCGACGTCCTTCGGTACAAAAGCCAGCCAGTCAACAACGACATCGAAGCTTTTATCTTTCAGCAATTCGGCCATCGATGATTTGTCCCTGACATCGCCCTTGATAACAGAAACACCTTTAGGGACAAATTCATTATGCTGGCCGCGATTGAAAAGTGTTAAATCTATCCCCCTTTCTGCCGCCAGCGCCGATACCGCCGTGCTTATTATCCCAGTCCCGCCAATGAATAATACCTTCAATTCCCACTCCTTTCCTGCGCCTAAATTAACTTACCCTATGGTCGATTAACCTTATTTTCTTAACTATCTATCCTCCTCCATCATCTTTATGATATCAGATAGTGTCAAGACTCTTTTACGCATTATAATTTACAGCCCCGGCAGCAATGAGCCGATATGTGGAATAAAATAATGCTATAGGAATGAAGATGGGTTTAAGCAAAGGTAATATAATCGAGGGTGTGTTGAAGGCTTATTATGAAGGTGAACTGGCGTCATGGACTGGTGGAATGATGAAGCCCTTTATGACTGAAAATAAATGCAAAAAATAAACTAATTGAAAGCGGACATTTTTGAAAGGTTGATTAAATGATTGTTGATAAGATTGGATTAACAAAAGGGGGGAAAATATGGTCTAAGTTTGGACTTTCTGTTATCATGATTTTCATTTTAATAGCGATCAGTGTTATTTTTTTAGGTCAATACGTTGAACCCGATAAAGACCGCTTAGAAACCATAGATATTGGAAACAGGATTATCAAAGCACTAGAGAACTATTATGTTGAGAATGGTCGGTATCCGAAATCCTTGGAGCAACTTGTGCCAAAGTATTTATATGAAATAAAATCTCCTAAATGGGATGAAGACGGTTGGGTTTATGAGTTCTCCGATCCAAACTTTTTTAAAATTACGGTTGGTTATAGAGATTGGGGTAAATCGTATTATCCAGTTATGTATTACAGCTCTGTGCAGAAAGAAGCGGGCTGGATTTATGACAACTAATCATTTATAGCTTTCACATGAGATATAAATAGCCGGCATGGCTAAAGAAGTATCATGCCGAGTTCAATATAGTCAGTCTCCCCAAAAATCACTTCGCAACGAACGGTGACAACTCGCCAAGCTGGTTCAATCGAACAACTCTTTTTGCGGATTACCCTTTCTGACGAGGCCGATTATTCTCTCGGTTAGCTTTTCGGCGGTCTCAATAGCAGTTCGTGCCTGCGAAACAGCGATATGGTTTTCAGAATCATAGATAAAGTCGTGACGCTGTCTTCGCATCCTGCTGAACCTGTTCATAACATTTACATACTCCGGACCCAAAACTGATTTCGTGAACTCAATAATTGTCTTGTGCGATTGTTTTGCGGTCGGAAGATACCCATTGGAATACATAAGTGCCCGTCCGGCTCTGAGCATAGCATGATAAGATATCGTAAAAGCCCACGTGGGGTCCGAAACAAGCACCTTCTTTGCTGTCCTGAGGTCTTTTTGGCCCCTCTTAAGCTGGCTCGCAATTTGTCTGAAGTCAGGCTCTCGCCTTTTTATGAGATTTTCCCTGATGAACTTCTCGAAACTCATTGTCTTCCCCAAGCAATACTATTCGTTTTTCCCTCATTATTGCCGTCAGAAACGGCTCTTTCTTTTTGAGATACGCCGCAAACTCGGCAGGGTCATATAATTTATAATTGATCTGTCGAGACAGCTCCTCTTCCAGAGAATCGAGTTGCTTAATAAGCTTGTTCTCATTACATCTGCCGACAATAAGAAGGTCTATATCGGACAAATCGTTTTCTTTACCCTTGGCGTATGAACCATAAATAAATGCCAGGGTTATATTGCCGAGTTTTTCCATAACGTCCCTGATACCGCCTGCAACACCCACCGTCTTGAATATAATCCTCTTGAATTCCTCGTAAAGCGGATAGTTCTTGTTCACCTTAAAGCATCTGGTGTTGGCAACGTACTCACTGGTCAAAATGCCCTGTTCCTCCAGACTATTCAATGTTTTCTGAAATACTCCCGGTTTCTTGCCAAGCAGCCGCCCTATCTGATGAATATAAAACGACTCATCCGGATTTGTGAAGAACAGCCGCAGCAAATCAGCTTTATTTCGAGTCAATCGTATCATAAAATAGTCTCGTATGCAACTGCCATACAATTGTATGCAGAATACATACAGAAGTCAACGTCTTTTTTTACTGCACCGCCCCAAAAAAAATATATAAAATGTCAGACAGGCTTTGTTACGAACGGTGAAAGCTCGCGCAGCCGGTTTATAATCCCCGGCATCTTTTCAATAGTGAAATCCACCTCTTCTTCGGTGTTATATCGACTCAGGCTGAACCGTATCGAACCGTGCGCCGCAGTAAACGGCACTCCCATCGCCCGAAGAACGTGCGACGGCTCGAGTGAGCCGCTCGTACAGGCCGAGCCGCTGCTGGCGCATATACCGTATTTATCCAGCAGAAGCAAAATAGCCTCGCCTTCTATATACTCGAAACTGATATTGCTCGTATTCGGCAGCCGGTTATCAACGTCGCCGTTCAGTCTCGAATCAGGACAGCTTTTCAGAATCGAGCTTTCCAGCTTATCGCGAAGTCGTTTTACCTTATTATTTTCTTCGTCGAAATTCTGCATCGCCAGTTCCGCCGCCTTGCCAAGACCGATTATCCCCGGCACGTTTTCCGTCCCTGCTCGCCTGCCGCCTTCCTGGTGACCACCCAATATAAATGACGTCAGCCTCGTCCCCTTGCGCACGAACAAAACGCCAATCCCCTTCGGCGCGTGCAGCTTATGCCCCGACAAACTAAGCAAATCGATATTGCTTTCGGAAAGATTTATGGGAATCTTACCAATCGCCTGTACCGCATCCGTATGAAAAACAACGTCCTTTTCCCTGCAAAGTTCTGCAATTCGTTCCACCGGAAAAATCACTCCCGTCTCGTTATTAGCGTACATAATAGTCACAATCGCCGTCTCATCGTCAACCTGTTGCTCGAACTCATCGAAGTCGAGCCTCCCCTTTGAATCAACACCGATTTCAATCACCTCATAACCGTGACTTTCCAACTGCCTGCACACCGAAAGCACGGCAGGGTGTTCAATGCGACTGGTTATTATCTTTCTTCGGTTAGGTCTGGCCGACAGTGTCCCGGCGATCGCGGTATTATCGCTCTCTGTACCGCAGCCGGTAAATATCACCTCGCCGGGTTCACAGCCTAAAAGCTTCGCAACCTTCTCGCGGGCCTGGCGAATCTTCACGCCCACCTGCCCGCCGAAGTTATGCATACTCGACGGATTTCCGTACAGCTGGCAGAAGTAAGGCCGTATTTCCTCGAAGACCTCCGGCGCCACCTGCGTTGTCGCGTTATTATCAAAGTATATCGTTCGCATTATCAATGCCTTTTTTATTTTTGATTCTCTGTGACCTCTGTGGCTAATATATTGTTTCCTCTGTGGCAGTTTCTATGCCCTATGATGATGCGGCTCATTTGCCGAGTCCTTGTCTTCCTCAACTAAAAGGTCCTCAGCCACAAACTCCCTCAGTTTCGCTTCAACCACATCCTTCATAGTAAACTCGGTCAGTTTGCACTGGGCGCACATGCCCCGAAAGGCCACTATCACTTTACTACCCTCAACGTCAATCAGTTCGATATTGCCCCCGTGCGCCCGCAGGGCAGGACGAATCTGCTCGTTTATCGTCTGTTGTATCAACTGCATCTTTTCAATATTCCGCAGGTCGCGGCTGTGATGTTTTGCCGGTTCCCGCGGCTCTTTAATCTTATCGCCCTGTATCCTTTTGATTATCTTTTCAATCTCCCCCTTACATCCACCGCATCCGCCGCCTGCCTTGCAGTAATTCGTGACCTCCTCGACCGTCCGCAAATCATTTTCTATTATTACCCGCTCTATCTCTTTGTCCGTAACTCCGAAGCAATTGCAGACGACCTTTCCTTCAAGCTCATGCTTTTTTGCTCCTTCGCCGCGATAATTCTCTATCGCCGCTTCGAGCGCCTCGCGCCCCATAACCGAACAGTGCATTTTCTGTTCCGGCAGTCCGCCTAAGTACTCGGCGATGTCTTTATTGGTGACTTTCGCAGCTTCTTCGATAGTCATCCCTTTTATAATTTCGGTAAGAACAGAAGACGTTGCAATCGCGCTTGCACAGCCGAACGTCTTGAACTTCGCGTCTTTTATCCTGCCGTTCTTATCGAGCTTGAACGTCAGCTTCAGTGCATCGCCGCACGCAAGCGAACCCACCTCACCCACACCGTCGGGTTCCTCAATCTCACCGACGTTCCTCGGATTAAAGAAGTGGTCCTTGACCTTGTCAGTATACTCCCACATCGTTCCTTACCTCATCACGACGTCATTCCTGCGAAAGCAGGAATCCATATTGTTTAGCCGCGGCCGGCACGGCTGCGTTATCTTTGACTTTTCTCCAGCGCTTGCTCGAAGTCGGCTATTATATCATCAATATGCTCAGTGCCTACCGAAACCCTGATATAATCCTCAGTCACGCCCGCCGCTAACTGCTCCTCAGTACTCAATTGCTGATGCGTCGTACTCGCCGGATGAATTACTAAAGTCTTACTGTCCAAAACGTTAGCCAGATGACTGCATAGCTTGACGCTGTTGATAAACTTAACGCCCGCCTCTTTGCCTCCTTTGATACCGAAGCCCAAAATTGCCCCCTGCCCCTTCGGCAGGTACTTCATCGCCAGCTTATAATTAGGATGAGATTTTAATCCCGGATAATTCACCCAATCAACGGCCTTATGTCCTTCCAGCCATTTCGCAAGGGCAAGCGTATTTGAGCAGTGACGCGGCACACGCAAATGTATTGTCTCCAAACCCTGCAAAAACAAAAACGCATTGAAAGGCGACATGCACGCACCCATATCCCGCAGAAATTGTACTCGCGCCTTTATGATATACGCTAAGTTACCGAAGCTCTCGACGTATTTGATTCCGTGATAACTCGCATCCGGCTCGGTAAGCTCCGGATACTTTCCGTTGGCCCAGTCGAACTTTCCCGAATCGATTACTATTCCGCCTATACTCGTGCCGTGTCCGCCGATTATCTTGGTACAGCTATGCAACACAATATCCGCACTGTAATCAATCGGTTTAAACAGCACAGGCGAAGCTACCGTATTATCGCAGAACAAAGGTATCCCGTTATCGTGCGCAATCTTTGCAATCTCTTCATACTCTAATATATCGTTCTTCGGATTGCCTATCGTCTCGATATAGAGCAGCCGTGTATTTTTCTTAATTGCTTTTGCAAAATTGCCCGGTTCCTTCGGGTCAACAAACGTCGTCTCAATTCCGAGTTTTGGGAACGTCTGGCTGAACAGTGTCACCGTCCCGCCGTAAAGCGAGTTCGAACTGACTATATGTTGCCCGCTGCGGCAGATATTCAAAATCCCGTTCGTTATCGCCGCCATTCCCGAAGCAAACGCTAAACCGCCAACGCCGCCCTCCATCGCCGCCAGCCGCTTTTCAAGAACGTCCGTCGTGGGATTCATCAGCCGCGTATAAATGTTGCCGAATTCCTTCAGCGCAAAAAGATTCCCCGCGTGCTCTGTATCCTTAAATACATAGCTTGTCGTCTGGTATATCGGCACGGCCCTGCTCAGCGTGTCCGAATCCACCTGATGACCGCCGTGCAGCGCCAACGTCTCAAGTTTGTAATTTTCACCTGACATAAATCTCTATATCCATTAAAAAAAAACAGTGTTAATCCGTGTCAGTCCGTGTTTTCAATCCGACGGTAATATCTCAACCATCCTATCCAGTGCTTTTCTCGCCCTGACCCTTATTTCCTCATCAACCACAATCCGCTCCTTCAGCTCTTCCAGAGATGCAATCACCTTATCAACCGTTATCTTCTTCATATTCGGACATATCGCCCGCTCGGTCGCCGGCATATATTCGGCGTTCGGATTCTCTTTTTTAAGAGCATGTATAATTCCCTTTTCCGTCGCCACGATGTATCTCTTTGCTAAGTCCTTCTTTACAAACTTCAGCATCTGACTCGTGCTCAACAGCTCATCACTGATTTTCCTCACCGGTTCGGTACATTCCGGATGACTCATCACAACTGCATCAGGCCACTTCTGCCTCGCTTTGTGTATATCATCTTCCGTTATATATACGTGCGTCGCACAATAGCCGGGCCAAAGTTCTATATCCCTTCCGGTCCTTTCAGCAACGAAGCTGCCTAAGTTCCTGTCCGGCACAAACAATATCCTTTTATCACACGGCAGCGATTCCACAACAGCTACCGCATTAGAGCTCGTGCAGCAATAATCGCTCTCGGCTTTAACCTCAACTGTACTGTTTACATAACAAACAACAATCGCATCGGGATACTTGCTCTTTAACTGCCGCAACTGCTCGGCGTTTACCATATCGGCCAAAGGACAGCCCGCGGTTTTCTCCGGCAGAAGGACTGTTTTTTCAGGCGATAGTATCGCCGCCGTCTCAGCCATGAACCGCACACCGCAGAAAATTATCACCTCGGCGTCCGTCTTCGATGCCTCGATACTTAAACCCAGGGAGTCACCGCAGAAATCAGCCAATTCCTGAATCTCGCCCGGCTGATAATTATGCGCAAGGATAACTGCGTTGCGTTCTTTCTTAAGCTGTTCAATTTTTCCCAGAAGCTTGTCCAAATCTGTTATCTCCAGGAAATTATTCACCGCGTTTTTTGAACAACAGGTCTCCGCTGTCCATACTGACTATAACTCCCGCCGGAACCGATTCCTTTATCCATACATTACTGCCTATGACAGAATCCCTGCCTATCATAACGTCTCCCAGTATAGTTGCCTCAGCATAGATTGTTACGTTATCTTCAATCGTCGGATGTCTCCTGCCGCCCTTTATAACCCTGCCTCGCTCGTCCTTCGGAAAACTCAAAGCCCCAAGTGTAGCACCCTGATAAATCTTGACGTTATCACCTATAACAGATGTCTCACCGATAACTACTCCCGTCCCGTGGTCGATAAAAAAGTTCCTGCCTATTTTCGCACCGGGATGAATATCTATACCGGTAACCGAATGCGCATACTCGCTCATAATCCGCGGCAGCAGCGGCACATCCTTTATATAAAGCTCATGTGCAAATCGATGTGTCGCTATCGCAACAATGCACGGGTAGCTGATGATAATCTCTTCATAAGACTTCGCCGCGGGGTCGCCGTCAAAAGCAGCCGTCACGTCGCCCTTAAGCATTTCGCGAACATCAGGCAGCCTGTTGAGCAGATGATGTGTCGCATCCTCGGCCATCTTGACACAATCACAACTGTCGCATTTCTCGAGACGGCAGCGATACCTGTAAGCCCTTTCTATCTGCTCCGACAACGCCGTATAGACATGACATACGATATCTATGACTACATAATGAACGTTATCTTTCGTCACTCTCCTTTTGCCGGTATATCCCGGAAAGAGCAGTTCCATCAGAAGTTCGAGAATATTGAGTATCTCGCTGCGAACCGGCAGATTTGTCGCGTCGATAAAGTTTATCCCGGAATCGTCCCGATAAGTCGTAACGATTTGGTCCACAAGCTTTTCAAGCTCTTTATTACTCAGCTCATTCTTGCCCATCGCAGCTCCCGTGCTCTCAGGCACAAGTCTCTTCTGTTCCTTCCGTTTCTTCATACATTTCGGTGGAAATATACCTTTCCCCTGTATCGCATATAAATGTTACTATCATTTTGCCTACGTTCTCGGCGCGCTGCGAAACCTGCATCGCGGCCCAGACATTCGCCCCGCCGCTGATACCCGACATAATCCCCTCTTTGCGTGCCAGCAGTCTCGCCGTCTTTATCGCATCTTCATTATCCACAGTCAGAATCTCGTCGATTATTTCCCTTTTCAGCACGTCCGGCACAAACCCTGCGCCGATTCCCTGAATCTTGTGCGGCCCTGCCTTGCCGCCTGAAAGAACAGGCGATGCCGAAGGCTCGATTCCTATCACTTCTACATTCGGTTTCTTCTTTTTCAACATTTCACCGCAACCGGTTATCGTCCCGCCCGTACCAATACCGGATACAAGAATATCAACCTTGCCGTCCGTGTCCACCCATATCTCCTGCGCCGTTGTCTCTCTGTGTATCTGCGGATTCGCCGGATTCTTGAACTGCTGCGGTATAAACGTTTTGGGATATTCACTCATCAACTCTTCGGCCTTTTTTATAGCTCCGCTCATTCCTTCACTTGCCGGCGTCAGAACAATTCGCGCCCCGAACAGTTTCAGCAGCTTCCTGCGCTCAAGGCTCATGGACTCGGGCATCGCCAGCACAAGCTGATAGCCCTTACACGCGCACACAAACGCCAGACCGATTCCCGTATTACCGCTCGTCGGTTCGATAATAATCGTCTCGGCGTCTACTAATCCTTTCTCCTCCGCCGTCTCAATCATCGAAAGCGCTATCCGGTCCTTTACGCTGCCGCACGGATTCTTCGACTCCAGCTTAACCAAAATCATGGCTTTATCACTGCCAAGATGATTGAGCTTAACAAGCGGAGTATAGCCGACCGCCGCGGCTATGTTCTCAAATATCGCACTCATAGCTCTTCCCTGCCAGTAATTATGATTTTCAAATCTGGTAACTTAGTGCCTCGTGCTGAACTTTTGTCCTTTCGACAAGGTCTTTGAGAGTAAAAGAACGCAGCACATCCATCACAGCCTGTTGTACTTTCGTCCATAACTCACGAGCCACACAGTCCGCAGCCCGGGCACAATAGTCTTTATCATCCACGCACTCAGCCGTCGTTATCGTACCTTCCAGCGCAAGGACCAGCTCATCAAGCCTTATTTGTTCCGGCTCACGTGCCAATACATATCCACCCCTCGAGCCCCTGATGCTATGCACGAATCCACCAGACCTGAGTATTGCCATCAACTGCTCGAGATACTTGACACTGATAGCCTGCTTTTGTCCGATTACCTTTATTTGTACAGGTCCACAGCCATAATGTCCGGCTATCTCAATTGCTGCTCTTATACCATATCTTGTCCGTGTTGATAGTTTCATGTTAATCTCCTACTATTCATACTGTTTTAATATGGTATAGCGCTAAAATAAAAATTTGTGCTAAAAAAATCCACTCAAATCCCCAAAAAACAAAAAAAACCGCCTTTTAAGCCTTTTAAGCCCCTTTCTTCTGTTTTACAAAGGTTTTTCTGCAAATCTCCATCTATACTGTCAAAAACCTTGACATAATCCCTTCACATATCTAAAATCAAGGCAATCTGCGGGGGCAAAGCTTGGCGGAGCAAAGAATGGCCAAAGGCGTTGTTAAAAAAGTTGCATTTATATCCTCATTTAAGCCAAGAAGATGTGGCATCGCGACATTCTCGTCCGACCTGATATCCAATATAACAGCCGCCGCCAAAGGCCGATTCGAGCCGCTGGTCGTTGCTATGCGGGCCAGTGATTCGCATACCTATCGGGAACCCGTAAAGTTCGAGGTCAGACAGGAAGTCAAAAACGATTACGTTTGCGCCGCAGACTACCTGAACTTCAGCCATGTCGATGTGGTCTCACTTCAGCATGAATTCGGCTTGTTTGGAGGGCTGGCGGGCTCGTATATCAACCTACTTCTGAACCGTCTCAATGCGCCGGTTATTACCACCCTGCACACTATTCTTGACGACCCTTCCCCGGACTATTACCAGTCCCTTGTCGATGTCTGCAACGCGTCATACCAGGTCATCACAATGAACGAACGCGGCATTAGAATGCTTCATGATATTTACGGAGTATCGGACGCCGCGATAAAATTAATCCCTCACGGCATACCTGACCTGTCCTTTGTTGACAGCAATTATTACAAGCACAAGTTCAGTATGGACGGCCGAAAAACTATACTCACCTTCGGTCTGCTCAGTAAAAACAAAGGTATTGAAACAATGCTCAGGGCAATGCCACAAATCCTAAAGACGCATCCTTCCGCACTGTTCGTCATACTCGGAATGACACACCCGTCGGTGCTGAAGCACGATGGTGAATCTTATCGCTTCAGCCTGCAGCGAATTGTTAAAGAATTAGGACTGACCGAAAACGTTATCTTCCACAATAGATTTGTTGACGAAATGGAATTGCATAACTTCCTCTGTGCAGCCGATGTTTATGTCACTCCGTATCTTAACCGGGAACAGCTTACCAGCGGAACGCTCTCGTTTGCCATCGGAGCCGGAAAGGCTGTGGTCTCAACTCCATACTGGGCCGCCGAAGAGCTGCTTGCACAAGGCCGCGGTGTAATTGTACCGTTCGGCGACCATAAGCAGATGGCCGACGAAATCAGCCGAATACTGAAAGACGAGTCTGTTTTCTATTCTCTTCGCAGACGAGCATACGACTACGGCCGAAGCAGGACCTGGCCAAAGATCGGACAGACATACTGGAAAATCTTCAACGCAAAATCACTGCCGGTTCGAGTAACACAAAGGCCCGTAGAGACCGCCGCAGAACATTCACTCGATATGCACGTACCTGAGCCTTCATTAGTGCATATCAAAAGACTCACTGACGACACCGGTATGTACCAGCACGCAAAATTTAAAGTCCCCAACAGAAACTTCGGTTACACCACCGACGACAACGCCAGGGCCGTTATCGTAATGACCAAATACTATAACCAGTACCCCGACCCGGAGACCTTGAAACTCTTCGATACTTATCTTTCATTTATAACGTACGCACAGAACGAGGACGGCCGCGTCAGAAATCTCTTGAATTTCGACCGAAGATGGGCCAGGAATGAGTCCCCCCATGATGCTCTCGGGCGTTCTCTGTGGGCGCTGGGCACCGTTATGGCAAATCCGCCCTCCTCGACCTATCTGTCTATCGCAAAAGACGCCTTCGACAGAATCGTTCCAAATATCCCGATACGGTATATCCGGGCCATGGCCTATTCAATACTCGGCATGAATGACTATCTGGAACAGTTCCCGGGCGCCAGCGACATCAAAAGGCGAATGGCAGCAGCAGCAAACGAATTGGTAACTCAATTTGAGAAAAATAATCTGCCTGACTGGCAGTGGTTCGAAAACATCCTCACGTACGACAACGCTATTCTGCCGCATGCTTTATTCGTTGCCAGCCGAACCCTCGGCGACAAATATCTTCAGGTCGCCCGGAAAACCTGTAAATTCCTGCTCGAGAAGATATTCAACGGAAACCATTTCAGCTTCGTCGGATGTCACGGCTGGTATGAAAGAGGCGCAAAAAAAGCAAAGTGGGACCAGCAGCCCATCGAAGCCGCCGGAACTGTTATGATGCTGAGTGATGCCTATGAAATAACCAAAGACAAAGAATACATGAAGTTACAGAGAAAGGCCTTCGACTGGTTCCTCGGCGCCAACGACCTTGCCGTGCCCGTTTACAACTTCAGGACCAAAGGTTGTCACGACGGCCTTACTCCGACCGGAGTCAACCTAAACCAGGGTGCCGAGAGCATACTCAGCTTCCTTATGGCCCTGCTGACCATCGTCGAAAGCTACGTTGCCGAAAAACCGCTTACACAAACACCTCCCCCCGCTGTGCGTCCTGCAAAAAAAAACATCGACATTGAGCAAATCAAAGGCGTAGAAATAAAGCCGCAACTGCAGGTTTCTGATGAAAGCCTGGTTTGAAAAGCTTTGATGGTTGGACGAACACTGTACCCTGTAACGCAAGGCGGCCGAAACAAAAGCCTTAATTGCCTTCCAGTAAATCAGACGTTGCCTGTGCCGTCCATTGAATGTCGCCCCCCACACCCGATACAGTCTGACAGCCTATCAAAGATACGCTAAGTATCGCCAATAACATTATTAATAGAAATTTCTTTAACATTACCTGGCACTCCTTTGTTAAGGTAAAACACAAACTTTAAGGTAAATTCTTCAAAGCCTCTTGCCTAAACACCACGGAGTAAACATAATTACCCAATGCCGAACACTTAGACTCCTTCAGGCTATATGGGAAATATCGGACATCAAAGTCGTTTTTGTGTACTTTATTGCACGAGGCAAACAACCATATGAAAATTGTAAGCTTCAACGTCAATTCCATCCGGACAAGACTTCCGATAATAACACAGTGGATGCAGCAGAACAGGCCCGACGTACTCTGCCTTCAGGAAACGAAAGTCCAGGACCCGGATTTCCCGACCGGACCATTCAGCGAAATCGGCTACAACTGCGCCTTCAAAGGCCAGAAGTCCTATAACGGCGTCGCCTTATTCTCGCCCCACAAAATACAGAACCTCTCCTTCGGCCTCGATGACGAACCAAAAGACGAGCCCCGCCTGCTCAGAGCAACGGTCAAAAAACTAAATATCATAAACACATATATCCCACAGGGTTTCGAGCCGGACTCAGATAAGTTTCAATATAAGCTGCAGTGGTTCGGCCGCTTGTTAAAATATTTCAAAGCCCGCTTTAAGCCGACCGACTTGCTCGTCTGGCTGGGCGATTTCAATATCGCACCCGAAGCCCGCGACCTCTACGACCCCGACGGCCTGCTCGGCAGCGTCTGCTATCATCCCGACGTCCACAAGGCCCTGCAAAAAGTTATCGAATGGGGATTCGTTGATGTATTTAGAAAACACTGCGACGAGCCGGGCCAATACACCTTCTGGGACTACCGCCTGCCAAATTCATTCAAGCGGAACCTCGGCTGGCGATTAGACCACATCATGGCTACAAAACCCCTCGCCGAAAAATGCACCGCCTGTTACATCGACAAAGAGCCTCGCGCCGCCGAGCGTCCCAGCGACCATACACCCATTATCGCCGAATTCAAAACGTAGCACGGGCTTTAAACCCGTGAAAAAATAGCTAATCGTCCTGCATGCTGCTTTGCGAACCCCCGCGATTGAATCATTCACTCGTACTTTTTTCAGGGTGGGTAAAGCTTTTATATTTTTCACCTTGCCGAGACCCCTTTAGCCCTAAAACCTTATTTAACAACGATATATTCTGCTGTGGAGCAGGGCTTAGGGACAGGCATACTATCCTCGATTAATCCCTATATGTGCATTTCCATTGCTTCGTACATGCTTCGCTCAGCATCCTCGATAGTGTCGCCCGTCGCTACACAACCGGGCAGGTCCGGGGAGTATGCCGAGTAATTACCGTTTGTCTTTTCAATAACAACTAAAAACCGATACATAACACTATCCTTTCTTCTTCAATTGTGCCTGCTTTAATACGCTGTTTAATGTGCCGGGTGACAAATCGTGGTTTAGATTGCCCGCGATTGTTACACGTCCGCGCTTTTGGGGATGTTTATACTGTCTATGGTTGCCACTATCAGCCAGCCGTCGGCCTCTATCATTTTGATAACTTCACGAACCTTCATACCGGCATCGAGACCATTAAACATTGACCTCCACCTGATGAGTAGCCACGGTCATGGGCATCCCCTTTTCAGCTCGTATCTCAAGACACTCTTTAATCGCATCTTGAATATTATCCTCAGCTTCTTGTTCTGTCCTGCCCTGGCTGATACAACCGGGAATAGATGGACATTCGGCAATAAAAATGCCATCTTCGTCCCGAAATATAGTGATGATGAACTTCATATTTCTTATTGTCTTTCACTTATAACAGTATAGCCATATTACACTTAACGTGACTTTTTGGCAACATAATTCGGGTTGTTTTAGAGGGCTCTATCGGCTACCGCCCCTTCTCCGGCCCTCGTCATCGCAGAATTCAAACTTTAGTTGAACTTTACAGGCTTCAGACGTAAACTAAATGGGAGCAAATTTGACATCTTCAAACGGTAGATTTTCCGAGTATGTTCCTGAAACACCAGATTTGAAAGGGCCGGAAAAATGAAACCTGAAAAACGACAAAATGGAAAAGCCAAAAAACGTAAACCGCTCAAAATTATACTGACCGTGATAATTGCTTTACTGGCCTTGCTGGCAATCACGCTGGCGGTAGTGGTCCCCGCCTATATCTCCTCCGACAGAGGCCGAAAGACCATACTTGCAAAAATAAACGAATCCGTCGAAGGCAAAACGGACTTCGCCTCACTTTCAATGAGCTGGTTCAAAGGTGTCAGCCTGACCGGCTTCGCCTATGATGACGACTTCGGACAGACCTCCGTCAGGATAAAACAGCTCAGCACTATGCCCAAATACGGCGCTATCCTCGCCGGCAACCTGTCATTCGGCGAAACAATTGTGAACGAACCGAAAATATCCATCGACCTGCGAAAACGTCCCGCCCCGACAACCACTGAAAAACCTTCCGAAGAAAAAACCGCCGCCCCACAACTGCCCGTAAGCAGAATCGACCTCCGCATAAACGACGGTGACGTCAAAGTCACAGATACTAAATCGAACACAATTCACCTTGCCGATATCGATTCCAGCCTCAACTTCAAAGGCCCCGACAGGATGAACACCTTCGCAGCCGATATGCTCCTCGCCGATTCCGCCAATCCTACCCCCGTTCACGCCGAAGGTATCGTCAACCCAACGAAAATCAGCGGCGAACTCGCCGTTGAAGTCAATGAATTACAACTCAGTATGTTGGCGCCTCTGTTCGACCTTGCTGATGTGCAGCTCGACGCCAAAGGCTTGCTCACCGCAAATATCAAAACCCGCTTCAAAGACTCGAAGCTGCAAAACCTCACCGGGACCGCAACCGGAAGCAATATTGACGTAGGCGGACCCGCAGTCAAGGGCGACAGGTTCAAAACTTCGGCCCTGAATCTTGACGTCGCGCTGGCGCAGCAAAAAGATTTTTACAACGTCGATAAGCTCTCACTCACTACCGACTGGGCAAAGCTTGACGCCGCCGGTAAGGTCCCGACCGACCTCAAATCACTTTCTCAGTTTACAGAACCCAGAGCAGATTACGACCTCAAGGCAACCGTCGACGTTGACCTGCCCGCAGTCGCAAACCAGATGCCCAACACACTCAAGCTCGAACCCGGAACGACAATAACATCAGGAAAACTCTCCGGCAACATCAACCGCACAACACAGGCCGACAAGGCCCAAATCGAAGCCGACTTTCGAATCACCGGCCTGGCTGGTCTGGTCGACCGTCAGCCTGTCGCCCTGTCAGAGCCTATCGAGGCCCAGGTGCTCATCAGCTCCGACAAATCAACCGTCAACTTCGAAAAGCTCCAGGCCGCCTCTTCATTCGCTCAGGTCAAATGCACAGGCACCGACAAACTCCTCGCTTACGAGGCGAACGTAAACCTGCAGAAGCTCCAGTCCGAGCTTGGTTCTTTTATCAACCTCGGCGGCTATAAAACTGCCGGACTTGTAACAAGCGTCGGAAAAATCACCTCGGCGGATGACACTATCAACGTCGCGGGCAGCTCAAAAATAGAAAACCTGCATCTGACCACCCCCGACGGACAAACCGCCTCCGAACCGCAGGCCGATATCACTATGGACCTCGACATAGAAAGAAAAACAAGTGATATCAAAATCAACAGCCTCTCCGGCGCTGGTGCCTTCGGAAAACTCGAAGTCAAAAATGGCTTCCTGCCCGCAGAAAAGAAACCGAATAAACCCATCGTTCTCCCAATAGACGCACAGGTCGACCTCGCCAGAATTCGTCCCTTCCTGATGCTCAGCTCCTCATATCCGGAAAAACTCTCAATGGCTGGTAACGCAATCTCGAAACTTCGCATTTCACTCGATGAACAAACAACGAAAATTGTTACCGATTTTACACAGATACAGGATTTTTCCTACGGAACACCGAAGACCGGACAGTATACACTTGGTCTGGTAACCGCAAAACTTGACGCAACTATAGCCGCAGAAAAAACTGACGTAAGTTTCGACCTGACTAATCCTGACATCAAAATGAAAGGCAACTACAAGACCGAGACAGTCAAAGACCAGAAAACAATGTCGGCCAAAGTCGATTGCGATTACGAGTGGAAATTCGTCAGCACATTGCTCTCGGCGTTTATGCCCAGCGACCTTACAATCGAAGGAAAGAATAAAACAACCGTTGAATTTTCCACCTCCTATCCCGCTGATAAGCCCGACCAGCTTTTGGCGAACCTCAGCACCAAACCAATCAAGGTCGCTTTCGACAAAGCCGAGTATCGCGGCTTCACCGTCTCCCAGCCTTCACAAATAGCCGTCCAGGTCAACAAAGGCCTGCTCGACATCCCGAAATTTACAATGAAAGTAAACGAAGGGACTATGACCTTCGCCGCAAAAGCCGACTTCACAAAGTCCCCGACGCTGCTGGCCATCACCGAGCCGCTGACCATCCTCGACAAAGTCAAAGTTGACGAAAGGGTCTCAATAAAACTCCTGCAGTATTTAAACCCAATCTTCAAAGACGTCGACCGCTTCAGCGGGGTCGCCACCTTCACAGCCCAAACGCTTGCTATTCCTTTAAAAGATGCGGGCCCGAAAGATTTGCTGCTCGACGGAAACTTCTTTGTCAAAGATATGCGCCTTGCCTCAGGATTTTTTGACCTCATAACAAGAATCAGGCCCGGTGCCGATTCCGGCCAAATGGAAATCCTGCCCACGCTCATAACCGCAAAAGACGGCCTGGTTAGATACGACAATATGCAGCTCAACGCCGGTAATAATCCTTTCAATTTCGTCGGACGAATCAACCTTATCAATAAAAGCATCGTAGGTTCAAAGGTCATTACACCATATACAACGGGCAAAACCGTAAGGGTCGGCGAAGAAAACACATCCGGCAGAATAACCGGTAATTTCACAGGCACTTACGACAAGCCGGGCATTGATTGGGGCGCTTTAATCAGGGACACCTTAATTCAGGAAGGATTAAAGGAAGTATTGAAAAACCTCTAATCCGTTTTTGCCGATAATACCCTGGCGCGACCTGAATATAAAAAGGAACAGGCAATGTTTGACAAACTGCTTTCAACCCCGACCGCCCAGTTAGGCAGGGCCGGACGCTTCGCCGTCTTTCAGGTAAGACTCTGGTACCATTGCGCAAGGCTGCTCCGCAAAAACCGCGCAGGCCAGCAGGCCGCCGCCCTGGCTTACCACACAATCTTCGGCATTATCCCGCTGGCCGTCGTCACTCTTTTAATCTTCCATGCTATGCCCGCATATAGCCACCTCGGCGACAGGGTCCAGACTTTCGTCGAACAGCAACTGCATCTGTCGGCACTTCAGTTCCCCGACCCGCAAAATCCCGGCAAAAAAATTATGTTCACCGAACACCTCAACAAAATCGTCGGTGACATCTTCGAAGGCTTCAGCCAGGGAACAATCGCGCTAATTAGCGCCGTCATTATAATCTGGGCCGCACTTGCCCTGCTGTCAACAATAGAACGCTCATTCAACAACATCTGGCACGTCGGCAGACCCCGAAGCTTCCTTCACCGAATCATCAACTACTGGGCTCTGCTCACCCTCGGACCGTTCCTGCTCGGCTTTGGTATATACGTCACCGCCCGGAGTGCATTGCTCGGCAAACTCGGAACCACCCTTTTTTCCAATTTCGCGCCCGTAATCTCGTTTTTCATCGCGACCGTCGCGTTCTTCCTTTTGTACTACATCCTGCCCAACACAAAAGTACAGGCCAAAGTCGCCCTCTGGGGCGCAGCATTCGCCGCACTCATCTGGTCAGTCGTAAAATACCTCTTCGCACTTTACATAATAGAATTCCTCCCATACGGCAAGGTTTACGGCGTCCTCGGACTGGTCCCACTGTCGGTATTGTGGATTTATATCACCTGGCTCATCGTTCTGTTCGGTCTCCAACTGACATTTACAATGCAGCACCTTACTACACTCGAATCAGCCGAGCTTGCCGAAGCAAAAAGGAGACAATACCACTTTATCGCAAACGATATCACCGCCCTTAACATCGTCCGCGAAATCGCCGAAGCCTTCGAGCAGAACAACGCCCCCGTCGAGCCGGAGGTGATACTCAGCAGACTGAACATCCCCGCCGAGTTCGGCGACAGAATTTTCGCCCTGCTGATTGAAAAAGGCCTTATTGCCCGCACCTCCGAGCCGAAGGTAGGCCTAATTCCTGCGAAGGACCCCGCCAATATTACTCTCGACAGCATCAGTTCAATCCTCGCCGGCGCCTCTTTCGCCCAGGTCGTACCCAACCAGCCGGAAATGCTCGACCAAATCGCCAAGGCCCGGCTGGACCTGCTGGCTAAATACAACCTGGTCCAAATCCTCACCCAAAAACAAAGCCAATAATTGGCTTCGCCCCGATATAAATCATCGGGACTACGCCGATACAAGATCGGGTTAGTTTTGGGTTCGTTTTTGGGCAATAAGCTGTTTTTGGGCGAAAATTGGGTTTGAATTGGGTTTGTTTTTTCGTCGAATCGTGATTTATGGGCTAAAAACGCATAAAATTGGGTTTGTTTTGTAAAATAACATAGTGATTAGACAACCGGTATTTGCCACTTTTGCATTTTTTAACCGCTGATTCCTTCGACTTAGCTCAGGACAGGTACACGAATTCACACGGATTTTTTTCACCACTGAGAACACAGAGAACACAGAGAAATAGCTTTGGCAGAGGCGTCTTCGACAGCTCTTATATTCTCGTATTAAGGTTCTCTGCAAGCGAGCTTGCTCAAACCTTGCAACTCGACTATAGATATTGACATATTTTTTGCCAAAGGCTGGATTTACGCTGTTTTTTATCCGCGGATTTCCCGGATTAGCGCGGATTTTGTTATTTAGGTAGTGTTTTAAAGTAAAAAGACACAAATTTTGACGAATAGTGTTGAACATTTGACTTGCTTAAGTTAACACTTTATCAAACAACAACGGTATTATACCATATTTTGAACAGAAGTCAAGCAAAAAGTGCAGTTTTTTTGAAAAAAATGCAGATTTCTCACCATGAAGGACATGAAGAGCATAAAGAGGTTCAACCACGGATTACGCGGATTTCACGGATTTTGCTTTGGCGCAGGTGTCTGCGACGCCAATGTGTTCTCGTTTTAAGGTTTTCTGCAAGCCAGCTTGCTCAAACCTTTCAACTCGACCACAGCTCCCTTGGAGCTATGCTTCAAAGCCAGAATTCCTCCTTCAACATTGCTTGCTCTGCCCTTTCAACTCATCCACTATCCCTTTGGGACATGCGTCAAAGCCGGCATTCATTCTTCAACGTTGCTTGCTCAAGATTTTCGGCCTCGTCCACGGCTCCTTTTGGAGCCATGCTCCAAAGCCAAAATTTCCACTGTTGCTTGCTCAAACCTTGCAACTCGACCACAACTCTCCCTGGAGCTATGCGTCAAAGCTTGAAATCTTCACTACTGCAAAACTCGTCCACATCCCTAACGGGATTACATCAAATCCTACATGAAGAAATATATTTTATCCGCGGATTGCGCGGATTAACGCGGATTTTGCTTTGATGCAGGCGATTTTGACGCCTTTTGCATCCATAGGTACAAACCTCCCGGCAAGTAGCCTTGCCGCACCGGTTTGTAACCCACGTCTGCTGTTCCTTTGGAACTTGCATCAAAGCTGAAATATCCCATTCCGTCCCGATATAAGACATCGGGCCCCCCGGCTTCCGCCTTCGTTCCTAAGGAACTACGGCGGGACAAGCCGCCGGGATAAAGGCCAGGGGGCTAAATA
>CAZOVR010000046.1:0-23352 GCA_964583405.1 uncultured Pirellulales bacterium
TAATCAAACTCTATGCCCTGTCCGATTCGGTTCGGGCCGCCGCCCAATACCATGACCTTGCGGTTCTTTGTCACACTTACCTTGTCCGGAGCGTTGTATGTCGAAAAGTAATAAGCCGCATTTTCAACACCGCTTACAGGCACCGGCTCCCACCCTTCGACGACACCAAGCTTTTTCCTCTTGCTGCGGATTTTATCTTCAGTCGTACCGAGTATCTGCGCCAGATACTTATCGGCGAATCCGTCTTTCTTGGCCTTGGTAAGGAGCTTGTCGGGAAGGGCCTTGCCTTTATACTTCAAGAGCTTTTCCTCAAGTGCGACAAGTTCAGCCATCTGCCCGATAAACCATTCCTTGATATATGTTTTTTCAAAAAGTTCCTTCGGCGTGGCCCCCTTACGAAGGGCCTCGTACATAATAAACTGTCGCTCGCTGGTCGGCGTGCTTACTTTTGTCATCAGTTCTTCGAGCGAAAGCTTGTTGAAATTCTTTGCAAAGCCAAGGCCGTACCTGTCGTTTTCCAGAGAGCGGATAGCCTTTTGAAAGGCCTCTTTGTAATTCTTGCCTATACTCATCACTTCACCCACCGCCCGCATCTGTGTACCGAGCTTGTCTTCGACCCCTTTGAATTTCTCAAACGCCCAGCGGGCAAACTTGACTACGACATATTCTCCTGACGGGGTGTATTTTTCGAGCGTCCCTTCCCTCCAGTACGGGATTTCGTCGAGCGTAAGACCTCCTGCCAGCATCGACGACACCAGCGCTATAGGGAAACCTGTGGCCTTGGAAGCCAAGGCCGATGAGCGCGACGTCCTCGGGTTAATCTCGATTACTACTACCCGTCCTGTTTGGGGGTCATGGGCGAACTGTATGTTCGTACCGCCGATGACCTCGATAGCATCTACGATATCGTACGAGTATTTCTGCAGCTTCTCCTGCAGTTTCTCATCGATAGTCAGCATAGGGGCGGTGCAGTACGAATCGCCTGTGTGTATTCCCATCGCATCGACGTTTTCGATGAAGCAGACCGTTATCTTCTGGCTCTTTGAGTCACGGACAACCTCCAGCTCCAGCTCTTCCCATCCAAGTACCGATTCTTCTACAAGAATCTGTCCGACAAGACTTGCGGATAATCCTCTGGCAGCGATGACTTTTAGTTCATCGACGTTATAGACCAGTCCTCCACCGGTACCTCCCATAGTATAGGCCGGGCGAATGACGACCGGATAACCGAGCTTTTTTGCGATTTTTTGTGCCTCATCTACACTGTATGCGGGTTCGCTTGCAGGCATCTCTATGCCCAGCTTGTTCATAGTGTTCTTAAATGCAATCCTGTCTTCCCCGCGTTCTATCGCATCGACCTGTACACCTATGACCCTGACACCGTATTTTTGTAATACACCGGCTTTGAATAATTCTGAGGATAAATTCAGGCCGCTTTGGCCGCCAAGATTCGGAAGCAGGGCGTCAGGCCGTTCTTTTTCGATTATCTTCGTCAAGGTAGCAACGTTAAGGGGCTCGATATACGTCACATCAGCCGTCCCCGGGTCCGTCATAATCGTAGCGGGATTGGAATTGACCAGAACTATCTCGTAGCCTAATTTGCGAAGCGCCTTACAGGCCTGCGTGCCTGAATAATCGAATTCGCACGCCTGACCTATGACAATCGGACCGGAACCTATAATCATCACCTTCTTGATATCCGTTCGTCGGGGCATAGCACATTCTCCCAAAAAAGACCCTTCTTCCATGTCGTTTAGCTGCAAATCGCAGCAGATTAAACAGCAAAATGGCTTCTTAGTCAAACTCAAGTTTTAGCGGACCGGCAGATAACCTAAATGCGCCAAAAACGCTGTTGACCGATGCGGGCAAAATTGATAAAAGGCAGCTACGGCACGCTTCTTACCAAAGATGCGTTTATGCCGGGTGCTTACGGGCCTTTCTTTCAAGTGTAAGGAGAATATGATGGGAGTGCTGAACAAATTCTTTGCGCCATCACCCTTCGCGCAATTACAGGAGCATTCGAATAAGGTACACGAATGCGTGAAATTGCTGCAGCCCTTAACTGATGCATTGCTGGCGCAGGACTACGACAAAATCGAAGAGCTTCACAACCTGATGTCAAGGACCGAGCATGAAGCCGATAAGCTCAAAACCTCACTCCGCGACCGCATAAGCAAGATGTATTTTCTGTCGGTCGGCCGAACGGAAATCAGTGAGTATCTGGCGTATCAGGATGATGTCGCCGACGCGGCCGAAGACTTCGCCGTTTTGCTGCTGCTTCGAAAAACAAAGGTTCCGAACGAACTCCAGGATGACTTTAAGGCTTTGGTAACTCAGGTTATAAACGTCAGTGAGCACCTGATGGGCCTGGCTGAGAAAATATCTTCATTGGCCGAAGCGGCCTTTGGCGGAGAGGAAGCCGAAGAATTTCTCGCAGAGATAGAGAAAATCGGAGAGCAGGAATGGAAAGTTGACAGGCTCGAGAGAAAATTTGCACAAAAGTTTTACGGTATGGAGGACAAACTTGACCCTATTACAATCATGTTCCTTGATAAGTACTGCAAGAAGCTAAGCCAGGTATCGAACAACGCAGAGAAAACCGCAAAGTATCTCAGGATAATTATCCGCAAAAAGTAACCGGCTGGGCAACGGAGTGCAGTATAGATGGAAATCCTTGTAATTGTCGCAATCGTAATCGCCGCATACATGGCCTGGAATATCGGCGCCAATGATGTGGCAAATTCGATGGCCGATGCTGTTGGTTCGAAGTCCGTAAAGATCTTTTGGGCTATCGTATTGGCTGCAATATGCAATTTTGCCGGGTCGGTTCTGGTCGGCGGACATGTTACCGACACTGTTCGCAAAGGCATAATTGAAACACAAGCCTTTGCCGAGGACCCGATGATACTGGCCTATGGTATGGTTTGCGCCATGCTTGCCGCGGCGCTTTGGCTGAACTTAGCGTCATTTCTTGGGATGCCTGTTTCGACCACACATTCAATCGTCGGGGCGATTGTTGGCTTTGCCATTCTGCGTGTGGGTTTCGGAAATGTCCACTGGGACATGCTCGGCCAGATTGTCGCAAGCTGGTTTATCTCCCCGATCGCAGGCGGACTTCTTGCCTTTACACTATTTAAACTGATATCGCGCTACATACTTAGTGTGGAACATCCGGAACGAGCTGCGCGCAAAGGTGTACCTATATGCGTTTTTGTGACCTTTTCCATATTAATTCTTTTGGTCATCTATAAAGGTCTGAAAAACCTGCATCTGGACCTGACTGCTCCGCAGGCTTTAGCTATCAGCATTGTCGGAGGATTGCTTGCAGCGGCGTTTACGTCTTTTATGGAAAACAGGAAAAAATACGCTGATGGCGAATTAACTATGGAACAGCAACTGGCTCAGGTCGAAAAACGTTTTGCTATCCTGGTCATATTCACATCCTGCAGTGTTGCATTCGCCCAGGGCGCTAATGATGTTGCCAATGCGATAGGGCCGCTGGCGGCCGTTGCCGAAATTGTAAAAAATGGTACTGTTCCCGGGAAAGTGCCGGTGGATATAAAATTTCTGATTCTCGGCGGAATGGGCATCGCTATAGGATTAGCGACTTTTGGTTATAGGGTAATGCGTGTAATGGGTGAAAAAGTGACCGAGATTACACCTTCGCGCGGAGTAGCTGCTGATTTAGCAGGTATGACAACTGTGCTTGTCTGCTCCAGGATGGGCCTGCCTATCAGCACAACCCATACACTGGTCGGTGCAATAATCGGCGTCGGCATGGCCCGTGGTATTACCGCAATAGACCGCAATGTAGTCCGCTCAATCTTTGTATCATGGCTTGTAACGGTACCCATCGCCGCAGTGCTTACGGTCGTCATATACTTAATCGGCGACTGGCTGTTCTTCTAAGAACATCAGGCACTTCTAAATTGCTGTTGCGAAACGTCGATGCCGAACATATAAAGTTACGTATGGCAGAATCGGCGCAAAAAAAAATCGAACATCTGAGGCGGCAGATACGCAGAAACGACTACCTTTACTACGTACTGAATCAGCCCGAAATCACCGACCGGCAGTACGATAGCCTCTTTGCCCAACTGAAAAAACTCGAACAGCAGCAACCCGAACTGATTACCGAAGATTCACCTACCCGGCGGGTTGCAGGTCAGCCGCTCGAAGGCTTCGAGACCGTAACCCACGCCATCCCTATGCTAAGCATCGATAATACCTATAACGCTGATGAACTAAGAGCCTTCGATGAACGCGTGGCAAAGGGACTTAGGACCAAAGATTATGATTATGTTGTAGAGCCGAAAATCGACGGCCTGGCCATCAGCCTGCGATATGAAAAAGGCATCCTCAAAACCGCCGCCACACGCGGCGACGGAACAACCGGCGATAACGTCACCGCCAATGTCCGCACAATCAAGGCTGTCCCGCTTGCGCTGCTCGACGATGGAAAAATCCCCGATGTGCTCGAGGTGCGCGGTGAGGTTTATATGCCGACTAAATCGTTTGTCGAACTCAATAAGCTCCGCGCCGAATCGGACGAGGCTGCCTTTGCCAATCCCCGAAACGCGGCGGCAGGCTCGCTGAAACTTCTTGATGCAAGAATCACCGCACAAAGAAACCTTTCCTTTTTCGCATACGCAACCGGCGAAATGAGTCAGCCGCTTGCCGATAATCACTACCAGACGCTGCAGCGGTTTAAGAAGCTCGGTCTGCCCGTAAATCCGCACATCAAAAAGGCAAAAACAATTGACGATGTGATAAACACCTGCATGGGCTTTGCCGACAAGCGCCTTAGTCTCGGCTATCAAATCGACGGGATGGTCATCAAATTAAACCGTCTCGACCAGCGCGATATTCTCGGCTTTACCGGCCGCGCCCCAAAATGGTGTATCAGTTATAAGTTCCCGGCAGAACAGGCCGAGACTATCGTTGAATCGATAGTCGTCCAGGTCGGAAAAAGCGGAGCCCTGACGCCCGTTGCAAACCTCAAACCCGTCCGGTTATCCGGAACTACTGTAAAACGCGCCACCCTCCATAATTTCGACCAGATACAAAGGCTCGACGTGCGCGAAGGTGACACTGTAATAATCGAAAAGGCCGGCGAGATAATTCCGCAGGTCGTAGAGGTCAAAAAGCAGTACCGTCCTGCCGGTGCTCACAAATATAAAATCCCGGCAAGCTGCCCCAATTGCGGTGGACCTGTCGCGAAGGACCAAAACGGCGTTTGCGTCCGCTGCCTCAGTGACAATTGCACCGCCCGGCTAAAAGAAAAACTCAGATACTTCGCCGGCCGCGACCAGATGGATATCGAAAATCTCGGAACCAGTCTCATAGAACAGCTTGTCGATACCAGCCTTGTCACAAGCTTTGCCGACTTGTACAGGCTGACCAAATCCGATTTGCTCGGCCTTGAACGAATGGCAGACAAAAGTGCTTCGAAGGTAATAGCTTCTATTGATAAAAGCAAGACTCAGCCGTTGTGGCGGCTCATCGCCGCTCTGGGTATCCCGCTAATCGGCAGTCAATCCGCTCAGATACTCTCCGAGAATTTCGGCTCATTACAGAAGCTGATGGATGCAGATGCCGAAACGCTCGAATCCATTGACCAGATAGGCCCGTCCATGGCCGAGAGCATCGGCGATTATTTCAAAGAGCCTCGCAATAAAAAAATCGTCAACCAGCTCCTCGAAGCCGGTGTTAAACCAAAGGCAGAAAAGACATCCGGCAAAAAACTCAACGGCAAAACCTTCGTCATCACCGGCACACTGCCGAATTACAAACGAAGCGACATCGAAAAAATGATAAGAGACAACGGCGGCAAAATCAGCTCATCCGTCAGCAAAAACACCGATTACGTAGTAGCCGGCGACGAACCCGGCTCCAAGCTCGACAAGGCAAACAACCTCGGAATTAAAATCCTAAACGAAAAACAATTCCTGGAGATGCTGTGACGCCCGACGAAAGATACATGCTCAAAGCTATGAAGCTCACCGCACGTGGAACCGGTTCTGTCGAACCGAATCCGGCTGTCGGCTGTGTTATCGTCAAGGGCGGACAGGTCATAGGCAAAGGCTGGCATAAATCTTTCGGCGGGCCACACGCCGAGATAAACGCGCTCAACGACTGCAGAAACCTCGGTGCAAATCCAAAGGGTGCCACGATGTACGTCACGCTCGAACCGTGCTGCCATATCGGCAAGACCGGCGCCTGTACAAGAGTAATTATCGATGCCGGCATCACAAAGCTCGTCGCCGCTATGACTGACCCGTCGGAACATGCCCGCGGTAAAGGCTTCGAAAAGCTCCGCCAGGCCGGTATCGATGTGGAAGTCGGTATCTGCGAGCAGGAGGCGAAACTGCTCAATGCCCCGTTCATAAAATTCGCCTCTACCGGCAGAACGTGGGTAATCCTCAAATGGGCGCAGAGTATCGACGGCAAACTGGCTTACGCTGACGAAAAAAACAAATGGATTTCCTGCGAATCGAGCAGAAAAGACGCCCATAAACTTCGTAACCGGGCCCAGGCTATCCTCGTCGGAATTAATACCGTCCTTGCCGACGACCCGCTGCTTACACCGCGAGGCCCGGGCAGCAAAAGTAAAAAACTGACGCGAATTGTCATGGATAATCATCTTCGCATACCCCTCAGCAGTCAGTTAGTAAAGACCGCAAACAAACAGCCGGTTATAGTCGTCACTTATACCGGTTCGGCTGCCGCTGATGCCGGTAAAACCGAATCTCTCGAAAAGGCCGGCGTCGAAATTCTTGCCTTCGGCGACTTGCAGGGCAAATCCAATCTTGCCTTCGTACTCGATGAGCTGAGCAAAAGAGGCATCCAACAGCTTTTAGTCGAAGGCGGCCCGAAAGTGCTCGCTTCCTTCCTGCGCGAAAGATTGGCCGATGAATTGTGCGTTTACATCGCGCCGAAGATTCTCGGCAGCGCCGGCTCTGCTGATATTGCACAGGCCTTGGCCGATTCGAATGAAGAGGTCAACCTGCATCATATTGAAACTAAAACCTTTGACGGTGACACGCGAATCAAAGGATTTACTTCACAAGGACCTGGGAGCTATTCGGCCAGATAAGCAATATCAAGGTTCTTCGCCGCGGCCGTTTCGTCAGGCCGTGATACCGGTGTCGTGACCGGTGCTTTTTTCAACTCCTGCGGATTGGTCTTTGCCAGCTTTGCTATTTCTATCATCGCTTCGATGAATTCGTCGAGGGTCTCTTTGCTTTCAGTCTCGGTCGGCTCAATCATCATGGCTTCTTTGACAATCGCAGGAAAATAAACCGTCGGCGGATGAAAGCCCCTGTCTATAAGAGCCTTTGCAATATCTATCGCGTGGACGCTCTTTTCGAGCATTTCCTTTGTCGGACTGAATACACACTCGTGCTTGCATACTCCGTCCGATGCGGGTTTGTAATAACTTTTTAGTTTTTCCCGGATATAATTTGCATTGAGTACGGCATTTTCAGCGACGTGTGCCAGTCCCTGTTTTCCGAGCATCAGCATATAAACGTATGCCCTCAGCACTACCGCGAAGTTGCCGTAGAACGGTGCGATATATCCTATCGATTTCGGCCGGTCGTACTCGAGCGCGAATGTGCCGTCGCTTCTTTTGACGACAATTGAGACGGGCAGATAATCGATGAGTCTTTCCGTTATGCCTACCGGTCCTGCGCCGGGGCCGCCGCCGCCGTGCGGCGTCGCAAAGGTCTTGTGAAGATTCAGGTGTACGATATCAAAACCAAAATCACCCGGCCGGGCCTTGCCAATTATTGCGTTTAAATTCGCACCGTCATAATAAGCTAATCCATCGACGCTGTGTATTAGTTCGCAGATGTCTTTGATGTGCGGATTAAACAGTCCCAGCGTATTAGGACAGGTCAGCATCAGTCCCGCCACTTCATTATTCAACATTTTCTTTAAGGCATCAACATCCATAACACCTTTTTCGTTACTTGGTACAGCAAGCACTTTATAACCTGCTATTGCCGCACTGGCCGGGTTCGTACCGTGCGCGCTGTCGGGGATGAGGACCGTTGTCTTTTTGTTACCTTTGTCCCTGTGATACGCGGCCATAATCATAATACCGGTCAGCTCGCCGTGCGCACCGGCCATCGGCTGCATCGTAAAACCCGCCATGCCTGTAATCTGGCGAAGCAGCAGGTCGGTTTCATAGAGGATTTGCAGCGCCCCTTGTGTCAACATTCCGCCCAATCCCAGCTGCGGCAGCAAGGGATGCAGATGCGCAAAGCCGGGATAAGACGCTATTCTCTCGCAGACCTTAGGATTGTACTTCATAGTGCAGGAGCCTAAGGGATAGAAATTAGTATCCACGCCGAAATTCATTCTGCTGAGTGCAGTAAAATGCCGCACGACATCAAGCTCACTGAGTTCCGGCAGCGGCGCTGCTTTATCACGCAGAAGCTCTTTCTTAAAACTTATCTTCGAAGGAACGTCGCTTGAATCTATCCTTACGGCCCTGCGTCCTTCGATGGATTTTTCAAATACCAGTTTCATAGAACGCTCTCCAGGGCCTCGGCGAACATGCCTATCTGCTGCTTTGTCCTTTTCTCGGTGACACAAACAAGCAGCGAGTTTTCCATGCCTTCGTAGTATCTGTTCAGAGGGAAACCGGCGGCGTAGCCTTTTTCAATCAGCCGGGCGACAACATCGGCTGCCTGGCCGGGCAAATCGAGTACAAACTCATTGAAGAACCATTTTGCCTTGAAGTGAGGTTTAACACTCGGTATGGCCGTCAGCCGTTCGTATGCGTAATTTGCCTTATCGGCGCAGAGCTGCGCCGTCTCAGCTAAGCCTTCCTTGCCCATCAGGAGAAGATACACCAGCGCGGTCAATGCGCACAACGCTTCATTGGAGCAGATGTTGGACGTGGCTTTGTCTCTTCTTATGTGCTGCTCGCGCGCCTGGAGTGTAAGTACAAACGCTCGCCTGTCGTTTTTGTCTTTGGTCTGGCCGACGATTCTGCCCGGCATTTTGCGAATGTATTTCATTTTCGACGACATAAAACCGAGATATGGCCCGCCGAACGACATCGGCATACCGAGACTCTGGCCTTCTCCGGTAACAATATCTGCGCCCATCGCGCCGGGCGTCTTGAGGATTCCGAGCGATATCGGATAGCAGGACACAATCAAAAGTGCACCCTTTTCGTGTGCGGCTTCTGCGATGTCTGTAAAGTCGTCGATACAGCCGAAGAAGTTGGGGTTCTGCAGTATCACCGCCGCGGTTTTGTCGTCGAGCGCGTTAAATATCTGCTCCCTGTTGGCCTGGCCGTTGAGGCAGTGCGTCTGGTTAAGCTCAATACTGAGGTTGCGTGTATAGGAATGAATCATCACGCGGTAAATCGGGTTGACGCTGTCGTCGATGATAATCTTATTACGGCCTGTTATGCGAAGGGCCATCATCATCGCCTCATACATCGCCGTGCCGCCGTCGTACAGCGACGCGTTGGCCGCTTCCATATCGGTCAGCCGGCAAATAGCCGACTGATATTCGTAAACGGCCTGTAATGTCCCCTGCGACAATTCAGGCTGATACGGCGTATAAGCGGTATAAAACTCGCCGCGAGAGATAATTGAATAAATCGCCGCCGGAATAAAATGGTCGTAAAATCCGCCGCCGAGAAATAACGTCAGGCCAATGTGGTTTTTACCGGCAAGGGCGGCCAGGTGCTCACGGACCTTTTGTTCTGTCAACTGGTCGGGAAGATTGAAATTTCCTGTTCGCAGATCACTCGGAATATCGGCAAACAAATCGGCCATAGTCAGGCCGATATCAGCGAGCATCTGGTTTTGCTGAGCCGGAGTATTGGAAATGAAAGGCATGAGCCTACAATCCTTTCACGTATTCTTCGTACTGCTTCGGATCCATCAGGTTCTTCAAAGAATTCTCGTCGGTGATATCCATTTTGCAAATCCATCCCGCCCCGTAACAATCCTGGTTTATCAATTCCGGTTTCGAGACGAGCTGTGAATTGACCTGCGTTACTTTTCCGGTCACCGGGGCATAGACATCACTTGCCGCCTTGGAGCTTTCGACGACGGCGAGCTCTTTGCCCTGAGTAAACTCACTATCAACTGCAGGCAGTTCGACATATACCAGTTCGCCTAACTGCTCTTGCGCATAATCGCTGATTCCAATCGTTGCGATTTTACCTTCGAGTTTGGCCCATTCATGTTCTTTCGTGTACAACAGTCCTTCGGGGAACATCTGCATCTCCTGCTTATTCTTTAATTCTCTGTGTTCTCTGTGGCTAAGTCTTTTATCAGAATCTTGCAAACCGACTCAACACTTTGCCGTTAATATCACTTTTTATTTTTTCACCCAGTTGCGTCCTCTCTGAGTGATTGGCCTTTCGCGGCATATAATGGACGGCCAGTTCAGCCCCTTCGAGAGTGGCTTTCTTTTTAACATACGCCAGTGCGATTTGAGTGTCATCGACCTTTGCACAACTGAGCACCCATCCGACGCACTCGCTGTTCGTATTAACAACGCAATCATCCTGCCTGACCGGACGAATACCCTTTTGGCCCGGCAACTCTATCCTCGCTACCTGCATTTTTGTTTTCTGTGCGCGTTCGGCTACGGCTTCTTTACCGATGAAAAATTCCTTGTCGAGTTTTACCGCCCAGTCATATCCGGCCTTGAACGGCGAAATATCGAAAGGCCCGGCCAGCTCATGTCCGTATAATGGCAATCCCGCTTCAATTCGCAGACTGTCGCGGGCACCGAGGCCGCACGGCAGGACCCCGAGGTCTTTGCCCTTATCAAGCAGCTTTCGCCATAGTACCGTAGCCGCTGCCGGATGAACGAACAGTTCGAACCCGATTTTGGCTCCGGTATAGCCTGTCCGCGAGATTATACACTCAGTGCCGCCGATTAGTCCTTCGACGAATGTGAATGATTTCATGTTCGCCACGGCTGCCCTCAGCTTATCGTCCGCAAGACAGCTAAGCAGGTCCAGAGATACCGGTCCCTGCACAGCCATATCGACTTTGTAGTCCTCTCCGCCGTTTATATTGTGCATGTCACGAATCTCGACCCGCTGCGGCACCGTTCGGCCGGGGTCGCTTTGGTCAACACAGGCCTTGCCGTTCTGCAAATCTGCAAGGTACGTCTTGATTTTCTGCTCATTACACGCGTTGACGACGACCATAAAATTCTCTCGACTTCTGCGATAGACGATTATGTCGTCGAGGACACGCCCCTGTGTATCCAATATATAGCTGTACTGTGCCTTGCCTTGTTGAAGTGTCGAGGCGTCGTTGGTTGCTGTGACGTTTAGAAAATCCTCGGCGTCTGGGCCGATGAATTCGATTATGCCCATATGTGTGCAGTCGAAAATACCTGCCGCCTGTCTTACCGCCCGGTGCTCTTCGCTTATCGACGAATACCACAACGGCATCAGATACCCGGCGAACGGGGCAAGATGTGATTTCCGCGTAAGGCCCAGGTGGCATTGGTATAGAACGCTGGGTTTCGACTGTTCTGCGTGGAGCGAAATTTGTTCCATTAGGCTATCCTTAACCTTCTGCCGTCATCCTGACTACCCGGACAACAAAAAATAATAACCTACGCCCAAATCACTGTCAAGAAATACCTCTTAGAACTCCTAAACGCAGTCATCTACTTTATTTGGATTTTACGCAGTTAATCGCCGCCCTGCGAAGACCTTTCGATATCAGGTTTAATTTCCCAATCATGAGGAAAACCTGCTGAATCATAGAACCTGAATAATATCCCGCGCTCATCTTCAGCCACCATGTAATTACCGGGAGAATCCTCCTGTCGTATCTGCTCACCGGTATACGTATTCCTCATGTTGCTGGACTTAAAATATTCAGCCAGGAGATTTTCTGCTTCAGCTTTTTTTACGATCCCAGACTCTTCGAGTTTGTCCCCAAATTGCTCGACTGCTTCATAAAGCTCTCTTCTGAAATGAATCTCGGTGCGTATATCTCTTTTCTTGATACCTGTTAGTCGTATTTTAGGAAGCAACAAGCCAACTACGGCCGGAGTGACCATCAGTATAACTACCGCTGGTATAAAAACTTTAGCAAGTGTTTTAATTCGACCTGTCTGCCCGACCTTCTTTTTACCAATGAACGCTAATACGAATACAGCCACCCATGTAAGATTAATACCTGTTCCTAAAGCAATCTCAATCGCGGCTACTTGTGTAAAGTACATCTTTCTCTTTGCATTCGGCTTGTCAAAGTTGATTATTATATCTTTATTCATCTGCTGCGGATTCATTACATCACACAGCTTACTGACAAAACAACCTTCCCACAGATAATCATTCGCATCAGGATGGCCGATATTCTGCCCGAATGACCGGCCGGCATAAGCAGGTAAGCCCTCATCGGTCTTAAGGGAGGCGCCCGGCAAAATCAGGTCGAACTCATATCTGTCTGCCACATCAAGCGTCAGCTGCGGACAGGCGGCCGGATTTGAAGCGACAACGAACAGCTCCACATATACGTCGTTGCCGACAGCAGAAGTCAGGCGCATTGGATAAATGCACTGTTCGGATTCGAATGTTACTGCGACAGGATGCGGTTTGCTCAGACCGCTACCGTCTCGTTTCAATTTTGCAGCAATGAAATGCCATTTTGCAGCTATGTAGTCCGAGATAATCCCGGCTTCTTTTGATGACAGGCCTGCATACCCATTCGTCGTCAGCCATTCATTAAGGTCGTTCGCGTCGTCCGCTTTGAGAGTCACAATCTGATAGCTGCCGATATCCTGGATGTCCGCAACTAAATCGCCGGCGGCTTCTATAGTTACACCAAGATGAGACCCGAAAAAAAATGCGACCAAAAACGCGGCGATTATGAGCACAAGTATGTAGAGCGTAGTCCTGAATTCCTGCGATAAGATGTACGTCAATGACAACACCACAACAACCAGCAGCCAAATGAATGATGCACCGATATCGAACATAGGCCGACTAACGATTTCAGGTTGCAGAGTCAGACTGAGTGATTCGAGCATACCGCGGGAAACGGCTTTGATTTCGGTCGGCTCTGAAGGGACGGGCAGGAGCCACCCGAATTCTGTTCCTTCACCTTCCAGGGCTGATTCGATAACGAGTTTCTCAGCGCCCTGGCGATAAACGATAATCGCGCGTTGGCTGGGCATATCCGGTGCCCGCTTATAGTATTGTGCTGGAAAGTATTTGCCGTCGGCATAGACCGCGGATTCTGTCATTAATCCAGCCATAAAAAACAGCAGAAGTGCAAAGACGATTGTGCTCCGAAAAGCTCCGTTGGCCCGCATATTCTGCCTCCGTATCAAAATAAAAGTATCCCTATGCACCGGATTATACTACACTTCGAATAGATTACCAACAGTTCATCCGATTACTCTGCGTCAGGAAATGTTGCTTCTTCTGCCGTTTCTATGTACAATCAGCTCGATAACTTATACTCGGCAGGGAGGCTTTGAGTGCCTCAGCTCAAAAAGCAGCTTGGTTTACTGGAAGTATTCAGCATCGCAGCCGGTGCGATGATAAGCAGCGGTCTTTTCGTCCTGCCTGCAATTGCTTACGCCAAGGCCGGTCCAGCAATCGTGTTCTCGTACGCCATAGCAGCGTTTCTGATTCTGCCAAGCGCACTTAGCAAGGCAGAGCTTGCCACCGCTATGCCTAAAGCCGGCGGTACATACTTTTTCGTCGAACGCAGTCTCGGCCCGGTGCTCGGCCTGTTCACCGGTTTTGCAGGCTGGTTCAGCCTTGCGTTGAAGAGCGCATTTGCAATTGTCGGTATGGCTATAATTCTCGAAATTCTATTCAAAGACCTCTTCGCGTTACAACTGGGCCAAATCGCACTCAAAGAAATATCCGTCCTTTGCTGCCTGCTCTTTACAGCGATGAATATCATCAGCGTCAGGCACACCGGCAGATTCCAGAGCCTGCTCGTAGCCGTTCTGCTTATTATACTTACCGCTTTTGTCGTTATGGGTGTCCCGAAACTCCAGGCTGCAAAATACGCCCACTTTTTCGATAGCGGCTGGCGAACAATAATCGCCACCGCCGGATTGGTCTTTATAAGCTACGGCGGTCTTACAAAGGTCGCAAGTGTCGCCGAGGAAGTGAAAGACCCGGGCCGAAATCTGCCCCTCGGTATGATTCTCGCCTGGTTCATCGTATCGGTTTTTTATATCCTGGCCGTCGTCGTGGCAATCGGTGTTACCACCGATGTTGAATTAAAAGCATCACTTGCCCCGCTGTCGCTGGCCGCTTCCAAGTTTATGCCCACCTTCGGCTACGCCGCTCTTGCCGTCGCCGCTATTGCTGCGTTCGTTACTACCGCCAATGGAGGGATATTAGCGGCATCGCGCTCGCCGATGTCGATGGGCCGCGACCGACTGCTGCCCGTCGTCCTTTCGAGAATCAACAAACGCTTCAGTACGCCGCACATCAGTATTCTTATCACCAGCCTCTTTATGCTCTGTGCGATTCTGTTCCTCGATATAGAAATGCTGGTCAAAACCGCCTCAACAATGATGATAATTCTCTTCATCCTCGTCAACCTGAGCGTAATAATAATGCGCGAAAGCAAAATCCAGTCGTATCGTCCGATGTTTCGCTGCCCGCTCTATCCGTATCTTCAAATCGCAGCCGTAATCGCCTATTTCGCCCTACTTGCGGATATGGGCAAGGTGCCTCTTACCATTTGCGGCCTGTTCATTATCTTCAGCGCCGCCTGGTATTTCCTTTATGTGCGTCGCAATGTTAGCCGCGCCTCTGCCGTTATGCACGTCGTCGAACGTGTCACAGACAGGCAGTTAAAAACTGTCACCCTCGAAAACGAGCTGCGTGACATACTACTCGAACGAGATGAAATTATCGAAGACCGCTTCGACAAACTCATCCGCGACTGCACCATTCTCGATATCGAAGAAAAGGTGGATTCCGAACAGCTCTTTCGTCGGATAGCCGATATGTTCGCAAAGCAGTTCGACGAGAATGAATACGTGATTTTTGAAAAGCTGCTCGCCCGTGAAGCCGAAGCAGGGACTATTGTCCAGCCGGGCCTTGCCATCCCGCACGTAGTCGTCGAAGGTGAACACAAATTCGATATAATTCTGGTTCGTTCAAAACAAGGCGTGACCTTCCCCAAATCCCCCGAACCGGTAAAGATAATGTTCTTTCTGGCCGGCTCGAAGGACGAACGCAATTACCACCTGCGAGCGCTGATGGCCATCGCGCAAATCGCCCAGGAAAAAGACCTCGAACAGCAATGGCTGGCTGCCCGTGACATCGAAGGAATACGCAACCTGATTCTCCTGTCAACCCGTAAACGTGACACAGCTACTTAATTGACAAAAAGCAATCCCGCCAGCCATAAAAGGATAACATATTACGGTTGAAATAAATCCGCTTTGCTGGTATATTCCTGCCTCGTTTATATTTCTGAATCAAGAATCATGGATACAAAACTGGATAAACACATACTGAAAAATGGTATGGTCATTCTCGGCGAGCCGATGGAAGCGGTCCAGTCGGTTGCATTTGGCTTTATGCTGCCGGCGGGCGTCTCGAGGCTGCCTGACGGCTGCTGCGGCACCGCCAATATCATTGAAGACTGGATATTCCGCGGCGCTGCGAATATGGACAACCGGGCACTGAACGACGCACTCGATTCGCTGGGTCTAAACCGCAGTAGTTCGGTCGGCACCGGCCATCTCGGTATTGGCGCCGCACTTGTCGCAGATAACCTTGCTGCGGCATTGGAGCTTTACGCAAAGATAATCACCCAACCGAGGCTCGACAACGAGCAGTTTGAATTGGCAAAGCAGCTTGCCCTCGACCACCTGGCCGGACTCGACGACGACCCGAGACGCAAAGTAATGCTAAAACTCAAAGAAAACTTCTATCCTCAGCCGCTCGGCAGAAGCACCGTTGGCGAGGCCTCCCAGCTCAAAGCCCTCACCTCAGAAAAAACCAGACAGCTCGCTAAGCAGCATTTCAATCTTTCACAAACCATTTTTGCCGTCGCAGGAAGGTATGATTTCGATATAATCTGCAAACAGATGGAAAAACTTTTTGACACCGAGCCGCGCGAGAAACCTGAACCGATAAAGCTGCTGGACAAAGGCCCGAAATACACTCATATTCACAATGACGGCGCACAGGTACATATCGCCCTGTGTACACCTACTGTAAAACCGAGCGACGACGGATATTATAATGCGCGAATGGCGGTATCGGTATTAAGCGGAGGTATGAGTGCAAGGCTGTTTACCGAAGTAAGGGAAAAACGCGGCTTATGCTATGCAATCGGCGCTAATTATCACGGCCTCAAAGAAGCGGCTGGAATTATCTGTTACGCGGGCACCGTGCCGCAGAGTGCCCAGGAGACCCTCGATTGTATCATCGAGCAGTTCGATGAACTCAAAGAAAATATCAGTGACGGAGAAATATCACGGGCTAAAATCGGTCTCGAGTCGGCACTGATTATGAGCAGCGAATCATCGGCAAGCAGGGCCGCGCACATCGCCTCGGACTATTACGTCCTCGATAGAGTCCGAAGCCTCGATGAGATAAAGGAAAAAATTGAGCAGACCAACGCAGCGTCCGTACAGAAATTTCTGCAGCAAAACACTTTCGAAGATTATACGGTCGTTACAATAGGACCACAAAAGGTCAATTTGAAATAGATAATCATGGAATTCAAAAAATATGTGCTGGATAACGGGTTGGCTGTCATCGGCGAGATGAATAAGTTCGCCAAATCTGCTGCGGTCGGTTTCTTCGTCAGGACCGGAGCACGCGACGAGACAAAGCATATAAGCGGAGTGTCTCATTTTCTCGAACACATGCTTTTCAAAGGCACCGAGAAGCTCGGCCCGCTGGAAGTCAATAAAGCTTTCGACCGTATCGGCGCGCAGTTCAACGCCTTTACCAGCGAAGAAAATACAGTATATTTTGCCGCGGTCCTGCCGGAATATCTGCCTGAAGTAACACAGCTTTGGGCGCATCTTATGAGGCCGGCTCTTCGCGACGACGACTTCAATATGGAAAAGAACGTCATCAAGGAAGAAATAGCGATGTACGAGGACATGCCGAGTTTCGATGTCATTGACAAAGGCCGAAGCCTGTATTTCGACTCGCATCCCTGCGGTAACAGTGTGCTCGGAACACGTGAAAGTATAGACGCACTTAAAGCGAAGCAAATGCACGATTACTTCACCTCGCGTTATGCTCCGAACAATATGACCGTCGCTCTGGCGGGCAACTTCGATTGGGATAAGATGGTTAAGCTCATCGCTCAACACTGCGGCGACTGGCAACAACAAACCGTGACAAGACAGATTGAAGACCATCCCGGCAGCCTGAAATCTGAACTAATGCAGAAAGAGAACCTCAACAGAAAGCACATTTGCCTTATCAGCCCGGCTGTATCGATGCAGGACAATCGAAGATTCGCCGCGTCGCTTCTTGCTGTAATTATTGGTGATAGTGTTGGCTCGCGCTACTTCTGGGCCCTGGTTGACAAAGCCCTTGTCGAGACCGCTACCATGCAGTGCGAGTCCATGGACGGAACCGGCGCCTTTTACAGCTATATCCGATGCAGCAGCGAAAACGCACAGAAGGTGCTCGACATCATAAAGACAATCTTCGATGACCTGGTCGCTAACGGCATTGCCGAAACCGAGCTTACCTCAGCCAGGAACAAAATCCTAAGCGCGCTAGTCCTGAAAAATGAAATCCCCATGGGGCGACTGGTCAGTCTGGGCTTCAACTGGGTCTATCTAAACGAATACCGCAGCACCGAGCAGGACATCGGCGATGTCAAGGCCGTTAGCATCGACGAGGTATACTCTCTTATAAGGCATCTTAAGCCCGGCAATTTTACACAATTTATCCTCAGCCCCGGCTCCAACACACTCATTCAGCCTTGATTTTTATACCACCAATGAGTAAACTGTGTTAGTTAATCGAAAGCTGCGGTGATGAACGAACACAGCGAAAATATCGACCCTGATATCCTCAAAGGCAGAGAGGATATCCTCCGCGCGCGCAGAGCAGAAACGGCCGGCCGGCATTCGAGCACTGCGGAGCCAGACAAGTTACCAGCTCAACCAGACATTACCGGGGACACGGAAAAGCACCCGCCAAGGAAAATCCCGCAGGAACCCTCGCCGATTATGAAAGCTGTGGTTGACGCCAACAGGCAAAAACTCCCTAAACGTAGAGAATCAGATATTCCTGTATTCGACGTTTCCCAAAAGATTCTCGTGCGGCAGCGACAGTCCGCTTCAACGAAAAGAACGGCTCCGCTGAAAAGACACCCGGCTGAAACCTCTGAGACGGTTCACATTCAGGCTCGACCGAACCGGATTGAATACAACAGGCCCGACCATAACTGCCTTGTCGCTGAGATTGTTACAAGGGATATAGACAGGCTATGTCATGGTTAATCACTGACGGATTGCTTAAGCGCCGGTTCGAAAGGTACTTAATACAGTTACAACATCCAGCTGTCGCTCATAAGCTCCAAATCATTCAGGTCAACGGGCCCGTCGCCGTTGAGGTCGGTGCCTTTATAGCAGTTACTGTTCGGGTCTGAAAAGTAATTGGGGTCACTACAATTTTTAAGCCAGTCGGTCGCCAGCCAGGGGAAATCCTTGAAATTAACCCTACAGTCCCGGTTTATGTCACCGTCGAGCGGGGTGTCGCACAAAGTCAAACCATCAACGGCAAAATAACTTGTGAATAAATCGTCGAGGTAATCATCTACTCGTATAATAAGATGATAACCACCCTCTTCGCTTGCGGCGAAGGTATATTCGAAATATTCCCATTTTTCTAAAGAACTGTAGCTGCCGACTTTTTTAACGCCAACCCTCGCCAATGTTATGCTCCGAGGAAGATTGTTTGGATCATTAGGTACCATCACGATGGTACCCCAGTCGGGATAATCAACCCAGTCGAGAGTACCAAAGAAGTAATAGCCCGATATAGACTCGCCGGCATGTACGTAAATATCCAGCTCAAGGGACGCCAATTCAGAATTAGGGTCGATGTCGCCTGTAGTTAGAAGAACAAACGAATATCCCGCGACGGGGCGTAAACCCTCTTCGATGTCGATTTTCCACCTACTATAGTCACCCTCGTTAGAATCGGGTATAAACCGCTCAAGAACCGCCGCATAATTCTCTCTTTGCCATCCTTCGGGCGGGTAAAAAAGATAACCATCATAATCAGGCACACCATTCGCCTCGGCAATCTCAAAGTCGCCGTTGTAAATGGCCGCGTGACTTATTGCACACAAACACACTGCTGCCAGAAAGACAAAATAACTATGATTGCGCCTCATCAACGCCCCCACTTAAACTTAGCAATACCAGAATAATTATATCAGGAAACCGCATCCATTTCAATAATAAAGACGCCGCCAACTACCTATTATTGCTGAAAATTTGTAAAAAAAGTCCTTAAAAATCATTTCCACGTCACCTTCTCCGGCCTAACTCTCCATCCAATAACGACTTAGGATAAAGCTGTCACCAGCGACCATACTAAAAGCAGGACAGGTCCTTCCTCCGGATCTGTCCCTGTATCGGATATCGGCCGGGGACACCATTTCGCGAAACTTCGCAAAATGGCAGTTCCGCATAACCGTCTATCTTCGTCGCCGTCCTTTCATCAGCACCGAGCCCAGTACCAGAAGAACAACCGTCACCGGCTCAGGAATAGGATTTGGTTTACCGAGCCCCAGCAGGTCATTCTGTATACCCCCTATCTTTATGGCCTCGCCCGTCTGGGTGTCTATTTCATAAAGCTTACCCCAGCCCGTGCAAAGATTATTGCTCACGCCGAACATTTTCTCACTGTCGTGGTCGTACCAGATGTCGGTGATGCGTTTTTTGAAGGTAAATCCGATGTAATCAACATCGCCTGTAACCCCATCGACATGATAGGTCTTGGTACGGAATCCGAATTGTGTCATAATCACTAGCTTGTCTATCGAGGCGTCATAATCAAAAGTCCATGCATCGCCACACGCATTAAATTCACTTATCAGTGTCGGCAAACCCTCGGTAGGGCTGCCCGGGGTAATATCGATGGTATAGAGATTACTATAATCCGTCCCGTATAGTATTTCGCTCTCCTCGTCATAGGCCAAGCCGTTAATCGGCACACCGCCGTAACCGTTCGAGCCGACAGCCGTAACAGCATGGGTCATCACGTTCACACGATAGAGCGAGCCGCCGTAGGGCGTAGCATAGAACGTGTCAGGATGTCTCGGGTCTCCGTCTGTCGCTCCGTACCAGCCAATATCATCAGTGTCGATAAGCAGACTGGTGCTGCTCGTGTCAAAATCCACTTCATAGATACCGCAGCTCCCTCTGGTTCCGACGCCATAAGCCATCGCTCCCTCAGCGAACTCATGTATGTTCAACAGAATCAGAAACAGGCATAAAGATATGAACATACCCTGGGCGCGGTTATTTTTCATAGGTCTTTTCCTCCATAACTCGGCAGGTATTCCAGACAAACCCCGCCTATATGCACTTAACTGTCTTATCTTTTATCGCAGCATGTCGCTGCGCTTGTTTACCGCCGGGCTTGTGACCTCACTTTATTTATATTTGGGTTTTCGGTCGAAAGCCCAGCTTAGGGAAAGAAAACTCTTCGTGAGCTATCATTTCACGACCTCATTCGGCCGTGTCTGCTCTCGAGTATTACTTTGTTAAAGAACACTTTCTTTTCAAACGTCACAGATATTTGTTCAACTGCCGTCTATGCGTGACGGAAAGTTATCACTCTCCGCTACGCAGCCGGCTGATTACCCTTCCATAATTATTTTTACTATCAGCGCTTTGCACAGCTTCTGTAATCGCGGCTGTCGGCACCTCCAGGCCCAAAACTGACGCCACAGTCTGAACTAACAAATCATCACTGCAATCCTCGGCCAAAACCGCACAAACGCCTATACTGCGAGCAAGAATCTCCTGCGATGAATCCTCGCTGTTTACCAATACGATTATCTTCAAATCAGGCTTTATCACCCGCAGCCTTCTAAGAAACAATCCTTCCGGCATATCTTCGAGGTTCCACATGCTCAGGACGCTCTCAAATCTGTCATTCCTTATGCATCCAACGGCCTGGGCAGCCGAACCGGCACTTACAAGCCGAATCGGCAGCTCATCGAGCTGTTGTGCTCTGCCGTTAAGCCCCACCGCCAAAAGATTTGTTCTTACCAAAAGTTCCATTCTATCGTACTCCCGCACATTCGTTACGTCTTCGACAACAAGACGAATGTGCCATTCATCGTTGCCCCCGCTGCGCGTACCTTCACTGTATAACCATCACACCAAACCGGTGCCTGCTTTCATAGCTGGGCATGCGTCTTTGGCGATCGCTGAAACCCAGCGAAGAAGATGAATGAGGGTCTAAGTATTCAATTTTTCAGTTCTTTAGTCTATATCAATCATCCCGATGTGTCGGGACGTCTGATTTTATGCTGGGTTCGTTCTTGACATTACTTCACAAAACGCGAACCCAGCGAAGAAGAATCTCTGAAAGTCATATCACACTGTCTTTATTCGTCTATCGTCCCGCACCTATTTGTTTCGTCGTCACAACTCGCGTTTAGGCTTTTATGCAACCACACCTGTCGAAAGATAACTCCAACTGAGTAAACGATTCAAATAGGTGCGGGACGCTTAAAATCACACGCTGGGTGGGTATAACAGGTCGTTGCACCGACCCAGCGAAGAAGAGGAGAGAGTGAGTTCTTATAGCTATCCCCCGCTGTCGTCTTCAAGACCAGGACGCGGAGGCTTGCTTGCCGCCGGGTTTGCCTGGGGGCCATTTTACAAAGATATTAAAACGGTAGCCCCCTTCGTCCAATAGCTTGGTTCACAACCCCGGCGAAGAAGAGGAGGAGAGTGAGAGTCGTCAACACTTTATATTTTGAAATCACGACTTATTAAAAGCAATGTCGTGCTTATTGGCCGCTGGGACAACTGCGTTGACCCAGCGAAGAAGAGGAGGAGAAAAATGAGAGATTCTCTGCCCTTATTATTATCACCCCGCACCTGTTTGTTTCGTCTTCACACCTCACAGACAGGTTTTTTGCAGCCACACCTGTCAACAGATGACTTCATCTGAGTAAACGATTCAAACAGGTGCGGGGTGCAGGCTTTAATGCCGGGCCGACGAGCCACGTCTGACTGCGCACAGACCCAGCTTGGGGGAAGAAAACTCTTCGTGAGCATATATGATCACAACCTTCAAACAGGTCGTGCTCGCTCTCCAGTTAAAGCGTGTCACTTCTCGGACAGCTTGCCGCAGCCTGATACAACTGAGTCTTCTCCAAAGACCGCAGGTCGCTGCCGATGACAATCGCTGTTGGTATTCGTATTTCAAAGAGCCTTGTTCTTTCTTCTTATTGTCTCTCGCCATAACTCTATTGCGAATGGCGTGCCAAACCTCTGCACGGAAAAGAGAAAATTTTTAAGTCCCTGCGCAGCAGAAACTTGCAGCACATAATAATTCCGCTGTCGGCAAATGTCTTTATCTGCCTAATCGACCGTATAGGCTGCTAAAAATGTGATTCAATCGACATAAGTCCGGCGCAGAAAAAACCTTGCACCTCAACCGACCACTTCCGTCGCCACTGACCAAACCCGCCGGTTCCAGCAAATTCACCCCTGGTTCTTTTCTTCTTGCTTCGATTATTTCTCCGCGCAATAATAGTTACGTGCTGTAACTTTATAAGGTAACCATTTTCGGAGAAACACTATGAAAACTAAATCATTACAACTCGTTCTCGTACTGCTGGCCGTACTCTTCATCTATGCATCCTCAATTGCTGTAGAAGAACAAACAGAACCCGTCGCGGAAAAAACCGTAACCGTCCAGTTGCCTAAACCGCAGACCGAAGGCGGAATGCCGTTAATGCAGGCCCTGAATGAAAGAAAGACCTCGCGCCAGTTCAGCCCCAAGGAACTGCCCGAACAGGTCCTCTCGAATATGCTCTGGGCCGCGTTCGGAATAAATCGGCCCGACGGCAAACGTACAGCACCGTCCGCGATGAATATGCAGGAAATAGATATCTACGTCGCTACAGCCAAAGGCCTGTATCTTTATGACGCCAAAGCAAACGCGCTGATTCTGACTCTCGCAGAAGACATCCGTGCAAAAACGGGAGGCCAGCCGTTCGTCAAGGATGCGCCGGTCAATCTCGTTTACGTTGCCGACTATGCAAAAATGACAAGAGGCTCTGACGAAGATAAGGACTTTTATTCTGTTGTCGACACAGGCTTCATCAGCCAGAATGTTTACCTGTTCTG
>CAZOVR010000047.1:0-22502 GCA_964583405.1 uncultured Pirellulales bacterium
GATTCACCTCGGTTGTATCGTCATCCTACTCCGGAGGGTTTTGGGATGACTTGTAAGTAAGCAAACAGGGTTGTTGCCCTGATAAGGCCTACGCCCGGCAACTCACTCCAGAATTTTATGATTTTGTATCTTCCGCTTAATCTGCTTAAGCGGCATCTGGCCATTCTCACCTGTTGCGACGTCGCATCGTAGCCGAGCCATAACATATTTAACTGCGCGGCCAGCATTTGATTGCTCGCCTTTGAAAGCCATTTGTCTCTGGCCGTTGCCCGGCGGACAACCATCCGGGGGATTGAAATTCCGTGCATACGGCACCGGGAGCGAATCTTGTTTATGTTGCGAACGGCGTCTCGAACCAGATCATGATATAAGCCGACCCAGTGCTTCAATTCCGTTCGGCCGACATCGTCACTGTGGTAAACCGGCCGAAGAAAATTACCACGTAACAAACAGGCCAGCTTTGCGGAGTCGATTTTGTCGTCCTTGTCGCCGTCGGAGTCGATGAACTTGTTGCGGCGTGGATCGCAGATTATCAGCTCGTCGACTTTTTTGCTGAGGTTGCGATAGAGCCAGCCGGCCATAGGGCCTTCTTCGATGGCGAGATGTTTTTCGCCTTTCAGTGAATCGAGGACGCCTGACAAGGCTGCGATGCTGGTCGGCAGCTTGTATCTTTGCACGATTCCTTTGTTCTTTTCGATTGCCAGCTCTGTACTGTTGCTAAGCACGTCAGCTCCAATATAATATGTAGTCATTGAGGGCTCCTTTCGTATAAGCGTTTGCAATTACCGCATCATACCTAAGGATGTCCTCTCTTCATATCTTCACGGATTAACACTATTTATCTTTAGACAAGATAACAGGATAGACAAGATTTTTAATTAATGACCGACGATTAAAACTCTCCGCATAAAAATAGGGAACTGTCCCAATCCTGTTAATCCTGTCCCCCAGTTGATTCTTCACCTGTTCGTCTATCTAATGCTCACCTACTCTATTTTGAACGACTTCGTCGTTCAAAATCGGGGTGACTGGATTCGAACCAGCGGCCTCCTGCTCCCAAAGCAGGCGCTCTAGCCAAGCTGAGCTACACCCCGGTCAACAGTGCATATAATTTTACATTAAAATGGCTTTACCTGCAACAAAGGTCCTGTCGGACAAGTGAAAAATGAGGCTTTTGGGGGCGTTCAAGGGTTGATAGTTTGGGCAATTTTAGCTTGCAAGAAGACGAGCATTAGACTATAATGTTCTTGGAAATTATTGGAAAATTCGGCCTGTTCAAGGCCGAGGAGTCAGACGCCTGGGGCGGATGAGCGGTTTTGAGCAAGCCGGAGGTTTGTATTGACCGATACTTGTTATAGGAACAAGATTTCGGACAAACGATAAGAAATGCAGTAAGTAATCCTGCGGGAGAACAGATTATTATGGCTGGTATGTTTTATTCATTACAGGAAGCAGCTCAAAAGCTGAATATGAGCGAAGACGATGTTCAAAAACTCGTCGAAGAGCGCAAGCTGCGTGAATTCCGCGACGGAACTAATGTGCTGTTCAAGGTTGCCGAGGTCGAATCTCTCATGGCTGATACGGGTCTGGTAGCTGCTGAGGCACCTGCTGGCGAAGCAGAAGAGACCGGGCCCGAGTCGACTGAACCAGAAGCACCGGGCGAACCGGAGGCAGCGGCCGAACCGGAGGCTGTAACCGAACCGGAGGTAACGGGTGAAGAGGAGTTGACCTTGGAAGCGACCGGGTCTTCGGCTGGTGAAGAGGAACTGAATTTACAGGCCCAAGGGTCCGGTGAACTGGGCGGTGAAACGGACCAGGAAAAAATATCACTCGACGACAGCCTTGCAATGTTAAGCGACCAGGAGGAACTCGGACAAGAACCGGCTGCCGAAGACAGCTTCCCACTACTCGATGCCGAAGAAGCAAAAGAAGCACCGGAAGAAGCCACAAAAGATGAAAAAGAGGATATCGAGGTTTCATTCGCGCTCGATGAGCAGAAGACAGACGCCGGCCTGACCAATGCCGATACGGCAATAACGCGAGAAGGAATAAGCGTGCTCGATGAATCGGACAGTGAGTTCAAGCTGGCTGAAGATACGGCGGCGGAGACCAAGGCGATGCAGGAGACATCTTCACTGGAACAAATCGAGGGGGATATCAATCTCGACGATACACTCGGCAGCGGGTCCGGCCTGCTGGATTTGTCGCTGCAGGCAGACGATACCTCTCTGGGCGGGATACTGGATGAGATTTATACACCGGCAGGCGATGAAGGTGCGGCGGCATCGCCGGAACCGGCGGCGGCTTCTGCGGCGGATGTCGCGGCCGAGGCAGACAGTATAATGGCACAGGAAGTATTAGCCGGAGCATCTGCGGCGGCAGTGCAGGGCTATGTCGAACCGGAGCCGGATTCTTCGAGTAATATCTTCGGCGGTCTGCTGCTGATTCCGCTGCTCGTGGTTGTCTACACGCTGCTGGTGGCTGTTGCCGGGCAATTCGGCATATTAAGCTCGCTGATTCCAAAAGGTATTACAATAATATATTTGCTGGCCGGGGTCGGCGTGGTCAGCCTGGCGGTTGCCGGGTATGGATATATGCAGGGCGCCCCGGCAAAGCCGAAAGAGCCCAAACCGAAGAAGGAAAAGGCGCCCAAGGTGAAGAAAGAAAAGCCCAAAAAAGAGAAGAAGAAAAAAGAGAAAAAGGAAAAGAAAAAGTAGCTGTCGTAAACAAACTGATAAGTGATTATAGGCCCTTTAGATTGCTAAAGGGCCTGTTTTTTTGCGCTCCGGCAGGTGAGGGATAGGAGGCAAAAAACCTCCTGCATGCACAGATGTGTATTTCGCAAGTTTGTCCTTGACTGGACAGGGCAAATAAGTTCTATTTTCAGCGTTGCCTTGTAATACTACGCCGATGCAGTTTCTTGCTGTAAAAAACAATGAAGTTAAAGCGGAACGAATGGAATTTTTCTGTCGCTATTTGATTGAAAGGGAGTAAAGATGCGAGCCTCAACAATTCTTCTGTCATTGCTTTTCTGTGCGGGTGTTCTTCTGGTAACCGGATGTGAGGAGTGCAAGGATTTACGGGTTCAGAACAATACACAGCGCAAAAGAATTGCTGACCTGGAAAGTGAAGTTCAAAGCGCCAAGCTGCAACTGTCACAGATGGAGCGTCAGCTTGCAGCGTCAAAAGAAATGGAAGGTATCGAGGCGGGTACGCTTCGGGAGAAGGTGGCGGCCCTGGAGAAGGCTATAGAAGACAAACAGGCGCTTATTGATTCGATGAAGAACCAGCTTATGTACGGCGGCGCGCAGCTTCCGGTGGAGCTGAGCACAATGCTGGAGGACTTCGCAGCCAAGGAGGATATGGTGACATACGACGCGAGCCGCGGTATAGTTAAATTCAAGAGCGATTTGCTGTTTGAACCCGGCAGCGACAAGGTGGCGCCGTCGGCGGTCGAGGCGGTCAATTCGCTGTGTACGATACTGAATTCCCCACAGGCTCAGCAATTCGATATCATTATCGCCGGTCATACGGATGATATTCCTATCGGCAAACCGGCAACGCGGCAGCAACACCCGACCAACTGGCATCTTTCGGCGCATCGGGGGATATCGGTGCTCAGTGTAATGACCAGTAATAACGTTGCACCGGAGCGGCTGAGTGTGCGCGGATTCGGCGAGTATCGCCCCGTGGAACCGAACAAGCCGAACAAAAAAGGCAATCCGCAGAATCGCAGGGTCGAGATATACATAGTAGCCAAGGGTATGTAAATCCCGCAGGAACTACAAAGACAGCGTTTTTCGCTTGAAATGCGGCGCACCATTCTTAGGCAAAAATACACTGGGGAATAGTGTAACGGTAGCACGACTGACTCTGGATCAGTTAGTCGGGGTTCGAATCCCTGTTCCCCAGTTTTCTATAAGCCCTTAACTATCATCAGCAGATTCGAGCTTTTCGTTGTAAAGATATGTCTTGCCTTTTTTGGTTGGTATTTCAATTACTTTATCTGCGTACGATAGTTTCAGCTTATTACCCAACAGGGATTTTATCCGAGCCAGCTTGAGTTTGCCGCCCCTCCATTCAATATCGACCTCGAAACCGCCGCGGGCTCGCAATCCTTTTACCGAACCGCTCGGCCAGGCTGAAGGCAGAGCGGGCAATAAATAAACCTCTCCGGACAGTTTTTTGTCCGCATATCCGGCATACGACTGCATCAGCATCTCGCATATTCCGCTGGTTGCGCCGAAATTTCCGTCAATCTGAAACGGTGGGTGGGCATCGAACAGATTCGGATAGGTCCCACCGCCGGCACTGCTGGCGGTAACGTCACCGGGGGTAAACCTCAACTGTTCGCAGAGCATTTTGTATGCGTGGTCGCCGTCCCGCAGACGCGCCCATAGATTTATTTTCCATCCCTTTGACCAGCCCGTGCCGTTGTCACCACGAAGCTCGAGAGATTTACGGGCGGCGGCGAAGAGTTCGGGGGTGTCTTTTCTGATTTGGCTGGACGGAAACAGGCCGTATAAATGTGAAACGTGGCGATGGTCCGGCTCCGGTATGGCAAGGTCGATGTCTTCGAGCCATTCCTGTAATTGGCCTGCGCCGCCGATTTGCATAGGGGCAAGGCGGTCACGCTTTTCCTGAAGGACCTTGCGGAAATCGGCGTCTGTATCGAGTATCTCAGAAGCCATTATACAATCATCAAAGAGATCGCGGATAATCTGCATATCCATCGTCGGGCCGGCGCAGGTGCTGACCTTGTCGAATATAGCGTTTTCCGGTGACATCGACGGACAGGTAACGAGCCAATGGTATTTCGGGTGCTCGACGAGCGTGTCGACAAAGAACTGTGCCGCACCCTTCATAACAGGATATACTTTTTTTAGAAAATCATCATCGCTGCTGTATTCATAATGATACCAGAGATGCTGACAGAGCCAGGCGCCGCCGGTCGGCCAGAAGCCCCAGAATGCTCCGTCGATTGGGCCGGTCGCTCGCCACAGGTCGGTATTGTGATGACAGACCCACCCGCCGGTGCCGTAATTTACAGCGGCTGTTTTCCTGCCGGTTTCTGAAATGTCTTTAATAAGCGCAAACAAAGGCTCGTGACATTCAGAAAGATTGGTCGGTTCGGCAGGCCAGTAATTCATCTCCGTATTGATATTGACCGTATATTTGCCGTACCAGGGCGGGTCGATACTTTCATTCCAAAGGCCCTGGAGATTGGCAGGCCCAGTGCCGGGTCTCGAACAGGAGATAAGCAGGTACCGGCCGAACTGAAAATACAATGCGGCAAGCTGCGGGTCGTCGTTCCGGGCGAAGTTTTTCAGCCTTTGGTCGGTTGGAAGTTTTGCTGCGTCGGTAGTGCCGAGGTCCAGTCTGACACGGTTGAACATCTGCTGATAGGCCTGTATATGGCCGGCAAGTATATCATCAAATGTTTTTTTAGCGGCTTCTTCAAGATGCTTTTTGACTTTGGCCTGAGGGTCGCCGCTAGTGTCGTTGTAATTAACGTAATTAGTAGCCGAGGCCAGCAGTAGAACGGCTGAATCAGCCGCTTTTACAACTAACTTATTATCATTAAGTTCGACTTGACCGTTTTTGGCAATGACTTTCAATTTTGAGTGACATCTCAAGTCTCCGGTAGGTTTGTGATGGCCGACACCATAAACCTGCAGAGAAAGGCAGCCGTCTTCGATTTTCATATCCTTTCTTTTCTGGACGGCGCTGAACCGGGCGGTGAAATTTATCGAGCCGGGTTTGTCGGCAGTCAGCTGCATAACGATCACCTGGTCAACGGGCGTACTGAATATCCGGCGCTTATATGTTACGTCAGCGACTTTATATTCAACCGTGACAACAGCGCTATTAAGGTCAAGCTGACGTTTGTAGTCTGTGGCCTTTTCATGTCCCGGGAAAAGTAATTTCAGCACGCCGGCAGGCTGGTATTTGGCCTGGTAGGATGGGATTGCCATCATTTTTTCGTCTATCAGCTTCTGTGCTTCTTTGGTCTTGCCCGCAAAGACCAGCTCTCTGGCCCGCGGCAGTGCGGCAAGGGCCTGTGGATTGACGGGATTATAAGGCGAACCGCCCCAGAAGGTGTCCTCATTGAACTGGATTCTTTCATTGGCGGTCCTGCCGAAGACCATCGCACCGAGTCGGCCGTTGCCGACGGGCAGGGCTTCGACCCATTTAGCAGCGGGTTTGTTATAGAACAATACAAGATTGTCCTGGTCACAAGTGACAGACGCCGCGAAACACAGTGACGTTAAAGCAAAAAGTAGTAATACGGCCCTGGTTTTATTACAATTGCCCATATTATTTGATATAACAGAAATCGCGAATAACTGCAAGAAAAGCCTATTCCGGGCGAATCCTGACTGCCGGTTCTACTCTTTTTTGCGCCGTTGACAGCACAGTAAAAAGGTCGTTATACTGCGGTCATTTCAGGGATTTTGGCGCCCGTAGCTCAATTGGATAGAGTCGCGGACTTCGAATCCGAAGGTTGCAGGTTCGAGTCCTGCCGGGCGCGTTTTAAAAAGAGCACACGCGAATAATTAAAGGAACTGCCGTGGCGTATACGATAGGGCTTGATTACGGAACAAATTCTGTCCGGTGTCTCATTGTCGATGTAAAAGACGGCCGGGAGGTGGGGACAAGTATTTACGAATATCCAACCGGGCAGGCCGGTATCATACTCGACGATAGCGACCATAATCTTGCAAGGCAAAATCCCGCTGACTACATCAGGGGCATCGAAGAAACTATCACAGGGGCAATAGCTGCGGCGAAAAAAGCTAACAATAAATTCGACCCGGCAGAGATTATAGGAATCGGTGTCGATACGACCGGCTCGACCCCCCTGCCGGTGGATGAGAACGGTACGGCCCTGGCGATGCTCGATGAGTTTAAAGATAATCCAAATGCGCACGCGTGGCTGTGGAAAGACCACACCGGTTATGCCGAGGCGGCTCAAATAACCGAGCTGGCTGAAAAAGAACATCCGGAGTATTTAGCCAAGTGCGGCGGTACTTATTCAAGCGAATGGTTCTTCAGCAAGATACTACACTGTCTAAGAACCGACCCAAAGGTTTATGATGCTGCTTATACGTGGCTCGAACACGCTGATTACATGACCGGGCTTCTGACCGGCACCTGCGACCCCGAGGTAATAAAACGCTGCAGATGCGCGGCGGGACACAAGGCAATGTTCAGCGACGAATGGGGCGGTTATCCGGCAAGGAATTTTCTTTGCAAGCTCGATGAAAAGCTGGGCAGGCTGTACGACACTCTAAGTCAAAAGACATACGCGGTTGATACAGAAGCAGGAAAACTGACAAAAGAATGGGCGGACAAATTAGGTATACCGGCGGGGATATCGGTTGCGATGGGGGCATTCGACGCGCATTTAGGCGCGGTCGGTTCCGGTATCGGCGAAGGGACATTAATTAAAATCATCGGCACGAGCACGTGCGATATGGTAGTAGCGAACAAAGAATCAAAGCTGGCGGATGTGCCGGGTATCTGCGGGATAGTGGACGGTTCGATATTGCCGGGTTACTGGGGACTCGAAGCAGGTCAATCGGCGGTCGGGGACATATTCAACTGGTTCGTGAACTATATTCAGCCTGGCGGAAAAGAGTCTGGTTCGCACGATGCCCTTACGAAAAAAGCTGCTAAACTAAGGCCGGGGCAATCGGGGCTACTGGCTCTTGACTGGAACAACGGCAACAGGACGATTCTGGTTGACCAGAGGCTTACCGGGCTGCTGCTCGGCCAGACCCTTCATACAAAGCCTCAAGAGATTTATCGTGCGCTTATAGAGGCAACAGCTTTCGGGGCACTGACAATCATAAACCGCTTCGAGGAATACGGCGTTCACATTAAAGATGTTGTCAACTGCGGCGGGATAGCCGAGAAGAATCCGATGCTGATGCAGATTTATGCTGACGTTACGGGCAGGGAAATGAAGATTTCGCGTTCGGGACAGACCTGCGCATTAGGTTCTGCGATAGCGGCGGCGGTTGCAGGCAAGGCAAAGGGCGGTTATGATGATTTCGCTTCGGCTCAAAGGGCTATGTGCGGCGTGAAGAACGTTACGTATAAACCTAAACCTGAAAATGTTAATGTGTATCAGCAGCTTTATAAGCTATACCGGCAACTACACGACGCGTTCGGAGTCAATGCCGACGCCGGCCGATTAGCTAATGTAATGAAGGATTTACTCAGTATAAAAGAAAGGGCCAATGCCTGATGTACGAGGAGCTTCGTCAATCAGTCTGTAATGCCAATTTGTTACTGCCGAAATATAACCTTGTGACATTTACATGGGGAAACGTCAGCGGTATTGACCGCAAGGCAGGTATTGTTGTCATCAAGCCGAGTGGTGTGGCGTACGATGAGCTTAGCCCAGAGAAAATGGTTGTACTGGACCTGGACGGCAAGGTCATCGAAGGCGAGCTTCGGCCTTCGTCTGATACACCGACGCACCTGGAATTGTATCGCAGCTTCAAAGACATCGGCGGGATATGTCATACCCATTCGCCAAAGGCTACCATGTGGGCACAAGCACAGCGTGAGATACCGTGTTTAGGTACGACACACGCGGACCATTTCTACGGGGCTGTGCCGGTCACGCAAGTTTTAACAAAAGAGCAAATCGAAAACGACTACGAGCTTAATACCGGCAAGGTAATCGTACGACGATTCAAAGATATGGACCCTGTGCAAATTCAGGCGGTGCTGGTCGCAAACCATGGGCCGTTTACGTGGGGACGAGATGCAGTTGCAGCGGTTGAAAATGCCGCAGTACTGGAACAAGTAGCGGATACGGCCCTGGGGACAATAACTTTGAGTCCCAAACAAAAACCTATAGCACAGGTACTGCTCGATAAACATTATTTGCGCAAGCACGGCAAAGACGCCTACTACGGCCAGAAATAAAAAAACATTTAGTCAAAAACCGGAGCAGATATGATACCAGACCTTAAGAAATTCGAAGTGTGGTTTGTGACCGGCAGTCAGCATTTGTATGGAAGGCAAGTACTGAAACAGGTTGATGCCGATTCGAAAATTATTGCAGATTATTTGAACGGCTCGCACGAGATTGCCTGCAAGGTGGTATTTAAACCGGTAGTAACAACACCGGATAAAATCACCAACGTCTGCGTCAGGGCTAATACCGCCAAAAATTGTGTCGGGCTGATAACCTGGATGCATACATTCAGTCCCGCCAAGATGTGGATTGCCGGACTCGAAGCACTGCGTAAGCCGTTCGTACATCTTCATACCCAGTTCAACCGTGACATCCCGTGGGACAGTATCGATATGGATTTTATGAACCTCAACCAGTCGGCCCACGGCGGAAGAGAGTTCGGATTTATATGCAGCCGTCTGAGGAAAAACAGAAAAGTCATAGTCGGACACTGGAAGGACAAAGATGTTTTGCAGAAACTCGACGCATGGATGCGAGCGGCCTGCGCGCGGCACGACTGGCAGGGGATGAAGGTCGCGCGGTTCGGCGATAATATGAGGGAAGTTGCCGTGACCGAAGGCGATAAGGTCGAAGCACAGAAAAAATTCGGTTACTCGGTAAACGGCTACGGGGTGGGCGATCTCGCAGAGGCAATCGAGAAGGTGAATGACAAGCAAATCAGGGCCCTGGTCAATAAATATAAAAAAGACTACAAGGTCAAACTTTCCGACGCTCAGCTCGAAGCTGTTCGCCAGTCCGCCAGGATAGAAGCGGGGATGAGAAGTTTTCTTGAAAAAGGAAATTTTAGCGCGTTTACAACAACATTCGAGGATTTGCACGGGCTTGTACAACTTCCGGGTCTGCCTGTTCAAAGGTTAATGGCCGATGGATACGGATTCGGCGCCGAAGGTGACTGGAAGACGGCGGCGCTTGTCCGCGCGATGAAAGTTATGGGCAGCGGTCTCAAAGGCGGCACCAGTTTTATGGAAGACTATACTTATCATCTCGAACCAGGTGCGATGATGGTGCTCGGAGCGCATATGCTCGAAGTATGCCCGTCAATTGCCAAGGACAAGCCCCGGCTCGAGGTGCATCCGCTCGGAATCGGAGGAAAGGCGGATCCGCCGAGACTGGTTTTCAACGTTGCACAGGCTCAAGCAGTCAACGCCTCGATTATCGATATGGGCAACAGATTCAGAATGCTTGTAAATCCCTGCCAGGTTGTAAGTCCCGGCACCGAGTTGCCGAAACTTCCTGTGGCCAGGGTATTATGGAAACCGCTGCCCGACCTCAAGACGGCGGCGGCGGCGTGGATTCTGGGAGGCGGCGCCCATCATACAGGATTCAGCACGGCAGTGACGGCCGAACAAATGGAAGATTTCGCAGAAATGGCTGATATCGAATGTCTGATGATTTCAGAGGGTACAACTATAAGCTGGTTCAGAAATCAGTGCCGATGGAACGAGGCATATTACGGAGGCGCCGCAGGTCTGCTGCGTTAAGAATCCGTATGGGCGTACCCTAAACCAGCAGGAAATATATGTCCTGACGACAGTTATGGATAAATTCAGCCTGCAATAAGATGTTTTAAATAAAGATGTCCTGACGTCCGAGAAAAATACTCGTCCGAACCTGAGCCGCTGCGGAGACCAACAGCGGCTGATAATAACGCTTTTATTTATTCCTTGCCAAGACGTTACAAATCATACCGATAATCCCGCTTCGATATTGAGAATTTCACCACAGAAAAGGACGATATTATTGCGTTGAATATGCCCAGTGGACGAACATTTGTGCCGGTCGTATATAAGGTTCCACATGGTAAAAAACAAAGAAAAAATAAAACTACCACTGCTCATTCCGATTGGGCTGGCCTTATTGGTGCTGTTCGGCTCATCAATCGCCGGGGTGTACTGGCTGGGTAATCACAATATAAGCTACGACGCAAAAGCAAGACTGACGGCAGTTGAGCGTATGTTCCGCTGGCAGATGAAGCATGACGCACACCTCATGCAGAGCGTTGCCAATCTCATCATGCAGGACAAAACTCTGGTCGATGCATGGCATTCGAACGACAGGACGGCTTTACTGCAGCGCACCGAAGAGCTGCTTGCCGGCTTGGAGGGACAATACCTTGTTGAGACCTTCACTTTTTATCGCCCCGACCTGACCTGCTATTTGAGAGTTCATGAGCCAACGAGGTTCGGTGACCATACCAAATGGTCCACACTGACACATGCAGCGGAAGAAAAAAAACCGATAGAAGGTATTCATCTTGACAAAAGTGGACTCTTGACTCTCAGAGTAGTAAATCCGTGGACCAACGGCTCTGAGCTACTCGGTTACATTGAATTAGGTGAACAAATATCTCGCATAACACCAGAGTTCAAGAAGACATTCAAGGCAACGCTGTTCTTAACAATCAATAAATCAAACCTAAACCGAGAACAGTGGCAAAGGAGGCAGCGATCTCTCGGTCAACAAGACAACTGGGGTCAGTTCAGTCATTTCGTGATAATTGACCACACAATGCGGACGATTCCGCAACAACTGGCAGATCATATAAGTTTCAGTACCACAAAATATGGACAGCTCGCGTTTCGTTTTAAGGACGATAGTGGCGCACATTGCGGAGGATTCCTGCCATTGCATAACAGCGATGGGAGGTATTTGGGTGATATCATTGTTCTGCTTAATATTACAGACGCGCACATCGCACAGATACAAATGTCAATCGTGATAGTTATTCTGGGTTCGGTGGTAACTATAGTTCTGTTCCTGCTGTTTTACTTCTATGTGCGACGGATCGAGATCCGTCTCGAAAAACGTCGTATCGCTTTACAGGTCGAGATCGAGGACCGCAAAAATATCGAAGACGAACTTATACTTGCCAAGAACCGGGCGGAACAGGCCGAGGAAGAAACAAGGCAGGTCAATCGTCAGCTCAAACACTCAGTCGACCGGGCAAACAGGCTGGCGGAGCATGCAAATATCGCCAATGTGACCAAGGGACAGTTCCTGGCAAATATGAGCCATGAAATCCGCACGCCTATGAATGCCATAATTGGTTTCAGCGATATACTCGCCGAAGACAAGCTCACGCCGGAACAGAGAAAGCATGTAGGTATAATTCGAGACAGCAGCAAAACACTCCTGCAGGTGATTAACGATATTCTGGATTTTTCGAAGGTCGAAGCCGGAAAAATGGACATCGAGCATATCGATTGCTCTTTGAAAAAATTACTGACCAATATCGAACTGATGATGTCGCCGGCCGCCAACAAGAAGAAACTGGAATTTAAAGTCAATTACGGTCCGCACCTGCCAGCCGTAATCAAGACCGACCCGGTCAGGGTGCAACAGTGTCTTATCAATCTGTGTAACAACGCAATAAAATTCACCAACAAAGGCCACGTTCACGTCAACGTCTCTCTCGAAGAAGTCAAACAAAAACAGACGCTGATGTTTGATGTTGAGGACACGGGCATCGGCATACCGTTCGAGAAACAGAAAGAGGTATTCGATGCGTTCAGTCAGGCAGACGGCACGCACAGCCGTAAGTACGGCGGGACCGGCCTGGGACTGTCCATCGCCAAAAAAATGATTGAGCTGCTGGGAGGTAAAATTTCGGTCAAAAGCTCGCCGGGTTTCGGTTCGACCTTTTCTCTTTTACTGCCGCCTGGTGTGGATATCAACAGTCAACCGTCATTGGAGCAGGAAACCGAGCAGGAACAGGACAGCCTGGAAATCGCAGTCAACGGGGATGAACAATTCACCGGTAAGATACTGGTCGCGGAGGATACGGCAACAAACCAATTACTCACCAAGCTCTTGCTGGAGAAACTCGGACTTCAAGTTACCATTGCAGAAAACGGCAGGCAGGCTGTGGAGATGGCATCACAAGAAATCTTCGACATGATTTTCATGGATATGCAAATGCCGGAAATGAGCGGTTATGAAGCGACCGAGGCCCTGAGGAAAAACGGGCTACTTACGCCCATTATAGCTCTGACGGCAAGCGCGATGAAAGGTGATGAGAACAAGTGCATAGGCTCCGGCTGCAATGCTTATTTATGTAAGCCGGTCGAACGAAAAGTCCTGGTCGAGACAATTCGAAGATTTTTAATCGACCAAAAACCCCCTGCTCACGCGGTCAGCGGTACAGAAGCCTAAGCCGTCGCCATAGCCATTATAAGTTGCTCTATTACAGTCCTGGAAGTCGCTCTTCCGGTCTTAATTTCATAATCCGCCCTGGCCAACCGCTGTATCAGCATACCTATTTCAATAAGCGATGTCCTGCGTAACTGTTCAAACAATTCATCGGCACGGTACCAGATGCGCAAGCTCTTTGCGATATCCCATTCGTTCCGGCCCTTCTGCAACATCACTTTGGCGGTGAACATTCGCCGAAGATGGTATGCAAGCGCACCTATAAAAGTGTACTGGGCGTCTCTATCCTGACTAAACAGGCGGCGAAGTTGGTCCACGGCCCCGGCCGCGTCTCGCGCTATCAGAGAGTTAATCACATCGAATGCATCGAAAAGGCGATTGTGCCCAACCAGGCAGTTCACATCATCTGCAGTAATAGCTTTTTTTTGCCCCACAAACACTGCAAGCTTGTCAATCTCACCATACAGCCTTACAAGGTCATCGCCGACAAGTTCAATCAGCAGCTCCGATGCCTGGCTTTGCAGCGTTTTTGTATGTGCTTCGAGAGCATACTGTCGCAACTGGACCGGCAACCGGTCAGCCGAAGGCTGACTGACAGATATAAGCCGTCCTACCCGCGGCAGTTTTTTGGCGAGCCTTGTGCGGGCATCAAAATTGCCCACCGTTATTATCAAGACACCCGTCGGGCTGGGATTATCGAAATAGGTCTCGAGAAGCTCCCGATTGGCGCTGATGAACTTATCGGCATTCTTCAAGACAACAATACGCCTGCCGGTCAGAAACGGCAGTGTCCGCAGCTCATCCATTACTTCAGCGGCGGTTATACTATCGGCATCTGCATTGAGCAGTCCAGTTGCTCTTTCGGCCGGCGCAATAAGCTTATTAAGGAGCCTGTCGCATTCGGCGTTTACCAGAGAGGCATCTTTGCCCGCGATTACGTAGATATTCTGTTTGGTATCGGATTTTTTGGTTTTTGCAGAGGCCACGCGCAAACTTAAAACCGTTCAGAATTACTTGCCTTTTTTTGCGGAACGTTTTTTCTTCACTACACGTTTTGTTTTTTTGCCGGCCGATGCCGAAGCCTTGCGCGATTCCTGCTCTTTACTTTTAGAGTCAGGTTTTTCGTTTTGTCCGGCGTCGGCTTCTTCAGGGGCAATTTTGGCTACCGCGACGAGCTTATCGTCCGGTTTGAGTTTTATCAGGCGGACGCCCTGAGTATTTCTGCCGATTGAGCGAAGCTGGTCCAGGCCCGTTCGGATGATAATACCGTGAGCCGTAATAAGCATAATCTCATCATTGCTTGAAACGGCCTTCATTGCGACGACCTTGCCGTTTCTGTCGCTGGTTTTGATGTTCTTCAGGCCCGTGCCGCCTCGGCCCTGCGGTCGGTAGTTATCCAGGATGGTCCTCTTGCCGTAGCCGTTTTCACAAATAGTCAGCAGTGAGCCGCCCGGCTCGGAAATGACCATATCAACGACCTGGTCCTTCGGCCTCAGCTTAACACCTTTGACACCGCGTGAGGCCCTTCCCATGGAGCGTGCTTGTTTTTCATCAAAACAAATCGCCATGCCGTCGCGCGTCCCGAGTATGATATGGTCGCTGCCGCTGGTCAGAGCGACATTAATCACGTCATCATTCGGGTCGAGCTTGATTGCGATAACGCCGGTCGAGCGCGGATTGCTATAGGCGCTCAGTTTGGTCTTCTTCACCAGTCCGTTCTGTGTGGCCATTACGAGCTGTTGCTGTTTGTCCTCGTCCTCGTCGTCACCGAAACTGCTGACGTTGATAATCGAGGCGATTGTCTGGTCGCCGAGCTGCAGGAGATTAGCGATGCTTCGGCCTCGGCTTTGCCTGGACATGCTCGGTATGTCATAGACCTTCAGCCAATAACATTTGCCGCGATTAGTAAAGATGAGCAGATAATCATGCGTCGAGGCGGCAAAGAGATGCTCTATGAAGTCGCCCTCTTTGGTATCCGAGCCGATGATACCGGTACCGCCGCGGCCTTGCCGTCGATATGTATCGACGGGCATACGCTTAATATAACCGGCATGACTTACAGTAACAATCACATCCTCTTCGGCAATCAAATCCTCGATGTTGAATTCCTGGACCTGGCCTGTAATCTGAGTGCGTCTTTTGTCGGCGTACTTCTGTTTCATTTCGGTAATTTCATCGCGAACGACTTTCAGAAGAATCTTTTCGTCACCCAGTATGGACTCATAACCCTTTATCTGCTCGGTCAGCTCAGCGTATTCTTTGGCCAGCTTTTCAATCTCCAGGCCGGTCAGCCGTTGAAGCTGCATCGTCAGGATTGCATCAGCCTGGGGTCCGGTCAGGTAATGTTTCGATTTGCTCTTCTGGCTGACGAACTCCTTTGGCAGGATTTTTCGAAGTGTAGCACCCTCGGCCAGTTTGAGCGGCTTTTTCATAAGGTTCAGCTTGGCCGTCGGCGCATCGGGAGACTTCTTGATGATTTCGATAATTTCATCTATATCGCTTACCGCAAGAATCAAACCTTCGAGTATGTGCGCCCGGTTGCGGCAACGCCTCAGCAGAAACGTGGTCCGCCTGCGGATGACCGTTTTGCGATGGTCGAGAAAGTAAGTGAGAAGCTGTTTTATGTTCAGGGTCTCGGGGCGATTATTCACCAGCGCGAGATTCGATATCGCAAAGGTATTTTGCAGCGGAGTATATTGGTACAGTTTGTTCATCGCAACGTTCGGGTCGGCGTCTCTCTTTAATTCAACCACAATTCTCAGGCCGCGCCTGTCAGATTCATCCCTGACGTCGGCAACTTCCGCAAGCTGATTATTCTGAACACAGTCAGCAATTTTAGAGACGATTGTCGTCTTGACGACCATATAAGGTATTTCAGTGATAACAATCAGGGTCTTGCCGCGTTTTGTTTCTTCGACGTCCGCTTTGGCCCGGACCGTCAGGTGTCCCCTGCCGGTGGTATAAGCGTTGACGATGCCTTTTTTGCCGCAGATGGTTCCGCCGGTCGGAAAGTCGGGGCCGGGCAGCACCTTCATAATGTCCTTGAAGCCGCACTTCAGGTCACTTATCACAAGCAAAAGGGCATCACAGACCTCACCGAGATTATGCGGCGCCAGATTCGTGGCCATGCCGACAGCAATACCAGTAGAACCATTTACAATAAGGTTTGGAAATTTCGAGGGAAGTACAACCGGCTCGTTCCTGGTCTCATCGTAGTTCGGTATGAAATCAACGGTCTCATACCTGATATCCTCCATCATCTCCGTGGCCGGGGAGGTCATCCTGGCCTCGGTATATCTCATAGCGGCAGGCGGGTCGCCGTCGATACTCCCGAAATTACCCTGCGGGTCAATCAACGGATACCGCATGTTCCATTCCTGACCCATTCGGACAAGCGTCGGATAGACGACGGCCTCGCCGTGCGGATGGTAGTTACCGCTGGTATCGCCTGCGATTTTTGCGCACTTTCTGTGCTTGCTCCTCGGGCCGAGATTCAGGTCATGCATCGCCACAAGGATTCGCCGCTGCGAGGGTTTCAGACCGTCACGGACGTCAGGCAGTGCCCGCGAGACGATGACACTCATAGAATAATTAAGGTATGAATTCTTAAGCTCGTCGAGGATGCTCATATCCTCGAAACGCTCTTCAAGCTGCTTTGCCTCTTTCATAGACTTAAGCTTCCCGATGCCTCAAACTGCATATACCGGTTTCCTTACCAAACCTGATAAATTAACCTCAAATCCCCTAAAAGTCAATCGTTCGTCAGGGTGTGTTTTGCAAATTCCGGCTCGAACCGCCGTATATAAGCCGAATCTGGCGCACATCGGGCACTATCCGAAAAGGGAACTTTTCGAACGGCCTGAAACCACTCGGCCAGAATACCACAAAGGCCTTTCCTACCAGGTAATCCCGCGGCACCACGCCCTGCCGATACTGCCTGCCATTGTTGCCTATGCCGGCTTTATTCCACCACCTGCTATCCGAGCTTGCCGGGCTGTTATCGCCCAGGACAAAAAACTCATCCTCCCCGAGTCTTAACGGATTGCCCTGAGTACCACGCCCGCTCTTTGCACCACGTCCAGGCCATCCGGAAAGATAATATGTGTCACGATACACAGCTATGTGCGAGACCTCAAGCTCACCGGAGGCTATGATTTCAACCTCCGGTTCGGCTTCGGCAAGATAAGGCCCGGCATCATCCGGAGCCGTTCCCAAATCATAAAGAAGCTCCTGTCCGTTAAACTCGAACTTCAACAAATGGTCAACATTAGTAAATTTTACGGGGACAGGTTCACCCTCGACCGGTAAATCGATGTTACTTTCTGCTAGTACCCGTTCTCTGTCACCATCGGCTCTTACGATAATCATTCGTCCTTCGTCATCTACACGCGCTTTGTAATATCGCTGATACTTTCGAAGTGCTGCGCCGACAAACCTCCCTGAGCTGTCACTTTCAAAGACGGTATAGAACCGCACCATCAGGTCACTACACCGGGGCAGCAGGCCGTACTGGTCAACGCCGTCATAAGCGTAAGTAGCACGAAAATCGTTGCCGAGGTCTGTATCGTAAACCAGCCGATGCTCTCTGCCGCTTATGCTGCTTAGAACGAACCGACCACCATTTTTTTCAACAACTTGCCAATTGCTTTGACCATAATTCTGCATCGGCTGTCGCCATGTATGGCGATTGAATTTACGTTCGTTCGGCCGGGCCGGCGTGAAGTCACTGTCATAAACTACCATCCACATTTCATTCTGCACTTTAGGCGGCTTGCGCGCAATACGGTCGTTTATATAAACGTCACCGTCAATTATCTCGACCTTTTCACCCGGTTTGCCAATCAGCCTTTTGATGTAGTTTTGCACAGGATTGGTCGGATTTTTGAAAACAACAACGTCCCAGCGGCTGGGCTCGATGAATTGATACAGGAATTTTAACGCCAGTATTTTATCACCCTTGGCAACACGAACCGGTTCCTGCGGTTGATAATAATAACCACAGCTCGGACAACGTGAGGTGGGTGGAAAGATTTTCTGCCGTGGTACCTGATTGTCGCCGTCCCGAAAGTCCAGGTCGTACCGGTAACCACACTGTGGGCAGCAAAACCGAAAATGCGCTCCTTTGAGTGTCTCGGCCATACTGCCGGTCGGAATGATAAAAGGCTGAACGATAAAACCTATCACCAGTAGCGCCATAACCAGCGCACTTGCCAGTTCCTCAAGGATATTGGCAAGTTCTGTTATAATATCGTGCTTTGGTTTGCTGCTTTGCCTGTCATGGTCTTTTTTAGACAACAATCAACTCCTTTAACGAAGTTCTGACCGGGCCTTTTAAGATTAACGGCCTGAACCGCCGTATATAAAACGTATTTGCCCGACGTTGGGTATTATCGCCGGTCGGGATTTCTGAAATAATCTGAAACCACTCGGCCAGTAAACAAATACGGCCTTGCCCACAAGATAATCTCGCGGGACAATACCGGCCCGATATCTGATACCGTTATTACCTGTCCCCGGCCTGGCCCACCAACGTCCGTCATGAGAATTCGGGCTGTTATCACCGAGGACAAAATACTCATCGTTCTCGAGTGTAAAAGCATTACCTTCACCCGCTCTGGCCGAGCCTTCATTGCCGTAAAAGTGCTGCACAGTATAATGAATGTCCCGGAAAATTGCCAGATGAGATATGCTGACTCTCCCCGCAGCGAGAATCCCGACCAAAGGGGCCTTGTCTGTGAGTCTATCGCCCATATCATCAGGACCGCCGCCGAGGTCATACGAGATAGTATCATCATTACAACTAAAGGTAAGTCGATGGTCAACGTTTGCAAAAACTATCACGGAATTGTCGTCGATTTGTCTTCTCAACGGTTTTTCAACAAGCTTCTCAACCTTGTTTTCAATTATCTTTGCTAAAAGCATCTTATCGCCTTCGACCCAGCCGCTCCAGCTTTGTCCGTATTTGCTTAACTGTGCGCCAGCACGCAAACCGCCATGAGCCCGTGCAAAAAAACGCACCTTCAAATCGCTGCAGTAAGGCCTTTCGTCGAGGTAAGCATCTCCGTTATAGGCGTACCCGGCCCTTAAGGCGTTACCAGCCGAACCGTCGTAAACCAGCTCGCAAAACTCGTCACCTGCCTGAACTGTTTCGAAACAGGTGACATTATCAGCATCGATACGCCAGTCTGAGCTGTCGAATTGCCATGGCGATTGATTGTCAATAGATTGAACGGCCGGCCTGAACGGCTGATAATCGTTGTCAAAAACCGGTATCCAGAGTTTCTCCTGCAATTTGTCCGGCTTTACTGCGATTCTGCCGTTGATATATATGTCACCGTCGATAATCTCAACGGTTTCGCTCGGCAGAGCTATTAATCTCTTAATAACATTCTCAACCGGGTCGGAGGGTTCTTTGAAAACAACAACGTCCCATCTTTTCGGTTCGGTAAATTGATAGCAGCATTTCAAAACTAGTATGCGGTCGCCGTTGGCGACCCATATCGGCTCATCGAAATTCATAACGTAGCCGCAATTCGGACAGCGGCAATCGACGGGAATTTCTTTTCCGCTTTCCGGAAGAACGTCTTTAGGTAATCCATATTCACCGGAATCGAATCCCCTGTCGAACCCGAATCCACACCGCTGACAAAAGAGCCCGAAGTGCGCTCCTTTGAGTGACCTTGCCATGCTGCCGGTTGGTATGCGATAGGGCTGCATAATGAACGCGCGGAAAAACAACGCCAGGATAAGCGCTATAAGCAACCACTGGACGGTCTCGATAGTCTGCCTGAACAGACTTTCGGCAGGGTGTAATCTATGAGGTTTTCCATCGACAATTGCCATAGGGCCAATCCTTCTTATTGCAGTTGCGCTCAGCCATAGAATCGGCAGTTTTACCGTAAGCCCGACACCGAGTGACAATTATGCGGCCAGCTCCTTACCGGGTCAATCCTATTGTCACAAATGACCAATCCAGGTAAATATCTCATGATATTCGCTCAACAGAACCGGACGTAACCCTCTGTATAATAAAGACTTAACTTTGAAACACAGGGTGGACCGGCAGTAGATATTATCCCGCTGAGGCGGACTCTGTGGAGTCACTGAGCAATCAGCAGGTATCCCGGAAATGCCCCGAAACAGACCGTTCAGCAAGCCATTCCCTGATAAAACGCTAACTTAAAATATCTATATGGAAATAGTGTAAAATTTTATTTAAAAAATTCTTGTTGCGTCGAAGTCTTTGTAGTATAGTAGTTTGCGATTGTTTTGTTCTCGGCTTTGCCAGGTTTGTAGACGGTTGACTTTACGTGACTATTTGCAGAAGTCAAATTGACGGCAATACACGAACCTCGATTGTCGATTCTCGATTCTCGATGACCGGGGGCAGGTCACTTCGAGAATCGATTATCCGAATATCGAGCATCCCGGTCTTCAAGTGAGGTAGCCTATGGCAACAATAACCAAGAAAGAACTCATTGATAGAATTGCAGAAACCACGCAGGCAAAAAGGGTTATAGTAAAGCGTATCGTTCAGTCATTCCTCGATGAGATTACCACCGAACTGGGTAAAGGTAATCGTCTGGAATTCCGCGATTTCGGAGTATTTGAAACGCGGACCCGGGCTTCCAGAGTGGCTCAGAATCCCAAAACACTTGAACGAGTCGAAGTTCCGGCGAAACGCACAGTCAAGTTCAAGATGGGAAGACAAATGAAAGAAAATCTTACCGCTTCACCGGCAAGGCCTGTGCAAAGGAGTTCATAGATGTAGAATACTTATCACCGCTTGTTCATGAACCGCTCTGTCGGCGAGTTCTTTTCGAGCCTGAGTCTCGAAACCGAAGGCGGACAAGCTGAAGTCATGACGGGATGAAGTTACCGGCGGTGACGATTTTTTTTTAATGCTTTACCAAAGGAGTCGTTTATGTCGCAAGGCAAAGTAAAGTGGTTTAACGCCCGCAAAGGATATGGTTTTATAGAGGGCGAAGACGGTCAGGACATTTTTGTCCATTATGCAAGTATTTCCAGCGACGGGTACAAAACTCTCAACGAAGGCCAGGATGTCACCTTTGATGTAGTAAAAGGAGAAAAAGGCCTGCGTGCGGAAAACGTGGTACCTGTTGCCGCGAGCACGGAAGAAAAAGAGTAAAGCACCATAGCTCATTATTCTACGATACGTTGATTGGTAAAATCAATTTTTCGCCGCACCTGCCGTACGACAGCTACAGGGCACAAGGGAGAAAACTACACCCGTTCCACCAAGGCTGGGTGCATCTGTACACGTTTATGGGTTATACAGGACCCTTTTGCCCTGAAAACTCACCGTTAATTTTTCACTTGCGAATAATCCATTATGGTGTTATTTTATTGACAGTTCGGCTGAGAGATTAAGGGTGATTTTTACGGTTAATTAAATGGCTGGTTTCGCGGACCATTCGGCTCTTACCTGTAATGTTCTGGTGCTGAACAAGCACTATATGGCCGTTCGCATTATCTCGGTGAAACGCGCTTTTTCGCTGCTCTTTCGCGAAATTGCCGAGGTTGTTTCCTGCGAGGACAACTCCTATGCAAATTATAACTTCCAGTCCTGGTGCGACGTCAGCAAGTACAAGCGGCAATTCGAGCCCGACGGCAATGACTGGATAGCAACCGTCAATTTCCATATAGCAGCACCGCGAATTATTCGACTTCTGTTCTACGACCGGCTGCCGAGAAGCGAGGTCAAGTTTAACCGGAGAAACATCTTCGCCAGGGATAAAAACACCTGCCAGTATTGCGGCAAACGATTTTCAACGATGGAACTTAGTCTCGACCACATTATTCCTCGCAGTATGGGCGGGGATTCGAGCTGGTCAAATATTGTCTGCGCGTGCACAAAATGCAATGTTAAAAAAGGCGGCCGAACACCAAAACAGGCCCACCTGACACTTATCCGCATGCCTGTCAAACCGAAACGTAATCCCCTGCTGCATGTCCATCTCGGCCATCAGCGATACAAAAGCTGGAAACAATTTCTCGATAACGCATACTGGTCGGTCGAACTGACTTAAAAAAAACTTTTCGCTCCACGGTATTTAGTTTTCAAAGACAGTCTGGATTCATGATGCTCGATGCGCATGAGCAGAATAAACTTTCCAGATTGCCCAAACGGTATAATTTTGGGTTTAAATTGGGTTTGTTTTGGGTTTGCCCGCCTTCGTTTTCGACTACGTCGGGTAAAAATTGGGTTTGATTGGCTTTGTTTTGGGTTTGAATTGGCTTTCGACAAAAATGTAGATTTTGCATATCTTTTTGTAATAGCAATACTTGCAATCCGTCTTCGCTGCGCTTCGCCGTGATAAATTGGGTTTGTTTTGCA
>CAZOVR010000048.1:0-20553 GCA_964583405.1 uncultured Pirellulales bacterium
CCCTGTTAAGGTAAGAGATTCCTTACGAAACCTATTGGCCTTGGCGGCAACGCCGGGGCCTTTTTTATAATCGCAGATTACACTGATTATCGTTGATTTTGTGACAGATAAACTTTTTAGAACCGGGGAATCTAAGAAGTCTGCGTTAATAAGATGTTAAATTCTGGTTTTGCGTTCGAAAGAGAATTTTGATATTATCGCGGCATTGGCGGCGCCGCCGGCAGGACATAAGGAAGTTGAGAATGGCAAACGAGCAGGAACAGAAGCATTCACATGATGAGTATGAACGTCAGCCGGTCCCTCAAAGTGCTTTATTAGGTTTCAGGGACTTTGTAGGGATGTACGCAGGCGAGCACTGCGCCGGGACTGAACTGATGATAGGGCCTTTGTTCGTCGCCGCTGGGGTCAGTGTGTTCGATGTGATTGTGGGTTTGTTCGTCGGTAACGCACTGGCGGTCCTAAGCTGGATGTTTTTGTGTGCACCTATCGCCGTCCGGGCCCGGCTGACTTTGTACTACCAGCTCGAAAAGATATGCGGAAGAAACCTGGTGACACTTTACAACATTGCCAATGGAGTGATGTTCTGTTTCCTTGCAGGGGCCATGATTACTGTTTCTGCAACAGCAGTCGGCGTATGGTTTAAGTTTCCAATGCCCGGTCTTAATGACCTTTACCCGAACAGTACAGGATGGGTGCTGGCGGTACTGGCAGTCGGCGGTCTTATTTCCGTTGTTGCAGCTTTCGGTTATAAAGCGGTCGCCAGGTTCGCCAACATTGCCGCGCCCTGGATGGTGCTCGTTTTTCTTACCTTTGGAATTATCGGCTTGAAACAGTTTATCGATGTGACCGGGGCAGATATCAAAGGTCCCGGTGACTTGTGGCGGCTTGCCGGCGAACATATCTGGAAAGGCGGCGCACCTTTGCCGGGCCAGGTAAAATTCACATTCTGGCATGTGACCTTCTTTGCGTGGTTCTGTAATATGGCAATGCATATCGGCATGGCTGATTTATCGGTATTTCGTTTCGCACGTAAATCCAAATATGCGATAGCATCGGGAGCTGGTATGTATGTAGGCCATTACATGGCGTGGATATGCGCTTCTATTCTTTATGCCTACCAGCTTCATCTCAATGCCGCCGACACAGACGTTCTGCCCGGCCCAATGGCTTATAAAGCTGCCGGTATCGCCGGATTATTGTGCGTGATAATCGCAGGCTGGACCACTGCGAATCCGACTATTTATCGTGCGGGTCTTGCATTTCAGGCTATAATACCAAAGACGCCGCGTTTTACAGTGACACTGCTGACAGGCGCGCTTGCTACCATTATGGGCCTGTTCCCTGCTATCGCGATGAAGCTGCTTGGTTTTGTTATGCTGTACGGTATGATTCTGATGCCGATGGGAGCAGTGATTTTTGTAGATTTCCGGCTTATAAAGAAATTCGGTCTGCAAAGTAATTACGCCGAGATGTCCGGCAAGTTATTTAACTGGGCGGCCGGCCTTGCGTGGATTTGCACGGTTGTTATTTGCCTGATACTGGTTAAGTATGCCGGTATACAAATATTTTTTGTCTCTCTGCCCGGTTGGTTCATCGCGGCGTTGCTGTATATCACAGTGAGCTTTTTATATCAAAAGAAAGTGCGTCCGGAAGAGGAAAAATGATAATGATACTCGCAAGGGTAATATCATGGATGTCGCTTATTGTGTTAACCGGCTCTGCGTTATTGTTCCTTGCAGGCCGAATGGAACTGCAGCAGGTCAAGCTTTATATGATGATTTCGACGGTCATCTGGTTTGTTACCGCAACAATATGGCATACTGCAAAAAAGTCCTGACAGTGGCAGTAATTATATAAATTGTTTAATAATCCAAAAAAAATAATGGACTGTGAGCATTTAATAAAGACAGTTACTCGTGTCACCCTTGATATGTGGGGCAAAGGCTGGATAGAAGCAAACGGGGGCAATATAAGCGTCAGACTCGATGAAGAAGAAAAGGCATCGCTTACAGAAAATATAAAAGGTGACTGGTTTGATTTTCCGGCTGAGTACGCTAACCTTGCAAACGACGTATTTCTTATTTCAGGCAAAGGTAAATTCCTGAGAAACATCGAATTTGCACCGCTGGAAAATTTCGGTTTTATCAGGCTCAACGACAAAGGTTCTGCATACACTGTTGTCGGCGGTTTTACAAAAGGTGCGAGTCCAACTTCTGAACTTTTCGCCCACCTGAGCAGCCATTCGTTAATTAAAGAGTCCGGCAGAAGAGTTGTAATACACAATCACGCAACGAATCTTATCACGCTAACTTTCGTCGAAGAGCTTACCTCCGAAAAACTCAGTAAGCTGCTGTGGCAGATGCAGACTGAAAGCATCGTTGTTTTCCCAAAGGGGATAGAATTTATTGGCTGGCTTGTGCCGGGCAGTATTGAGATTGGCGAAGAAACGGCAAAGGCCTTGCAAAAAAGACCTATGGCAGTCTGGCAGCATCACGGCATCTTTGGGACCGGCAAAGACCCTGACGAGGCCATGGGCAGAATTCATGTTGCCGAAAAGGCCGCCCAGATATATCTCACAGCCAAGGCCGCCGGAGGGGTCAAATCCGTCTTAAGCGACCAGCAGCTCTTGGCTCTTGCCGAACGCTTTGACCTTGATTACGACAAATCTATCCTTGAGACAGAAACCGGCCTATGATTCGTCGTGGAGTATCATCAGGTGAAGACCCGCGCGATTATTGTATTGGATGTCGGCAAGACCAATAAAAAGGTCCTCGTTTTTGACAGGCATCTCAGGATTCTTGAAAAGGAATCGAAGGACATCGGAGAATTGACCGACCAGGCAGGTCTCAAGCTCGAGCAGCCGCAGGCCGTTTTTGAATGGTTCCTTGACAGGCTGAAATTTTTTTCGGGCTGTTATTCCATTTCAGCGATATCTATAACAACTCACGGAGCAATGGGTGTATGTGTCGATTCGAATGGGGACATCACCTGTCCGCCGCTTGCATACACGAACGAGCCTGACCATCAATTCTGCGATGCGTTTTTTAATGAATTCGGTGACAGAATGGAGCTGCAATTGCAAACGGCTACCGCTGAAATAGGTGAAATGATAAACTTCGCCAAGATACTATATTATTTGAGGAAAAATTTTCCTGACCGGATGGAGAAAACAAAGCATATCCTTTTTTATCCGCAGTATTTCGGATTCCGGCTCACGGGCAACGTTGCCGCTGAATCCACAATGCTCGGCTGTCACACGTATCTCTACGACCATAAAAACAATACATATTCAGACGTTGCAAAAAAGCTCGGACTCATAGAAAAACTTCCCGAAAAAATTTGCGCCCCCTGGGACATACTCGGCACCGTAACTGGGCGGATTGCCGAACAATGCGGCCTGTCTGCCGATTGTATTGTCACGGTTGGTGTTCATGATTCGAATGCAAGTCTGCTGCCTTTTTTAATCACGGAAAAAGATAACTTTGTTTTGAATTCGACAGGTACATGGTGCGTAGCTATGAAGCCTGCCAAAAGTATATCTTTCAAACCTCAGGAGTTCGGCAGGAATGTATTTTATAATCAGGATGTTTTCGGCAGGCCTGTCAAAACTTCGGTCTTTATGGGCGGTCTTGAGTACGAAACTTATACAAAGCTCTTTACAGCTATTCATAAAAGAAGTGAACAGCAGGTTTTTGTTTATGAGCTTTATAATTCACTGTTTGAAAAGTGCCGTGAATTTATTTTACCTTCCGTCGTACAGGGTGTCGGCCTGTTTCCTTTATCCAGACCGGCTTTGATAGGCGGCGATAAACGCGTGTCACTCGAGCGGTTCCGGTCTATGCAGGACAAACCTTCCTTCGCGGACAATTATGAACTTTCGACTGCTGTTTTGAATAGCTCACTTGCCATTCAGACCTCCTGCGCATTGGAGGCGGCTGGTTATCAGGACGGCGGACAGATATTCGTTGAAGGCGGATTCAGGCAGAACGAATCTTATCTCATGCTCCTGACGGCATTCTATCCGCAAAGTAAGGTATACAAAACGAACATAAACGAGGCTACGGCTCTTGGAGCTGCTATTCTTGCGCTTGCCGCATTACAGGGCAGGAGCCCGGATGAGCTTGACGTCGATATTGAAATTGAAAAACAACTTGTTAAAAAGGTGGAAGGCCTCGACGTTGATAATTATAAAAGACATTTCCTGGATTTGATTCAAAATATTAATGAACAGGGCCGGCTATGATAGAACAGAGATATGATTTAGCAAAACAACAGTACGCTGAAATTGGTGTCGATACCGACGAGGCTATCCGGAAGCTAAGCACAATAGCAATATCGCTGCACTGCTGGCAGGGTGACGACGTGGGAGGATTCGAAAATAAGAACGGACTCAGCGGCGGCGGTATAATGGCGACCGGCGAATATCCGGGAAAGGCGCGGACTGCCGACGAGCTGAGAATGGATTTGGAAAAAGCGATGAGCCTGATACCGGGCAGACACCGCCTGAATCTGCACGCAATTTATGCCGAAACCGGCAACAAGCATATCTACCGAAATGAGCTGGAGCCGAAGCATTTTTCGGCATGGATAGACTGGGCTAAAGAAAAAGGTTTGAAGCTGGACTTCAATGGAACTTTCTTCTCTCATCCTAAAGCCCAAAGCGGTTTTACTCTTGCAAGTTGCGACGAGGGTATTCGCAAATTCTGGGTCGAGCACGGGATTGCATGCCGAAAAATCGGCGAGTATTTCGGTAGAGAACTTGGAAGCGCATGTGTAACAAATATCTGGGTCCCGGACGGATACAAGGACATCCCGGCTGACCGCAAAGGGCCAAGACAGCGGTTGAGAAAATCACTTGATGAGATACTTGCTGAAAAAATCGATTCTAAATATAATCTCGACGCGGCGGAACCGAAACTTTTCGGCATCGGCACGGAAAGTTACGTCGTCGGCTCCTATGATTTTTACCTTGGTTATGCTGTCGAGAATAAGTTACTGCTTTGTCTGGACACGGGACATTTCCATCCGACAGAGGTTGTCTCCGACAAGATATCGTCGGTACTTACCTTTCTTGATGAGATACTTTTGCACGTCAGCAGAGGCGTGCGATGGGACAGTGACCACGTTGTAATCCTTGATAACGAGCTTAGGTCACTCGCAAGGGAACTGGTAGCAGGAGATTTCCTTGACAGGGTGCACATCGGCCTTGATTTTTTCGACGCAAGTATAAACAGGATTGCCGCATGGGTCATTGGAACAAGGTGCATGCTTAAGGCCCTCTTGCTCGCGTTGCTGGAACCAACCGACACATTGAAAGAGGCGGAAACCTCCGGTGACCTTACGACAAGACTTGCGCTTATGGAAGAACTGAAGACGATGCCATTCGGCGCTGTATGGGACTATTATTGCATGAAATCTGACGTTCCGATTGGAACGAAATGGATAGATAAGATTAAAAGTTACGAAAAGAATATCTTAGCAAAAAGGAGTTTATAAGTTCCCTCCGGCAGAGGTGACTCAGGTTAAAGTTTTCGGTTAAGTATGGTTTGCCCGTCGTCTTAAATATTTTTTTCCTCTGAGCGTTTTCCAATCTCCGTCAATCATCTGTCTAAATCCTAAATCTTTTTGTGCCTGAGGATATATTCTATTGTGCGTGGCAAGGCTTATTTTAACGGCCAGGCGTAAGGACAGTAATAGAGCCAGTCTTCAACGAACTTTTCCAAATCAAGCAAGTTGACGGTGTCATCCTCATACAGGTCGGCAGGCAAGTCACTTCCCGTTTCCAGCCAGTATTCTGCGAATCTTGCAAAGTCGTCGAACTCGACAAAGCACAAAGGCCCGCCGGGCCAGAAGCCGCCTAAAAGTTCATAATCACCGCCGGCCGAGTATGCTGCATCGTGCTGGCCTATGGTGCCGCTGATTATATATTGCCCGCTGCTGCTCGTACCACCGCCGCCGTCTATCGTACTCCAGGTAATACTATAATCAGCGTATCCTGTTGCAACTATCGAAAATAGAACAAATAATGAAATCCACCTGTTTCTCATTTTATTTTTCCTTTCTGTGCGATACTCATCTGAGCAACAGTCGCTTCCAGTTTTGCTATTCTTGTTTCCAATTCCATATTTTGTTTGTGAAGCTGGTCAATATAAATATGTGCCTTCTCCAGTTCTTCAACAATACCCCTGCGATGGGCACCGACTTCAACGATTTCCCGACCATTCTCATCGGTCATCGCTTTTGGAATCGCAGGAAGGTGCTTGTTCTGCCACATAAATTCTGAATGTTTATCAATAGATTCCAGCTCATATCCCGGCCCAAAAACATAATCAGCATGTAACACACCGCCTTTCTGCCAGATTGGCCCCTATTAAATCCTCGTTTTTCATTCCTGTCCGGGTGGCGGTAAACTAAAAGCTTGCTCCGTGTATTATGTTCACACAATACAAACTTTTCCACAGCCAGCTAAAATAGCTGCGCTCCACTAAAATAAGTATCAGCTTCGTTTCCTGAAAATCCATATATCTGTGTGCCATGCCCGGGGAAAACATATACACGAAGTCTAACAGCATCTCCGGCATCAAGGTGCACTATAGTAGTTATATCCACCATATCTACCATGCTATCAGCGTGTTTTCGCGAGCCTGAATAATACCTCGAACCTGCATGAAGTTCGACATAGGTGAGATCTCCTTCCCACACTCCTGAAAGCTTAACACGTCCGTTGAAGCTGTAAACGCCGGATACCGGCGCAACAAATTCGCTTGATGCCTGATGAAAACCTCCACCTTCATTGTCCCAGACTGTGGAGTTGCTGTCAAATGCAACTACACATTCGGGATGCTCCGGCGTTGTGGGGGCGGTGTAGCTGGTGTCACGCTTGACAAAAAAGTAGACCTTCGCCGCCGTGGTTTGTTTGGTTCCATCCGGGAAAACCAGACCGTTCCCTGCACCCGTGACCTTGACGTCTCCGTTAAAGTAACCGGCGTAGCCGGTGGGGCTGTTTGTCGTACCGTAAACGCCGTAATTTGTTCCGCTGGCCGCGGTCGCCTCACCATAGACCCCGACGCCGGAAGCGCCGAGAGCTTTGCCAAAAACGCCCTTTCCGCCCGATGAGTTCGAGGCAACGCCCATGACAGCAGGGTTGATGTTCCCGTCCGTTTCTCCGTACACCCCTATCCCGGCATCTCCTGTAGCCTTGCCCCAAAGGCCTTTGCCGCCGTAGCTATTCGTAGCCAGGCCATAAACGCCGCCTCCAAATTTGCTCGGCGACTCGAAATACCCTCCGTAGTTCGTTACGTCCCCGCCGGTTGTCGCCGCACCATAGACACCGTAGCCGGAGGCATCGCTATTGGTGACAGTAATAGTACCGCCAGAGCTTGACCCACTGATTTTAACATCGCCCGCAACTTCCAGCTTTGCATCCGGAGTTGTAGTTCCGATACCAACGTTGCCGGACGGGATTGAATACATATCAACACCGGAAACTTGCCAGTCGCTGTCAGCGGCGGCGGCGGGCGTTTGCCAGCTTGCAAGGCCGCCGGCATCTGATGTCAGGACTTTGCCTGCTCCGGGTGAGCCGCCGGTAACTTTGACCTGGCCATTTACTTCCAATCTTGCACCCGGACTTGCCGTGCCGATACCAATATCACCGTTTGAATTCATTCGGAGCTTCTCAATGTTATTAACGTTAAATGTAATCGCATTTGCACCGCCGAACACGTTGAGCCTCATACTGCCGGAACCTGTTGGTCCTGCCTGAATGTCTACATTGCTGTTTGCGCTTTCTGTGGATAATTTTAAGGCATGGTTGGTGGGTGCTTTAACTTCTAATTTATAGTTTGGAGTCTCTGTGCCTATGCCGACGTTGTCGCTGGCATAGACCATTCCCTCGAAGTACCCTGCATAGCCGCTGGGACTGTACGTTTTGCCGCGTACAGCATAGTTTATACCGCTGCCTCTGGTGGCTGTGCCATACACGGCGGCGCCGAGGCCGTTGGTTCTGCCTTCCAGCGCAGCATTACTATTACCCGTGCTGGCAATCTGGAATAATCCGGCAACGCCGGTGCCCGATGTGAATCCTCCAACCCCGGTTCCATTGTCACTCCATCCGAACACACCATAGCCGCCGGTGGTATTGTTGATACCAAAGACGCCACTGCTTCCCGCAGCAGAAGATTCCCCCTGCACCCCGTAGCCGTTTTGACCGTTGCCTTTTATCGCACTGCCTGTACCGGCATTGGTAATTGAAAAAACCGGACTACCGCCGCCTGTAGCGCTGCCGGCATAAGGCAAAGTCAGACCAGCACTATTTAACGCATATGGTGCCGGTGTAACTTTCTGGCGAGGCGCAAGAACCGTATATATATTTGGGTCGTTCTGGTCGCCAGGCCGAACGCCAATCTCCAGCCAGCATGCATTTCCGTCGAAAACACTGCCGAAATCCAGTTCGACCGTAAAATAGGCGTCGACGACATCCACATCAGGTACATTCATACCACTGCCTATCTGGATTCCTGTACAGGGGTCGTCGAAGAGCTTGAACTGGAAGTCATAGAAGCCGTCTGCGACATGATTGGCGTCATAGAGATGTCCCTGGTAGGTAAAGGCTGTGCCTAATGGTGCTGCTTTGGTCATTCCCATGGGGACAAGAAGGCACAATAATAGAATTGTTCGGAATCTTGTGAGTTTCATTTCGTTTCCTCCACAAAAGGGCGTTTATAAAAGGCGTGCAAAAGCGCACAGAAATTCGCTTCTATTAGTTAAACGGAGTAACTGTGTCCGTGATGCATTGCCATCGGCTCCTGCCAGCACCGTAGAAGGGCACTAATCGGGTAAATACTATCATGCATTGCTTAAAATGTCAAGTTTTCATTTTAAGAAATCAGACCAGTAAGGGACATTGCATTTTGTCGGCCTGAATGTTTCTGCCGGTTGGATGAGCCGGGGGCCGCCGCGGCAAGCAATCCGAGATACGATTTCCGCCTAAACCGAAGCACTTATGGGACGTATTAATAAGAAGTAGTGCGTTGGTGAATAAAATCATCTAAGGGACGATTTATTTGGTAAACAGCCCTTAGTTTCAAGCCGAATAAGCGGATGTAGGTTGCGTACACTGCGCACTACGGGGAGTACGAAGTATGGCTAAGGGTAAAAATGTGCTAACGACCGGCGATGTGGCAAGGATATGTCACGTGGCGCCACGTACTGTCAGTAAGTGGTTTGACAGCGGGCAGCTCAAGGGGTATCGGATCCCTGGCAGCAGGGACCGGAGGATACCATTGAGCGAGCTGGTTCGTTTTATGAAACTGCATAATATGCCTACCGATGCGCTTCCAATAGGCAAGACGCGTGTGCTTATCGTTGATGCCGATGCGGTGTCGGCGGAATCTCTTGCACAGGCTCTGAATGACAAAGTGGGTTACGAGATAGAGACAGTGACAACTACATTCGAGACCGGCCTTGTGGCCCAGAAGTTTTCACCGCATGTTATGTTAATCAGCCTGATGAGCTCAGATATAGACGCCGGTGAGATATGCAGGAGCGTTCGGGCGGATGAAGATTTGCAGGGGGTCAGGCTTATTGCCATGGCCAATCGATTGAGCGAGGCGGAGCAGTCGGCGTTACTGCAGAAAGGATTCGACGGATATGTCGGCAAAGACACCTCAGTGGAAGAGGTCATTCGCAGGATAGAGCAGGCAACGGCAATCATTTACTAAAATATCCTTTTTCACCTCTCATCATACTTCAATAAGCAGCGGTATTTCTACGCTGCGGACTGTTTCCTGTTATCGTCCAGTATGGATGAAACCGGGTTTATAGTCCGATATAATAAGAAATCATCAGAAAAACCGATATGTTTGTCATTTCACTAAAACTGTCAAATCCTTCATAAAACCTCGGATTTGTCGAAGAACAGCCCATTTTTTAGTTATCGGTATAAAAAAGTAATCTATAGCTTTATGGATGATTATTGTTGGTAATGTACAGGGACATATTTGCCGAAAAGTCAGAGGTTTCTTGGTATTCAAGAGCGCGCGGCAAAGATGCGGGAATTGTTCGGAAAGTCAGTGAATCCAGTAATTGCCTCTTTGCCGGTATTGAACGATTTAAGGTCAATGAAATTATTGTGATATTGGGAGAGCAAAAAAATGAAGCCGCGTATCAATTTGTCAAAGGTTCGTATCCGAAATCGTAATGTGTTTTTAATCCTCTTTATTTGCCTTGCGTTGACAGGCTTAGCCTGGGCAAGTGCATACAGTGAGGCCGTGATTGCGGACAGTCCTCTGTCCTATTTTCAGTTCGAGGATGCCAACAGTGCCGATGCTAATAGCTGCGCTGATACGATGGGCTTAACGGCCGCCGAATATAGAAACTTAGGCGCCGTGAAGGATCCCATGTCGCTGATAGCGAGCAGGCCCGGCTTGGGTCAGGCGGCCGAGTTCAACGGCGCTTCAGGCGGTAGCGGTAATTTCGTCGATGTTCGAGACAATATTTATTCCGGCGATTTGCTTACCGACGCAAATATGACAATCGAGATGTGGATGAGCACAACCGCCGACTCGAGCGACTATCCTACGGTGGTAGATTATCACAACTTCAGCGGCGGCCCGGTGCTCAAGTTCGGCAACTATGCCGGTTCGCCGGTTCAGACCTTCCAGCCGTTCGTCGAAATGGCCGGCAGCACGTGGTATGCATGGCCGCCAGGAATCCTTGGCGATGGAGACTGGCATCACTATGCTGTGACATTTGATTACAATTCTGTATCAGATATAACCACCGCAGAAATATGGATAGACGCCGACTCTAAAGGCACCCATGATTTTGCAGGTGAAATCGTTCCGAATACAGACCCGAATTGGGCAACCATTATTTTAGGCGCTTCAGGTAATGAGTTCTATGTCTATAATGGTTATGTAGGCCTTATGGATGAAGTGGCTATTTATGATTATACTCTCAGTGGAGTACAAATTGAAACCCACTATAACGCCGAAGTGAATAACGTAGATGCGCCGGCGGCGCCGACAGGATTGGAAGCTATCTTCAGTGAAGTTGTCTTGCTTGACTGGAACGACAATAACGAACCTGACGTCAACGGCTACAATGTTTACCGTTCGGCAACCTCCGGCAGCGGCTACGTCAGGCTCAACAGCGGGCTCTTGACCACCTCCGACTACAACGACAGCGACGTTTCTATCGGGAGTACCTATTACTATGTCGTCACCGCGGTCGATACCAATGACTACGAGAGCGATTATTCCGACGAAATATCAGGTATTCCTGCTGATCTCGCCACGCGTACTTTCGTATACAAGTACAAATCGACTAAATGGTGCTATGACTACGATTCTAACGACAGTAACTGGGTCGATTCGAGAGGTCGGGAGCGAGGATATTTCATCATCGACGTTAATTACGGCCTGGCCTGCCAGATAGACTGGGACTCTGGAAGCCTCACATATCAGCGGGTCTATGACGGCAATTTCAGCACGACAATGGAGCAGATGAACGGCCAGACCAGAGATATGTGGTTGTTCAGTCAGTTCGGCAATGACTATAATGACTTTTCGCTTGTGGTCCAGGGCAACGCCCGTACCATGACGATAGCGGGAACAGCTGTAGAGGTTGCAAGCAGACTCAAAGGCACATCGATAAACAACTTCGGCAGCGACCCCAGGTATATCGAGATGGGAAAGGCCAATCTAACACTGGACAAGGCCTGGACGACGCTGTCAATAGGCAATCACTGGAGCTGTTCGCAGGCAGAGGCGGCTATCGTAGCGGACCTCAACGACGCCGGTTATACCGAATCAACCGACCTGACCGAGCTTGCAAGCGACAGCAACTACTACGACCTGGTAACCCCTGATGTCAACGTCCTCGTCTATAACTGCTCGGAGAAGGGCATGCACTACTCAGATTCGGGCGGTCCGTGGCTCAGGGAGAGAGGCAGAGATAAGTTCTTCCTTGTCATAGATGTCAATTCCGGCCAGTACACGCGAATTGACTACGACCCGAGGGCGCGTACGTACGAGGAAACTACCAGCGGAACTTACGATGTCCTTGGAATCCAGGGCGTCAAGACTACCTGGTGGGTTGCACTTGACCTTGATAGTGACTCTGCGCTGGCGCTTTCAGGTAAAACCAGAACCAGGACGCTCGGCACTCAGGCGGTGTCGGTAGCCTCTATGCTGAAAGGCTATTTGACCTATAACCAGGGAACGTCCCCGCAGTATATTGGTGATAAGACCGTTAAATGCACTCTCTACAAAACTCTGTCGATCGAGGCCGTGGAAGGCAGCTATACGTTGAGTCAGGCTGTTGATGCCGTAAAAACCTTCCTTGGCAACAAAGGATACACGGAGCTATGATTTAAAGTCGTTCTGTTGCGTCGGCGTGCCGGGATGGCCCTGCCTGGATTTGGCGAGCGACCCGGCACGGGGGATATTACCGCCGCAATAGCAGCTGCCGCATCCCGCCGTCGAGTCATCATGTACAAATCCCTCCGCGTTCTGCGTCGCAGAGTCGGTTCTCTTGCCAAGTGAACGTTTGCTATGGCCTCGCCCGGCTCAATCTCGTTGATAAATATATGTGCCATAAGAGCCTCCATAAATATTCAAATGTAGTGTCGCCCCTAAATGATACGGCCGAGACGATTGTTAAGCAATTATCGTGAATCAGAAAAGCAAAGAACTATTTTACGCAACATAAAAGTTGATTTTGAGCAATATAGCTGGTTTGTCGGCCGCAACTTTTCCTTTTAGGTTGATTTTCTGGTATAACAAGGGGAAGATTTAGACCATGTCGCAACACAGCCATAACTTGTTGTGGTGTCTGGAGATACAGAGATAAAAAGGACGTTTTTAATAGTATGGCTCACCTGCATTTTTGTGTTTTACTTTACTTTTGCGGTGTTCGCCGCGGATGGCTTCGGCCGATATACTACCGGCGGCGGGGTCACTGATAACGGCGCTTCAATAACGAGTTCCTCGGCGGTCCTGAGCTTTGATGGTTCTGTCTCTGTCGACGGTAATGACTATATATTGACCGCCACGAGAAGCGCGTTTACGACTGCCGCTTCAGGAGAAAATAATCTTTCTCTTTTGAGCGCTCTTCAATCCGACTTGGCCTCAGCCAGCGGAGATTATCTTACTGTTCTCAATACATTAAGCATGCTTGATGCATCGGGGCTCAATGTCGCTGCCGAGCAGCTCAGCCCTATGCCGCACGCGAGTCTGGGTGCGTTCAACGCGACTTTACTTCACGATATGGGCTCCGATATGAGCGGATACCTGGTGGCCAGACGCAATAATACCGAACACAATATGCAGTTCGCGAAACTTCGCAACAGCGACCTGCTGCTTACCGACGCATCCGAAAATCCGGATACCCTGGCATACGTTATTTCAGAGACCGAAAGACGAAGAGAAATGCAGGAGGGGACCGAGAAGCAGACCAACAGCTTCTTTAGGCCGTTCGGCGTTTTCTTCAGCCAGGATTCGACCGACAAGTTCACCGGCTTCAATGCCAAGGCGGTCGGAGCACAATTCGGTGCAGACCAGGTATTCGGGACCGACTGGATAGTCGGAATCGGCGGGGCCTATAGCCATTCATGCCTTGACTTCGACGAAGGTTTTGGTGATGCAGATGTCGATAGTTTCCGGGTAGGACCATACGCGACCTATTTCATTGACAGGTTCTATCTGGACAGCTCTGTGAGCTTCGGTTACCACCTGAACAATACTCGCCGCGAGATAGGCGCCGGTATTAATCGCACTGCCGAGGCCCATTATGATGCTTATGACCTGTCGGCTTACGTCGGCGGCGGTTACGAAATGAATGTCAGGCAATGGATACTGAGCCCGACTATATCAGCGCAGTACACCTGCTATCGCAATGAGAGCTTCAAGGAAAGCGGCGCCGGTGCAGCGGGACTGAACGTGGATGCCCGGACTCAGGAATCTCTGCTGTCACGTTTCGGAGTTAGGCTTTATACGGTGGCTATAGTTGATACGATGAAGCTTGCACCTGAATTCTTTGTCGGCTACGCCCACGAATTTATGGATGAGGAAGACCTGCAGGCGCGTTTCCTGGGCGGAGTCACGAAGTTCAGCGCCGATGTTGACAGCAATCGTGACGACAGTGTTTATTTCGGAGCCGGTTTGAGCGGTCTTATCAACGAGAATACATCAGCCTTTGTCCGCTATGAGGGCGAGGCATACAGCGGCAGCCGCTCCAGCGCCATGAAGGTAGGCTTGACCGTCAGATTCTAATTTATTAATAAACCTTAAACGTAAAAAAGCCCTCGATTTTTCGAGGGCTTTTTTATTGCCTTCGGCATTTGCGCGTATTCCACAGCCTTCTGGAAGTAGAGAGTAGAGATTAGACCGCAGTTGAGCTGAAGTTCAACTGCTCTGTTGGACAAAAGCCAACGGAGAGGAAGGGATTCGAACCCTTGGTAGGGACAAGCCCTACACAGCCTTTCCAAGGCTGCTCCTTAAGCCGCTCGGACACCTCTCCATTTATTAGTCGGTAGTCGTTAGTATAATTGTATTTTACTGATTTGGGGCGGATAGTCCAGCCTAAGTCATACTATTTTGGTTTCGATTTCTAAATTTGAATCTGTTGGGGAAACGTCGACAGAAATCTGAAAAAGAGAAATATTTACTTCAATTTCTGGACTTTTTAATTGTATAAGTAGATAATATTATAAGTCAAAATATATGCGAGGTTGTTTTTGGGGTATGTAGTAAGAAGTGAAGCCGCTTGAGATTAAATTTCTGACGAAGTGGTACGGCCCGCTATGTGCCGTTAAAGATGTGTCTTTTGAAATTGAGCGTGGGGAAATATTCGGCTACCTCGGACCTAACGGTTCGGGCAAAACTACGACTATCCGTTGTGCGATGGGATTGCTTAAGCCTTCCGGCGGATGTGTTCAGGTCCTGGGGCAACAGGTCAAACACGGCAGGGCGACGGGGCATACTCGCATCGGTTATCTACCGGGTGATTTCAGAATCTGGAGGTCACTTAAAGCAAGTAGGTCACTGGAAGTATTAGCCAGGTTAGGTGACAGTGACAAGGCAAAGGTTCGGCGTCTTGAACTTGCCGAGAGACTCGATCTGGATATGGACCGGCCTGTCGGGGAGCTTTCGAAGGGGAATCGTCAAAAGGTCGGGATTATCTATACCTTTCAACACGAACCGGAATTGTTGATACTGGATGAGCCTACAATCGGGCTCGACCCGCTGGTCAGTCAGACTGTGCACGATATTATTCGAGAAGCCGCGGAAAGCGGGGCGACAGTTTTGTTATCGTCGCATGATTTGAGTGAAGTATCAGCGATATGCGGCAGGGCTGGTATATTACGACGGGGCAAGCTGGTCGAGCTGGCGCCTATATCAAAAATCGTTCGTGAAGGCAGAAGGCAACTCAAGGTATGGTTTGCGGAAGACGCCGAAGTTCCAAGCCTGCCGGCTGAGAAGTTCGAGAATGTTCGAGAAATCAAACGGCAAGGCCGGATGCTTCATATCGCTTATCAGGGCAGTGCTGATACCGTATTAAAATGGCTGGCACAATTCGAGGTCAGCAGAATAGTGACGCCTCAGACGTCTCTGGAAGATGCTTTTATGCAGTATTACAGTGACGACTGCGACAACGTAAAGGAGACATTATGACAAAACAATCACGAGTCTCTTTTCCGTTTGTGTTGCTGCGGTTCTGGTTCTGGCGGATTTTATGGTTGTGGCTGCTGATAGGCTTTTGGATTTTTATTATGCAGCTCATTCATTGCAGCATTGCCCGGAATAACGAAATGGTCAGGCTGGCTCTAAGTTGGATTGAGCTGATGCCCGGTTTTGCGAAGGTCGCCCTGGGCGGCGGCGTTCTGGAAAGCAGCAACGTCACCGGGTTTATTGCGATGAGCTATCAGCATCCGATGGTACAGACCGTTTACATGGTATTCGTGATTTCTGTGCCGACGAGGCTTTTGGCAGGCCATGTGCAGGACGGGACGATGGAGCTTATATTAAGCAGGTCGGTAACGAAGAACCAGGTTTACGTCTGTGCCTGTATTTTAACACTCATTGGTACGTGGTTATTGGTCGCGGTTATGCTCATCGGTACCGTAACCGGTATAAATATATGCAATTTCGAACAGGAATTTTCGCTATGGCCGTTCTTCCGAGGCTCGGTCTTCTGTGGTTTACTCCTGGCGGCAGCAGCAGGTGTAGCGCTGTTAGCGGCAGCGTTGTTTGGCAATCGCGGAAAAGCGGTTGGACTTGCATTGGCATTTTTCATCGTCAATTACTTTATAAATATCATCGCCGAATGGTGGCCTCGCGCGAAATTTCTGGGACCGATTTCGCTGTTCCACTATGCTAATCAATCGAAGATACTATTCGATTCCGCCTGGCCGATAAACGATACGTGCGTCATATCCTCAGTTCTTGTTATAACAGTCATAGTCGGCGGTATTATCTGGAACCGTCGCGACCTGCCTCTATAATAAGAGCTTGCTCTTTATTGAAAGGAGTCAAAGATGCGTGGATTAAAGGTATTTCTTTGGATAGCAGGCCTTTTTTGCCTTTCTGCGGTAGCCGGGGTCTTTGCTCCGATGTCGGTGTGGCCGAAGGTCACCGGCATCTTCGGGGTCGAATCGCTTCCCGATGCGCCGGTGTTCGTGTATTTTGCCCGGTTGCTGTCAGTAACCTACGGCGCGATTGGTGTTTTTTTTATTATACTTGCGTTGCGGCCTGAAAAGTACGGACTGATAGTACCATTTTCGGCAGTCGCGTCAGTGTTGATAGGCGCGACGGCTTTGTTAACGGGTATAGTTGTGCAGTTGCCGGCCAAGTGGTTTCTGTGTGATTCGCTGCCGTGTATTATATTAGGCGTGCTGATTTTCGTGTTCTGGCAGCAGAGGAATGCTCAACCGTCCACCTGATTGAGTTGTTCGAGGACTTTTTTTATTGTGTCGGCGGATGCGTGAAGTGCTTTGTGCTCGTTTTCGGTCAGTTGGGCATTAATAACACTCTTTATTCCGCCTGAGCCGACGACACAAGGGACGCTGAGGCAGACATCTTCGATGTCGTATTCGCCGGATAACAGCGACGAGACGGTAAGAATACTGTTTTCATCTCGCAAAACAGCCTGGGTAATCCTCACCAGAGACAGACCGATTCCGTAGTAAGTCGAGCCTTTATAATCGATGATATGATAAGCGCTGCTGCGGACCTGCTCGGCAATCTGTCGGTGGTGCTCTTTATAATCACAAACGTTGCAAATCCTGCAGTACTTCTCTATAGGGACGCCTGCAATGTGGGTCATGCTCCAGACGGGCACCTCGCTGTCGCCATGCTCACCGATAATGTAGGCGTGGACGTTGTGGGCGTCGATGTTGCAATGTCTGCTGAGCAGGTACTTGAAACGGGCGCTGTCGAGGACGGTGCCGGAACCGAAGATTCTTTCTCTCGGCCAGTTGAGCTGCTTGAGCGCGATGTAAGTCAAGGCGTCAACAGGGTTTGTAACCATTACCAGGACGGCGGAACTTTTGTGCTCGGCGATTGAATCGCAGATTGAACGGATGATTTTGACGTTTTGCTGAATCAGTTCGAGGCGGGACTGGCCGGGTGCTTGTTTCGCGCCGGCGGTTACGACGATGATGTCGGCGTCGGCACAATCGCTGTATTCGCCGTGTTTTATTGTTACAGGCGGTATGAAAGGCAGGCCGTGCGAGAGGTCCATAACTTCGCCCTCGACCCTCTTGGCGTCGATATCAACCAGAGCGATTTGGCCTGCCACGCCCGTCGGGAGCAGGGCGTAAATATATGCCGTGCCGACCGAGCCTGCGCCGATTACCACTACTTTTTTCTGTCCGGACTGCATAATAACATGTCCTTATTGGTTGTTATATTTACCTTGATTTATTTACGATGTAAATAGTCCTTTGTGCAAGGATGAATTTCGTATTTTTTTTTGCCTCAGTGGCAGGAGAAAAAGTCTTGCAGCGAGGTGATAATTTGTATAGTTTCAGACCCGGTTCGGTTTCCATTTAATCAAAATAACCGGCAGAAGTGAAAAATTATTTCAAGCTTACTCAGGAAGTGATTATGGCTAAGTTTTATAGGGTTATATCGCCTGTCCTGATTTTGTTTGGGATGTTCTTTTCGGCGCAAGCTGAGATTCAGAACAGGGAAGAGCTGTTACAGAAATTCATCAGCAAGTATTCCGACCAGAAGATTATTTGCCTCGATGTTAATGAAGAATGTACTTTTGAATTGAAAAACGGAACCGGGAAAAAAATTAAACTGCTCTCTGTTGGAGAACACCGCGACAGTGTCATAAATAAAATGCGATGGGCCAAAGTAGATATAAAAATTGATGATAAAATTGTTGATTTGATTTGTGCCCCGTATGTTATGCCTACCGAAGTTGACGGCCTTAGGATACAGGCCGATACAACTGCTGGCTGGGTCAAAATGCCCAAGAAAGTACAGTTTTCTGTTTGGGACGCGACCGACCCGATAGTAAAAACAGACCAGCTTGCTTTTCCCATACCGGATTATTTGCTGCTTTCACATGGAATTCAGAATTTCAACGAGGTTGTTCATCTTGGCCGTAAGGACGGTAATCCTAACGGGCCTAACTTCTATCATAATTATGGTATAGATTTCGCGGGGTATGAGGGCGGTGAACTGGTTCTCAGCCCTGTTGACGGAATAGTTGAAACTCTCTGGCCGGACGAAAGAAATTATTGCTGCGTTACACTTGAAGATGAAAACGGCTGTCTATGGGCAATGTGTCACCTTGATTCAGTAATGCCTTATGTGGCGGATGGTATGCACGTTAAAAAGGGGCAGGTGATAGGCATTCTTGGTATGCAGTGCTCTTCAGGCCGTTTTTCGCACTTGCACGTGGGAGCGTATTTCAGGTCCACGGACGGCGAGGTCCACCATGAAGGCAGAAATCTCAGGCTTAACCTTTATCCGTGGTTTGTAACCGCTTATAAAGAACTTGCCAATAGTCGAAGGTTGTTAGCAGTGGCCAGGCCGCATCATTCCGTTACGGTCGGCGAGGAAGTAAGGTTTGACGGCTCGAATTCTCTGGCGTTTGATTCGAGGATTGTCGCATACAAATGGCAGTTCCATGACGGCCGGACTATTGAAAAGGCGGTAGTTAAAAGGAAATTCGATAAGCCGGGAACGTTCATGGCTACTTTATTTGTTGTCGATGATAAAGGCAATGAGGATGTTGATTTCTGTAAGGTAAAAGTTTATCCGAGTTCGGGTGAGCTTAAAGGGATTCCGACTATTTTTATGTCATATACTCCCACGGTCAATATAAGAGCAGGCGAGCCTGTGCAATATAGAATCTGGCTTCAGGGTGCGGATAAGAATATTCCAATTAAGGTTGATTTTGGAGATAGCACGGTTATTGACGAGTATAAATCATTCTCAAAAATCCAGCACGTATTTAAAACTTCAGGTATTCATATCGTCACAGCCGAGGCCGGCGTTGATGATTTACCAATAACACAAAAACAAAAGGTGATAGTAAACAAAGAATAATGCTCCAGGACAGGACAGATTTTACCCTTCATAACAGGTATTCGGGCTAAACAGTTTTGAAGGCTTCGGTACGATAACTGCTAAACTTCACTTTCATTTGCAGCAGGAAAATCCAGGTCATATAGGTGATTGTTTTTATTTTCATTTCTGCGGCGGTTGAAGAAATTCTGTAGCAGGGCGGAACATTCGTCAGCCATGATTCCGCTTGTTATTTCGAGGCGATGATTGAGTCTGTCATCCTGAACTATATTATATAGGCTTTTTACTGCGCCGGTCTTCGGGTCGTCGCAGCCATAAACCAGCCTGTCAATTCGGGCAAGGACAAGAGCGCCTGCGCACATTGGGCAGGGTTCGAGAGTGACGTAAATAGTGCAGCCGTTGAGTCGCCAGGTATCGAGAGCGGCAGCGGCCTGGGTCAATGCGATTATCTCTGCGTGTGCGGTAGGGTCCTTTAGCTGCTCGCGCTGATTATAAGCTTTTGCGATGATTTGGTTATTGTGGACGATTACCGCGCCGATGGGTACATCACCGTTTTGCTCGGCTATTTCGGCCTGGCGAATCGCCAAGAGCATATATTGCTCATCGAGTTTTGAAAGTTGCTCACTATCCACGAACAGTTAAAAGTAATTCAATGAAAATACCCCCAAGGGGGGACGAACATAATTCTGTAAACAACGATTCTAAAATAACTTGTGAATCTGAGACTGTCAAGAGGTGGCCTGAATCGGGGCCTAAATCTGCAAATTTGATTAAAATCGCGCCCGAATTACAGCAAATCATAACCGCTTGGCCGAAGCTTTCAGAGCAGAATAGAAAAGCCATACTCGATATTGTCAAGAGGTAGCAAAATGGGGTATGCCGAAAATAAACTGATGTTTCAAATGTATACTGAGGAGTTTAACGAAGAAAAAAGAGGGATGTTTCAAGCCTATGGTGAAGGGGGGCGCTATACTCAGAGACAAAAGGATTATGCCTTTGAATTGATTAG
>CAZOVR010000049.1:0-20340 GCA_964583405.1 uncultured Pirellulales bacterium
AGGATTATTCCTGCAGGCCGTATTTAGTCAGCTAATACTTTGTTAGCAATGTCAAAGAACCTCCATAAGCTAAATCGGATAATTCATACTACTGCTACTCACAATTTTTATAAAGTATATTATTTTAGCCAAATAATGAAGGTGACCTTAATATGTAATTTGTCAAAACGGAGGGGAATGCAGACATTCTGGTGTCGCAGCAACAAAGCGGATGTTTTGAATAATAGGCCGTTATCCTTCAGAGATATTCTGAAGAGTTATAAAGTCGGTTTCTTATAAAAAGAGAAGTTTTCTTGAAGGTTGATAAGCATCAAATTAATTCGGCTGCGTCGCTGGGAATCCAACCATCACTATCATCAGAAAGTCTAATGTGAAACCAGTTTGGTCGATTTTCAAGCAAATCAAATTCTGTACCTTCATGAAGAGGTTCTTTAAAACTGGGTGTATAGTTTTCTCCATCACCTTGATGAGCGATGACTTCCTTAGCTGTTATAACTCCGCAAACCTTACTTGCCTGTGTTTTGTATTCGAGAGCAACTGAGGTTAAAAAGCAAAGCACCAAAATACCACAAACCACTGCGGCTATTGTCCATGTAGCGCTTCTACCAAACCAAATTGTGACGGTAATACATATGCAAACAACTCCAAAGAAAATACATGTAAGCAGGAATTTAGTTTTAATGGAAAAATCATAATGCCAGAAAAATAGTGTTTGCAGGACACGTTTTTCAGTTTTAACACCGATCTTATCTATTCTTTTACTTCGAGCGAATGCTATGTTTTTTTGAATGTTTTCATCAGAACCATCAATTTTTGCAGCTTTGCGGTAATTTAAAATGGCTTTACCAAGCCGACCTGTCAGAAAATAAGCATTGGCGAGATTATAATATAGCTTTGCATTTTCGATCTGACCTTCATCTATGATTTTTTCAAAGCCAAGCGTTGCTTTTTCACAGAGTCTTCCAGCTTGATCTGAATTTTTCGTTGAATTGGCCTGCCGGAAAGTTTCATTTGCCTGGTTATATAATGCGTACACTTGCTCTTCCGGCAACTTAGCTTCTAAAGGGGACGTAATTATTAACAACAGAAGACTAACAAGTAATATTTTCTTAATTACGATCATTTTCTGGATTTCTTTTCAATTATTTTTATCAGCTTTATAGCCTCTTCTATTTCAGAAGTTTCGCAAATCTTTTCTGTAGACGCATATCGAGCGGCTTCACAGCTGGCTATGATTTCCTTGTATTTCTCAGCTGTTTGTCCGTCTTTTGTTTCTGCAATGATAATTTCAAAACAATCATTAGAGGTAAGCGACCCTGCAATTTTGTCAAATCGGTCACCGATATACTGCTTCATGGTCGAAGCAAGTAACTCATACCATTGTTCAGTAGGATAAGAATCAAGTTTCTTTAACTGGTGAATAGCTTTGCCAGCGGCGGTCCGCTTGCGTTTGGCCGCAATTCTTTCGGGTGTTGTATACGTAAAAAATTTGGCAAGGGAACCGACAATTAATAAGACAAGGGGGCCTGCCCATATTGGTAAATAAGGGACACTTACCACGGCGACTAATGGCGAAAAAGTCTGATTTGTCAGAGCATCAAGGCCTTCATAATTCGCTGAAAGACCTTTCTTTATAGCCTCCACTTCTTTATTCACAGGCACAAAGTCAAGGCCTTCCAAATCTGCTTGAGTTAGTACTTTTGTCGGTGATACATCAAGCTTTATCAGCTCAGTCTTAGCAACATCATATTTGCCCTTATCTGCATCGAAGTAGACGAGCGGAATTGCCGGAATTGCGTCAACTTTGTCATTATCGGCACGTATTGTCTGTGTAAAAATTTTGTAGCCGTTTTCAATTATTGGGGATGCTTTTTCCGATGGGATCTTGAAATTATTGGCTAGTCCGGCAATCTCCTCCAGGGCTGGCCACTGAACAGGTTTTAAGTATTTACTACCACCTATTTTGATTGTAAGCGTAATCGGATCGCCGACATTGACCTTTACCGGTGTGGCAGATGCCGAGATTGTATATTGGCCGACCAAACCGTAGAATCCAGAGGGTTTATCTTCCTCAGGAAGAGGTAACACTTTCAGATTCAAGGACTGTGAATTAACCATGAATCGCTTGTATTCTTTCCTTGACCCGAAAAAATCATCAAAAAAACGGTCTCGAGAACGTGTCCGGCCCACCGCAACATCAGCAGAAACCGAAGCCGGTAAGATTGCTATTTCACCGGCATTTATAGGAATCAATACCTTATCGAAGGACAACAATATTGAGTCTTTACCTTTATGAACCGTGCGATACTGGCTAACGCGGACAATAACACCATTACCAAGATCGTACTCCTTAGTCTGCGGATTGGATACGTCAGGGTCTTCGATATAAAAGTTTTCACTGGTAAAGGCCGGAACATTAAACTGAAAATCACCAATGTCTGCTGAAATATAGAATTTAACGGTCATAATGACAGGCTGACCAACGTAACACTGCTGCTCAGATAACGTTATCTCAAGGTCTAACTGATCAGTTGTACCAGGCTTTAAGATATTGACATTCACCGGATTGGTTTTATAGCTCTTGCCGTCCAGCATCACGGTTAGCGGAGGAAGTTCTATTTGTCCGACCTTGTTAGCAATAAGCGAATAACTCATGACATACTGTTTCTTGATTTGTTGAGTTGTTCTGCCATTTATAATGCTTATTGAAGTCTGCGAAACATCTCTATCGCCGGCACTTTGGGGATTATACTCGGCTAAAGGTGTAAGATCGACCTGACCGGCTTTATTATCGCCGTCAATAATGATATAGTAGCCGAAATTTTCACCGACGTAAATGCCCTTTGACGTATCTACCTGGGCAAAGACATTCACCGTCGCCTTAGCATTGCTTGCCATCAGCACCAAAACAAATAGACCATTCAAAATATTCTTTATAAAAAATTTCATCTTACCAGTCTTTTTCCACCTCCTGATAACCGCTCTGCTGAAGCATTTGTCTCTGCCTTTTTTCTCGCTGCTCTTTGTTTAAGATTTCCTGTGCTGTGGTATCAGACATTACAGCCGCTTGTTGTTCTTGCTGTTGCTGCTTGTCGGGCTGATTGGATTCCTGGGGCTGTTGATTATGTTCTTGCTGCTTCCCTTGATTTTGCTGGTTGTCCCCAGATAATTCCTTTAAGACGTTTTCAAGATGTTCAACAGCTTTGTCCTGAGACTTCTTTGCGGCATCCGGCTCTGAATCTTTTAATTTTGTCTCGGCATCAGATTGAGCATCAACAGCTTGTTCAAGTTCAGAACCGGCCTGCTGCATTTGCTGTGATAGAGGATTATTAGGGTCCTGCTGCTGAATTTGCTGCAAGGTTTGCTCTGTTTTGGCCTTAAGTTGTGATTGTTTCTGTGCCTGCTGTTTGAAACTATCTTCAGCCTGTTGCTGGCTGATTTGCTGTTCTTTAGCTTCCTCCTTTGTTTGCTGTGTTTTTTGGGCCAGAGCTTTTTGTTGCTCGGTGAGTTCTTTAAGCTGCTGTTGCAACTGTTTTTGTTTTTCTGTCTGCTGCTGCTGTTCTTGCTTTTGCTTGTTAATCCGGTCAATGATGTCTTTGATAATCAGCCTGGCAACTTCGATATTTTTTGCAGCCTTTTGGTTTTCGGGATTGATTTCCAATGCGCTTCGCCAGAAAACAATACCCGTTTGCAGGTCTTCCATGGCTTTTTGAAGATTCGAGTCTTTTTGTTTTGAACCTCGCTGGAAGTAGCAGTTGCCGAGATTGTACTTTGCTTTTTCAACTAGTTCCATATCTTTGCTCTCAGCAGCGATTTCATTATATAGGTCTATGGCCTGTGCATTATCATCAAGCCGAAAATAACAGTTAGCCTTGTTGAATTTTGGTTCGAGCAATTGTGGCTGGTCAACGAGGGCCTGGTCATATTCTTTTAGCGCATCGTTAAAATTCCCCTTGTCATATAACCTATTTCCTTGTTGTACCAAGTCCTTAACAGGACTCGCCATTGTTACTTGACTAAGTATTAGAGTAATCGATATCATTACTATCGTTTTAAACCTTCTTACTTTCACTTGTTAAGTACTCCCATACTATCAACACTAAAGCCAATGCTATGAAAATTTGATATTTTTCATCATATTTCAACATCGTTGTCGATTCAAGCTCACGTTTTTGAGCCGAGGTGATAAGCCCTTCATAAATCTGCCCTAAGTCCAGGGTTGTACCAGGTTCCACTGATAAATATTTGCCGCCATTGGTAGCATAAACTACCTTGCGCAAAGTATCAGCATCAAGCCTAGACCACACCTCTTGTCCCTTGTATTTTAGAAAAGTTTTTTCGCCATTCGGGCCTGTGATTGGAATCCGTGAGCCTTGACTTTCATCTCCAAGTCCGATGGCGATGATTCTTACACCTTCCTCAGCGGCTTTTTCTGCGGCTTGAACAGGAAAGCTGTCATGGTCCTCGCCGTCTGTAATCAGAATAATATCTTTATACTCACGGCTTTGCCTGTCGAAGACATCTTCGGTAGCTTTGCGGATGGCATCACCTATCATTGTACCCCCTCTTGTAGTACTTTCAGTTGATATATCATCCAGCACCATTCGTACGAAGGCATAGTCTTGAGTTAAGGGACATTTTATCGTTGCATTGCCGGCGAAGGTTATAATCGCTATTCGGTCACCCTGTAAAACTTCCATCAGGTCCCTTATAGCTATCTTCGAACGTTCAAGTCTGCTCGGTTTGATGTCTTCTGCCAGCATTGAACGGGAAGTATCCAGCAAAATACAGACATCTCTGCCCTGGCGTTTTATCCTTTGGGCCTGAGGATTCCACCTTGGCTGTGTAAGTGCGATTACAATAATTATAAATGCTGAAAGTAATAAAAGAGTCTTGAATATCTGCTTTTTCAGGCTGACAGAAACATTAATCATTTTCAGCATCTCAGCGTTCGCCAAGATTTTAAGTGTCTGGGCCTTTCTCCAAAAACACCAGATATAAACTGGTACCAGTATCACCGGCACCGTAAATAATAACCATAACACTCTGTCATTGCCTAAGTTCATAAATATCAGTATTAAGGAATTTTTCGGAATACTGTACATCTACCCAGTATCTCTAAAGTCAACATTATCAATGCCCCTAAAGTCCATGGGCCGAAACGCTCCGAATATTGAGCGTACTGGATGGATTTAACTTCGGTTTTTTCCAGCTCATTGATTTTCTCAACAATTTTAACAAGTGTTTCTGCATCATCAGCTCGACCATAGAATCCGCCGGTTCTTTCCGCTATAGTCTTGAGCAGACCTTCATCAAGATTTTGTCCGGTCGGCATCTTATATGTTCCTAAGGGCGTTTGAACAGTCGTATAAGCCAGCGCAGAACCGATGCCTATCGAATATATTTTTATGCCCCATTCTTTGGCCAACTCGGCAGCCTGAATAGGGTCGTACCGGCCTGCATTGTTAATTCCATCGGTAAGCAGAATAATAACCTTGCTCTTAATACTGAAGCCGCTTTCCTGTTCATCGGTGTTTTGTTCACCAGATTCGACAAGCCTGGCTCTTCGCTTCTGCAATTCTTCTTCAGCCTTTTTCAACCGAGCCGCTGCCAAGGCAATTGCGTCGCCAATAGCAGTGCCATCTTCACTACGAAGCCTTACAATCTCAGTTTTTTTCAGAAACTCAAGCAGAACGTTGTGACTGAGAACCAAAGGACAAGTCGTATCGGCAAATCGGGCAAAAGTAATCAAACCTATAAGGTCGCCGCTTCTGCCGGTCAATCCCTTCTTATTTCCGCCAATAAAATCAGAAAAAACTTTTTTAACCGCATCAAAACGGTTGAGTTTCTCACCGAAATAATCCATTTCCGCCTGCATACTGCCGGAACGGTCAGCCACAACTTCTATAGCCACACCTTCAGTAAATATTTCTGACAGTACAGTTCCCTTCCTGGGTCGGGCAAGTGCCACTATCAACAGTGCTACACAAATAAATCTCGCAATATTCAACAATGGTTTGAGCTTTTGCCGCAGAGAAACTGGACACCGCCGGATATCTCCCAGGCTGGGAAATCTCACGGCTGCCGGCTTTTGCCTTCGCAGCTTAAGATAGAAAAGCACCGGCAAAAGTAAAAACAATAACAATATCCCTGGAGAATATAATTCCATTTACACCCTCATCACGTCAACTGCTTTTTCGGATTCAATTTCCGTTACATCAATTCTCTTTTCATCAGATTTGGTTGTTTCTATAAAATCCTTAACTAAACAGAAGGTTTTCTGAATTTGTTCAGTTGTCGGATTATACTTGGCAAACTTTACCAGGTCACAGTGTTGCAGAAATTCCGCCAGATGCTTATGCTCTTGTTTATCAAAGATATTTGCAGATGTTAGTTCAGCCAGAAACTCTTCTGTAGTTCTTTCGGGGGCTCTAAGATTAAAGCGATGCTCGATATAGTGCCTGAGAATATCACTGATGCTTTCATAAAACTCTTTGATTTTACCTGCTTTCACCAGGTCTTGCTTAATCAAGCTTCGCAACCGGTCATATGCAATCTCATGGGCCGGTTTGAAAGTCCTGACCAGTTCCCTGGCTTGTCGGCGTTTTCGATTAAGCAAGAAAATTATCCCGGCAATGATACCGGCTGAGAATAACAGCCAAATCCACAAGTAAGAGGATTCGGCAGGTATGTCAACTACACTTTCGATGTCGGCTATTTTTAACTCAGCTCGCTGTTCACCTAAAAGTGAAGCGACTTCAATCTCGATCGGCTCAGTTGTAAGCTCGTACTTATTATCTTGTGGATTGTTTACATCATAAAATTCAAATGTAAAAGCAGGTAGGGAGTAGGTGCCAGACAGAAAAGGTTCGAGTTTGTACCTATATGTGCTAACCACATTGTTGTTTTCATCGAGTTTGTCACCTAAATTATCCCAGTCAACGATGCCAAAGTTCTCTAGCACTTTATCTACTTTTGGCATTCGAACCTCGAAACCGGGCTCAACAATAGCCTCAAGCTCAAGCAACACAGTACCAGCAATAGTGACCTTAGCCTTATCCACACGCACATGAACTGTCAATGGGCCCCGCCGATAATCTTTATCAATTTCAAATTTGTACTCATCACCTTCAACGGATGCACTCTTATCGCAGCCGGCGCAGCTTAACAGAAAAGAACTGATTGCAACTAAACACAATGCAGTATGAATATTTAATTTGCGATTTCTATTTATCATCCTCATTTGGGTCTGTCGATACTCCAGCCGAGTAATGAATAATGACATTGTATTTACCCATCAACTGTTTTATTAATTGCTGCTGTACATCCTTAGATTTTTGGCCGACTAATTCTGACATTATCTGCTGCCTGACTTCGTCGAAACTTTTTTGCCTTTCAACTGAATTAGAGTCATCTTCCTTTGCAGGTTCTATATATTTATCCTTGTTTGCCTGATAGTAAGTTCGCAAATCGGTTTCGGTAATATTGATCTTTCCTGCCAGTTCATTATTCATTATCTGCCGGCTCAAAGCATTGCGAATTAAATCTTCGATAATACCCTTGGCTTGGGGCTGTTCAGCTAATTCTTCTTCCAAAGCCTGACGATATAATATCTCCTGTGTAAGCCACGATTGCAAAAATTCCTGTTTAGCCGAGGGATTTCTGTACTGTTCGAGAACCTTCTTTTTCTGTTCGTTTAGCTGCGCTGTCGTCATAAATGCAGTCATTAGGGCAAGCTGGTTGTCAATTGTTCTTTCGATAAATCCATCAATATCGGCCTCTGTAATCTTCTCCGCACCAATCTCAGCAACTATCTTGACACCTGTTTTCTGCGTCTCTCTAAAGCTCGTTCTATCCATTAATTCATATCGCAGGGCCGAGAATTTGCCGAGCCTTTCAAAACAGTTTTTGATATGAGTGTTAATCTGTGGTTCTAATTCAGAAAGTTTAGCAGTGATTTCACTGCGGTAGTAGTATTCGATTGCTTCTTCATATATCCCCGCTTTTTCCAGCAACGTACCTATCTGAAAGAGGGTCTTTGCGCGTTCTGTATCGGGTACTTGTGCAAAGGAAAGATAATCCTGCCAGACTCTGGCTGCCCTTGTGTACAAATTACGGCTGGCAAGTTTGGAGGCCAGGTCCCTGACTTTTTCTTCGGAAAGGGATGATGCTGGATTTTCCACCGGCGGACTTTGATAAGAAGGTTTTATAAGATTAATCAGCGCCAAGCCAATCAGAACCAAAAGTAATATGACAGATGTTTTGGGAGCAAAAGAGATTTTATGTTTTTTCTCAGGCAGCGAAAAATCCAGTTTTTCTTCCATAACTTATACCTCATATATTTTAACTGCAATGAATAAACACCGAGTTAGTGACGTCTATGTCGCACATGAAAAAACCTTACCAAATCCTGTATATATGGCTTATCAGTACTTACGCTGATACAATCGACATTAATTGTTCGGAGCATATTTTTAAAATTATCAAACCGCTGGGTACTCGTGCTGCTGTATTTATTTCTGAATTGCCTGCTTGATGTATCGACAAGAGTAATCTCGCCCGTCTCGGCATCGACAAGTTCAATCAACCCTACATTTGGCAGGGTAATCTCTGCTCGGTCGCGAACTGAGACTGCAATAACATCATGACGTTTATTTAAAAGACTGAGGGATTTCTTAAAATCGGCTTCAATAAAATCGGATACCAAAAATATCGTTGCTCTCTTGCGGACAACCCTGGCAAGATAATCCAGGGCCTGGTTGATGTCTGTTTTTCTCTTAGGCATCTTAAAATACAAAAGCTCCCGAACAAGCCGCAGCATATGACTGACTCCCTTCTTTGGCGGGATATATAACTCCGTCCGGTCAGTAAATATTAAGAGGCCTACTTTGTCGTTATTCTTTGCGGCAGCAAAAGCAAGCACCGCGCAAAACTCCGCTGCCAGTTCGTTCTTGGCCTTGTTTACTGTTCCGAAATCCCCCGATGCGCTCAAGTCAACCGCGAAGATAACTGTCATCTCACGTTCTTCAACGAAGCGTTTTATATAAGCTCTGCCGGTACGGGCCGTAACATTCCAATCGATAGTTCGGATATCATCACCCGGTGTATATTCGCGAACTTCGTCAAACTCCATACCGCGACCTCTGAAGACACTTTCATACTGGCCGGCAAAACTGGCATCTACCATCCTCGATGTATAGATTTCAATCTGCCTGATTTTCTTTATCAATTCCTGAGGTATCATAGCTTTTGCTCTTGGGCTTATTACGGCACTTCAATATTGTCAAAAATCGTCTCAATGATGTCTTCGCTGCTCTTGTCTTCCGCCTCAGCTTCATAACTGACGATTACTCTGTGCCGCAAAACGTCAGGACCGATGCTCTTAACATCCTGAGGAGTAACATAGCCCCTTTGTTGAATGAATGCATGGGCTTTTGCCGCAATCGCAAGATAGATTGTCGCTCTCGGCGATGCCCCATAACTTATAAAATTGCCCATTTCTATGCCGTATTTGCCCGGGTTTCTGGTAGCATAAACTACATCAACGATGTAGTCCTTAATCTTCTCATCAATGTAAATCTCATCTATAATATTTCTTACTTCTGTGATATCTTCGGGCTTAATGACAGGCTTGATATCAAACTGCTTATCTGTCACCGCCATTCTGTCAAGAATTTGACGTTCCTCACTTTTATTTGGGTAGTCGATCTTGAGTTTAAGCATAAAACGGTCAAGCTGTGCTTCCGGTAATGGGTAAGTGCCTTCCTGCTCAATCGGATTTTGTGTGGCGAGTACCAGGAAAGGGCTGGGTACAGGATAAGTTTCATCACCAATTGAGACTTGTCGTTCCTGCATGGCCTCCAGCAAAGCACTCTGAACCTTGGCCGGTGCCCTGTTGATTTCGTCTGCCAGAATAATGTTAGCAAAAATAGGCCCTTTGCGTGTGTAAAAATCACCGTCCGATTGTCGGTATATCTGAGTGCCAATCAAATCGGCCGGCAGCAAATCCGGCGTAAATTGTATTCGCCGAAAATCAGCATCAATTGCTCTTGACAGAGTTGTCACTGCCATCGTTTTTGCCAGACCTGGTACGCCTTCCAGCAATATATGGCCGTTGGCCAATAGTCCTATAAGCATTCTTTCCAGCATATAACGCTGGCCGATGATTACTTTGCCAATCTCCCCAAACAATGCCCGTACAAACTCACTTTTTTCCTGTACTAAATTTCCAATTTGTTTTACATCTGTAGCCATAACGAAATTCTCCTTTTGAATTTCAATTGCAGTAAACTGTTTCTATTAATTCACACTGGCCAAAAATATCGGCTAAGGATTTAACAGCATCTTGCCATTAAACTCATTTTTTACGATTTTCAACTGCAAATTGTTCATCTTGTGAAAAAACCTGTATTTCAAACAAGAACAAAAAACCGCTGGAAGTTTAATATAAAAGAGCAAATCATTCCTTGTCAACAGCCACTCTCGGTTCAAAACCTCATCAGAATATCTGGTCTCTTAGCAAATTATATTCCAATTTAGACACTGTCAATTCCCGGTTATTATAAGTTTTTTATTTATAAAGATATAGGTGTGTGATAACCTTATAAAAATAGACCTCAAGCCAAATAAATCCTGTCAAGTTGGCAGGAAAAATCGGCTTAATTTGCAATTTTTGCAGAGACGCATAATTTATCTGTCGATACATATCTATTTATCAGACAAAGAGTTATAAAAACCAGTCCTTTCCGCCCTGTGGTTAGCACAAAACTTGCAAAAGGAGTCGTTCTTCAAACCTGCCGTTACTCCTCTGCAGCTAATATAATAGTAGCTGCTCTAACTCAATCGCGCATCGGCGGAAATCCTCAGCTCCTAATGTCACCGTCCGCCACTTCGGGCTTCGCAGCTTCATAAACCTGCGATAGTCGTCGAGCCTTATCGCAGTAAAAACATATCTTCGTTCAGCCAATTCATAAACCCCCTTGCCGTCAAAATCCACATCTATATTTTCTATATTATATGCGAAAATGAAATACGCCTCGTGCCCGTCGCCGAAGACCTTTTGCCACTGCAGGAGCCCTTCCACATCATCCGCCAGCACCCAACACTCGAATCTCCGCAATTGCTCGAAGCTTGTCCCCTTGAATATTCTGCCCTTGACCTCCGCGATAATTACAGGCTTGTCTTTGCGGTACAGAAGAAAATCGAAGCTTTTCAGTTTAACTTTGCCGAACGCCGCACGCTTACTCTGGTCTATCGCGGTGAATTTAATCCTGTTATCAATCAGCCAGTTCTCGAACGCCTTTTCATAGTGATTGACCGGATGACTATCCATCGCCCCTCCGCTACAGCGATTTGAAAAATTCCTCTTCCTTCACAGTCCTCTGCTGCCCCGTCGCCATATCCTTGACTGTGATTTCTTTTTTCTTGAGTTCTTCATCACCGATGATTATACACCACTTTGCATTTTGGGTCGAAGCCTCCTTCATTTGCCTCGTAATCCCGCCCATTTTATAACTGAAATTAACTGAATAATTTTTTGTCCTTAGCTTTTTAATAATTTCCCAAACTTCCTTGCCGAAGACTCCCAAATACACAACAAAATAATCCAATGATTTAGCCTGGACACTTTTATCAAGTAATCCTTTTTCTTGAAGGAAAATTTCAAGAACACAATCACCCATACCCATCCCGGTGGCAAATATAGAAGGACCTCCGAAATCACGAAGAAGATTATCAAATCGTCCGCCCCCGCAAATTGCCCGGAGCTCACCTACAATATCGTGCACTTCAAAAACAACACCGGTATAGTAGGCAAGACCTCTAACAATAGACGGGTCATAAACGCAAAAATCACCGACCCCCATCATATCCAAATAATCAAGAACATTCTTTACATCAAGGTAAGCACTGGACTCATCTGATTCACTCTCCACCAGCTCCTTAAGCTCCGGCAATGAATCTGTGCTCATAAAATCAAGTATTTTGCTTACTATCTTTTTTCCTGAGACTTGTTCTTTAAGAAGCTCTTCAAATGTCTCCTTCGGTAGTTTGTCCTTCTTATCAAGTACGGGGTATATAGAGTCAAGCTTAGCTTCCGGGACACCTATGCTTTTAAGATAATCAGCTAATAATTCTCTGCTCGATATCTTAACTTTTATATCATTACTGGTTAGGCCGACCTCGCGTAAATAATCCACTGTAGTATATATCACCTCAGCATCGGCAAGAGATTTTCCAAGCCCGCTCTCAACTCCGATGATGTCGATATTCCACTGGAAAAACTCGCGAAGTCGCCCTTTTTGAGGCCTTTCCGCCCGGCACAATCTCGGAACTGAAAACCACTTAATCGGCCGAGGCAGAGAATTGATTTTTTGATTAACCATCCGCGCCAGCGTCGGTGTAATCTCAGGCCGAATCGCCAGCTCCCGCCCGCCCCGGTCGGTCAGACTGAAAAGCTGCTCTGCAATCTCATCGCCGCTTTTTAGCTGGTACATCTTCAGATGCTCGAATATCGGCCCGTCGTACTCCTCAAATCCGTTGCGCAGCGACGCTTTTTTCCATCCGTCGATAAGAAAGTTGCGAATTCGCATCTGCTCGGGATAAAAATCCCGCGTCCCCTTGACCGGAAGTATCTTCATTTTCTCTTCTTTCGCTTACCTTTTTTTTGCTTGCGCTTCTCAGTAATGTTATTGCTGAACTTTATCTTCACATACTCTTCCATCTGTTTATCATTGGTGAAGTGCAGCTCGTAGTCATACTCACCTTCCGACAAGTCACAATCTTTGGTTTTATACCCACGGCAAATCCTCGGTCTTTTCTTATATATCGCACACCGGTGGTCGCCGTTTGTCAAATGTCTGCACTTATTGCTGATACTGATATACCAGTCACCGTCCTCAACAAAGACCGACACACCCTTATGGCACAGAAACCACCTGATATCATCGTAATCTCCTTTAGTCTCCGGTGTATCAATCGGCAGAGCAAAATACTTGCAGCACAATCCTTCACACTTGTCACAAAGGCTCTTTTTCGTCTTAGCCATCAAAATTCCCTAATAACTTAACTCTAAATACACCCTGATACCGAATTCGGCCTACTTTATCTTCTGCCAAGCCCCATTGTCAAGCGATTATGGCAATTGCCCCGACTTATCTCTATAATCGGTCGTGTTTACAGAGCGCAATTGCAATGGTGAAAATCGAAATATTCTATCAGGATAAAGACATAATCGTACTTAGTAAACCCTCCGGCGTCTCCGTCACCAGGGACCGAACAGGCTCACCACAGCTTCTCGACGTGCTGAAGCACCAAATCAACGCTGAGGATATTAGTCGCCTTCGCCTCGTCCACCGCTTAGACAAAGACACCAGTGGCTTGTTTCTTTTGGCCAGGAATAAACAGACCCAGACAATATATTGCCGCATGTTCGAAGACAAACAAATCCTCAAAACATATCTGGCCATAGTCCGCGGTCCTGTTACTCAGACAAGCGGCACTATTGACCTTCCGCTGATACCCAACCGGCACCAGCCGAACCGCATGTGCATCGCCAAAAGAAAAGGTAAAAAAGCCGTTACAGAATGGAAATTACTCGCCGACTTCGGTCGGCTTAAACTGCTCGCGGTTCACCCTCTCTCAGGCAGAACCCACCAGATACGCGTGCACTTATCAGCCGTCGGACTGCCTTTAGCCATCGACCCGTTCTATTCGACTTCAAGGCCTTTATATCTGTCCGAGTTCAAGGCCGATTATCGTCTTGGCAAAGGCAAAGAGGAAAAACCTTTGATTGAAAGACTGACCCTCCACGCATATCAACTTGTCATTCCTGCGCAACCTGCCCTGAGTGAACCTGTCCTGAGTAACATCGAAGGAGTCGAAGGGGCCCGAATCCAGTCTCGTATTTTTGTTGCCCCTCTCGACAAAAAATTCGCCGCAACCCTGAAAATGCTCACCCGGCATAATCCAAAAGGCGATAAGGCCTGGGAGAATATCGATTATTACAACGCTATTATCGCCGCCAAAAAATCGGATTAAAATTTATCTTCACTGTGTTACACCAAGATAAAAACAGCGAAAAGCAAAGGAAGAGTAAGGTTTTTTTAAAAAAAATGCAGATTTACAGGGCACAAAGGTCGGTGGCGACATGTGAAATAATTACTCGAAAAATGATTCTGACTCCATTGTTTCAAGGTCGAGTTTTATAAGATATCTGTCATTAACCCATTCTTCTTCTGGTGTAGGGTCTTTTATATATATCATTTCTTTATCGTTGAGGAAGTCATAGCCATAGCTGTTATCATCAACTTCAAAATCCTTAACAAAATCAACTCCTGAACCTGTGATGTCATATATCTGAATGATATCTTTCTCGTCAATATTCTTATCTCGGCCATTGTATATTCGGGTGTAAAATCTCGTTTCATCGGGCGAAAAATAAACGCTCGAATTAACTTCTGCGTCAATACGTTTCCCCTCCTGGTCAATTAATAAAAGCTTACTCTCTCCATCTTTATTAGTGTAAGAACACTTTATCCATTTCTTGTGTGGAGACATAGAAAGGTTAAAGGAAACATCAGGCCCACTCCTCTCTGCCGCGTCCCTATAGCTCACTCTCGGAAGCTCTTCCGGCCTAACAAATATCTTTTCGATTTCTTCTGCTGTACCACTTGCAATCCTGTAACTGTAACCTGTTTCATCAAGCATTGTTTCTGCAAAATAACACTTTCCATTATTTATTAAATAATCACCGCTGTATGCTCTTGGCGCAAGGATTTTTGTGAGCTCTCTCTTTTGCAGGTCAAAAATATTTAACTGAACTTTGTCGTCTTCTGAAAATTTTCGAGTTCTTTTAAAAACAACATGCTCAAAGTCGACCAGCTTGATGTCGTAAATTGATGCTCCGTTGCTGTCAGGAATAGCAATTGTATCTATCGCTCCATTAATGATATTATATTTAAATACGAAGCTGTCTTTTTCCCTATAAGAATCACGGTCATAACCATTACCATAAAATTCCAGTGTGCGGCAGTTAAAAGCCCTGTACTTATAATAATTACTGTCGCCGCGCCTACGAATATTCTTGAACTGATATTCTCTTTGATTATCTAGGTCCAACGCATAAAATTTGGTAAATATGTCCTCACTGAGCTCTGATAATATCAATTTTTCTTTTTGGTAAATCAATATCCTTTTGCCATTATTGAACTGCCAAAGCATATTGTACTCTAACGGAGAAGAATTCTTGCCAAGATTAGCAATTACATTTCCTGAAGAATTCAAAACAAAACTGTGGGATACGATTCTGTCCAAAGAAGCTTGAACAAAAACAAACTCACCATCAGGCGAAATTTGAACTGTTTTGATACCATCATTAGAAACAACCTCGCTGTATTCAGAATTTATATCAAAAACATCTTCTGTTGCCCTATAACATATCAACTGAGTACTGCCGACAAAGTAAAACAGGCATACCATTGCAATGAAAATCCCTGTTATAAAGTGACGAGGATTCCTGTTTAAATACGGATTTCTTAAATTAAAAAGATAAAAACCTCCGAATATCAATGTCACGGACACGGGGACCAGTATTATAACATAATCAAACTGCTTGTATTTATAGCCTGAATCAAGAAAACGGTAGAGTAGGTATATAAATACAATCGCAACCGATAAATAATTCACCGAACCGGCCATCTTGGGAGATTTTAGAAACGTTATTGTGAACGTACAGACCGCGTAATTCAATAAAGAGATAATTACGGCAAGCACAAATAATGATTTTAAATTAAAAAACGTCGGCAGGATTATACGAGGAAAGGTAAATCTGGGGGGAATGGTCCATTTGACAATATAAATAAAAAGCAAAAAAACGCCTGAAGCTATAATAGAAAATATAATTTTGATGAGTATAAAATGCCATCGTCTGACAGGAAGAGTAAAAAGAAATTTCAGATAATCTTTCAAATACTCTTGTGACAAAACTCCGGTACCAATAGCGCCAGCAATAATAGGAAAAAGCAAAAAAAGATTTAATAAGTGACCGTAGTCGCCCAGTGCCGCTCTGGCTGTAACCATGAGGACAATAAAAAAAAGAATAACCTTATATCCCCTTTGGACTTGCTTTATTTCACTATATACGATTGGATGCATAACTCTATTCAAGATCACGTGTAATAAAAATAAACAACTCTTTAAGATTTAAGCCTTTCAATGCAACACCACTTTCGTTGTTCTCTTTAATAAAGCCTGTAACATTGCTGTCGTTCTTATCCATTACAAGAAACTGGGTCTTGTCCCCGTCTTTTTTTGACTTGATAACTTGGCTTAGAAAACTGTCAGGTACAGCAATGTCACTGGGAATTTCTACTAATTCAACACTTGTTTTTATTGCTTCCATACTGCTGGATAATACATTCCTCCCTTTATTAATAATGCAGACCTGCGTTGCAATCTCAGCTATTTCATCAAGATTATGTGATGATATCAACACTGCGACATTGTGCTGAATAGATAAAGATTTGATAACATTTAAAGTGTCCTCTCTCGACAGAGGGTCGAGAACGTTCGTCGGCTCATCAAGCAGAAGAATCTCAGGACGATGCGCTAACGCAAAGATAAGCTTGGCTTTGACGAGCATCCCTTTCGACAGGTCACATATACGTTTGTGTCTGTCAATTTCAAGCTGTTCGCATAACTCGTCACATAATGTGCTGTCCCAGATGCTATAGCTGTATTGCCCCATTCTGAACAAATTCTCCACTCGCATCCATTCATAAGGCTCACCCTGCTCCGGAAAAAAGCCGCAACGGTCAAGTATGTTGATATTATCTTTCTTTGGATTAAAATCGAGTACTCTGATACTCCCTTTGCGGCATTTGAGAAAACCGAGTAATAAATGGATTGTAGTAGTCTTACCTGCGCCGTTCTTGCCAATTAAACCGAGAATTTCACCGCTGCCGAGAGTAAATGACAATTTGTCAACAGCTTTGTTTCTACCGTACGAAAACTCAAGGTCTTTCACCTCAATAACATTTTGCTCGATAATAACAGCCTCCTTATCACCAGCAGATGCCATACTAAATCCCGGTTTAAGAACTCTATATGATTTTGTCACCCTCTGTGGCAGACTAAACCTGTCAGTGATATTTTTATAATCTGCGATAATCAGTTTAATCTATATTTCAACAAATTCAATAAAAAAGCCCTGCACCGAAATAAGTGGAGGACAGATGACCCGTCTTCTCCCGATGAATCGGGTTACGCCGAGGCAAACAGAAGACGGAGGAAAAACGACGGAAATCCGTGTTTAGAAATAATTTGTGCCCCTTCGTTCAGGATTTGGCCTTATCTGTGGAAACAGATCTCAGACAATGGTTATTAGTCGGCACGGCAAATTTATTTGTCGGGAGATTAGAACCTTTGGATGATGGGCATCGAAGATGCTAGGGCAAATCCCTTCGCGCCTTCATGGTAAAAAATGAATCCGTGAAATCCGTGTAATCCGTGGATGAATATTAGTCGTTCTTCGTGCAGGATTTGATATCGGTCTCGCAGAGACCGTGGACGAGTCCGGAAATCTCGAATAGGCAGCTTTGATGAAGAAGGAATGTTGGCTTTGACGCACGCCCGAAGGGCAGTGGATGAAGGATTCAAAGCTCGACGAAGCTCGCTTCACGAGAGCTTGATACTGAATACACACAGGCGTCGAAGACGCTCGCGCCAAAGCAGTTCTCTGTGACCTCGGTGTTCTCCGTGGCTATAAATCAATCCGTGTAATCCGTGTAATCCGCGGTTAAAAACAAAAGCCCTGCACCATAAAAACCGGAGGGCAGAAGGCGGCAGTGTGAATTTTCTTGATTATTGGGCGGGTATTGAGTATTGGTAATCGCGAGCAGATATCAAAGGTTATATAGAGAGCCGGTCTAATGGCAAAGAAAAATGTAAAAGTAGCAATAGTCGGGTTCGGGACAGTCGGGGCAGGTGTAGCTAAAATCCTGCTTCAAAGCGCCGAGCAAATCGAATCTAAGATGGGCGTTCGCCTCGAACTGGCGAGGGTCGTCGATATCGATACCAAATCACAGCGGCCGGTGAAGTTGCCTGACGGTGTTTTGACCAGCGACCTCAACGCACTGCTCGATGATAAATCAATCGAAATCGCAGTCGAATTAGTCGGCGGGACGGGAGCAACTAAGGACATTCAACTGAAACTGCTGCAGACGGGAAAGGACGTCGTGACTGCAAATAAGGCATTGCTGGCTGAGCATGGGGCGGAGCTTTACGCGGCGGCACATAAAAACGGCAGATGTATCGCGTTCGAGGCGAGCTGCGCAGGAGGAATACCCATCGTATCAGCTTTGCGGACCGGACTGGCAGCGAACAGTATCGAAGCGATGTACGGAATTGTAAACGGCACCTGCAACTATATACTGACCAACATGGCATCGAAAGGCAGGGACTTCGAGACCGCTCTGAAAGAAGCGCAGCAGAAAGGCTTCGCCGAGGCTGACCCGACACTCGATATAAGCGGAGGCGACAGCGCACATAAGCTCGTAATACTGGCGTCAATCGCGTTCGGATACGAGATAAAACTCGAAGACGTTCACGTCGAGGGTATCGATTCGATTGCGGCTGATGATTTGCGATTCGGTTCCGAGATGGGTTACAAGCTAAAGCTGCTGGCCATCGGCAAGCGACAGGACAACGGCAAGGTCTCGCTGCGGGTACATCCATCTTTTATTGCCGAAGACCACGAGCTTGCCACCGTTGACGGCAGCTTCAACGCCGTCAGTGTATTCGGAAGTTCCGTTGGCCAGGTAATGTTTTACGGAAGAGGGGCTGGTATGATGCCGACCGCCAGCGCTGTCGTTGCGGATATTATCGACGTCGCTATCGGCAACTCCGAAAGGACGTTCGAACACCTGAACCTTAAACCCAGGGCGGAGGTCGAACCGCTGATTGAGAAAATTGAAAACGTTATCAGCAGATTCTACATCAGGTTCATGGCCAAGGACCAGCCCGGCGTCTTTGCACAGGTCGGAAAAATCCTTGCTGACAATTTGGTCAGCATCTCCGGCGTGCTGCAGCACGAAGGCCGCGGCGAAGAGAACACCGTACCGCTGGTCATTACCACTCATCCGACACAGCAGGCCAAAGTCGATGCCTGTCTGGACGGACTACGCAATCTCGACACCGTCATAAACGAACCGGTCTGTATAAGAATCGTGGACATCCCGGAGGACAGGGATTGAGCAGAAAGTACGCAATTATCATTCCGGACGGCGCTGCTGATGAACCGCTTGAAGAGTTTGACGGCCAAACTCCGTTACAGGCCGCCGCAACACCCAACCTCGACGTAATCAGCTCGACCGGCCGACAGGGCCTGGTCAGAACCGTACCTGCCAAACTCGAACCCGGCAGCGACGTGGCGATGATGAGCCTGCTCGGCTATGACCCCGCGCGCTACTATACCGGCAGGGCGCCCATCGAAGCCGTTGCACGAGATATCCACCTTGACCCAACAGACTGGGTCTTTCGATGTAACCTGGTAACTATAGTCGACGGAAAAATGCTCGACCACAGCGCAGGCCACATCTCAACCGAGGAAGCAACCAAACTGATTGAAGAGCTGAGCCAGCAGCTCGGCAACGATAAGATTCGCTTTTATTCGGGCGTCAGCTATCGCCATCTTATCGTCTTCAAAGGTATGGATTTTGACGTTCAGACCTATCCTCCGCACGACTACATCGGTACGGCCGTTGACAAAATCCTGCCGCGCGGTAAAGGCGCCGATTTACTGATAGAACTGATGAGCCGCTCGCAGCAGCATTTTGCAGACCATGACATCAACAAGGTCAGAATCGACCTGAACGAAAACCAGGTCAGCTCAATCTGGCTGTGGGGCCAGGGCAAAAAAGCCGTCATGGACCGCTTCAGCAGTCGCTTCGGAATCAAAGGCTGTGCTATAACGGCTGTCGATTTGGTCCGCGGTTTAGCCAAACTCATCGGCTTCGATTTGATTGAAGTACCCGGCGCAACCGGATTCATCGATACTAACTACCAAGGCAAAGCCGCAGCAGCAATCGAAGCACTCGAAAAATACGACCTCGTCTTCGTTCACGTCGAAGCCCCGGACGAGGCCGGTCATCAGGGCAACGCACAGATGAAGAAAAAGGCAATCGAGCTAATCGATAAACACATAATCGGCCCTGTCCATAACGCCCTGCAGGAGTATGACGCATGGCGAATACTCGTAATGCCCGACCACCCCACGCCGGTCAGGACCGCAGCCCACTGCGCCGACCCGGTGCCGTTCGCTATGGCAGGGGCCGGTATAACCGG
>CAZOVR010000050.1:0-20047 GCA_964583405.1 uncultured Pirellulales bacterium
TTTACTTCCGTGACCTCAACCAGATATGGCAGGTCGTGACCCAGGTCCTCTTCTTTTGCTCACCTATTATCTATCCCCTGAGCATGATTCCGGATTACTTAATGCCCTATTACCTGCTCAACCCGGTAACTCAGTTTATCATCATGTACCGCGATGTAATGGTCGCCGGCAATTTACCTTCATTGTTCAGCACTGCGGTTGTCATCAGTTTCGCCATCGCTGCCTATCTCGTGGGCAGTCTTGTTTTCAGCAAATTGCAGCGCCGCTTCGCCGAGGAGATATGATGAGTGCCATAATTGTTGACAACATCTCCAAGAAATTCCGCATCCCCCACGAAAAAAAGAATACAGTCTTCCAGAATATAGTCGGCCTGATTAAAAGGCAATTCGACTATGAAGAGCTCTGGGCGCTGAAAGATGTCAGCTTCGAGGTCAACAAAGGCGAAGCCCTGGGCATAATCGGCAGGAACGGTTCCGGAAAGAGCACGCTGCTCAAAATAATGGCCAGGGTCTTATACCCCAATAGCGGCTCAATTAGCCTGAACGGCAAAGTTGCCTCTTTTCTTCAGTTGGGCGTTGGCTTTCAGCCCGAGCTCACAGCTAAGGAAAATGTTTACATTTACTCCTCCATCCTGGGCCTGAGACGTAAGCAGGTGGACAGGGTATACGATGACATCCTCGACTTCGCTGAGCTCAAGAAATTTGAAAACATGAAGCTGAAAAACTTTTCTTCCGGCATGAACCTGCGGTTGGCCTTTTCCACCGCCATACATGCCGTTCCTGATACTTTGCTCATAGATGAAGTCTTCGCCGTGGGCGATGAAGCCTTCAGGAAAAAATGCCAGGACAAGATGAGCCAGTTCAAAACTGAGGGCAAGACCATAGTTTTCGTCTCCCATGCTCTGGAGTCCGTGAAGGAGCTGTGCCAGCGGTCGATGCTATTGAATGAGGGACGGATTGTTACCATGGGCGATACTGAAAAGGTGATAAACGACTATCGAGCGATGCTGCAGGGACATCAGTGACACCAGGATCGGAACGAATTAGGATATAATGAGGGTGTCTGAATAATGTAGCTGCGAGGCTTTAGCCCCGCCGGGCGACTCTGAGGCGTCGCAACTACAAAACTTGGAGGTGAGAACCTTGGTAAATAGCGGAGCCGAAGCTAAAATCAAATCTGAGGCAAAATTAAACAGCTTCATAATGCAAGGTAGATGTAGGCATTCACTTGACCCATTATGACAAGAGCCAGGACATGGACACACTAGAAACAGGGTATTGCATAGTCTGTGGTCAGAACTCGACATTCCGTTTTGACCCAACAAAGATTAGCGCCCAACTCAAACAAGCGTGGACGGTCTCCGACGGCCTTACTGAAGCGTTCAACCGTAGAGAGAGCATGTACTGCAGCAATTGCGGGAGCAGCCTGCGCATAAGACGCCTGTGTTCAGCCCTAATCCAAACATTCTCAGAGATTACCGGCAAGGCCTGCAAATCTTTCGTCGAGCTTCTCAGCGAAGAACAGTTCCGTTCCATGAGGATTGCTGAAATCAATGTCTGCGGCACCCTTCATAATTACCTGAAGCAACACCCGAACCTGTACTATTCCGAGTACATTCCAGATGTACCCAGCGGCTCAGAGTACAACGGGGTACGCTGCGAGGACTTGCAGCACCTCACCTACCCCAACGATTACTTCGATTTTGTTCTGACGTCTGATACATTAGAACACGTACCAGACTTCGAGAAAGCCTTTAATGAAATTTACCGTGCACTAAAGCCCGGTGGGTTTCACCTGTTCACTGTTCCAGTAATTCCCTCTCAGGGCGCAACCATCAGACGTGCACGTCTTGTCGATGGCGAACATCAACTCTTGCTGGATCCGGTGTACCATGGTCCGTGGGAGCGAGAAGACGTGCTTGTCTTTACTGATTTCGGTATGGATATAGCGCACAAGCTAGAGGTGACCGGCTTCGCGACGGATGTTCTCTTTTTGGACACGGACGACGAACTGGATGTGGCCTTCGTCTTCCGCTCTAGAAAAGCGGGACAGGTCCCGCCAGCAATGAGAACAGGGAGGTATCCTGTGCTCGAATGGACAGGCGAGAGGTTTTTACCCTGGATAGAGGGGGCACAGCCTCACTATGAACACCTCCACAGGTATGCATTTGCCACTCATTTTGTGAAGGGCAAAAAGGTGCTGGACCTTGCCTGTGGCGAAGGCTACGGCACGTATATGTTGGCCAGAGAAGCCGAATATGTTGCCGGCGTGGAAATTGATGAATCGACTGTCCAACACGCCGGAAGCAGGTATATAAAGGATAATCTGGAGTTTATAGAAGGCTCCATACTCGATGTGCCTATAGAAGGTGAGAGGAAATTTGACGTAATTGTGTGCTTCGAGGGTATTGAACACATAGCAGAGCATGATAAGCTTCTATCTGAAGTAAAGAGGCTGCTTAAAGACGACGGCTTATTTATAGTTTCAACGCCCAACAAGGCAGTCTACACAGATGCGCGTGATCACCATAGTAACTTCCACGTAAAAGAGCTCTATTTTGAGGAATTCAGCAGTTTACTGAGGCGGTACTTCAAGCATTTGCGTATATTTGGTCAACGGACTTACGCCGGCTCAAATATGTGGAGTATCCACGAGCGCAAATCCCCCGTTTATATAGAGGAAGTTGTTAACAAGGGAGACATGGAATTCTATTTTGCGGAAAGAACTAGCAAGGAACCTCTCTTCTACATAGGTCTAGCTTCAAACGGGAGCTTAGAGCCGTTGACATGCATTACTGATAGCTGGCTGACGGATGCTTCCAATGAATTCTTTAATGATTATGAGAGGCAAGTGTTTGAGCTGCGAACCAAGGCCGCCAAGCTAAGCTCTCTTGAAACAAGCCTCGGGCAAAAGGTCGCCCAGACATACCGTTTGGAGTCTCAGATACGTCGCCTAGAGTACCAGATACACCACTTGGAATACCAGATACACCACTTGAAATACCAGCTATACCAGCTTCAACACAGCATAGTCATGCAGCTTGTAAACCGTTACCAAGGGTTTGTTGAAAAGCTAATGCGCACCGGGACTCGCCGCCGAGACTATTACGAGCTTGGGCTGGCCGGCATCAGGGTCATTCTCAACGAAGGCTGGAGAAGCTTCTTCAGGCAGGCGTGGGACCGGCTTGTTCATAGACCGGCTGCAATAAGAAAACCTCGTCATGACTTGCCCAAGTTCAACGCTTCGATATCGGAGAAGGAAGCGGACAAACTGGTTTTCCCCATGCTTTCTGAGAAGCCGGAGGTATCTATTGTTATCCCCGTCTACAATCAGTTGGCGTATACACTGAACTGCCTGAAATCAATTGCCGAAAACACAGCTGGCGACTACGAGGTCGTGGTTATAGACGATGCCTCCACTGATGAAACCAGCAGGGTACTCTCCAAAGTCAAAAACCTGCGTCTAGTTACGAATGAACAGAACATGGGGTTTATAGAGTCCGGCAACCGGGGAGCCAGAACCAGTAAAGGTGAAAAAATCTTATTTTTAAATAATGATACGATGGTTACCAAGGATTGGTTACCGCCTTTGTTAGAAGTCATAAAAAGAGAAGATGTCGGCGCTGTTGGTTCCATGCTCGTTTACCCCGACGGAACCCTCCAGGAAGCCGGCTCAATAGTCTGGAATGATGGTTCTGCTCGGAACTATGGCCGCGGAGATGACCCGGACAAGCCGGAATATAACTATGTTAGAGAGGTTGACTATTGCCCGGGTGCCTGCTTTCTGGTAAAGAGAGATTTGTTTGAGAAGATGGGCGGGTTTGATGAGCGATATAAGCCTGCATACAAGGAGATTGTAGACTTATGTTTTTCTATAAGGAGCCTGGGCTATAAGGTTATGCATCAGCCAATGTCGGTGGTTGTCCACTTCGAAGGCGTAACCGGTGGCAGAGATATCCACGCTGGCATTAAGAAATATCAGGAGATAAACAGGCCAAAATTCGTGGAAAAATGGTGTTCTGTGCTTCAAAAAGACCATTATGCTCCCGATGCTAGAAATATCTTCTTAGCACGGGAGAAAATCTCAGGAAAAAGAATGAAAAGAATAATATTAATAATAGACGACAAGGTGCCGGATTATGACAGATACGCCGGTGCGCTGGGGATGTATCAGTACACAAAACTGTTCGTTGATTTAGGTTTTAAAGTAATATTCTTGCCGGCTGATTTACGTAGGACAGAGTCCTACACCAGCGAAATGCAGCAGTATGGCATAGAGGTGATCTATGGAAGGTTTAATCTTGATTCGTGGCTGAGCAAAAACGGTAAGCACATAAACTACGTATGGCTATCAAGGCCTGAAGTTGCCATAAGATATATCGATAAAATCAGGGGGCATACCAGCGCTAAAATCCTGTACTGCGGGCGTGACCTGCATTACTTAAGATGGCTGAGAAAATATGAGGTAGAGCGGAGCGAGCAGGCATTGAAGGTAAGCCAGAGATTAAAAGAAACAGAGTTTTTGTTGTTTAATAGTGCAGATGCGATATTAACATTCAGCACATTCGAGGCCGCTACTATATCCAAAGATTTGCCGGAAAAGCGAAATATCTACATCATACCACCATATCTATACGATGAATTACCGTTTGAGGGGTTCCCATCGGACTACGTATTGCCTCCTTTCGACGATAGGAAGGACATTGCTTTCCTGGGCGGCTTTGGACACAGCCCCAACGCCGACGCAGTTATTTGGTTTATAAAAGAGTGCTTCCCCCATATAGTTGCCCAGCTTCCCGATATGAAATTATTCGTAATTGGCAGTGACCCGCCCAAAGATATAATGGATTTGCAGTCAGAAAACATAGTAGTGACCGGCTATGTAAAGGATTTAAAGCAGTATTTTCAGAAGATAAAGCTTTGCGTCGCTCCAGTGCGCTGGGGGGCTGGCGTTAAGGGTAAGATTGTAACAAGCATGTATTATGGAGTCCCCGTCGTGACGACTTCTCTAGGCGCAGAGGGAATGAGTTTAACAGACGGTGAGCATGTCCTTATTGCAGATACGCCGGAGAGCCTCGCTGCAAAGGTTGTTGAATTATATTCCAGCAGAGATATATGGGAAAAACTTTCAAAAAATAGTCTTCAGTATGTGAAAGAACGTTTTTCCAAAAAAGCTGCTCTTGAGAAGCTACTCCCTATTCTGGACGTGCCGCAGTGCTATATATGTGGAGCCTTATACAAATTGCCCGACCCTCAGACCGTGACCAATTTCCGCGAAACACGGTTGTGCCCTAAATGCGGAGCCTCAAAGCGGAAGAGTGACCTGGCTCGCGTTGTGCTGAAGGTGATTGGTTCTGATGCAAGCTGTTTGTCGGAAGCCAATGATGATTTACGGGAACTTAAAATCTACTTACTTGAATCTCGCGGACCCATTCATGCCGTGTTATCAAATTCCCCCAATCTTATGTGCTCTGAATACTGGAACGACGTGTCTCCTGGAGACACCAGAGGTAAAGTGAGGTGCGAAGACGTACAAAATCTGACTTTCCCGGATGCCAGTTTCGACATAGTCATCACCCAGGATGTGTTTGAACATGTCCCGAATGCAGAGGCGGGGTTCAAGGAGATTCACAGAGTGCTGAAGCCCGGCGGATATCACATTTTCACGGTGCCTTTCGACCGGCGCCTGGCTTGCTCTGTAGCGAGAGCTCGTGTTGAAGGCAAAGAGATTATGCATCTATTGCCGGCAGTTTATCATGGTGATAGTCTACGCTACGGCGGCTGCCTGGTATTTACGGATTTCGGCCCCGACCTTATAGGGATGCTGGAAAGAGTTGGTTTCGAAGTTGGGACCTACGAAGATGAGCGCCCCGAATACGTCAATGGCTATAACATTGTTTTTGCCTGCAGGAAGGTTTAGCTCACGATTATGGAGTGATACAATAAGTATTGACGGTGTTGTTATGGGACCAATGCAGATAGCAGCTCGTTCCTGGTTACCCTATATAAAGATTCCAGGTATCCACCACTAGTTTGTCCTTCCCGATGCTCAATCTTCTGTATTGGGCATGCGGAGTGGCCACGATAATAATATCGGACCTGTCAACCAGTTCTTCGGCGGTCACGAAATAATCCCTCGATACATAGGGGTCGGTGCAATAGACTCTCTTCGCCTCCATCGTAAGAAGCCTTTTAAGCTTAAAGGACAGGGAATCACGTTCATCGTCGGAATTGGCCTTAAACGCCATGCCAAGTATACCGACAGTCTTATCTCGCAGGTCAACCTTCTCCTTCAGTCTTTGGATTATGTAGTTGGGTAGTCCTTCATTGACCAGCATTGCAGCGTGCCCGAGGAAAAAGGTATTATCGCTAAACGCCGCCATCTGCATCGTATCTTTAAACAAGCAAGGACCCGCAGCAAACCCCGGCTTGGGCAAATCCTGAATCCGAGGATACTTGTAACTCACGCCTTGATAAATGCGTCTATAATCCAGCCCATGCTTATCGGCTAATATGAAAAATTGGTTAGCCGCCGCAAACGTGATGTACCTCCAGGCATTGGTAATCAATTTGGCGAGCTCGGCCTCTATAGGGTCCAGAACTACAATGTCTTTGGTCAACATTTTAAATAGGTCGGAAGCCGCCCGAATGGTCTCGTCATCGAATGCGCTCACTATCTGGGGCAAAACTTCAAGTTCAGATAGGGCTTTCCCTTCGACAATTCTCTCGGGGCAAAATGCCACATGCACCCGGGCACCCTTTTCCTTCAGGAATTCGTTTAGTTTTTGTGTGGTCCCTGGGTACAGGGTGCTCCTCAGGATTATATACTGTCCCTCTACCAGATAAGGCAACAGGGTCTCAAATAATTTACGCATACCGGCATATATCGGGTTCAGGTGCTCTTCAATTGGAGTGCCTATGGTAACTATGAGGAACTTTGCCTGTGACATCGAAGCAGGGTCGTCAATTAGCCTTAAATTCCTATCTATCACCTGGCGCAGCTTTCGGTCACAACCTTCCTCTAAAAAGGGCATCATGCCATTCTTGACCTTTCCCATTCTGTTTTTATCCAAATCGTAGATGAGCACATTTAGCCCTTTATCTGCAAACGCAATGGCAAGGGGTAAACCGACCCTCCCGCAGCCTCCGATAACGCACATATCAGAACTGAACACTTTGCAGCCTCCTTTCTTTTTCCTCAACGGCAGTAGTTTACTTTTCCAGAATCAGACTGTATCATACCATATTCTATTAGTCTGCCAAACATGGCCTTTAGAGAAACTTATTTATCAGGCTCAAGTGCTTTACGAACTTGTTGCTTGTTTTCAGGTACTTGGGAGCAGGCAGGAGGGTTACCTGAATAGCCATGTTGATGAAAATGCCTGTGCCAGCTATAATTCGGCTAGGGGAAAGATTGAAATGTGACTGAGGAACTGAACCAGCTGCGTACCTTGCATCGTGGCTTCCGATGGCTGCCACGGAATACGCGCCGCCTCTTCAAATTGCTTGGGTGGTTGGGCACCGGGCAGTTCACCCGGGCGGGCCAGGCGTTGCTACCCTACTATGAGCACTACATGCCGGTGAGAGTCAAAGCAATGGTGCCAGGCAGGGTGCGCCTGATGGTGAGGCGCCAGCTCATAGGAAAAGCTACAGACCTGCCGCAGAAAAGTGGAAAAAGGCAGCACCGAAATCGGCCTAGTCTTGCACTACCCCGTGGCTCTCCACTAGTAAGGAACTCGCAGTTTTTAGTTTACGACATCTCCAGCGACATACTCAGAGAGAACTGGGCTCTTATCAAGAGGTTTCGGGAGGACCCCCACTTGGAGCCTAATCGTGCGCTCTGGATTCTGCCGTCGTTCGATCATATCTACCGGGGAGGTATCTATACGATTTTTCGAGTGGCGGATAGCTTTTCCCGTCAGTTTGGCACTGCTAACACCATCGTGCTCCACGGCGGAAAACCCATTCGTCTTCCTGAAGTTGAGACCATGATAAGAAAGGCTTTTCCCAGCCTAAAATTTCAGCTCACCGCACTGTCCAACCCTGAGCAAGCTGACGGTCTTCCACCGTCCGATGCTGCATTCTGCACCTTCTGGACCACGGCCTACGTCCTGGCGCGTTACAACAAATGTAAGGGGAAGTTCTACTTTGTGCAAGATTTTGAGCCAGCTTTCTATACTGCAGGTTCGACATACGGGCTAATCGAACAAACCTACCGGTTCGGCTTCAACGGAATCGCTAACACACCCGGCGTCGGCGAGTTGTACCGGCAGTACAATCCATGGGTACAATACTTCATCCCGGGCATCGACAAATCCATCTTTCATCCGGATCCGGCGCGCAGCGCACGTAACGGAACACGGCGGATAGTGTTTTATGGCCGCCCTCACAACGTTCGCAACGCCTTCGAGATGGGAGTCACGGCCCTGAGCCTTGTAAAAAACGAGTTGGGCGATGCCGTGGAAATTCTCTCCGCCGGTTCCGCTTTCTCAGAATCCGACTATGGCATCAAGGGGATTTTAACTAACCTTGGCGTCCTGCAATCACTACAGGAACTCGCAGCGCTCTACCGGTCATGTGATGCAGGTCTCGTATTCATGTACACGGCTCACCCTTCGTATCAGCCATTTGAGTTCATGGCGAGCGGTTGCGCTACAGTATCAAATTTCAATCGCTATACTCAGTGGTTTCTACGGGACGGAGAAAATGTGGCCCTGGCCCATTCGACTCCTACGTGCATAGCAGAGCGTATCCTCGAGGTTCTTCAGGACGAGAAACTGAGGCGCAGGATTGTAGAGGGGGGATTAAAGACGGTGTCAGCATTAGAGTGGGATGCTGCACTGGAGCGCATCAGCAAATTCGTTTGTCACCCGTCTCCCAGTCGATCAGAGTTCGTGTCGACAGACATGCACCTCTATGATGAAACAATATAGACAACTCTTTAGGAAAATACTTTCTTAGATTTTTGGCAGGTTTCTTAGAGCGGCGATATGCAAATCGAATTGTCGGCATACGATTTCGTTGATTTTGGCTGCAGCTATGGAGAATCCATCGCTTTCTGTAAAGACCAACTGGGCGAGCATCGAGGCTTGAGGCTGGATTTCGATCCCAAGAAAGTGGATGCGGCTCGGGCTGCAGGATGTGACGCTGAAGTTGCGGGCATCACGACCCGATATTGTTGAAAAGGTTGTGATTTTTCGTGAATTGGCACTAGTAAGGAAAGGGAACATTCAAGATTTGGGGCATAAGTTTGAAATTTCGAAGTCTTACTTAACAGCAGGCCGGACCTTTCTCGAACAGGGTTTTCCGTAGATTTCCATGGAAGAGCTATGATACCATTTATTAATTCAGCAGATGTCAATGCAAATCGGAATTGTACAGTAATATGGGATTTAGCAAGTTTATAAATAGAATCACTATCAACAAGCCAAATCACCTAGACATCATTTTCTATTTCTTTCTCCTCATACTATGCTATTTTTGCTTCAATCAAGGTGATATCCTCCATACCGGCGGGAGCTCTTTCACCTATCTCAATGGTCATATCAAGGATTTTTATGAGGTTAATAAAAACCTCATGGGTGCAAATAACTATCTCCCTTCGACTTATATTATTTTTGCTATCTGGAACATACCCGTTAAATTACTTGGCATAGTAAATACTGCAACAACGAATGTTGGATATGTCATTTTCTGGTACAAACTACTGCCAACGCTGTTCCTTGCCGCCTCAGGGTATTTTATGTATAAAATTGGTGAGATAATTGGACTGAGTAGCAGAAATTCAAAGTTACTGACCATAATATGGATCTCGTCGCCTATTCTTTTTTTTAGCCAGTTTATATTCGGGCAGAATGATATTTTTACCATCTTTTTTGTATTAGCCGGGTTATACTACTTTCTCCAAAAGAAGATGTGGCTTTTCATTTTATTCTTTGGTATTTCATTTACTTTTAAATATTTCTCATTTTTTATATTCATCCCTCTCCTATTACTTATAGAAAAAAAACCTGTTAAATTGGCAGTATATTCAATTCTGGCGCTGATTCCAGTCGGGCTGGAGGTGCTATTTTATATTAATTCTCCGGCATTTATATCCGGGGTGATAGAATTTGGTTATGCTGCACCCCGCCTTTTTCAGGCTTTCATATCCGTGTATCCAGGTATAGCTATTTACCTCTTCCTGCTTATTTGGTTTATGATTTGCGGGATATGTTATTATATTGAACCATTGAGAGATAAAACTGTGTTTTACCAAACCTCCTTCTATATTTGTCTTGCGGTATCATGCGTTTTGTTTACATTGGTTCAGTGGCATCCGCAGTGGCTACTTTTTATAACCCCATTCCTAGCAGTTACCACATTTATGAGTAAAAAAATAAAATATCATTTATTATTAGATTTTCTACTGATGGTCGTATTCATAGGTTATACCGTATGTTTTTGGCAAATGAATGTAGACCAGCAAATGTTTGTTCATGGTGTATTGGGGAAATTTAACCCTAACCTCATGGATCCCGCTAAAGTGTTTAGGATGGCTCAAATATTCACCCTGGGCACAGACAAAATGGACGGATTCAGGAATATTTATCTCACTATTTTTTTTGCGATACTGATATTGAGTGTATTTTTCAAATTTCCCGGCAAGAGGAATGTCTGGGAAGGCGATAAAAACCTCGTACTAGTGCAAGAATACTGGAATTATGCAAGACTACGGTTTTTTGGTGGTATAGCGGTTTTCATAGTACCGGCATTTATAGCTTATTTTGTTACTTTATCATGAGGAAAGCGTGAGGGCTTTGTAACATGAAGACCATTATTCTCTGCGGCGGAAGGGGCATGCGGTTGCAGGAAGAGACTGAATACCGGCCCAAGCCTCTTGTTTCCATAGGTGGGCGGCCAATACTCTGGCATATCATGCAGATATATGCACGGGCTGGGTTCCGTGAGTTCATACTCTGCCTGGGCTACAAAGGTGATATGATTAAGAATTATTTCCTCAATTACGAGGCCATGAGCAACGATTTCACCGTGCGTCTCGGTGCCCAGAGCGCTGTTACCTATAACAGCCTGCATGGCGAACAGGATTATATAGTTACACTCGCTGATACAGGATTGGAAACTATGACTGGCGGCAGAATTAAAAAGGTGGAAAAATATGTTGATGAAGATACTTTCATGTTAACGTATGGGGATGGTGTTGCTGATATAGACATAAAAGCCCTGTTGAAATATCATCAAAGCCATGGCCGCTGCGCAACTGTAGCAGCGGTTCACTCGGTTTCCCGTTATGGTGTGCTCGAAATAGGTGATAAGGGGAAGGTATTGAATTTTGCTGAGAAACCCGAGATGAAAGATTGGATGAGCGCCGGTTTCTTCGTCTTCAACCGCAGATTTTTTGATTACCTTGGTGGTAAGGATTGTTATATTGAGTTTGAAACACTGCAGCAACTTGCCCGTGAAGGCGAGCTGGTGGCCTATAAACACGAAGGCTTCTTTTTCTCCATGGACACTTACCGCGATTATGTTCATCTTAATGATATGTGGGACAGGAGAGAGACACCCTGGCTAAAATAATGAAGAAAACGTTATTCTGGCAGGACCGGCCAACACTTGTTACCGGTGGTACGGGTTTCCTGGGTGGCTGGCTCATCAAGCACTTGCTTAATTTAGGCGCTGATATAGTATGCCTGGTCCGCGACTGGGTTCCCAAAAGCGAGTTGATAGGCGCCAATCTCATCGAACAGGTGAAGGTGGTAAGGGGCGACATATGCGATCCCGTGCTTCTGGAAAGGACCCTGGGCGAATATGAAATCGAGACGGTTTTCCACCTGGCAGCCCAGACAATCGTCGGCATTGCCAACCGCAACCCGGTATCGACCTTCAATACTAATATTGCCGGAACATGGGCACTTCTCGAGTCCTGCAGGCGCAGCCCTAAAGTTAAGAGCATTGTAATTGCCTCCTCTGACAAGGCCTACGGAGACCAGGACAAGCTGCCTTATGATGAAACTACTCCCCTGCAGGGTAAACATCCGTACGATGTCAGCAAGTCCTGCGCGGATTTAATTACCCAGAGCTATTTTGCCACTTATAAGTTGCCGGTTGCCATCACGCGCTGCGGCAACTTCTATGGCGGCGGCGATTTGAACTGGAACCGCATAGTACCGGGTACTATCCGTTTTATCATTCGCGGACAGCGTCCGGTAATCAGGTCAGACGGCAAGTTTGTGCGGGATTATTTCTATATAGCGGATGCGGCGGCTGCCTATACTTTGCTGGCTGAAAAACTGGCAAATAATCCGGAACTGCACGGAGAGGCATTCAATTTTTCCAATGAAACCCCGGTATCGGCGCTGGAAATCGTTGAGCGCATCACCAAGATAATGCGCTCCAGCCTTAAACCCATCATCCTCAACGAGGCCAGCAATGAGATCAGGGAGCAGTATCTGAGTTCTTCCAAGGCGCGTAAGGTGTTGAAGTGGAAACCGCTGGTTACGCTGGATGAAGGGCTGAGCCGCACGATTTCCTGGTATAAGGATTTTCTCTCGAGCAGGTGATAAATCCAGTTCCGTAAAGGAGCAATTTATTTATCCTGCTTTCAAACTTGTCTACTTTATCATCCCTGTTTAAAAGTTTTGAAAACAAATTTCCTCATCAATTAAAATCAGGAGTCCTATTTTTTCTCTTTTCCCACTGTTTTCCCCTTTTTACCAACCGATGAAAAAGCATTTTACGCGATTATGATGCAAAATATTATAACCTTAATATGGTGATTTTATTATTATGTTCGCGAAATCCCCTTTTACTGTGTCTCTCAATTAGCGTTGACGAATATTCTAATAGCGAAACCGCTGATGACTTATTTAATTGAATTTCTCAATCACTTGTTTGATTTCCTTGCCCATGCCCACTTCAAGCTTATTAAGTAATTCCATGTAGCGGCAGCTGCTATACCGAATAAATTAGAAATTAAATAATATAAATGTACTTTATCAGTAAGCAACTGCAGAATGGAATAATTAAGCACAGCACCTACTGCGCACAATAGATTGTATTTGAGAAAACGGTAAAATGCATTTCCTGCTTCTACTCTCATGTCCCTAAAAGTCCATAAGTCGTTAAAAATAAAATTAGAAAAAATTGAAGCTTCTATGCTTATTAGGGCCGAATGAAGATAATATATACCGAATATGTCGGTGAGTAACCATAAAAGACCTTGATTTACGACAATGCCGGTAGCGCCAACTGTAAAAAATTTAATCAGACGGCGCAGTCCTGTATTTCTCGATATCCTTAGGATAGTTTCCGGAGTTTTTACTCTAACCATTATTATCGTGCTGTTTGGAACCGGATGAAATTGCAGTGAGATTATTTCCATTTCTAACGGAATATTTTCTCAGCTGACGCAGGTGAAAAATGGCCCTTAGAAAGTAGTAGCTGAAGGCTATTATATTACGCTTGGATTCACCTGAAAAACGCTTTCCGAACGAGAAAGGAATTTCTATTATCCTAGCCGGTGGATTATTCTGCCATAGCAGCGTGGCCAGGATTTCTTCTAAAATGTCGAAATGTAAAAAGGTTAAGTTCAGGTTGCGCAGCAAATCACCACGGTAGAGACGCAGGCTGTTAGACACATCCAGCACAGGGATTTTAACGACTGTCCTGAAAACGAAGTTCAGGATGCGGCTGCTAAAAACTAAGAGCCATGGATTATCGGTGCTCCCGCCGGCGATATAGCGGGAAGCGATGACCACATCTGCATTGTGGCGCGCCTGCCACAGCTTATTTATGAAATCGGGGGCGTGTGATCCGTCCGCATCCATAGTTACCACGTAATCACCGGTGGATCGCGCCATGCCCGTTCTGATGGCATAGCCGTACTCATCACCTCCACGTCTGTTAACGTATATAACCCCATTTGCTACGCATACCTGTTCGGTATCATCCATAGGCGACTGTGTGTCAATGACAAGCACCTCATTGTGTGACGTAATTTGATCTACCACTGCCCTTAATTTTGGTAACAGGCGCTTGAGGTTTTCGCCCTCCTGGTAGGCCGCCAGGATCACGGTCAAACTTTCAACTGCAGTATCTGTTTTAGAGAAACGACCGGTAGCATCAGACATTGGATGATATCTCCCGGCACCATTCCAGCATATTCCGGATCCCGCTTTTCTTATCTACTTTTGGAGACCACCCGAACTCCTGATAGGCACGAGTCGTATCTGCCACGAATACTTTCTGGTCGCCAGTCCGCCATTGGAGTTGGTAGTAATGAACCGGGTACCCATTAATCTCTTCCAGGAGGTTAAATAATTCCAACAATGAAAGGCTGTTTCCCATCCCACCCCCGATGTTATAGATCTTTCCAACGGTGATATTGATACTGGATACGGCCAATTTATACACGGTAATTAAATCTGTGGCATGCAATACGTCACGTACCTGCTTGCCGTTGCCGTTGATCGAGAAGGGCTCACATCCGGGCCGGGCTGCTTCAAGGGATTTCTGGCAAAACCAGCCAATCCAACCCTGGTCGTAGGTAGCAAACTGCCGCCCTCCAAACATGGATGAATGACGGAACACAACAGTAGGGATCCCATACATGCGGTAGTAATCTCGCACATACTGGTCAGCAGCCAACTTTGAGCAGCCGTAAGGTGAATGCCCATCCAGGGGAATATCCTCGTTCAGGCCAAGGGGATAATCAGGGATTATATACCGGATTTCAAGTTCCTCAGCCCGTATTTGGTCAAGGGAACCGTATACTTTGTTGGTAGAGGAATATAGCACTATTGTAGCTGGGGAATGTAATCTTACCGCTTCGAGGATATTGAAGGTACCCCCGGCATTGACTTCAAAATCAAAACGGGGGTTGCTCAGGCTGGTACTCATGGCTACCTGCCCCGCCAGATGAGCAATTACTTCCGGACGGAATTCTTTAATGATGTGCGCTACTGCGTCAATATCCCTAATATCAGTCTGAAAAAAGCGGAATCCTTCACCAAAACTGGACCTTAACCAAGTGAGATTGTTGCTAGACCCCTTGCGGAATAAATTATCGAGGATTGATACTTCTGCACCATCTTGCAGTAAGACATTGGCAAGATTGCTTCCAACGAACCCGCAACCACCGGTAATCAACCATTTCATATTTTACCTCAAGATTAACATGGGTGTTACCTGAACCTCAACTATCTGTATTATCCTTATACCACTCAATTGTTTCAATTAATCCTTCATCCATTGTCCATATGGGTTCCCAACCTAAACACGAACGAATCATTTTTATATTAGCTACTTGCGAAAATTCGCCAATGCGATCTACCACGGTGCCGAATACGGGATGGCAGGGAGTTTTCATCAGCATAGAGATACGTATAGCAATTTCACGTATAGAGACGCCTTTTCCAGTGCCTATATCGAAAGTGCAACCCACAGCAGACTCACTGATTGCCATTAATAGTAATCCGCGCACCATGTCCTTAATATAGATCATGTCGCAGATTCTACGACCGCTGGACAGCCTGGGCGGGGAGTTCTTCAATATAGAACAAATCACATATGGAATCAATTTGTTCTGTGGCTGCCGGGGGCCGTAACTTATATGCGGGCGAGCTATAACTATTGGAAGACCGAATAGCGTGTGAAACATCCCGGCATAGGCTGCCACGGCTAATTTTGAGGCAGCATATGGTGAATTGGGAGCATCCCCAAACTTTGGAGTCTCGGAGGAACTTGCTACTATAATACGCCGGCATTGACTATCTACCAGCGCCATCAGCAGGTGCAAGGTACCTAACAAGTTGTGACGCAAAGTAGGGAGCACGAGACCAATCTCCTGTCTTGTATCAACAAGGCCTGCTAAATGGTACGTGTAATCAGGATTAATTGTCTTAACCGTTTCTTGAACAATATTTTGACTAATACTAAGGTCAACATTCAGCAACCGAACCCCACTCACCTCTACTCTTGGGAAATTATTCAGGTTCACACCATAAACCTCAGCACCAAGAGAAACTAAAGCGTCACAGAGATGTGAACCAACAAATCCCCTTGATCCGGTGACTAGTATTTTGCACCCTTTGAACTGATCCCCAAATTCATGCTGCCACAAATATTCCCTGTGCATTTTTACGCTTCACGATTCTGATTGTTCAGCCAGCTCATTGTTTTTTTATAGCGTCTTCCAGCGAAATCCAGCTTTCCAGTCCCAGTTCATTGTGTGCACGCTCAATAGATGGTACATATCGTTGTGGCGGGCACGCAGGATCCGCACGTTGGGCAATGGTCACTCCAATACCGGGGGTCACCAATTGGCACACTAAACTGGCAAGGTCTGCCAGGATATGATCCAGGTCTTTTGTATCAATTCGAGTAGCCACGATTGATTACTCCCATGCATCGATATGGATGCCGTTACCATACCTAACGTTCGCCTTTTATGAAACGTTCGAAAGTATCAGCGATTTTTTCCAGCTGGGGCTCACCAATTTCGGGATAAACCCCAATGAAAAAAGTATTGTTCATGATTAGGTCCGTATTGCTCAAATCGCCAACAACCCGGCACTGGATATTCTCAAAGGCAGGATGCCGCAGCAGGTTGCCGCTGAACAGGTTGCGTGTCTCGATGCGGTTGCTCTCCAGGAAACGTGTCAGCTCATTGCGGGTAAAGCCCGCTTCCGGTCGAACCGTAATCACAAAACAGAACCAAGACGGGTCAGCAAACTCACCGGCAGAGGGCAGGATCAGGCGGTCTTCATAGGGTTTAAGGATATCCATCAAACGATGGTAGTTCTGCTTGCGCCGGGCTATGAAGCCTTCCAATTTATCCAGCTGGGCGCACCCCACCGCAGCTTGCACGTCGGTTATTTTGAGATTGTAACCAACGTGGCTGTATACATACTTATGGTCATAACCAAAAGGAAGGCTGCCAAACTGCTGGGCAAAGCGTTTTCCACAGGTATTGCTTTTCCCACCGGAACAGTAACAATCACGTCCCCAATCGCGAAATGAACGCACAATCCGTGCCAGTTCATCATCGTCTGTTACTACACATCCACCCTCACCCATGGTGATATGGTGAGCTGGGTAGAATGAAATTGTGGCAAGGTGGCCGAAGGTGCCGGTCAACTTCCCGCGGTAACGGGAGCCAAGGGCATCGCAATTATCTTCGATCAGCCACAGGTTGTGCTGCTTCACCAGGTTCATAGCAACGTCCATGTTAAATGGTACGCCCGTGGTATGCGCCATAAAAATCGCGCGCGTCCGGGGCGACACTGCTTCCTCTAACCGTTCAGGAATGGCGGTGTAATCACCCAAATTTACGTCCACAAAGACAGGGGTTAGCTGGTTCTGTATAATCGGTGCCACCGTAGTAGGGAAGCTCGCAGCCACTGTAATCACTTCATCTCCCGGCTTCAGACGGTTTCCCCCCAATTTAGGAGAGGTTAATGCCGATAATGCAACCAGGTTCGCAGAAGAGCCGGAGTTAACTAATAAGGCGTTGGAAAGCCCCATATATTCTGCGAACCGACTTTCAAACTGCTCAGCGTAGCGGTCGGCGGTCAAAAAAAAATCCAGGCTGGCGTCCACGAGATTGACCACCTCTTTTTCATCGAAAACCCGCCCAGCATAGTGAACCAAGTCAGACCTTGGGTCAAATTGCCGCGAACCGAACTTTTCACGGTAATACTTACGTACTAACTCGAGGATTTCTTCGCGTGTTTCCAATTATTTCCTCAGCCAGAAATCTCCTGTATCATTTACCCGGCATCCCCCAGCCCCACCGGGCTAGATAACGACTCGACCCCAACTCTTTTTAGTCCTTGCTGGACTCAAGTATTGGTGTGGATTTCATTGGTTGCTTCCTTATGAACATCCAATGCAACAGCAAGCCCTGGCTGTGTGTCCTCAGCAACATTGGCACAACTAAGTAATATACAATCTAACTAGCTGGGTCTCGCTTGTCAAGCCCCCGAATGCCCGATTACACTCTTCTCTAGCTTGTAGTGTTTGTTGTTTTACCCCCATTCTCCTGGCGAGAATTCCTTCCTTTCTGCCAAAATAGGCATCAACAGGGCTACCATTGCCTAGGGCATCCCTAGACATTTTATCTTAAAAAGTTATATGCTGCTAGTAGCAAGTAATGAGTGTCGTATAATGAGAATTACTTTTCTGGGAACAAATGGATGGTACAGCACAGAAACAGGCAACACTTCGTGTGTGCTAATCGATTCGGATACGTGTTACATAGTCTTTGATGCTGGTGATGGCATCTATAAATTAGATAATTATATCACCTCCAATAAACCAATTTATCTTTTTATAAGTCATTTCCATTTAGACCATGTTTTTGGATTTCATATTTTAAACAAGTTTAAATTCAAGCAGAGAATAAATGTTTATGGGCAAAAGGGTACGAAGAAAATTTTGAGCTATCTCGTTCAACATCCCTTTACCATTCCACTCAGTGATTTACCAATTAAAATAAAAGTTAGTGAACTTTCTGAAGGTACACACAAGGTTCCTTTTACTGTAACTTGTAGGTTCTTATTACACGCTGATCCCTGTTTCGGTTATAGAGTTAGTATAGATGGAAAAACTGTCGTATATTGCACTGATACTGGCGTTTGCGATAATAGTTTAGAGTTATCGAAGAATGCTGATATTTTAATTCATGAGTGCGCATTAAAGTCAGGACATGTCACCCAAAAGTGGCCTCATACAAATCCGAAAGAAGCGGCAGAAATAGCTGTGAGAGCGAATGTGAAGCAACTGGTATTATTTCATTTCGACCCCACAATTTATAAATCAATTGAAGAACGAAAACAAGCAGAAACAGAAGCAAGAAAAATATTCAGAAATACAATTGCAGCTATCGATGAGACGGCTATAAATATATAGGTCTCCTAACATGAGGGAAAAGGAGTGGTTAATTTCAGACAATGTGACCTCTGGCTACCAGATAATCTTCTAACGCCTCCTGCCAGGGCCTCATGTCATCCATGCCCAAGAGCCGCAGGTGATAGTTGTCCAATACCGAGTAGCGGGGCCTCATGGCTTTCTGGGGGTACTGGTCTGAAGTTATAGGAATTACGGGGGTGTTTATGTCGGCCAGCTTTAGTATCTCCACGGTGAACTCGTACCAGGAGCAAGCGCCTTTATTGGTGATATGGAATATGCCGTAATATTCGGTGTCTATTAGCTGGGCGATTTTCCGTGCAAGGTCTCCGGTGTAGGTGGGGGAAAAGACCTGGTCATTGATCACCCTGAGCTCATCGCGTTCTCCGGCTAGCCTTAGCATAGTCTCGATGAAGTTGCCGCCTTTGCCGCTGGAGCCGGCAATGCCGAAAAGCGCCGAGGCCCTGACGATGAAGTGCCTGAGACAAAAATGGCGAACAAGGTTTTCCCCAGCAAGCTTGGATTTCCCATAAATGCTAAGGGGAACAGGTGTATCGAATTCGGTGTAGGGGACAGTTCGCGGCCCAGCCTCGCCGCCGAAGACATAGTCGGTGCTGAGATGCACCAGCCTGGCTCCGAGTTCTTGAGCAACCACGGCGACATTGCGGGCTCCCAGGGCGTTCACCCGGAAGGCTTTATCTTTTTCATCTTCGCAGTCATCAACCCGGACATAGGCAGCGGTATTGATAATGATAGCCGGCTTGTGTTTCAGCATGGCTTCCCTGACAGAAGCCATGTCAGCAATTTCGATATCAGCATGCATAAAGGGAATGACATCGAAGTTATGCAAGGCCCGGCACAAATCAGTGCCCAGTTGCCCATTAGCACCTGTGATTGCTACTTTCACCTTTTGAGATACATTTTCTTGTAGTATCTGGAATACTCGCCGCTTTTGATTGACCGCCACCAAGACTCGTTCTTTAGGTACCAGTCAACAGTAGCACTCAAGGCTTTTTCAAAGGAGTAAGCTGGCTTCCAGCCCAGTTCTGTGGCTATCCTGGCGCAATCCAGAGCGTAGCGCCGGTCGTGGGCAGGACGGTCGGTAACGAATTGTATCAGGCTCTGTGGTTTGTCCAGCAGCT
>CAZOVR010000051.1:0-19781 GCA_964583405.1 uncultured Pirellulales bacterium
TATCAGGTTAGAATAAATATAGATAATAATGTGCATCTTTTTGCTTCAATTAATTTTGTTTGTTTCCATAATACATTCATAATTTTAATTATGTTTTATGGCCTTATCTTTGCTTCGGGGTCAATTCGGGGTCAATTAAAGGTGTCCGGTACATTTTTTGGGACCAGATCTCATCGAAAAAGGATTGTTTCGAGACAAACGGATTGGCGTTGTGCAGAAAGTCGGCTACGGCGGCGAAGCCGCTTTTGCAGTAGTCAATCTCATCGTAGAGTGTATCGTCGAGGTCGAATATAACGGTGTTTATCATTTCTCAGACCCGCGTTATAATAACCGGTATCAAAATCAGAAATTCTATGTGGAAACTTTAGTATGGCGCAGGTGAGATTGCAAAAGATTTTATCAGCGGCGGGGATAGACTCGCGGAGAAACTGCGAGCAGTTGATACTCGATGGTGAGGTGCGGGTCAACGGCAAGGTTGTCGATACGTTGCCGGCCTTCGCCGACCCGGACAGCGATACGATAACGGTGCACAGCAGGAGGATTAGCCCGGAACAAAAGGTTTATTACCTGCTGAATAAGCCCAGAGGTGTGATATGTACGAATTCCGACCCGCAGGGCAGGCGAAAGGCTATTGACCTTGTACCATCGAAGCAACGGATTTTCTGCGTGGGACGGCTGGATGTTGATTCATCCGGCCTGATTATACTAACTAACGACAGCGAGCTGACCAACCGCCTGACTCATCCAAGATATGAGCTGGCAAAGACTTACAGGATAGAAGTGACGGGGCAATTGACAGGTGCAGCGATAGAAAAGCTCAAAAAAGGGGTATGGATGTCTGAGGGTAAAACCGGCAGGACGGCGGTGAAGATTTTGCGGCGGGGGCGGAATGTATCGACCATAGAGATTGTCATTCGACAGGGCCTTAACAGGCAGGTCAGAAGGATGCTGGCGAGGGTCGGGCTTGGGGTCAAATCGCTGACGAGGACGAAAATCGGCAAGATAGGGCTGCGTGGTGTTGGGGTGGGAAAATACAGACAATTGACCGCGGCTGAGGTGGCTTACCTGAAGAAAGCTACCGGTCTTTGACCGGTACGAATATGGTTTTGGCAGCAAAAGAAGCAATTTTGCGGGTTTGTGCTTGAATTATTCCTCTAAGTGGCTATATTCATGCGTTTCAGTTGAGTATTGACAGGAGTAGAACTGATGTCGAGAGTTTGTTTCTTTACGGGTAAAAGGACACATGCAGGGCGGAGCATCGCCCGACGCGGTAAGGCCAAGTACCTCGGCGGTGTCGGTCGAAAGACGACCGGAATCACAAAGAGGAAATTCAAGCCGAATATTCAAAAGGTGCGGGCAGTAGTGGATGGCACGGTTTGCCGGATTAAGGTTTCGGCTAAGGCGATACACATGGGCCTGGTTCAGAAGCCGCCTAAGAGAAATTATAAGCCCGCCGAGAAAGTCGCGAGTTAATAAGTTATGTTTGGCCTTAGATTGCAGGGATTACACTGATTATATTTAGCCCGCCGTTTCACGGCGGGTTTTTTTGTTTTTAGTACCGAATAAAATAGCGATAAGAACAATGACAGAAAATACACAAAAGATAAGCCGAGCAGATGTTGAAAAGGTAGCCAAATTGGCGCGTTTGCAGCCTTCGGAAGCGGAGGTTGAGGAATTCACACGGCAATTGGGGGCGATACTCGAATACGTCGAGAAGATGAATGAGCTCGATACGGAAGGCGTCGAGCCGCTGGCGCATTGTCTGCCGGTCAGTAACGTGTTCCGAGATGATGAGGTAAAAGAATCGCTGGGGACGGAAAAAACGCTGGCTAATGCTCCGCAGAGAGATGGAGAATTTTTCAGGGTGCCAAGGATACTCGATGACAGTAATGCCTAAGATAAAAACTTAGCCACAGAGGGCACAGAGGACACAGAGATAGTCATTATGTCTGATGAGCTGTTAAATTTCAGTTGCATAGAGCTGCGAGACAAAATCGCTTCGGGCCAGGTCAGCAGCGTAGAGGCGACGAAAGCGGTTTTTTCAGCGATTGACGAAATAGAACCTGTCATTGGTGCGTATATCAGCACTTTCAAAGAACAAGCCCTTAAAAAAGCAAAAGAGGTGGATGCAAACATCGCTTCGGGAAAGAATGTCGGGCTGTTAGCTGGTGTGCCGGTTGCAATAAAAGATGTTTTGTGTACGACGTTCGGAGCAACGACGTGCGCATCGAAGATTCTCGAAAATTTCCATGCACCTTACAACGCTACGGTTGTGCAAAAGCTGCTCGATGCAGATGCGGTGATTGTCGGAAAAACGAATCTCGATGAGTTTGCGATGGGTTCGAGTACGGAAAACTCCGGCCTAAAGCAGACGGTAAATCCGTGGGACAGTGAGCGTGTGCCGGGCGGCAGCAGCGGCGGCTCGGCGGCGGCGGTCGCGGCGAGGATGTGCTTTTCGGCGCTGGGTTCGGATACAGGCGGCTCGATTCGTCAGCCGGCCAGTTTCTGCGGAGTGGTCGGTCTTAAGCCTACATACGGAAGGGTGTCACGATACGGACTTGTTGCTTATGGTTCGAGCCTTGACCAGATTGGGCCTTTGACGAAGACGGTCGGTGATACGGCATTGATGTTGAATATTATTGCAGGTCACGATTCGAAGGACAGCACGAGTGTGAATGAAGATATCGCGCCATTGGCGGATTATATGGCTGAACTCGACAGGCCGGTTGAAGGATTGAGGATTGGCATTGTAGGTAGATTGAACATCGGCGCAGATGGGTCGGTACAAAAGGCAATCGCAGAGGTGATAGAGGTATATAAAAATCTTGGTGCTGAGCTTGTCGAGATAGAGATGCCCCATTTCGATTACGCTATTGCATCTTATTATATGGTGGCAACCGCGGAGGCGTCAAGCAACCTGGCCAGGTATGACGGAGTCCATTACGGGCATCGAACGGCGGAGCCTAAGGATTATATCGAGGTCTATTCGAAGTCGCGACAGGAGGCGTTCGGCAAAGAAGTACAGCGGCGAATTATGCTCGGTACCTACGCTCTGTCGAGCGGATACTACGATGCTTATTACCTCAAGGCTTTGAAGGTGCGAAATCTTATTCGAGGTGACTTTGTAAAGGCTTACCAGAAGTGTGATTGCATTATGATGCCGGTATCGCCTACTACGGCGTTTAAGGTTGGCGAAAAGATTGCGGACCCGCTTACAATGTACCTTTCGGATATCTATACGATAGCTGCGAATCTTGCCGGTGTTCCGTCGATAAGCGTACCGTGTGGATTCGACGAGAACAGGCTGCCCGTCGGCTTACAGATACTTACGCCAGCGTTCAGCGAAGATAAACTGCTTCGCATAGCAAGGATGTATGAAAATCAAACTAAATGGTATGAAGAAAGGCCGGAGCTGATAAATAAGTAACAGAATGAGTGACATTCGATACAAAGTAGTAGTTGGTCTTGAGATTCACGTGCACCTGAGTACGCGGACGAAGATGTTCTGCAGTTGCGCTCTGGAATACGGTGTTACCGCCAACAGCAGGGTGTGCCCGGTTTGTCTGGGGATGCCGGGTGTGCTGCCGGTGATGAATAAGAAGGCTTATGAGTACGCGGTGATGGCGGGAATATCGCTTAACTGTCAAATTGCGCGTTTCACGAAGTGGGACAGGAAGAACTACTACTATCCGGATTTGCCGAAGAATTACCAGATAAGCCAGTATGATTTGCCGCTTGCCGGCAGCGGGTTTATCGAAATCCCTCTTGAACCAGGGCAGGCCAAGAGAATCAGGATACGAAGGGCGCATCTCGAAGAGGACGCAGGTAAGAATCTGCACACGGGGAACTTTTCACAGGTGGATTTGAACAGGGCTGGCACGCCGCTTTTGGAGATTGTTACCGAGCCGGATATGAACAGCGCCGCTGAGGTCCGCGCACTGGCGACAGAGCTGCAGCGGATTGTAAGATACCTCGGCGTGTCCGAGGCTGATATGCAGAAAGGACATATGCGCTTCGAGCCTAATGTGAACCTGGTGATTTCGAAGGACGGCAAAGAGTATAAGACGCCGATAGTCGAGGTTAAAAATCTCAACAGTTTCAGGGCGCTCGAAAGGAGTATCGAGTATGAAGTGAGCAGGCAGCTTGATGAGTTTATCGAGAGCGGCAGAGTGATGGAGATGGGCAATAAATCAACACGCGGCTGGGACGATACCAATCAGGCTACGATGCTGCAACGAGAAAAGGAAGAAGCTCACGATTATCGCTATTTTCCCGAACCGGATTTGGTGCCGGTGGAGATGAATGACGAATGGTTGACAGATATTCAGTCGCGGATTTGTGAGCTGCCCCTGGAAAAGCAAATGCGATTTGTCAGTGAATACGGCCTGAGTGACTATGATGCGGGGGTACTGACACAAGACCGTGCAACGGCGGAATATTTTGATAATGCCGTGAAACATCATCGTGGAGATGCGAAAAGAATTTGTAATCTTTTATCGCAGACAGGATTAAAAATTGCTAATGAAAAAGGTTGTAAAGTTTCAGAGCTTGGAGTAAGTCCCTTTCAAATAGCTGTTCTTTCTCAAATGGTCAATAAAGGTTTAATAAGTGCTACTGCTTCGGCTACGGTATTAGAGCAGATGGTACAGACTCATGAGGAGCCGCAGGCGATAGCTGAGAAATTAAATCTGATTCAGAAAAGTGACGAAGCGGAATTGGAGAAAATAGTTGAACAGGTCCTTGCGGAAAATTCCGCGGCGGTGGAGGACGTCAAGGACGGCGGTAAAAAGAGCGGCAAGGCGAAAGGGTTTCTGCTGGGACAAGTAATGCAGAAGACGAGGGGGCAGGCTAATCCTAAGGTAGTCAGCAAAATACTCAGCAGAAAGCTTGGTTAGAGTTTGGGAAGGATTGATTCTATATGCCTGCAAAAGTTCAAAAGGCCTTAGAGGTTACGGCGAAGAAGGTGGAGATGGAAGGAGCGGAGGGGGCCACTATCCGAATCCTTATTTCGCAGACTGACGGGGCGGATAAATTCGCGATGCGAATGTTCGAGATGGAACCCGGCGGGCATACGCCTTTACACAGTCACCCGCACGAGCATGAAGTATTTGTTCTCAAGGGCAACGGCGCATTTATATGCGAGGGGAAAGAGCGCAAGATTGTAGCTGAACATGTTGTTTTTGTTCCGGGAGGTGTGGAGCATCAGTTTCGGAACACGGGGGATTCGGTTTTGCGGTTTCTGTGTCTGGTGCCGGCGGGCGCGGGATAGATACTAAAAAGCTTCCGGTTTCAGGTTTTCTGACTTACAATAGGAGGGGTATCCACAATAACTAATTGAAGGTTATGTGTTGTGATTTGGCAAAGTGTCGTTTTTTTAGCTCCGATAAAAAAAACAGGTCGAAATTAAGTGTGGGTTTACAGCCTTTTGGTGTGATTAAGTGCGGGTGAATAAGGAAGGTGGTTAATTTCCTATATTAATATTCCGAAAATTGTGTTTGAATCGTCTTTGACGCGGGTCATTGTCTTTTCGGACATATAGGCGGTTGTGGGTGGTCGGAAGCTCAGGCTTACGAAGTAAGGTATTGATAAATGGAAATATTAGAAGCAAGGTGCGGACAATGTTGAAGACAAGGCGATTTCTAGGTTTTACCGGAGCAGAAAAATTGTACGTCGGTGCTGTGTTTTTATTGACAATTCTGGTTATTAGCTGGCTGCAATCTTATCCTATCATGGGGATGAGAACCGGTGATTATAAATGGTCTCCCGATGGCGACCGTATCCCGCTCAGGGCTATTGAGCGAATCGCGAATAAGAGATTTGTGGCATGGGCTGCAAATCCGGTTGTTATCGAGGTCGTGCAAGAGGCCAATAAAAAACCGGCTAAGTCCCTTGATGAGATAATCCAGTTAGATAAAAGATGGATAGAGAAAAAAGTTAGTCAGGAGTGGATCAACGAACTGCTTAATAGTCAATGTGGCAGGTATTTAAGGAAAGTCCAGGCAGGCAAAGGCGGCGAGAAAGGTTTATATGGTGAAATATTCGTTATGGGCAGGCAGGGCTGTATAGTTGCCATGTCCGGAAGGACAAGCGATTATTGGCAGGGAGATGAGGATAAATTCGTCAAGGCTTTTGCCGACGGTAAGGGGACGATTTTCATTGATGAGGCCGATTATGATGAGAGTACTGAGGCTGCTTTAATCCAGGTTTCAGTGCCTGTTCTTGACCCGGATACGTTAAAGACTATCGGCATTATGACGGTTGGATTGAATATCGGAGTTTTTGCTGAAGAAATATAGGATAGACGAAGATGACGCTAAAGGAAAGACTGAGATTGGGAACCGGTATACCAGTGGTTATATTTTTGGTGTTCGCAGTTGTTTTTTATCTGCAGTTTCGATGGATAGGACAATCCATTACACAACTAACCGACGTGGAAGCACCTAAGGACGAGGCAGCATCCAGGATGGAGATTAATCTGATAGGTACAGGCTTCGAGATAATGGGATATTTGCAGGACCACGACCCTGTGAGAATTGAACGGATTCAAGCCTATAAAAACAATTTTAGAGAGCATCAGAGCATTTATTGTCGACTGGCAACGGCCGCAAAAGCCGAACTATCCGCAAACTTGATCGACAGGAACATCGCTTTATTAGGTAAAATAATTGAGGAGTTGATAAATCTTGAAGACTACCAGGTTCAGAGATTAGCGTTACTGCGTGAGAACTTTGACAAGATGGATGAGATTTTAATGGAAGGATTTAAGGTCCACAGTGAATCTGAGGAGCAGGGCGATTATAAGAAACTTAGAATTGTTATGGAGATGAGGAGCAAGGCCGATGAAATCAGGAGAAATCTGAGTTCTTATTTAGCGAATTATCAGGAGCAGTATGAGAACAGGATATTCGAGGCACAAAAGGAGCTTGGCATACTTGCGAATGCTTATAAGGATATGCACATTCTTTCGAAGCACGGAAAATGGTTCGAGCGATTCGACGATATCTATGCAGAGAATCTGGTTATCATTAAAGAGATTGTGACACTGGACAAAAACAAAAGAGCTCGCCTTGGAGAATTTGTAAAAGCAAGAGAAAAGCTGCGTTTGATTTTGGGTAGTAATCTCAAGACAACACATGCGAATTATCAAGATGCTCAGATGAGCAGCTACGGGGCGGTTAGTACATCTGCTATAGTGACCCTGATTTTAATATTGATTGGATTGGTTGCCGTGTTGATTTTTCAGGCGTATATTGCCTATTCAGTAACACCTTCAATCACCGAGCTCAGAGATGCTGCAGTCAGAATCAGTCAGGGGCAATATGATACAAAAATAGAAATTAGATCGGATGACGAGTTCGGACAGTTAGCAGAATCAATCAATAAAATGGCACAGGGACTCAAGGGGGCGTCTGTGTCACCGGACGCATTATGCGAAGAAACGGCTGAACGTGAGAAAGCAGGGGTATCAGCCTGAGCCGCCGACATCAGGAAAACCGCACATCATTTCGTGAAGATTTTTATTTCGGTTCCCGCCATTATTCTCATTATATTTTGACGGTGGCGGACAATCACCATTATCGGGATGCCTACAGCGGCTATGATTAGCGGCCAGAGATTGGCGAACAGCCAGCCGTCTATAACGGCAATCAGCAGAACGAACGCTATTGGAAAGACTATCGACGCAATTATCGAAGCAAGTGACACATATCTCCAAATCAGTACGACGATAATCCACGCCAAGACGGCAAAGGCGGCACAAATCGTAAAATACGGCCACAGCCCTAATGCAACGCCGAAGCTGGTGGCGACGCCCTTGCCGCCTTTGAGTTTCAGATATACGGGAAAGATATGGCCTAAAATAGAAGCAATCCCGACCAGCAGCCAGAGAAGAAACTGGATTGCATCAGGCGGAGTTGTGATTATCCTGCCGGCGATGAGTGTGGGCAAAAACCCTTTCGACACATCGAGAACAAAGCAGAAGTAGCCCCATTTTTTGCCGAGCGCGCGAGAAAGATTTGTGGCGCCAATGTTGCCTGAGCCGATTTTACGAAGGTCTTTGCCGTGGACTGCTGCCAGGATAAGGCCGAACGGCACTGAGCCCAGAAGGTATGCTGCGATTATCAGTATGGTTAATGTCATTTGCCTGCCCGATGTTCAATGACGTTATGATATAATGCGATTAGCTCTTTGGCTACCCGGTTTATTGAGACTTGTTTTTTGAGGTCATCTTTGATGATAGCTGCTGCGGCCTTGTTGATATTGCCGGTGTCTGTAAAGTAACTAATAGCTTCAGCAAGGGCCGGGATATTCTGGGGGATGTCGATAATTCTACCATGGCGATTATTAGTGAACAGGTCGATTGCGCCGTTGAATTTTGTAGTGATAACGGGCTTGTCCGCAGCCAAAGCTTCGAGGACAAAGCGACTGGATGGGTCGTAAAAGGTCGGCAGGACTGCGACGTCACAAATAGCCAGTGCAGTCTCAATCTTTCTGAGGGGCCCGAAAAAAAGAGTCTTTTTGTCAACGTTGAGATTTTCGGCAAGACGTTTGTATTTTCCCGGATTTCCCGTACCAGCAATGACGAGGTATGCAGTCCGGTCGGATGAACCCGCGGTCATCTGCATGGCTCTTATCAAAGGCGAGAGTCCTTTGAGCCTGAAATTGTGCGCGGCAAAGAGCAGCAGGACTGGCCGGTCTGCCTCCTTCAGTGACAGGCGATTTAATATATCGGTCCGCATCTTATTTGTATATCGCGGGTCAACGGTTCTGTTTGTCAGAACGCCGTTTCGGATAAGCGAGATTCTATCATCATAGAGGCTGTAATAATTTTTGAACTGCCTGGCGACATAATCGGAAAGTGCAGCAACGACCGGGCCTTCGGGTCTGGCGCAGATTTGAACCTCGGCCCGTGCGAGTTCGGCTCTGCGAAAGTTCAAAAAGGCGACGGCGTTTTTGCAGTATCGCGCAAATCGATTGGGATAGCTGGCCGCGTTCCGGGCGGCTGCTTCGGGATAGGCGCCGCCTCGCGGCTGATAGACGTCGCAAAAGTCAACCGGTAGAAAACTGTGAATGATATCGAATGAATTCTGGGTAATATATTTTTTGAGTGCCTTTTCGAGTTTCGCCAGCGGTGTTCTTTTACCCGGCAGGTCGGAACAAAGGAGCCGGACGTTTTTGGCTCTTGTGTTGCCTTTGGCCGCGAGGATTTCAACCTCGCAGCCTACGGATTTCAGGGCGGCGGATAACTCGAACAGGCTTCGTTCGGCGCCGCCCAGTTCAATATCGGCCCTTTCTATGATAAGTGCAACCTTCATGCGGTTTGGTGACTGAGGGATTATTTTATTTCCTTAAAAGGAACGACCCTGCCGTGTTTTGTGTCGTGCCGGGCCATTGCATTGGCCTTGCCGATGACCAGCCGGATGAAGCCTTTGTCGACGGTAGTTAGTTTTTTCCGTCCGGAGTATGACCTGTAAAAGCACAACCGGTCAGTTCGCCGGAAGTATTTTGCCGGCGCGCTGTAGTACAGTTGCGAGATATCCTTGATTAGGAATTTCTGTCCGAGCAGCCGGGGCTGAAAGGCCCTGGCAAGGTCGATAAGGGTAAAGCGTTCCTGAGTATCGCAGAATATATGGCACAGATAGAGGTCACGATGACGAAAACCGGTATCGTGAAAGGTTTTTATGAACCGCGCCAGCTTGTCAATAAATTGCCGGCGTTCGGTCAGGTTTTTTCCGGTGGCAGGCCCATTAAAGTAATCGGGAAGTTTTTGTTCAAGAGATTTTGCAGCGGGGACCTGCTCGGTGATGACGAAACTTCTGTTTTCAAATATTAAATCTGTTTGCCGGCCGTAAGCAATTATCTTTGCGCTATTGACACCTGACGATTTGAGGATTTTAGCGGCTTTAACTTCAAACATGCCGCAGGTAATCGGGCCGTGGTTGCACAGCCATTTGTCTAACTGGATAACTATCGGAGGATGTTCATATCGTTTTAGAAAGACATTTTTTGCCGGCGTACTGATTTGAAATCGTAATCGGGTTCTATAGCCAGCCAGATTCTTCTTGGTTAACTTCTGGCCGTCATCAAATGAGAAAACCGAGTCAACCGAAGTCAAACCTAAATTGCGAAAGTCCTGTTCATAGGTTTGGTCGACAAAAAACGATTCACCGAGCTGAACGAACTGTTGAGTTGTATCCGACAGTTCTGCGTGGTTTTCTCCTTTGAGGAGTCTGTCGGCGGCGGTGCAGATTCTCTCGACGGATATCGAATTCATGCACAGATGCTCGGATTTGCTGCAAAGAGGTTTCAGGCAGGGAGCACAGGGGGCGCGGCCGATTATTTGTATTTCATTTTCGTGGCCGGTCTGTGTCCACTCGGGGTCATTCGGCCCGAACATTGTTATGACCTTGCGGTCGAATGCAATCGCGATGTGTCGGGGACCGGTGTCATTGCAGATGACCAGCTCGGCCATTGAGAACAAGGCTTTTAATTCACCGAGCGTCAACGGATTTTCAGCGAGGTTAATAAGATCGTTTTTGGACGCGGCGGAGATTTGCCGAGCTATTTGTCTTTCATGCTTTTCGGTTGAAACTGAGATGACAACTGCGGCGTTGTGGTTCTCAATAAGCCAATCGGCGGTTTTTGCAAACCGGCCGGCGGGCCAGCACTTGCTCAGGCCGAATGCGCCGCCGGGCACGAGAATAACAATCGGTTTTTTAGAATCAAAAAGGACGGGGAGTTTCTTTTTCAGTGCGGCGACGTCTTCATTAGCAAGGGATAGCTCTAGTTTGCGATTGTTCGTATCGGCGCCGAGCCAGGAGGCGATGGAAAGGTAATAATCGAGCATTGACAACGGCTGATATTTGCCGTCGGGCTGTTTCGGCGGATACAATTTGTCAGTCAGCAGAAAGCCGCGGCCGTCCCTGCTGTAGCCAATGCGGTTTTCGATGCCTGCAAGAAATACGGTAAGGGCCGAGCCGAAAGAGTTTTTCAAGAGAATTGCACTTGTGAATTTGTGCTTTTTAATTTCGGCAACGATAGTGAAAATATTGTCGTTCTTCGGAACAATCCACTCATCATTAAAGCTGCCCGGCGAGAGGACCTGACGAACGGTATCAGCAGCAAGGAATGTGATTTTAGCGGACTGGCTGTGTTTTCTTATTGCGCGCAGGGCCGGTGTGCAAAGGACGGCGTCGCCCAGCGGCGAAGGAAGCCAGACTAATAGATTTTCCTGCTGCATTTTTGAATTGGAATGTATCAGGCGCCTGTGCGGAATTATTTTTTTCCCTGCATTACAAAGAACGTCAATGCCATTACCTGAAAGACCATAGCGAAGACGAGTGCTATTAAGATAGAGGCCGGCTGCCTGTTCGGGCTCATCAGTAGCCATAAACTTATCAAGAGGCAGAACAGTACTATCACCTGCACAATTCCTGCTATCAGCCGGGTAACGGAAAATTCGGCAAACATTTGAGTTCGTTGATTCCTTCGTAACTGTTCGAGAATATCGGTAAGAAGCTGTTCCTGTGTTATAGACTGACCGGAGGGTTTTTCAGTATCAGGTTGCGGCCTTTTAGCAAAAGGCGGTGTTCTCAAAGGCTCTGTTTTGGTACGGTCCTGTTTAATTTCAGTTTGTTCACTTTCCATTTTTTGCCGAGCTCTATTGTGTTGCTTAATGATATTTGCCACTTCCTTTATATTAACTGCAGTATAATCAGGGGAAGTCACGCCCGGTTCGATGGTACGATTGCGAGCAGCGTTTTGAATGAGAATAGTTTTGCAGCCGGCTGATTTACCGGCGTCAATGTCGTGGGCGCTGTCACCGACAAGCCAGGAGGCGGTCAAATCAATGTCCAGCTCCTCGGATGCGGCCAGTAGCATACCCGGAGCGGGTTTTCGCCAGGGATTCTCTTTTCGGTATCTCGGTATCGAGCCGTCAGGGTGGTCCGGGCAGTAGTAAATTTTGTCAAGTGCGGCGCCCTGCCGGGCGAGAAGCTCTTCGAGACGGCCGTGAATTTGAGCGAGCACCGTTTCGGTTATGATACCACGTGCCACAGCCGACTGGTTCGAGACAACGATGAGCATATAGCCCATTCGGCGTAACTCGCTCAGTGCTTCGGGTACACCTTCGAGCAATTTGACTTGGTCGGGATGGCTTATGTAACCGGGGTCCTCAATCAGAGTATCGTCTCTGTCCAGAAATACAGCTTTATTCGCCATAATAACACCCGGCTGTGAACACATAAATAACGGTTACACATTCTTCAGCAATTTCATCTTTTCTATAGTGGCGGAGGAACTTTTACCCTCTACCAACGGAGCAAGTACGACCCTGCCGCCGTACGATTCGATAAATTCACGCCCGACGACGCCTTTATCTTCCCAGTCTTTACCCTTTACGAGGATGTCGGGTTTTACCTGTTTGATAAGGTTCATTGGGTCCGGCTCGTCAAAGACTATGATGTAATCGACGGTTTCAAGGGCGGCGAGTACCGCGGCGCGGTCATGCTGGTTGTTAATCGGCCTGTCAGGGCCCTTTAACTGTTTTACCGAACTGTCGCTGTTGAGACCGAGTACGACAACGTTCCCCTGTTCTTTACAGAATTTAAGAAATTCGATGTGGCCGCGGTGCAGGACATCGAAACAGCCATTAGTGAAAACTATCGCTTCTTTTTGTTTTCGATGCCAGTCGAGCTCGGTCAGGATTGAGTTAATCCGGCGGATTTTACCGCTGCTTCCGCGATTGACGCTGATAATTTCATTTACTATTTCGTCGATGGTTACCGTCGCAGCGCCGAATTTTTCAACTTCTATACCGCCTGCAATATTTGACAACTGGACCGCGGTTTCATAATCACAGTCGGCTGCCAGGGTTACCGCCATAGCCGCCAGGACAACGTCACCTGCTCCGGTTACATCGTAAACATTTCGCGGTATCGTTGGTACTAATCGGCTGACGTCGCCGGTGTGCAGATATGCGCCTTCTTTGTCGAGGGTAATAACCACAGCTTCGAGCTGAAGCTTTTGGGCGAGCTGCTCTGCCGCTCTGGCAGCATCATCTGAAGTTTTAATCTCAAAACCAACATTTGCAAAGGTTTCTTGTCGATTCGGCGTAATCAGGGTAGCGCAGGCGTATTTTGAATAATCCGCAGCCAGGCAAGGATCAACGAGGACTTTTTTGCCTGCCTTCTTTGCTGATTCTATCATTTCCCTGCAAATATCCAAACGTAGCAAACCCTTATTGTAATCCTGCAAACAAACAATATCAGCCTTTTGTAAATTGTCTTTATAAGTCTGCAGGATAAGTCCATACTGTTCGTTAGATAAAGGGTCTGTGGATTCTTCATCCATTCGGAATAATTGCTGCTGGTGGCGATGCTGGGCAAGGCCTATCAATCTCTGTTTGGTGGTTGTGGGTCTGCCGGGCAGGGATATAAGCCCATCGATGTTCGCTGCGCTATCGGAAAGCATTTTGCGCATCTGGGCGGCGCTTTGGTCGTCTCCTGTTATACCTATACAACTGACCTGGGCGCCGAGCGCCAGTATATCATTGGCGACCGAGCCTGCACCGCCGCAGGCGAACCTGGTACTCTGGACCTTCAGGACCGGTACCGGTGCCTCGGGGCTTATCCGCAAAGCGTCGCCGTAGATATAAACGTCGAGCATAAAATCGCCGACGAGCAGGATACGCGGCGAGCCGAGGTTCGTTACGGTTTTCAGCAGCCGTTCGTACATACAACCTTTCAACAAGCTTTTATAATTTAAGCACTTGTGGAGATTTTACCAGCGATTGCCTTATCAATCAACTCTGTTATTCGCTCGGCGCCGGCCAGAAGTTCGATTTCAACCGCCAGATATGCAAATTTAACCGGCGTTTTTGTCAGCCAGGCGGTGTCTATTTTGCTGAAGTCCTTTTCCGTGGTAAGGACCAAATCGGCCTTTGAAGCCTTGGCGCCGGCGGCGATACGGTCGATATCTGCTTTTGTGTAATGATAATGGTCGTCAAAAATCATCGAGCCTGCGATTGCCGCTCCAACTGATTTGACGGTATTGAAGAATGCGTCGGGATTGCCTATTCCACAGAAGGTAAAGACTTTTTTGTCTTTTAGCTGAACCGGTTGCGATTCGACGTCCTGACCGTCCCTGATACAAAGCGGTTTGTGAAAAGCTGTCGCGATTACCAGCAAAGGATTGATTGCTTTTATAGTTCTTTGAATTTCTTCTATACGATTTTTGTCGACCTGGTCGACCCTGGTGATAATCACGGCGTCGGCGCGTTTAAGACAACCCAGTGGTTCTCGCAGCAGGCCCGCCGGTAAAATCCGGTCGTAACCAAAAGGTCGTGTCGCATCTATGGTGACGATGTCGAGGTCGCGCGCGAGTCTTCGATGCTGGAAGGCGTCGTCGAGGATGAGCACTTCAGCACCGTTTTTAATGGCATCTCTTGCACCTGCAACACGGTTCGGATTCACAACCACCGGCGTATCAGGAGCAGAGTGAGCCAGAAGAGCAGGTTCATCGACCCAATCACGAGCGGCTTTGTATCCGCGGGTGAGTATAGTGCAGTTTTTCTTCGATGAGATGTATTTAGCCAGCCAGGCGACGAGCGGCGTCTTACCTGTACCGCCTGTTGTTATGTTTCCGACACTGATGACCGGCACGGATATACGGTGTGTTTTTAATAATCCGACGTCGTATAAGCGGTTTCGAGTTTGGACCGCGAATCGATATACAAATGATAATGGGCAGGATATAATTCTCAGTAAGCGTGCATACGCCCCTTCGTATTGGCCGGATATAATGTTCCTGAAATCTGTCTGTTTCAAGTCAAAAGCCCTTAAGAATTAACATACCTTTTACCAGTTTCAGGGCTTATTGTCATCTGATTTTACCGTGATAGCAAAGGAAGTGATTTTAGAGTGCCTGGTGGAAAACTGTGACTCAGCTTTGTTTAATTTTTTCGATTATGGCGTTGGCCATTTGGCTTGTTCCGACTGCGGTGGGGTCGTTTCGGTCGGGCTTCATATCGTAGGTTACATTTTTACCTTCGGCAATTATTGCTGCTACGGCGTTTTCGAGCTTGTCGGCCTCGGCCATCATATTCAGGTGCCTGAGCATCAGTACACCGCTGAGGATAAGCGCGGTGGGATTGACCTTGTTCTGGCCTTTGTATTTTGGCGCGCTGCCGTGAGTGGCCTCGAAGATAGCCCCTTTTTCGCCGATGTTCGCCCCGGGCGCCACGCCGAGGCCGCCGACCAACCCGGCACAGAGGTCACTGAGGATATCGCCATAGAGATTGGGTAGTACGATTACGTCATAGAGTTCGGGCTTTTGAATTAGCTGCATACACATATTGTCAACGATGCGGTCCTCGAACTCGATGTCGGTGTATTTTTTTGCTACCTGTCGGCTGACATCCAGCCACAGGCCGTCGGAGTATTTCATAATGTTTGCTTTGTGTACGCTGGTGACTTTTTTGCGGCCCAGCCTGCGGGCATACTCGAAAGCGAAGGTGACTATTCTCTCAGTGCCGTGGACCGATATGGGTTTGATTGTTATGCCGGAATCTTTCCTGATTTTTTTCTCGCTGCGGTTGTTTATCCAGTTTATCAGCTCATCGGTTTCGTCTTTGCCTTTTTCGAATTCGATGCCGGCATAGCAATCCTCGGTGTTTTCACGGACGATGATAAGGTCGATATCGGTATATCTGCTGCGTACGCCCTTGTAGCTCTTACAGGGACGGAGGCAGGCGTATAAATCGAGAGTTTGACGCAAGTGTACGTTTATACTCCTAAATCCGGTCCCGACAGGTGTAGTAATAGGTGCTTTCAGGGCGATTCCGTTTTTCCTGATAGAGTCAATAGTAGCCTGTGGCAGCGGAGTACCTTGTTCGGCCATAACATCGGAGCCGGCCTCGACGATGTCCCATTTTATATCTGCGCCTGTGGCGTCGATACATCTGCGTGCTGCCTCGGCGATTTCCGGCCCGATGCCGTCGCCTGTTACCAGTGTTACATTAGTCATCTGTGGTATCTCCAGGTACAACAAAGGCCGAATGGTATTAGCCGAGAGGCTTATTGTCAACAGCGAGCAGGAAGATTCGCGCCGGCAGCTGTTTTATTTACTTGAAAAAATCAGGGCGGGGCGTTAAATTCTCGGCTTTCGGCCAGGAACCGGGCCGAGAGTGAAGATTTATGTGTTCGCGCGGTTTGTCAGGTGAATGAGATTGCATTTTTTGGGAGTGTAGCTCAGTTGGTAGAGCAACGGCCTTTTAAGCCGTAGGTCCTGGGTTCGAGCCCCAGCACTCTCATTTTTTTATTATCTGCATCTTTGAACAGGAACAGGCCGCTCATCGGCGACAGCAGGATAAGATTATTCCTGTATTTCGAGTTTTTTGTTCAGGTCCTCTATTTCAGCCTTGAGCTGGGCGTTTTCGTCCTGGAGCTGCTTGATTTGCTCCATAAGCATATTGACAGCGCTTTGCTCGAATGCCTTCATAGTTTCTTCCTGAACTCTTTCTTCGAGGCTGCTTTTATCGGCTTGGCACTTATCGAGCTGCTGCTGTTTGGCTGCCAGGTCTTGTTCATATTTGTCTCCGAGTCCGGCGATCTGTTTTTTCAACTCCATATTCTCAACGGAGTACAGCCTTTCACGGCGGTCGTTGACTTGTTCCTTTGGTTCGCAGCCTGCCAGGCCGGCAAGAACAGCAAAGACGGTAAGGCATAACGATATTTTGAAAATTCCGTTCATTGTTTTATCCTTTCCAAGATGAATGTTTCTGCACTGAGATGCGAACAGTATATCCACCATCAAATATCTGTCAATGCGCTGCTTTATTGAAAAAGGACGGCTAATTTGTCCCTGGCCTGGGTGGCTATGTTTTGGGGCTGTGTCCAGACGGCCAGTTCGAGGCTCTTGCGGCACGGGCAGTCGTCAAAGACAAGATTGTTGCTGTCCCGGACTACAGCGGATAATAGTTTGAGACAGTTATCCGTGGCCTGACGGAGATTACCAATTATTTCTTTGAGCAGTGTTTGTTTGTCTTTGCCGGCTTCGTGCTGCTGCCAGCAGTCGTAGTCACTTGCCAGGGCGACCAGTGCATAGCACATCTGCGCTTCACGCGCCAGTTTTGCTTCGGGCAGGGCCGTCATTCCTATCAGGTCGCCGCCCCATGCCCGGTGCATAAGGGATTCGGCGCGGGTTGAAAACTGCGGGCCTTCCATGCATACATAAGTCCCGGCTTCGTGCACACCAAGGCCGAGGTCTTTGGCTTTTCTGTGCAGGATTGTTCTGAGTCTGCTGCAGGTCGGCTGAGCGAATTCACAATGGACCGCCCCGAAACGGGAGAAAAAGGTGTTTTGCCGTTTGTACGTTTTGTCGATGAACTGGTCGACAAGAACAAGATCACCCGGTTTAATCTCCTGCCTCAGTGAGCCTACTGCACCGCTGCTTATCAGCACGCGGGCGCCGAGTTTTTTCAGGGCGAATACGTTTGCTGCGTATGGGACCTCGGATGGTAAAAGCTGATGGCCTGGGCCGTGTCGATTCAGAAGGGCGACCCTGTTGTCACTAACTTTGCCTATTGTTACAGGAGAACTCGTTTTGCCGAACGGCGTGTCAATTTCGACGGATTGAATATCCGACAAGTGTTCAGCAAGGCTGTCCTCCAGGCCGGTGCCGCCTATGATACCGATTAAGCTGTCTTCCATAACATAAACTCCCGGAAAGGTGACTCAGATATGATATTAACCCGTGTGATATATGCAACTGATTTGTGTGATAAGGCTTGATATTGTGTATAATTGGCGGCGATGAAGATAACCGGTAGAGTCAAAGAAAAAGCCCTTGAGCTCGGATTCGACCTTGTGGGAATTGCTCCTGCGACGGCCATCGAGGATTATCATCAACAGATGTTCAGCCAATGGCTGAAGAACAATTATGCCGGTCAAATGGAGTATATGCGCCGGAATCTGGATAAAAGAATCGACCCGGCGCGCCTATTGGATGGGGCAAGGTCCATAATCGTTGTCGGATTGAATTACAAGCTGCCGAAAGAGGTCAGTTCGAATAAGCCCTTCGGCAGGGTGGCAAGATACGCACGGTACGAGGATTATCACGGATTTTTTAAAAGGTATCTTTGGCGATTAGCTGAGTTCATTATTAGTCAGGCAGGTGGAGACGTACGTTTTAAGGTTTGTGTCGATTCGGCGCCTCTGGCTGAACGTGCATTTGCAGTAAGGGCGGGACTTGGATTTATCGCCAAGAACCACATGCTTATCAATCCTGAGCTTGGGCCTGAGATTCTTCTCGGTGAACTCATTACAGATTTTGAACTTGAGCAGGATAAACCTGTCGAATTAAGCTGCGCCGGCTGCGACAGGTGTATCAAGGCTTGTCCAACCGGAGCGCTGAGACCTGACGGGCAATTCGATGCGCGCAGGTGCATCAGCTATCTGACCATAGAACATAGCGGACAGATTGAAAAGGATTTAGCTGACAGGATGGGCAACCGGCTTTTCGGCTGTGATGAATGTGTTCTCGCCTGTCCGTATCAGCATAAGGCCCCGCTGTGCGGGAACGATTCTTTCAAATACTACCCGGACCGAAGTGACATTGCTCTTGATACAATTCTGAATATGGACGATGAAGAATTCGCGGCCGGGTTCAAAGACTCGCCGCTTCTTCGGACCGGCCTTGATGTTCTTAAACGCAATGCGCAGATTTGCCTTGGAAATTCCCGGCAGGGCTAAGATATTATTTATCTTCATTGGTTTCAGAATCGAGCCGATAATTATGTGTTGCTTCTGCTATGCTTTTTGACCGGCAAGAATTATGAAAAAGATAATTAAAACAATAGTGACATTATTACTGGCTGTGTTAACGGCCGGCATTGTTTTTATGATTTTCGGCCCGTCTCCTGAGCTGTCGCCGAAGCCTCCCGGTGATGATTTGCCGCCGGATGTGGCCCCGGCCGTTCGTGAGTTTACGGCGTGGCTGGGACGGAATTTTTCGCCGGAGCGGAAAATCCTCGATGCGATAAGGACCCGACTGTCCGGCGGACCTGAAATCGAAACTCTGCCTGCCTCGAATATTCCCTTTGACTCCAATTATTCGTATGTTTGCGTGACATTATTCCAGCCACCGAACCAGCCGTTGCGGTTTATATCTATAAAAGATTCTTTTGTTGATACCGTCAGGCACGTTGCGAACATGCTGAGCGAGAGGAACCGCTTTGCACAATTTGATGTAGCCGACCCGGACAAGTGCAGGATTATGCTGGAAGTGATTACAGAGCTTAAACCGATTGATATTAATGAACTGAGTGAAAACAGTATCGATGCTAATCGATTCGAGCCGGGTATAACCGGCCTGGGTCTCGATTACGAACAGGGCAGTTATTTTTATATGCCTGCCGACGCAGTAGTGTACAGCCACATGTCGATAAGGCAGACGATGAATTACATTGCAAAAAAGATGGGACTCGGAAAACTCACAAACAGTATTTCAGAAAGAATTGAACTGTTGATGGAAATGCCAATCAACTGGTTCAGGATTCGCAGTGTGGCTTTTATAACATACGGCCGGGAGGTATTGCCGTTGTATCGAGGCTATCCGGTGCCTGTAGAATATTCATCAGACCGGATATATAACACAGCCAGGTCTTCGATTGACTGGGTGCTGCGTAACATGGCCGAAGATGGAAAATTCCTTTATTACTACGAAGGAACCGAAGATACCGTCATTGACCATATGCATCCTAACCGCAGCCTCGAAGATAACTA
>CAZOVR010000052.1:0-18874 GCA_964583405.1 uncultured Pirellulales bacterium
AAGCGGCGAGCTGAATCAGCCGATAACTTTTGACGGTCCGGGCCGATTTCGCCCGGAACAAGCGAAGGAAGCTGTTTGTTGTTTTACAGGAAGACAGGGAAGTACAAGGCCATGCAATTACAGCATATCGACAGGGACATTCGCTATCTGACCACGATGGCCGAGACGGCATGCGAGGGAATAGCGATTACCGATGCGCGCGGAGTTCTTCAGTATGCCAACGCGGTATTCGCAACAATGCACGGCTACGAATCCGCAGCGGCCCTGGCGGATGTGAACATCGGGACGTTCCACAATTATGGGCAAATGCAGTCCGATGTACTGCCGCTGATGGAGGAGGTAAAACACAGGGGCGCAATTACCGGCCCGATAGAGCATGTCAGGTCGGATGGAACAGCCTTTGCCACTACAACCAAGATTGTGGCGCTTAAGAATCCGGCAGGCAGGACGGAAGGATTTATGTTCCTGGTCGTCGACCAGACTGAGCAGGCCCAGGGAGAAAAACTGCTGCTCGAACAAAAACACAAGTTATACAGGGTGAATGAGCAACTGTATAAACAGGTCTGTGAGAAAAGCCAGAGCATCGAACAGCTAACACAGGCCCGTACCGAGTTAAATCAAAAATTCGAGCGGCAACAGGCCCAACTGGCCGAAGTCAGGGAACAACTGCAGGACCAAACAAGCGAAAACAAACTTACACAGGAACGGTTACAATACCACAAACACCAACTGAACGAACGAACCGCTGAATTGGCCCGGATTCAGGAAGAGTTGGAGCAGCAAATCAACCTTCGCAGTCAAACCGAGCAATTGCTGCAGGAGCAGCGTTGGCAGTACGAGCAGGTTCAGCAGCAGCTTGAGACATATCGAAACGAGCTCGAGCAACAAAAAGCGAAATTAGAGAACATACAGGTCAGGCTGCAGGAGCAAATCAATCACAGACAAAAGGCAGACCAACAGGCGACAGAGGTCAGAGAGCAACTACAACAGAAAATTGACGAAAGAACCGCCGAACTGGCCACAGCCAATGAGCAAATCGCCGGGCAAATATCAGAGCGAACTTTACTGGAACAACAGATTCGGCAGCAACGCGAACAGTTCGGACAGCTATGCGATGAGTTGACAAGTGTAAAGTCGCAACTTCAGGAACACACAACTCGACTTGACCAGGCCAATCAACAGCTTGGTGAGAAAAACAACAAATTGGCTGATACAACAGAGCAGCTCGAGAACCTGATATCTGAGCGAAATGACCTCGAACAACAACTGAAAGAACAGCGGCAGGAACTGCAGCAAAAAATTCAGCAACTCACCGAACAAGCGGCTTATTCGAATGAGCAAATACAACAACATATAGCCCAAAGAGAAGCGGCAACTGAAAAATACGTGCAATCGCAGCAGGAAATCGATGAAAAGACCGCTGAGTTAGTCAGGGCGAATGAACAAATCGCCGAACAAATATCAGAGCGAGCACAACTGGAACAACAGCTTCAGCAGCAATGCGAACAGTTCATGCAGCTACGCAATGAGTCGGCTGAAGTAAAATTACAGCTTCAGGAACACACCTCTGCACTCGAACAGATCAATCATCAACTCAGTGAGAAAAACGATGAATTGGTTTATGCAAATGAAAAAATCGAGAGCCAGATACGAGACCGAAATAATCTTGAACAGCAGCTACAAAAACAGCAGCAACAACTTCAGCAGCAAAGTGACGAGTCAGACGCTGTAAAAAAACAGCTTGCAGAACAAATGTCACGGCTCGAAGAAGCCGGTCAGCAACTCAGTGGGAAGAATGACCAACTAACTGCTGTAAAAGAACAGCTTAAAAATCAGATTGGCAAACAAAAGAAACTCGAGCATAAATCGCAGGAGCAGCAAGAGCAGCTCGGGCAGCAAATCCGGGAACTTACCGCCCAGGCAGAATCGGCAAACGAACAGTTACAGCAACAAATCGCAAAACATAAAGAACTGGAGGAATCTTTTGCCGAGCGCAACAGTCAACTAACCCATACGAACGAACAACTGCTTAAAGAAGTCCGACAAAAGAGCCAGGCAATTGAGCAACTGAAACAAGCACATGATGAATCAGGTCAAAAACTCCAGCAACAGCAGACGCTACTGACCCAGGCCAACGAACAAATTCAACAAAAAGTAAATGAATACGAAAAGGTCGAGCAAGAGCTCGAACGGCAACGTTCAGATTCAGAGGAAAAAGCTGCTGAGTTAGTCTCAGTCAGGCAACAGTTACAATATCAAGCCGAGCAACACAAACAGACAGAGCAGCTTCTGCAGAAACAGCGCCACCAAAACGAGCAAATACAACAAAAACTTCAACAAAATCGCAGCATAGTTGAAAAGCAAAGGGCGGAATTAGAGGCCATAAGGGGTGAGCTGCAGGAGCAAATAAATCTCAGAGATACGGCTGAGCAGCAGACAGAGAAGGTAAGGAAGCAGTTAGAACAGAAGATTAATGACAGAACCGTCGAACTAACTGCACTGGGCGAACGACTCAAAGAACAGACATCACACCAGATACAATTAGAGCAACAGCTCGAACAGCGCAGTGACGAGCTGGCCGTTGTAAACCAAAAATTCGAAGAACATGCATCGCGTCTTGAACAGGCTGACCGGCAACTCAATGAGAAAAACAAGCAACTGGCTGCTGCAGAAAAACAGCTTGAGAACCAGGCCGACGAGCGAGAGAACCTCAAACAGAAATTACAGGAGCAGCATGAGCAGTTCGAGAGGCAGATTACGGAGCTTAACGGGCAAATAACCACAGCTAATGAGCAGCTACAACAGGAAATAATCCGAAGCAAAGAGCTGGAGGACTCTTTTGACGAGCGCAGCCGACAGTTAACCTGCGCCAACGAACAATTGCGCAGACAGATCGACGTGAAAGACGAAAAAAACGAGCGGCTGACACTGTCACAGGAACAGCTAAGCCAAAGATTAGAACAACAACAAACACAGCTTGCCGACGTTAATGAACAACTGCAGCAAAAGCACATCGAAAACGAATCGGCACATGAGCAATTACAGCAATATAAACAACGGCTGGATGAGCAAACTGCCGAACTGGCACAAATTAAAGAAAACATTCTTCATCAGGTCGCCGAACACGAGCAAAAAGAAAATATATTGCAGCAGCAATTGTCGCAGTACGAACAGACAAAGATACAATTGCAGCAGGTAATAAGTGAAAAGACCGCAAAGCTGAGCGCCATCGGCGAAAAACTCGAAGAGCAAACAACACAGCGCACACATTTGGAACAGCAGCTCGACCAGCGAAACAACGAGCTGGCTACTGTAACATCGCAATTTGACGATTACGTGTCCCGTATAGAACAGACTGAACAAAAAGTTATCGATAAAGACAACGAGCTGGCTGTGACCAGACAACAGCTCGACAACCAGGCTGCAGAGCGAGAGCTTCTGGAACAACAGCTACAGCAGCAGATTCAAAAGCTCACCGAGCAGGTCACCTCGGCAAACGAACAGCTACAACAACAGATAGGGCACGGCCATCAGGCCAAGCAACAGATAAGAAAGGTCCAACAGCGCCTGCAGCAAAAAATAGACAAAAAGACATCCCAGCTGAATGAGTTAAGTAAAGAACTTAAAGAGCAAACGTCACAGCGGAAACAATCAGAACAGCACCTGGAAAAATACATTAAAGAATTGGCTGCTGTGAAGTCGCAACTTCAGGAATACACCTCCGGGCTCGAGCGGACAAGCCAAAAACTCAGCGAGAAAGACGACGAACTGGCACGTGTAAAAGAGCAGCTTAACAGTAAAGTCGCCGAGCAAAAAAATCTGGAAAAACAATACCAAAAGATGCGCGGGCAGCTTGAGCAGCAAAACTATGAAAACCGGCAGAACCTACAGGAACAGATTGATAAAAAAACCGCTGAACTGAATACGCTCAGCGAACAACTCAAAGGGCAGATGTCGCAGCGGACGCAACTGGAGCAGCAACTACAGCAACAAATCGATGAACGTAAAGAGCTGGAAGAAAATATCGCCAAACAGGACCGACAGCTAATTTGCACAAGAGAGCAGTTACAAAAACAAGTTTATGAAAAAGATGAAGCTGTCGAGCAATTGACACAGGAACGGGAACGGTTAAGTGAAAAACTCGAACAGCAGCAGATGCAGCTTGCCGATGTTAATCAACAGCTTCAAAAACAAGTCAGTGAAAGCAAACAGGCACAGGAACAGTTACATCAGCAGGTAGACAGAAAGGCTGACGAGCTTGCGGCTGTCAGTGAGCAACTCGAAGAGCAAACATCTCAGCGCACTCAATTAGAACGGCAGCTTGGGCAATACAGCGACGAATTGGCTTCAATAAAGTCACAGATTCAGGAGTATGTATTTTCTCTGGAGCAAACCAATCAAAAGCTCATTGAGAAGGACAACGAGCTGGTCCAGGCAAAACAGCAGCTTGAGAACAACAAGAGCGAGCGAGAGAACCTTGAGGAGCACAGCAAACAGTTACAGCAACAGGTCGATGAAAAAACCGCTCAGTTGGCCACTGCCAATGAGCAACTCGACAGACAAATATCACAGCAAAGCCAATTAGAGCATCAGCTTATGCAGCGTAACGAAGAGTCAGCTGCTATCAAACAAGAACTCGAGCAGAACATCTGCCAACTCGAACAGGCCGGTCAACAACTCGGCGAAAAAAATAACGAGCTGGCCCGTGTAAGAAAGGACCTCGAAAGCAATGTCGCTGAGCGAGAGATTCTCGAACAGCAATTAACAGAACAGCGCCTGCAACTACAACAGCAATTAGACGAAAAGGCCGCCGAGCTGGCCTCGGTCAGTGAAAAGCTCAAAGACAGCCTTACCAGACAAGCCGCCAGTGATTTCGCAAGAAAACCGGTACAGACTCCGAACGAAGAAGAGTCGGACGATACAGACGACCATGCCCCATTTACGGGCATCCCCCTTAATACTAAGAAAATGGCAGAGCTGGCGGAACTGGCTAAGAAACTGGCAAACAGAAGCTCTTAAAAAAGCACCCTTACCATCGTCAGACCAAAAACCTGACAATTTTGATTCAGCCTTTCTGCACGCCTTTCAGAAGCGATTTTAAGGCTTGTGTTCAGCGGACAGCACGGTATTATTTTCCTATGTCGTGACAGGCCAAGAATGTTCAGGCAGAGAGAAAGGTGTTCGGCAAAGTAAGATATATGAACGCTGCGGGACTGAAAAGAAAGTTCGACATGTATGGCTATATCAAGAAAGTAAACAAGATGCAGTGTCAATTAAAGCAGGAATAACGTAAACATAAAATGGGAGTAGTTATGCATATTCGAGTACTTGGATTGCTTTTTGCAGGACCTTTGTTTTTGATTTCAATCGGGGCGTATATCTACGTTCAGCTTCGGTTGAAACCGGACAGTGATGAGCTGGAAGAATATTTCTGGGAGGTGGAGGACAGGCACCCTGATTTGGCTCGATATAACAAGTGGTCGAGAATTACGTTGTCAACGGCTGCCCTGGCGGCCTTACTGTTATTTGCGGCGGCCTTTATATAAAAAAAACGGTAAAAAATCTCTTGTGAGTAAAACAGCGGCCTTATAAAATAAAGCATGTTTGGAAAATCCATTTCTTTTTTAAGGGAGTTTAAGGATGAAATCGGTAAAGAAGCTAATCGAGACAGTCATTCTGGTTATTATCATCGTTGTTGCTTTGCTGCTGCTGGGGTTCGAGTTTTTCGGCGAGTCTCTCATTAAGACTGGTATCGAAACGGCCGGGACCAAGGCCCTGAGGGTGGGCGTAGCTATCGACGACCTCGACTTGTCCATATTTAAAGGTCGTGTCGAGATTAAAGGACTGGCGGTCGATAATCCGGCAGGCTATGAACAAAAGTACTTGCTGGAGCTGGGTAAGGGACAGGTAAAAACCCGTATGAAATCGCTGATGTCGGATATGGTCGAAATCGAATCGATTTTGCTTGATGGAATTACGATTGCGATAGAACAAAAGGGGCTGGATAACAATCTAAATGACGTTCTCAAATCACTGCCAAAAGCCGAAGATAAACCGGAGGAACCGGCAGCCGAAGGTAAAAATCTTATGGTCAAAGACCTGAAGATTACAAATACGACTGTAAAGGTAAAGCTGCTTCCGGCTCAGATAATACCGGGGCAGGCTGATACTGTGGAACTAAAGCTGGACCCGATTGAGATGAAGGATTTGGGCAGCGACGATAAGCTTACGATAGCTGAGCTGGCCAGTAAGGTGATGGTGGCGATTGCAAACAGTGTAGCAGAACAGGGGCAGGGTGTTCTTCCTGAGAATGTGCTTAATTCGGTAGAGGGCGCACTTGAAAACCTGGAGGATATCACGAATATAATAACAGAACAAAGACAGAAGCTGCTTGAATCCGGCGGTAAAGAAATACAGGAATCAGGCAAAGAATTGATTGAGGGAGTTCAGGGGATTTTCAAGAAAAAGGAAGAAAATCAGGAATAGAGGAAATTTCGGGAGGCTGGAAGATGAATGTGCTGGAGTTTTTGAAGAGTAAGGGGGTCAAGTACACGGTTACTGAGCATAAGCCGGCTTTCTCGGCTCAACGTATGGCGTCTATTGAACACGAGCCGGGTAAATACGTGGCAAAACCGGTGCTGGTTAAAGTGGACGGCCAGATGATGATGTGCGTGCTCGACGCCAATCACAAGGTTGACCTGCGCGGCCTGAAGGAAAAACTCGGGGCCAAAAAGGTCGACCTGGCGGATGAGACCGAAGTCGGTAATTTATTCACCGATTGCGATCTCGGGGCCGAGCCGCCGTTTGGAAATCTCTACAATCTGCCGACGATTATGGATAAAGCCCTCGAAGCCGACGACCATATCGTATTTCAGGCAGGCTCACACGACAAGGCCGTGCGAATCAGCATGGCTGATTACCGTAAACTGATAAATCCGAAAATACTCGAGTTCAGCTACCACATAAGCTCGCAGGCATAATGAAAAACCCCCGCCGAACGGGCGGGGGTTCATCGACAATCGAGCCGCGATACTGCCGGTGTCGCGGTATTTTTTCAGGCGATTTCTTCGTCTATCCAGGCCAGCAGGTCCTTTAAATCGTCCATCGTTATGTCGCCCATGTGGGCGATTCTGAATGTTTCCTGTTTCAATTTTCCATAGCCGTTGCCGAATACGGTGTTGTGCTTTTGCTGGACGGCTTTTATCGTCGCTGCAACATCAATTCCCTTAGTGTTCTTTACTGCTGTAAGGGTATTGGAAGCATATCTTTCTTCGCAGAACAGGTCGAATCTTTCCTTCGCCCAGGAGCGGACGAAGTCAGCCATTTTTTGATGCCGTTTCCAGACGTTTTCCATACCCTCTTTGACGAGCTTATGGCACTGGTAGTTCAGCCCCATAATGTGAGGAATGCATGGTGTAGTAGGCGTTTGGTTCTTTTCGGCGCTCTTGGCGAAGCTCTGGAAGTCGAAATAGTAACCCCGGCCGGGTACATCTTTGCTTTTTTCCAATGCCCGTTTGCTGACCAGGGCGACAGCCAATCCCGGCGGCAAAGCAAAGGCCTTTTGGACCGATGCGAATGTGACGTCCCAGCCAAGTTGGTCGAAATGTATCGGCAGGCCGACCATCGCGCTGACCGAGTCGACGAAGACAAGAACGTCGGGATATTTTTCCTTCATCATCTCGCTGACTTCATAAAGCGGATTGGTCAGGCCGGTGCTGGTTTCGTTATAGACCATAGTAACGGCAGCGTATTTTCCCTCGGTCAGTTTTTTGTCAATCATATCGGCGGTTACAGGTTGGCCCCATTCGACCTTCAGCTCTTCGACTTTTCTGCCGCACGATTTTGCAACCGAGGCCCATTTGTCACTAAAGGCGCCGCACATCGTGCATAGAACGGTTTCATCGAAGCCGACGCAGTTGCGGATGGCGGCTTCCCAGATGCCGGAGGCGCTGGATGTGCTCAGAAATACATTCTGGTCGGTAAAGAAGATTTTCCTGAGCATTTCCATAGTTTCGCCGTGCAACTGCGCGTATTCCGGCAGTCGATGACCCAGAGTGGGTCTTGCAAGCTCCTGCAGGACATCGTCGTTTACCTTTACGGGTCCGGGAATGAAAAGTCTCGGCGGGTTTTTCCAGTCTGTCATTTTATAAACTCCATTAAAAGCTATTCTAATTTGTATATTGTTAAACCTGTGAAAACTTTCGGGTAAAAATAAGTCGACTTCTGCGGCATGCGCTCACCTGCATCGGCGACAGCTTCAATATGTTCAATCTTGGGCGGATTCATAAAGAAAACTACTTGTCCTTCGCCGGCGTCAATTTCCCGGACGAGTTCTTTGGACTTGTTGCCGCTGTCTTTTACGTATCGGACGAAAGTACCCTGGGCAAGTTTCTCATCATCGATACCGAGGATTTCGTCGAGCACAAGTTTTGAAAGAACGGCGACATCGAGTTTCCTCCACGCCTTGCTCATTGAAGGAGCAGCCTTGTCCATCAGGGTTATATCTTTCAATCTCGCTATGTAAAAAGCGTCGTAGCCGCCGTATATGCCGAATGTATTTTGGTCCCTGGCGTGGTCGGCTTTCATCTCCGCCAGCATTTTGTGCCTTGCCTGTCTTGCAGACTCGGCCGAGTCAAAACCAAACCGGACAACTTCAAAATTGCTTTCGAGCCTCTTTATTAATTCCTCAAAGGAAAATTTCTCCAGACCGCTTACAAAACGATGGGTAGCCAGAACAATAAGGCCTTCGTGACAGGTGTTCGCAAAGGCCATCATCTGGTATTTAGCGGAAGGCTTATGTGTCAGTTCGAAATAAGCCAGGCCGGTTTCGTAGCGGTGATGACCGTCGGCAATTATGCAGCTTTTATCTTTCATCATGTCGACTATAGCAGAAATCTCCTGCCGGTGCGTGATGGGGTAAAGACGATGCCTGACATTTTGCTCATCGGTGAAATCAACAAGAGGCTCGTCGTTAATGGACTTTTCGATGATGCTGTCGGCTATATGGCTGGAGTCTTCGTAAATTAAAAAGACCAGACCGAAGTCGGCGGCGGTGGCCTTTTTCAGCTCGAGCCGGTCCTTTCGCGGGCCGAGCATCGTGTTCTCATGGGCGCGAACGGTCTTGCCGAATGGCTCGAGTCTGCCCAGGGCCACGCAACTGAATCGCTGGAACCAGGCCCCGGCAAGCTCGAAATCCTGAACGTAAGCATAGACGGCCTCATCGGAATCCAGTTTCAGGGCCCCCTGCTTTATCCAGTCGTTGAAATATACGGCGGCCCTGGTGTAGACATTGTTTTTGTCATTGTTTCCAGGCTGAGCTTTCGGCCTTATGATGCGGACGATATTATAATCACTTTTTTGGTAGAACTGCTGCTGTTGCTGCTCATTGATCACATCGTAGGGAGGGGCGATGCAAGCGCCGACATCCCCTACAACTGCTTCGTTGAACCTGTATGCCTTAAACGGTTTAATGTCCATTTCCTCGTCCGGGTGTAAGTTAAAAATCAGCCTGCAATGGGCCTTGCCCGATACTTCCGGGTAATAAGAGCGGGGATAATACAATATACATCGAACGTTGTCAAATATGCTTTGAAGGGGGGGTTTCGTCGCATAGCCGCTATTAAACTGCCGGGTAAAACCAACTATTTTTAAAAAATTTTGATTTTTTACTTGTTCTATCCTTCTATCTTGTCTATAATATCAATAGACATAATAGGCATGATAGAGAAAGGACCTTGAAATGAAGCTGACCACAAAAAGTGAGTACTCGATTCTGGCGTTATTGTACATCGCCCGACACGAAAAGCAGGGATTCATAAAGATAGAACAGATTTGCTCAACGTATAATATCCCGAAGAAATACCTTGAGCTGTTGTTTTTGATATTCCGGCGCAGTCGCTACATCAAGACCAAAAGGGGCAAAAGCGGAGGTTACAAGCTGGGCCGTCCCGCTTCAAAAATCACCCTTGCAGAGATTGTTCGTCTGATGGACGGCGCCCTTGCGCCGACGGAATCGGTGAGCAAGTACTTTTTCTCAGACACGCCCCTGGCCCAGGAAAAAAAGGTCCTAAAGGTATTTAAGGAAATCAGGGATTATATCTCGAAAAAACTGGAGAGCCTGACGCTCGCCGACCTGATTTGAAAGGAGACGCTTTAAAATGAAGAGTATCATAAGTTTTGCTCTGATTATCGGCGTTCTGTTTGCTGCGGGTTGCGGGAAAAAGGAAGAGTCCGACTCACAAACAGACCAGTTGCAGGGAACGATAACGCTATCCGGGGCATGGGCGCTCTACCCGATGGTAGTCAAATGGGCCGAAGAGTTTCAGAAGATTAATCCACAGGTAAAGATAGATGTCGCTGCTGGTGGAGCCGGAAAAGGCATGGCTGATTGTCTGGCAGAAGTTGTGGACATCGGCATGGTTTCGCGCGAGATTTACCCTGTTGAAATAGAAAAAGGGGCATGGTGGGTTTCGGTAACAAAAGACGCTGTTGTTCCCACGGTCAATGCGAACAATCCAGTACTAAAAGAGCTATTGGCTAAAGGCGTTACCAAAGAATCTTTTATAAATGTGTGGATAACAGGACAAATTAATAAATGGGGACAGGTTGCAGGTAATGAAAACAAAGATTCAGTCCACGTCTATACTCGTTCTGATGCCTGTGGAGCAGCTAAAACCTGGGCTAAGTTTTTAGATAGAAACCAGGAAGACCTTCTTGGAGTCGGAGTTTATGGTGACCCTGGATTGGCAGAAGCCGTTAAGAAAGACACCCTGGGAATCGGATTTAACAATATCAATTACGCCTACGACACAGAGACCAAAAAGCAGCTTGACCAGGTGAAAGTATTACCCATAGACATCAACGGCAACGGCGTGATAGATGCGGACGAAGATTTCTACAGCGACCGGGACCAGATGGTCAAGGCGATAGCCACAGGTAAGTATCCTTCTCCCCCGGCCAGGCTTCTGCATCTTGTCTGTCAAGGCAGGCCTGAAAGCAAAGTAGTGACCGAATTCATCAAATGGATTCTCACCGACGGCCAGCAATATGTGGGCGAATCAGGGTACATCAATCTGAGCCAGGAAAAGATTCAACAAGAACTCGAAAAACTAAGTGATAATTAAAGAAACCCCGGAATCTTCATCACCTTCCTGATACTAAAGATGAGCTTCTGATAATGAATACAAGGCTGTTAAAAGATAGATTTGCCGGCAAATTGATGCTGTGGCTAACGATATTATCCGGCCTGATCGTATTTGTCATTGCTATCGGATTGTACCAGAGGTCGAGGCCAATCTTAGCGATCAAACCACTAAAAGAATTGTTGTTCTCGAGCTCATGGCATCCTTTAAGAAAAGAATTCGGTTTTTTGCCGTTTATCATGGGTTCGGTTTGGGTGACCGGTGTAGCTGTTGTCATCGCAATTCCTTTATGTCTGCTGACTGCGATATATCTTTCCGAGTACGCCCCGCGATTCGTGAGGGAATGGACCAAGCCGCTCATCGACCTGCTGGCAGGTATTCCATCGGTTGTCTACGGCGTATGGGGTGTTCTGGTAATTGTACCGCTGATAAAAAACCATATTGCGCCGGTGTTCGGAAGTTTTTCGACCGGCTACAGCGTGCTCGCAGGAGGCATTGTTCTTGCGATAATGGTCTTTCCCATAATCATTCATGTTTCTTTAGAGGTATTCCGAACCGTGCCTTATGAAATCAGGGAGGCATCTTTGTCATTGGGCGCAACCAAGTGGCAAACGATAAAACACGTCGTTGTTCGCAAGGCAATGCCGGGCATCATCGCTGCGATTGTTCTTGGTCTGTCGCGGGCCTTTGGTGAAACGATGGCTGTGCTCATGGTAGCCGGCAATGTCGCCAAATCTCCGACGTCCGTGCTTGACCCGGCGTATCCGCTGCCGGCTCTAATTGCCAATAATTACGGAGAAATGCTCTCCGTTCCATTATACGACTCAGCCCTGCTGTTAGCTTGTTTCGTTCTGCTGCTGGTAGTGCTGTTTTTCAATGTCATTGCCCAGCTCGTGTTAATCAGGGTGGAAAGAGCGATACAATAAAATGGACACCAAGAAAATAGAAGAAAACCTGTTCAAGGCTTTGATGATTGCCTCAACGCTCATTATCCTGTCGAGTCTCGTTCTGATATTAGCCACGATTATCATCAAGGGCCTGCCTGCTATGGACCTTGCGATGATTACCCAATCTCCAAAAGGCGGATTTTATCTCGGCAAGGAAGGCGGAATACTGAATGCTATCCTCGGCTCTTTATATCTGGCGACTGGTGCAACTTTTTTAGCAATTATTATCAGCCTGCCTGTTGTCCTGTATCTCAACGTATATGCGCCGAAGGGTTCGCGACTGGCGTCTTTTACGCGTTTTTCGTTCGATGTCTTGTGGGGTGTTCCATCGATAGTTTATGGAGCCTTCGGCTTTACGATTATGCTTTTCTTCGGACTTCGGGCCTCGCTTCTAGGCGGTATCATAGCCGTGTCTCTGCTGATACTGCCCATTATGAGCAGAGCAATGGACGAAGTAATAAGAATGATTCCCAAAGAACTCCTGGAGGCGTCGTATTCTTTGGGAGCAACGAAATTAGAAACCGCCTTGAAGGTTGTGGTACGACAGGCCTTGCCCGGTATATTAACGGCTGTGCTGATTGCGTTTGGAAGAGGTATAGGAGATGCAGCTTCTGTTATCTTCACCGCGGGCTTCAGTGATTATATTCCTTATTCCCTGTTCCGTCCGGCAGCCACTCTGCCTTTAGCCATCTTCTTTCAACTTGGAACGCCATTTCCCAAAGTCCAGGAGCGAGCGTACGCATCGGCATTTATTCTTACAGTCATTATTCTGATAATAAGCATCGTTTCGAGAATACTGGTGAGGCGATTCACGAAGCATATTGTCAAATAGGAGCTTTCGATGAATTCTAACACACATATTAGCGTTCGGAACCTGAATGTATATTACGGGAAACAGCAGGCCCTGAAGGATATTACCATTGATATTCCGGACAAAAAGATAATTGCCATTATAGGCCCGTCCGGCTGCGGCAAGACCACGCTGTTAAAGTCGTTCAATCGCTTGATTGATTCGGTTGAGGGGGTCAGGGTTTCCGGTAAAGTACTGGTTGATGGAGAGGACATTTTCGACCCGCATACCGAAGTGACTCATATCAGAAAAAAGATGGGGCTTCTTGCGCAAAATCCATATCCGCTGCCGATGTCGATTTTCGATAACGTCGCTTACGGCCCGAGGATACACGGGATAAAAGACAAGAAAAGGTTGAACAAGATAGTCGAACAGTATCTTAAAGAGGCGAGTTTATGGGATGAGGTAAAGGACAGGCTGAACAGTCCGGCATCGAGAATTTCAGTCGGCCAGCAGCAAAGACTCTGTCTGGCGAGAGGCTTAGCGGTTGAACCTGAGATTATTCTTGCAGACGAGCCTACTTCCGCTCTCGACCCGAAATCGAGTCAGCGTATCGAAAAGAGCTTCCTGCGGCTGAAAAGTCAATACACGGTTATCATCGTAACACACATCCTGCGCCAGGCAAAAAGGCTTGCTGACTATGTAGTTTTTCTCTATTGCGGCGAATTGATAGAACACGGCCCGGCGGAAGAGATATTCGAAAATCCACAACAGGAGATGACGAAGGAATACATCAAAGGAATCATCAGTTAAAAAAATAGCGGTTTCACACCGGATAAAACAATACTATCAAAAATTATCAGGAAATTTACAGATGAAAATGCACCACAGAATTGTTTCACTGGCGGCTGCAGGATTAATAACGTTCTTGTGCAGCACTGTTTTCGGCTTTGATGACGACGACTTTCAGTACTGGAGCAGTGCGGGGGCATCGGTAAATATCAATAAGGACTGGAAGGCGGTATTCACGGAAGAGCTCCGTTTCGGCAACCAGGGAGGGAATTTATACTATCAGAGATCCGACCTCGGATTCGTTTACAGCGGCTTCGCGGACTGGATAGACATCGGGCTGAATTACGGACTTATCTACGAGAAGGACGATAAGACAGACAGATGGCGCAGGGAAAACAGGCCTCACCTGAACCTGACTTTCAAGTGGAAGATGTGGGGTTTGTCACTAAGCGACCGCAACAGGTTCGAATACCGCGACAGGGAAAATGGTAAGAGGCTCTGGCGGTATAGAAATAAATTCACGGTAAAACTTCCGTGGAAGCTGACAGCGTGGAAACTTCAGCCTTATGTCGCGGACGAGGTATTTATTAACCTCGATGACGAACATTTCAACCGTAACAGGTTCTACGCCGGAGTTTCAACACCGCTGGGCGAAAAACTAAGTGCGGATATATATTATATACTCCAGGCGAGCCGCAAGGGCAGCGATTATACCGACTACCACGTGCTCGGCACGGCTTTAAAATTCAAATTTTAGCCGAGGCGGATTCCTTTTGGGCGAGGTGTTCGTTGATTGCGGCCGCGGCGATTCGGCCCTGGCCCATAGCAAGTATAACTGTCGCGGCGCCGAGGACAATGTCGCCTCCTGCGTAAACGCCTTCCATCGAGGTCTTGCAGTTCTCATCGACTACGATATTGCCCCACTTGTTGAACTCCAGGTGTGGGGTGGTCTGGCGAATCAGCGGGTTTGCGCCGTTGCCGATAGCTATAATGACGGTGTCAACATCAATTGTAAACTCCGAGCCTTCGATTGGAACGGGTCGCCTTCGGCCCGATTCATCCGGAGAACCAAGTTCATGTTTGAGACATTCGATTGCCTTTACGTGGCTGTTTTCGTCACCGATGATTCGCTTGGGATTCTGCAATATGTGAAATTCGACGCCTTCTTCCTTTGCGTGATGAACCTCTTCGATTCGGGCAGGCATTTCTTTTTCACTCCGCCGATAGACTAGGTACACCTTTTCGGCACCGAGCCTGACCGCTGTTCTGGCCGAGTCCATAGCAACGTTGCCGCCTCCCACAACCGCGACTTTTTTGGAAACGGCAATAGGTGTATCAGCACCTCTGCCGAAGTCATAAGCCTTCATCAGATTTGCACGTGTCAGGTATTCGTTGGCGCTATAGACTCCGACAAGTGATTCTCCTTCGATGCTCATAAAGTGCGGCAGCCCCGCACCGACACCGATGAAAACAGCTTCAAAACCGTCTTCCTTCATCAACTCATCGATGGTACGAGTTCTGCCAACGAGAAAATTGCAGACGATTTTTACACCCATCTTTCTCAGGACGTCGATTTCCTTTGCGACTATTGCCTTGGGCAGACGAAATTCTGGAATGCCGTAAACCATAACGCCGCCCGGCTTGTGAAAGGCCTCGAAGATGGTAACGTCATGGCCCGCCCTTCTGGTATCGGCTGCCGCGACGATACCGCCGGGTCCGGAGCCAATTACTGCTATCTTCATTCCGGTTTCCGGCGCTACTACAGGCACACTGTCATTGTCACTGCCAAAATCAGCAACGAACCTTTCGAGCCTGCCGATAGAAACCGCCTTGGTCGGGTCTTTGAATCGAAGACCCACAGTGCATTTCTCCTGGCATTGAACCTCCTGAGGACACACCCTGCCGCAGACAGCCGGCAATAACGAGTTTTCCTTTATGATTTCGAGTGATTTTTTATAGTCGCCTTCGGCAATAGCAGAAATAAAATCTTTTATCTTTATGCGAACGGGACAGCCCTGCACGCACGGCGCGTTCCTGCATTGCAGACACCGCATTGCTTCGAGCCGGGCCTGGGTCTCGGTATAACCGAGAGCTACTTCGTTCACGTTGCCGCGCCGGGTAACAGGATCCTGTGCAGGCATATCCTGAGGCGGTATGTCATATCGGTCCGAGGGCTTGAGGCCTTCGGCCCGTTCTTTCTTCTGTAATTTTTCGAGCATTTGTTCTGCTTCTTGTTCGGTCACTATTGATTCCTTTGACTGCCTTTATCCAGACCGATTTTACATTTATGCTTTTTGTATTGCTCGCGTGCCTGTTGTTCCTGTTCGTGGTAGGCGTCAAGACGCTTCATCATAAGGTCGAAATTGACAAGGTGCCCGTCGAATTCCGGCCCGTCAACACAAACGAACTTCGGCTTGCCGCCGACTTCCACCCGGCATCCGCCGCACATCCCCGTACCATCGACCATAATAGTATTGAGCGAGACGGTTGTCGGAACGTCGAATTGTTTTGTAACATCGCAGCAGAACTTCATCATTATCGCCGGGCCGATGACAAAAGCATGGTCGGGCCCGGGATTACGCTGACAGACCTCCTTAAGAGGCTCGGTTACAAGGGCCTTTCGGCCATGCGAACCATCATCGGTAGTGACGATAAGCTCATCACTGGTTTTGGCAAATTCGTCTTCGAGAATAAGCAGCTCTTTATTTCTCGCACCTATAATTGAAATAATTGTATTGCCTGCACCTTTGAGGGCTCTTGCGATGGGCAGCAAGGGAGCGTTGCCTATGCCCCCGCCTACACAAACAACCGTGCCGAACTTCTCGACGTGCGTCGGCGTTCCGAGCGGCCCGACGATATTGTCGATTGTGTCGCCCTGCTTTAAATCAGCCATCTGGGCGGTGGTTTTGCCGACCCGTTGCCAAATTAAGGTAATAGTGCCCTCCTGAGGGTCGGCGTCTGCGATAGTCAATGGTATTCGCTCGCCGTATTCATTGCTGAGACAGACGATGACAAACTGACCGGGCTTGCGCGCCCTTGCAATCAGCCCGGCTTCGATTTGAGCAGTAAATACATCTTGCGAAAGCTGCTTTTTGGATACAATCTTATGAGCCACTGTGTATCAGCCCCGACGAAAAAGTATCAAAAAAAGGGATTTTCCCAGAACTCCGGACAAATGTCAAGAACAGCAGGCTCCTCTCCGCAGCATGAAAACGAACAGGGACTATAAAAACGCGAGGTTGCTCAGTTAAAAAATCTGCGACACCGTACTACAGAAGCTCTTCGATGGCTGCAATTATTTGCTTTTTGCTGGTAAGGCCGACCCATTTTTTCTTGATATCGCCGTTTTTGAAAAGCATCAGCGTGGGTATCGCGCTGATGTTGAACTCCATCGCGGAATCGCGGGCCTCGTCGGTATTGAGCCTGCATATACTGGCCCGGCCGGAATAATCGTCCTCAATCTCATCGAGGATAGGGGTCATCATCACGCACGGGCCGCACCAGGGCGCCCAGAAATCCACTAAAACAGGCATTTCTGAATTGTGAACGATCTCGTCGAAAGTTGAATCATTCAGCTCAACAACATTACCAGCCATTACAGAATCCTTTCACCAAATCGCATTGAGCATAATTGTATTTCCAAACGACGGCCAAGTCAAATACTAATTTTTGTCGTCTTGTTGAGCATTTTGTTCTGAATCACCGGTCTGGACAGTGGCTTTGCCGCCTGTAGGTTTTGCCGGCAACTCATCGATTGGATAACTTTGTTCGGCAGGCTGAACAGGTCCCGACTGCCGCGCCATGTTCTTATTATCGGTAAATTCAGTTATGGGTATCGCAGGGCTTTGGGCAACAGCGGCAGGCGGCGGCGAGGTCTGCTCCGCAGGCTGCTGAGTTGAGGCGGCGATAAGGACCTTTTGCACAGCCTGTTCTGCAGGCTCATCAGTTAAAGCAACAATATGAATTGCTGAGCCGGTCTCGGACTGTTCGGCACCGACAAGACCGTCTCTTATCAGCTCCAGCAAGGCCAAAAAAATACCTACCATAATCAGACGATTGGGCCGGTTCTCGAAAATGCGGGTAAAAGGCATAGCACCTTCGGTCTGCAGACGGTGGAGCAGCTCTATCTGGTATAAGTCGATGGGAGTATCGTCGTGTATGTGGCTGATATCAAAAGAAGTCCCGGTGGCCTGTAAAATCGTATCGAATGCCCCGAGCAGGTCCCATACACTCACCTGGTCGAGGTCGACTTCCGGCTCGGCGGTGTCTTTAAGCCTGTCAATAATAACTGCCGGCCGGGGTTGCCTTTGCTGCTGTTGCTGTGCGCAGGCGTCGAGAAGATTGGCGGCGTCTTTGAACTTTTTATACTCGAGCAACTGTCGTATCAACTCGGAGCGAGGGTCCTCGAAATCCTCAGCCTCGATACTGTCGGGCTCCGCCTTAGGCAGCAGCATAGCCGATTTTATCTGCATAAGCGTCGCTGCCATAACCAGGAAATCGCCGGCGAGGTCTATATCGAGACTCTTGAGCATTTCAATGTACTGGATGTACTGGTCGGTTATCTTAGCTATGGTAATATCGTAGATATCTACCTCTTCCTTACGAATAAGGTAGAGCAACAGGTCCATTGGCCCTGCGAAGACGTCAAGATTTACACGATAAGCTGTCAATTAATCAATCCAGTAGTCCATACTTCCGTCTTCTGTCTTCAGCTTGCCTCGGCGAAGTCCCGATGCTTTTTATCGGGACGAAGACGGGTCCTCAGTCTTCTGTTTTTTCTTTTTGCTCGTCGAGGATTCGACGCGCCTTCTCAGCCTGGCTTTCCAAAACCTGCAAGGCAGGTCTTTCAATCGCGGGGATACCGGCATAGATATTCGAGGCGTTATCGCCGGTGACAATGGCCTTTATATCGAAATCTTCCAGCACCTGCCGGGCCATGTCGGCCTTTATGTAATCCTCGAATTCGGCGATTGTAATAAGCTTTTCATCCATAAGTTTTATAGTCCCACTGCTTTTCTTACCTCTTCGAATGTTTTATGCGCCACCGGTCTTGCCCGGTCGGCGCCCTTATTCAGTACTTCGCGAACATAATCAAGGTTGTTCTCCAATTCCTGCCGTTTTGCGCGGTACGGCTCGAAATATTCGATAAGAAGCTCAACCAGGCGTTTTTTTGCTTCGCCGTAGCCCACACCGCCGCTGCGATA
>CAZOVR010000053.1:0-18837 GCA_964583405.1 uncultured Pirellulales bacterium
AGGTCGTTTCTTTGCCGGCGATATCGACAATGCGATGATATTCGACAAGGCCCTGGCCTCAGAAGAGAGAGAATTCCTCTATAACGAAGGGAACGGCACAGAGGATATGTCCGTCGGCAGTTATGGCTCTGCCTTCTATACGTGTAATGGTTGGTATTTTGATGCCGCAGAAGATTTTGAGGTCAAGGTCGACTTCCATTACAGTAATACCGATGGCACCGGCTGGGTCGAGATGGCTCTCGAGAACAATATAGATAATTACGTTTCTCTCTCAGCCGACTATAACGACGGCGGGGCTCATTTCTACTATGAGCAGGTTGTTGATGGCAATATGGTATCCGGTCAGGTCACGAGGGCCTTACAAGACGGGACATTGTACATATCCTACGATTCCGTGCTGGATGAGTTGTATTTAAGCTTTAGCGACTACGGCCCCGGCGATGCGTGGCAGACCATATCAGGCCTGCTGGCCGGTCAATGGTCTTCATCTGCGGTAGGCGTATCGTTAGGAGGAGGTTCTTCCGGAACGATTATCAGCGAAGGCGAAGCTTATCTTGACGATTTTGAGGTAAGTTCCGGTGTGCTTGTCGGCTGGCCGCCTGTAACGGACCTTTATGAAGATGGCTATATTGACCTGTTCGACCTTTGGATAATTGCAGAGAATTGGCTGGAATCTGACGTTGGTGTTGAAGGCGGCGATATTAACGACAACGGTGAAGCTGACGGCACTGTCGACCTGCGTGATTTAGCCGAGCTTGGCCTGGCGTGGTAATATCAACCGAATAATTAACGGTAAAGTGTTAAGAAAATACGGCCTGCAGGATTATTCCTGCAGGCCGTATTTAGTCAGCTAATACTTTGTTAGCAATGTCAATGAGCCCCCGTAAGGGACGTCAGACATATTATCCGGTGACTCAGATAATCTGGTTGTAAATGTGAAGGTCGAACTCTGACTTGTGTTAATCTTCCCAAACGGAAGCAAAATCAGCAAAATCAAAAAAGTTGACCGTGTTAGCATCGTCTTTGTAAAGGTCTCCGGGGATAAATTCACCGACGGAAAGCCAGTTTTCACTAATTACATTGACATCTTCAAGGCCGATAGAACCATCGCAATCGAGGTCATAAATATCATCTGCTAAATAGTCATGATTTGTTATGTCCCCAAGAACATTGGTGTATGATCTATCGTTAGGGTCGAAAGTATAGTGAGCTTTGCTGGGTGTTATTGTGCCGGACCAGTTGGAATCAATCCAAATCTCGTAATGTCCATTCACGTCGCTTATATATGAAGCAGCGCCATTGTTTGCGTCTACGAACACATTCTTAATCGGCGCATCGCAGTAGTTTTTGATAGAGCCCGTGATAATGTATTCATACTGTGTACCAAGATAATCCTGTTGTTCTGCTATGTTCTCATTAACGTCGGAGTAGATTATACTGTTAGGTTCAAAAGCCCAAAGGTATTTGTAAGGCGCAATTTTACCGGACCAGTTATAATCAACGAGTACCTCATAATACCCGTTGGAATCAGTTGTATCAGAACCACCTCCGTAGTATTTTTTTGTATATGAACCACCGTTATTATCCGGGTTCAATACTACGTCTTCGAGAGGTGTGAGCGTGTTAGATTCAACAACGTATCCAGAGATAATAAATGTCTCCAGTACTGCGGCATAGTTGTCATTCTGGTCAACAATAACATTATTGTAGTCAATATAGTACGGCTCGAATGTGTAACCTGTTTTATTTGGTTCAACCGTACCCGACCATCCCCAATCCACATTTAATTGGTAATAACCGTTGGCGTCGCTTGTGTCTGACCCACCACCTGCGTCCGCGGCCACCGAAGCACCTTCAACGGGTATATTTGCATCAGGTTCGCTAACATAGCCGAAGATAGTTTTTTGGTCGATCTCAAAAATAGCAACCACGGTATAGTTGGCATCCATAGTAACGGTAGTGACAACAGAGTTAGGGTCAGCGACTTTTCCAGCCGTTACAGCAGTGCCCGTCCAGTTGACGAAATGGTAATTAAGGTCAGCTACTGCTGTCAAGTTGGCATCTTCAGCATGGTCATAAATAAATGCCCCTTCACCCGGTACTGTTACAGAACCGCCTGCGGTTGAGGAAGTAATTAGTGTACGAGTTATGATTGGTTCTCCGGCCTGGACTACAAAACCAATAATGACCTGACGGTTTAAATATGATCCTTCGTGCGTTACGCTTGGTGTTTCATCGGCTCCTATTGAGGATTTATAGCCAGCTACACCAATAGACGAAGCCATGTCATTTTCATAGCCTTTGCTGAATCCATTGTTTACTGTATAGTCGCCTGAGTAGCCGGCTGTCGCAGCAACAATAACCATATCTCCGTCACTCGTTGGAAGGGCGCCGGTTGCGATTGGATTTGGAGTATCGCTAGGCGAGCCATTGCTGTCGGTTGCTCCGATTAGAGTTGTTTGATTAACGTTTGTGAGGAATACGCTGGCGTATGAGTATTCAAGCGGAGTTGTGCTCCATGTAGGAACGAATGTGTCGCTGGTTGCAGCGGTAATACCAGCCTCATCGAGGATATATGCCGCAACATAAGCCTGGGCATTGGCGGTTCCGTTGTTATCTTCAATTATTAAAGACATCGGCTGGCCGCCATATGTAACTGAATTTAGATTAACAAGGTCGTTACACTCAGCGTGTGCGATAAATATCAAAGCACGGCCTAAACCATCCTTTTTCGTGTGCGTCAGTCCTGAGACCCATGAACCGATGATTTCGATGTTGTTTGGTTCCTCAGTAGTGGCAGATTCAGGGTCCGAGAAGACCGTTTCGTTCGGAGTCAGATAGCTGTCACGGGCCTTGACTCTGAATGTATATGGGGTCGAGGGAGCCAAATCTTGAGCCACGTAAGTCGTGTTGGTTTGCCATGTACTGTTGGCGTCGTCGGTTGTACATTCAAAATAGTATTCTACAGGCGGGCTATCATCAGCGGCGGTTGTTGCCGTCATCGTAATTGAGGTCGAACCTATTGTTGTTGGTATCGACTCCCAGGTCATCGGATTCGGAGTTGGAGGTGTTGTATCCGACGGATTGGCTTCAAAATTAGCAATAACCGTATAGTTAGCATCCATCAGAACAGTTGTACTTGCGGCGCACGGGTCGGTTAGTTTATTGGCGTCTACTGCAGTCCCAGTCCACACTTCAAAGTGATAATATAAATCGGGTGTAGCTACGATAGTAGCATTTGGATCATTAAAGAACAGGAAATCTCCTTCACCGGGAATTGTTACAGAACCGCCAAGTGTAGAAGAGGTTGTAAGAGTTTTTCCGTTTGTCAACGAATCAACCAGAGCATTATACCAGACATCGGCCATTTTGGTATAACCATCATCATTTGGATGAGCCGAGTCATAGAAGTCATCTGGGTAATCGAGAGCATTCTCCATATCAATGTTGTTAGGCGGGATGATTTTGTCGGGATAGGCAGGGTTACTAGGGTCGCTGATACGGTCCATTACCATCGCCTGGACATTGTCGTTAAAGATTGTCACTATCTCCTCGAAGCCGCCCCTTTTGATTATGCGGGCCACGAGGACTATGACTTGCGTGCCATAATCGGATTCGTATCTGTCAATCTCATCCAAAATATCTTCGACATCGTCCGGGCTGGTGTCTAAGTAATTTGTTCCGATATGAAGCAAGATAATGTCCGCCGGATTTTGTTCCAACCAGGCATAAATACCATCAGTAGGGTATCCGATTTGACCCCAGGCGATGTCGGAGTCTGCCCAACTGCCGTGGCCTTCATGATTTGGGTCTGCAAAATCACCTTCTGTTTGAGTGCCAACAAAATCAATAACATAACCGTCATTTATGAGCTTCAGGTATAAAGGTTTGCGATAACCATTATAAAAGGAAGAACCAGTACCTTTCGTTATTGAATCGCCAACGGGCATTATTCTTAACTCCCCATAGGCGATTGAATTAGTGACAAAACAGCCTAAGAGCACTGCTCCAGTTACTGTTAAGATTAGTCTTTTTTTGTCAGCTGCTATAAACATCTTACCTTAAGGGTTATACCGTTGGGTTACGAACGTATAAGTTTCCCTCCCTCTATATCCTTTATGGGTACACGAAAAAAGGAAGAGTTTTGAAGGATTTCTTTGATTATGTTGTGTATAAAACAAAGAACGACAAATGTTTCCAAGGCTTGCTCTCCTGTTTCATCACCAGAATCATCCTTTTTTAAGCTGCACATGACCTAATAAGCATCAGGCAGACCTTCAGACACCGAATCATTATATTAGAATTGTTTCAAAATGTCAATAGTAGAGTCGACAGTTTATGTTTTTTGCAGTTCTGTAAAGGCTTATTTGGCCGGTCATTAACATCGTTCCTTACCAGTTAGGTAAACAACCTGTGCCGCCTCCTGGATCATTACATAGTGCCCAGTCTAAGGCAAACACAGCAAAATCAAAGAAATCTATCTTGCAGTCTTTGTTCCTGTCGGCAACATGAATCAATCCTTTTTCCACAGCATCCTTGCAAGTCTTCGGCTGCCAGGCCCTCCAATGATCCAGAATTTTGTTAGCATCAAGGGGATAGTCATATATAGCCCACTCGTCATAGTAACCGGGAACACTGGCGTAGGGCCATCCCCTGTCATTAAAAGCACCAAGCATCATATGGTTTAACAGTACGTCAGTGGCAAATCCTGCACCGGGACCGGTGACAGTCTTTTCACCCACACCACTTTGGCTGGCGCCTCCAAGCGGACCACCGTCGAAATACACTTTCATATGCATCGTGTTTGGCTCACCTTGATACTCCTGCTGATAAATAACAACTATATGATGCCACTTTTGATCGTAAGGATACTTACCGGTATAAAAGACATTTTCTCCGTAGTTGGGATCCACATCCGGAATACTGCCAAAGACACGAATCTGCCCGTCGGCTGTACCTATACACGGAGCATTAGGCTCGTTGGTCCATGGGCCGATCTGGTGGCACATCATAGCATACTGCGTGGCTTGATTATTAATACCTGGCTCCAGAGACTTATACCAGAACTCTATTGTCATATCGTTACCGTCAATAAGTGAATACTGTGGGCCATGTTCGGCGTAGCCCATCGAACCAATATCATGATCAGTCACTGCTGCAGCAAAGGTACCGATGCGCTCTTCGTTAGAATCCTGAATAGCTGTCAGGCCGAATCCACCAACCTTTTCTTTAAGCTTTACATTACCACCGTACATAACGATGTTATCGTTACCGCTAGAGTCCACAGCTATATCAGAGTCAAACCTTATCCAAATGATAGGATTGTCTTCTTCTACTTCCTCCTCGTATGATTTAGTATACAGAGCAGAGTCTTCAAAATTCGCAACTACTGTATAATTTGCATCCACCAGCACAGTTGTATTTGCTGCACAGGGGTTGGCTACTTTACCGGCATCCACCGCAGTTCCGGTCCATACGTCAAAGTGATGATATAAATCCGCTGTAGCTGAGATAGTAGCATTCGGGTCATTAAAGAAAAAGAAGTCACCTTCACCGGGAATTGTTACAGAACCGCCGAGTGTAGAGGAGGTTGTAAGTGTTTTGCCGTTTGTTAACGAATCAACCAGGGCGTCATACCAGACATCGGCCATTTTGGCATATCCATCATCGTTCGGATGGGCCGAATTATAGAAATCGTCGGGGTAGACAAGAGCATTTTCCATATCCACATCATTGGGCGGGATGATTTTGTCGGGATAGGCAGGATTATTAGGATCGCCGATACGGCTCATTATCATTGCCTGGACGTTGTCGTTAAAGATTGTCACTATCCCCTCATAGCCGCCCCTTTTGATTATGCGAGCTACCAAGACTATGACTTCCGTGCCATAATCGGATTCGTATCTGTCAATCTCATCCAGAATGTCCTCGACATCGTTTGGATCGGTGTCTAAATAATTTGTTCCGATATGAAGCAAGATAATATCCGCCGGATTTTGTTCCAACCAAGCATAAATACCATCGGTAGGATATCCCACTTGTCCCCAGGCGATGTCGTAGTCTGACCAGCTGCCGTGGCCTTCGTGGTACGGGTCTGCAAAATCACCTTCTGTTTGAGTGCCAACAAAATCAATAACATAACCGTCATTTATGAGCTTCAGGTATAAAGGTTTACGATAACCATTAAAAAAGGAAGAACCGGCGCCTTTCGTTATTGAATCACCGAGAGGCATTATTCTTAACTCCCCAGAGGCGATTGCATTATTGACAAAACAGACTAAGAGCACTGCCCCAGTTACTGTTAAGATTTGTCTTTGTTTAGAAGCTGCTATAAACATCTTACCTTAAGGATTATATTATTGGGTTACAAACGTATCACTTTGACCATCTCTAAATCCTTTATGGGTACACGAACAAAGGAAGAGATTTGAAAGATTTCTTTGATTATGTTGTGTGCAAAACTAAGAAGGCCAAATGTTTCCAAGGCATGCTCTCCTGTTTCATCACCAGAATCATCCTCTTAGATGCTGCACATGGCCTAATAATCATCAGGCAAACCTTCAGACACTAAATTATTATATCAGACTTGTTTTAAAATGTCAATAATTGAGTTAATAGTTTATGGTTTTTTGTTGTCTTGTAAAAGCTGATTTTGCTGGTCTGCGACTAGCTTTTCCGGATTAGCGGGTCAATAATGGGCTCCGGTCGTTCCTGAAAATGCAAGGATATGGATTCGTAAATATATAATAATAAGCATACAACGGCCGTGAATCTGGTAATAATTGACTTCTGATGAAAATGACTAAATTTGCTAAAAAAACTCAGTCGTATAACTTCTTTCAAAATCTAAAGTTATGCTCATGTTTTTGGTTTACATTATTTAGTTACATGGTCAAGGGTGGATAGGATTTTTTGCTTGATTTTTATGCATAAGTTGCTATAATATGGTACTTTATAGGGCATGACATCCTATAAGGTGTTGCGCTATAAGCTCATAGGTGGAATAGTAATCCGAGGTTGAGGTTAACAAGTGTCGGGCTTGTGTAGATTCAAACCTCTATAAAAAAGTTAATCCTTTTAACTTGGCAGATTATTCAGCGCCTGCAGATAATTAGGGAGTGGAACGGAGTTTTTCTTGCTGGAGAGCGGGAGAGGGAGACAGTTTGTTGATACGAAAGAGCCCAAGTATTATGGTCCTTTATTAATTATACAGTTGCTTATAAGTTTTGAGGATGGACTAACATATTTTTTATTTGCTTAGCAGTAATTAATTGAGTGGCAATGCCTGTAAACTCTATTACAAGTGATAAAGAAACAGTCTCAAAAGCTTCGTACCCGTCTGCCAAGCTATTCAGCCCATCACTTGTAAATCGCCACGAATTAAAATATTTAATAAGCGAATCACAGGCCGCCGTCATCAAAGAGCTGGTCAAACCTCATTTACGACTTGATCGATATTGTGAGGTTCAGCCGGGCGGTGCATACCCGCTTTCGAGCCTTTACCTTGATTCGCATGATTTGCTATTGTGTAGAGAAAGCCTTGATGGACATAAGAATCGTTTTAAGTTGAGAGTTCGCCGGTATTCGGATGACCCATCTTCTCCGAGTTTCTTTGAGATCAAACGCAGAATGAATCGTATAATTATAAAGAACCGTGCAAAAGTGGATCATCATAATGTAGAAGAATTACTATTGTGTCCAGCTTTGTTATATCAGGATGGAAATGGAGACAGGGACGTACTTCGGCAATTTCAATTATACGTGAGCAGCGTTTGCGCCAGACCGGTTGTTCAGATTCGTTATATAAGGGAGGCTTATGAAGGATTGTTAGACAACAAGATTCGTATTACTTTTGACCGCAAGCTCGCCTACAAAATTAGTAAAAAGGCTGAAGTGTCACTTAATGGAGGTGGATGGCACTATTACCCGATGAGGGGTGTAATTTTAGAAATTAAATTCACAGAGTTTTACCCGGCTTGGCTGAGCTATGTTGTCAAATGTCTGGAGTTACACCAACAATCAATCTCAAAATATGCGCGCTCTATTAAGCATGCTTGTGCGTTAAGATTCTGTGCACCTAAAGTGCCGATAGAAATATATTAGCTATGAATCAGATTTGGGAAATCCTGGACGGGGCTGGATCTGATAGCGGGATATTTACGCCGGAAAATGTGCTTTTGTCGCTGTTATTGGCTTTTATTCTGGGGCAGGTTCTCGCCTGGGTTTATTATTTTACCCACAAGGGCCTGTCTTATTCAATAACCTTCGTGCAGTCGCTTGTGCTTATTACCGTTTTGGTTGCCATAATTATGGCTGTAATAGGCAACAATATTATCACTGCTTTTGGATTAATGGGTGCTTTAGCTATTATCCGCTTTCGTAATGTAGTCAAAGATACGAGAGACATAGTTTTTATTTTCTGTACGCTGGTAGTTGGTATGGCAGCCGGTTCTCAGCGTTACTCGATTGCGATTGTTGGCACGATACTTTTAAGTCTGATTACGATATACCTGCATCTGGCAGGTTTCGGTTCGCGTCGGCCGCACAACGGTTTTTTGCGGTTTAGCTTTAGCGGTCATATCGAGCCCAAGCATCCGATTCTCGTTATTCTTAAGCGTTTCTGTGGTAATTTCACGCTCATATCGGCACAGGCCGGTTCTGTTGGCGGCCTCAATGTCGAGTACGCTTATCAGTTAATGGTACGAAACGCTAATGAAAACGAAGAAATGCTGTCTGAGCTTGAGAAAATTGATGGAGTTGAGAATATCAGCCTGACAATGCAGGAGCAGTTGTTAGAGGTTTAGTAAACGCGTGAGGAGAAAAAGAACCACAACTTTCCGATTTGGCCGTTTGAATTTACATGTCGTGCCGATTCTGGTCTGGCTGGCGGCACTGGCATGTGTGGTCATTCTGTTTCGTCATCGCAGCCAAAGAGTTCAGGTTTTAGGAATTACACAAGGCCGTATGTACCAGGTTTCCGCTCCTGTTGACAGTCGTTTGAAGATAGTTGCCGTCGAATTATTCGAAGATGTAAGCAAAGGACAGGTCCTGGCAACCCTGGATGACACACAATTAAATGCCCAAATAGCTACAATTTACGCGGAGATAGAACATCTCATGGCGCAGTTGCTTTCTGTTCAGGATACTATGCTTGCAGAGGCAGCCAACATGGAAAATAACGTGCTCATATCGAAGCGACGATATGATATTGACCTGGAGAATGCCAGGCTTGTCGTACTGGAGCAAAAGGTGTTAATAGAAACCGACAAAATGGCGATGGAGGACCTTTCGGTGGAAGTAAAAATAGCCACCGAACTTCTTGAGGAAGATGCCATCCCTCCTTATGAATTGCAGAAAGCCGAAGCTCTTTATAATGCCCTGGCCAAAAAAATAGAATTAAACCAGCATCTGTTGGCCCAGGCCGAGCGGGATTTAGAGCAGGCCGGGCAACGTCGTGAAGAATTCAGCCGGCTCAAGACAGTCCACCCGTCTATAGACAGTGCTTTGGAAGCAATACGTAAACAGATAGCTGTCCAGGAAAAACTGATAGACGAGTTGTCGGTGCAGCGTGAGGCGTTGAAGATTACATCCCCAGTAGATGGTATCGTCACTCAGATTCAGGTCAATTCGAATCAGGTGGCTTTGCGCAGGCCTGGCGAGGATGTTTTACGCAGACCGGGTGAGTTTGTCCTGGCAGGAGACCCCATACTTGTTGTTGCGGAAAAAGAGCCGACCGAAATTGTCGCATATATCGGCCAGGAACAACTGGCTAAAGTTAAAGAGATGATGGTAGTACAGATTGTGAAAAACACGGAGCCGGCACAGGTTGCCAATTCTCAGGTGGTCAGTCTCAGTCCTACTATGGAACTTATGCCGCAGCGGTTATGGCGGAATCCTAACATTGCTCAGTGGGGACGGCCGATACTGATAAAAATCCCGCCGGGCTTAAAACTGCTGCCGGGTGAAACAGTAGGGATAAGAGGCCTATAGCTTACCTTGTCGGCGAGTAAGTACCGGCGGACGCTAACCTCAAAATACATACTGGCACGCAATAAACAACAGGAGTAAAAGGGTGAAGAGAAAGATATTTGAGCTTGAAAAGTTTTGTGTGCTTTGCCTGACCCTGGGTTTTCTGGTTAGTACCTTTGGAGCCGATATTATTCTTAATGAGTATAACGCCGTTAGCGGCAGCTTGTTTCTTAACGGAGGGGATTCATCTGCGGATGATGATGGTGGTCGGGCATCAGACATTTATTTCGGCCGTATCGTGGGAAATGGTGGTGACTGGTTCGAATTAGTAGTAATCACCGACCACCTCGACATGCGTAATTGGACACTTTATCTTGACTACGGTGGTGGGGGGGATAAGACTCTCGAATTAACTAATCATAGCATTTGGTCGGATTTGCGTAGTGGTACTATTATCACCGTATCCGAGAATTTACAGAACGATGTCAGCTATAATCCTGCGGCAGGTGACTGGTGGATAAATGTTCGAGCAAATAATAGCGCCAACGGGCTTTGCATTACAGCATCAAATTTTACGGTCGACAATTCAAACTGGCAACTCACGATAAAAGACGCCGGCGGCGGCGTGGTATTCGGCCCTGCTGGTGAAGGAGTCAGCCCGCCTAGTGGAGTTGGAGATACGGAGATATTCAGGCTCGAAGCGACTCCAGATGAATTGATTGAACCGGATTCCCCCGATTACGACAGTGGCAAGAAGCTGAGCACATTTGGCGCTGCCAATCAATGGGGCAGACAGGATTTGCATGAATTACGCAGTGTAATTGCCGAGCCATCCAGTATTACTCTGCTGGACCCTGACGGCTCGGAAATCATAATGGGTGGTACTATTTACCCCGTTGCATGGCAAACCGGTGGAACCATTGATAACGTTCTCATTGAATTTTCTATTGATAATGGAAGTAGCTGGTCAGAGGTTTATCCGCCCAACGTTGGCAATACCGGCAGCTTCGATTGGCTCGTACCTATAGTTAATTCCGAGCAATGCAAGGTTCGTCTGACAAATACCGCTGACCTCAACGTTTATGATACCACTAACGGGCCTTTTACAATATATGAATGTACAATTGACGGTGATTTAACCGGCGACTGCCTCGTAAATATGAGTGATTTTGCAATCATGGCATTTTATTGGCTTGAGGAAGCTAATCCATACGAGTAGTCAGACAATAATGGAAATAAAAACCAATTTTTTTTGGCTTTTTATGATTTGTGATGCAGCCAAACTAACATGCTTAATTATATCTGGTTTCGCTGGGTTGATTGTTTTGGCCGGATGTGGTCAGCATGATTACAAGAGCGAAGCCGATGAAACGGTCTATAATATCATTGACCGGAAATGGCAGGATGATTTCGGAAGCAAGGCTAACTACAAGATTAGCGATGTCGAACCTTCTTCAAACGACATCAAAGTCGAAAGAATCATACCTGCTTGCGGCGTACTTACACTGCCCCAGGCGGTAGCGATTGCCACCGACCGTAACCGTCAATACCAACTGGAAAAAGAACTTCTTTATACCAAAGCGCTGGACCTCAGGCTGGCGCGGCATGCGTTTGAATTTCAATTCTTCGGTGGAGCGGGAGGTGGGTATTCGAAAGATGGTGATGATGAGGCAATTGGCGCACAGAGTAATATAGGCTTTAACCGGCTGTTAAAAAGCGGCGCCATAATCAGTACTAATGTTACAATGGCCTGGATTGAGATACTGACCGGAAATGTGCGCAGCGGCCTGACGACTCTTGTAAGTTCTACCATAACCCAGCCTTTGCTCCGTGGTAGCGACAGCAGAATCGTCATGGAAAATCTCACCCAGGCCGAACGTGATACAGTATACCAGATACGTTCTTTCAATAGATTCCGCAAGGCTTTTGTTGTTTCGGTTATCAGCCAATATTATCTTGTCTTACAGCAATACGACTTTTTACAAAACGCCGGGAATAATTACGAAATCCTTGGCGAAATTTTTAGCCGGACTGAAAAGCTCGTTAATGCCGGTCGCCTGCCGCGCTACGAACTGGATAGAATTCAACAGGAGAAACTTAAAGCGGCAGACAGTTTGATTCAGGCACAGAAGAACTATAAGCAGGCAATTGATGAATTCAAAATCAGCCTCGGCTTATCCACTACGACGGGATTCAAACTGGACGAAAATGAACTTGCTGCTTTAAGCGTACAGGGATTAGGTGAACTTGATTTTTCAAAGATTATGCAGGCTGGAAAAGAACAGCCAAAGCAGGAATTGACCACAGAAGAAATAGCTCTGCTTGAAAAGGAACTTAAACTGCTTGAACTTATCCAGTCGGACCGGGATAATTATAATCAGGAGGGTCGACCAAATCAGGATACTTACGCTCAACTGAAGGAAACACACAAACGGGTGCTTGATGAGCTCGAAATAAACACCGGTTCATCTGGTACTCAACTTCAACTAAACCAGGAACAGATGGATTTTTCTGAGGAAGATGTTATCGAAACCGCTTTGGCCTTGCGTCTGGACCTGGCTAATATAAACGATGCTGTCTATGATGCCGAGCGAAAAGTGCTAGTAGCTGAAGACAATCTGCGTGCAGGTTTAAATCTCACGGCAAGTTCTGATATCATTCATTCTTATGAAGGTTCTGATTCTATTGCCGGCGTTGGATTGGAACTGGATTTACCCTTGGACCGAATGGCTGAGGCAAATGAGTATCGCAAAGCTCTGATAGCTTTGAACCAGCGTCAACGAGACTTTGAAGAAGCAGTGGATATTGTTGTATTGGAGGTACGTCAGGCCTACCGTGACCTGGCCGAAGCGGCTGAGCGTTACCGTGTGCAGTTGGATAGCCTGAAATTGGCTCAAAAACGCTTTAATAACACTCTCCTGTTGATGCAGTACGGGCGAGCGAACAGTCGGCGGGTGCTTGATGCTCAGGAGGACCTGTTTGATGCTCAAAATGCCGCCACAGATGCCCTGACCAATCACACAATTGCGATGCTAACCTTTTATCGTGATACCGGAGTACTTCAGGTAAGACCAGATGGAATGTGGAAATATTAAATCAAATTCGGCTTTTTTGTTTCTAATTCCAGTTACATTGTAGAAATTGCTCTCGGATATGTCATATAGCATATTCTTAATTAGTTTTAGTGAATATTTTGCTTGACTTTGGGGCTATTAGCCTTTTATCATATGTGCTTAATATTGATTATATATTTAGGAGATTGGTGAGGATAGATACCGCACTGCGGTTGTTGCTTTTGGAAATATGGTAGGGAGGGTTTGTTCGCAGTCTCTATAAATCAGAGATAGTTGTAATTGCATCGATAATCCTCCTGAACAAAAGGGATCTTGTAGAGAATCAAGGCCGTTATGGGCTTTGGTTTTTTATTTTCAATCACGGATGATAATTACGGGCAGGCGGATGTAAACGCGAGTAGATTTTAGAATGCCCATTCTAATTTCATCCTTACGCCCTCACACAAGGATGTATGTGGTTGCCATGTATATTTTGTGCAGAAGAACAAAATGGATTATCTGCATTAAAATTGATAGGAGTTGAGCGATGAAAAAGTTATCAACGACCGCAAAAATAAGATTAGTATTTGGTTTACTTATCGTATGCATTCTTCCGTTGCCGATTACTGTTACAGCTTTAGCAGAAGACTGCCCCGTGGGCGATTTGAATGGGGACTGTAAAGTAAATTTGCTAGATCTCGGAAAGCTGGCAGTGAACTGGCTCCAGGAGGAACCTAACCTGCCGCTCGGTTCAGTCATAATTAATGAGGTGATGGCCCATTCACATGCCGACGCACCTGACTGGATAGAACTGTACAATACTACTGGTGTTCCAGTTGACATTAGCGGCTGGTACCTTAGTGACAGTGATTCTCCTTTGACGAAATATTTGATTCCCAATGGGACGATAATCGATGCATACGGTTATATAGTTTTTTATGAGCGCCCTCATTTTAACGTGTATCACGGAAATAATGAAGAATTTGCGTTAAGCGAAAATGGCGAAACTGTATATATGTCCTTTTCTGACGTGACCTCTAATCCGAAGCACGTATGTGATGACAGAAAGTTTGGCGCTTCGGAAACCGGCGTTTCGTTTGGCCGTTACACTACAAGCACCGGTGACGTCAAATTTGTGGCGATGGACTCAAACACGCCGGGCCAGGCCAACTCATATCCGAAAGTTGGACCGATTGTTATTACTGAGGTTATGTACGATCCTAACGATGGTTCGGATGCCGAATACGTCGAACTGCATAATATTGAGAATTATTCGGTGAATCTATATGTATACGATCCTTGCGTCCCCGGTGATGTTAACTGGGCATTCACAGAAGGGCCGGAATTTGAGTTTCCATATCACACTTCGATAGATGCCAACGGGTATTTAATAGTGGCAAGAACAGATGACGAGAGCGATTTTAGAGACTGGTATAGTTTCTATGATTACAATACACCAGTACTTGGCCCGTTTGAGGATGGGACAAAACTCAGCAACGACGGTGAAAATGTGGAGATTTCGATGCCGGGTGATTTGGAAGACCCTAATGAGCCGACCGGTCCGCATGCTTATATCCGTATCGACAACGTCAGATACAGTGATGGCAGTCAGCATAAAGATTTCCCGGGTCTGGACCCCTGGCCGAAAGAACCTGATAAAGCGGCGGGTGAGTCCCTTCATCGAATTGACCCAAATCTTTTCGGTGATGATGTGCTCAACTGGGAAGCAAATGACGAAAGTCCTGGTGAATAAAGTTCAAAAGGAAAACGGAAAAAACGGGGATTGAGCATAAAAGAAAACTCTTTTTTATCTAAACAGGTGTAACAGCGATGAAAGAATCACTAACAGCAGCAAGAATAAGAACGATGTTTGGTTTACTTTGTTTGTGCATTTTCGTAGTGCCGTTAGCTTTTGCTGCTGCAGATGTTGTCATTACCGAGATTATGTATCATCCTGTCTCGGATATCGACGAAGGCGATTTCCTCGAACTCTACAACACCGGCACCGGCACGGTGAATCTCGAAAACTGGCAAATCAACGGCATTGATTTTACTTTCGGAGCCGGAGCATCTATTGGACCTAATGCATATCTGGTACTGGCCAAAGACGCAAATCAGTTCCAGGCTACGTATGGTTTCTCACCGGATTATGTTTACGGCGGCAATCTCAGAAACTCAGGCGAATTATTGGAAGTACTTGATGCCAATATTGTCGTTATTGACGAGGTGGCCTATGGCGATTTGCCGCCATGGCCTGTAACTCCTGATGGCCTGGGACCCTCGTTGGAGCGAATCGACCCGACTTTAGATGGCGACACACCACGCAACTGGCGTGCTTCAACTGACGCGGCAGGCCACACCGCCGGCGCCATCAACAGTGTAAATGCGACTGGTTTGCCGCCGTGGATTAGCAACATTCAGCACGGTACTGCTCAGCCGGAGACACCGATTACCATTACTGCTGTAGTGGAAGATGCTGATACCGTCGATTTGACTTATATAATTAACTTCAACACACTTGTTATAATTTCTATGCTGGACGATGGGCTAAGCGGTGATGGTGATGCCGGTGACGGAATTTATGGTGCAGCAATCTCAGCGCAACCTCTTAATACCCTGATTAGATATCGGATAGATGCTGACGGAACAACAGGGACGATGGGATTCCCGCGTGATGACGACACAGTCAATTACACCGGCACGGTAACCGAGGATGATGAATCAATAATAACAGGTCTGCCAATCTTTCACTGGTTTATAGACCCTGTCGATTACAGCAATGCATTAGCTCATTATAATACTAACGAAATCGAACCGGCACTGGTCTATTACGATGGAACACTCTACGACGGAGTCAGGGTACGCGTAAGAGGAGGCTCAAGTCGAACATGGCCCAAGAAGAACTGGAAGTTTTATTTTCCTCAGGGGCATGATTTCTACGCACCAGATATTAATATTGATATACCGGTGGACCAGTTCAATATGCAGGCCTCCTACGCAGACAAAACTTATATGCGCGAGTACTTGTCATACCATATGTTTGGAGATTTCGGTTCTCCTACCAGCAGAATTTTTCCCGTACGGTTATACCAGAATGGCCAGTTTTATGGACTTTATTTGAATTTTGAGCATCCGGATGATGATTATTTTGACCGGAACGGCCTTGATGAGGAAGGATCACAATATGAGGGCACAACCGGAAATCTATCTGATTGTCGCTACTATCCTCTTAATGAACTACCAAATTATTACGAGAAGCATAATCCGGATAATAGTGACTTTAATGACCTTCATGACTTATTAGACGGCATTAATAATCTTACCGGCCAGGACCTTAGAGACTTCATTTTTGATAATCTCGACCTTCCCCGCATATTAAACTATTGGTCAATAATCATTGCCATACATGATAATGACCCTATCGCCAAGAACTACTATTTATATCGCGATAACTCAGGTACTCAGCGCTGGTACATGTTGCCATGGGACAAGGACTTGACCTGGGGTCGAAACTACCAGGGGGCAGTCCTGAACGATGATATATGGGCTGACGTTGACAGTATTGTAGGTCGCACAAATGTTTCTCCAAGCCACCCTTTATATGGAAATGAAGAACACCAGAAGTATGATTACTTGTGGAATCGTCTGATAGACGTACTGTTTGATGAACCAGATATCCGCGAGATGTATTTCCGCCGACTGCGTACTGTGATTGATGAGGGGCTTCAGGTTCCAGGAACGCCATATTCACAGCGCAAAATCGAGAAAATAGTGGATGAGCTTACGAATTTATTGGACACTGAAGCAGCGATGGATTTTGCCGAATGGGGATCATATGGAGAACGACAGGAGATTGATAAGGCAGCACAGTATTTAAAGGATGATTATCTGGATGTGCGGCGCACTCATCTATTTGTTACCCATCGAGTAGCCGGAGAAATCCCGGTAGCACAAACCGACCAACCACCGATTATTATAAACGAAATTATGTATCATCCTGCGGACGTTAATGACGACGAATTCATTGAACTTTACAATCCTTCGCCAACCGAGTCTGTAGATATGTCCGGCTGGAATCTTAGCGGAGTTGGTCTCTATTTCCCTCCGGGTACGGTTTTACTGCCCCAAAGTTATTTAGTTGTAGTTGAAAATGACGTGCAATTCCGAACAACATACGGTAGCGGCATTTTTGTGGCGGCCCAATACAGGGGCAAGCTGGACAACGGTGGAGAAAATCTCGTTCTTAAGGACTTGGATGGTAATGTGATAGATGAAGTTCGCTACGATGACGGCTTGCCCTGGTATCCTTCCACAGATGGCGGTGGACCGTCGTTGGAACTTATTGACATTTCTCAGAACAATAACAATGCTATAAACTGGGCAGCCAGTGCTTCAACCGGCGGTACGCCGGGTGCTTCAAACAGTATGGCCGGAACCTCTCCGTCCGTGCTGGACCTCTGGGTAAACGAAGTTCTACTCTTCAACGGCTCGATTAACACCGACGAACAGGGCGAGTATGAATCGTGGGTAGAAATTTACAACGCTTCGCCCAACTCGATTGACTTGGGAGGAATGTACCTGACCGATGACCATACCAATCCGACCAAATGGCAGATACCTGCCAGTACGGTACTTAATAGCGGTGAATGGATAATTTTCTGGGCGGATGCCGAGCCTAATGACGGCCCACTGCACACAAATTTCTCGTTGAACTCTGAAGGCGGTTCTGTAGGTCTCTATACGAGTGGCGGTGATAACATCGACTACTTAAATTATGATCCCATTCCAATGGATATCTCTTATGGAAGGTATCCTGATGGAACTAAATCACGCCGTGAGTTCACCACACCAACTCCGGCAGCGGAAAACTATATTGAACCACTGCCTGTCATTTTGAATGAGTATAATGCTGTATCAGGCTCGAAATATCTTAAGGATAGCGGGACTGATACATTCTGGGGCAGAGTTCAGGGCAATGGAGGTGACTGGTTTGAGTTAGTAGTCACACAGGATCACCTTGATATGCGCAACTGGCGACTAAGAATCAGCGATGATACTGGTGGTGCAGGCCAGACTATTCAAACGTTGATTCTAACAAACAACGATATATGGTCAGACTTGAGGTCCGGTACGATTATCACTGTTTCAGAGAACCTGCCTGATGACCTAAGTAATTACGACCCGGAAAACGGCAAGTGGTGGATTAATGTACAGGCCGAGGATATCGCCAGCGGTACGTATATTACTGCTTCGGATTTCAAAGTTACAAATAATAACTGGCAGTTAACGATTCGCGACAGTAACGGAACCAATGTATTCGGGCCAGCCGGGGAGGGAATCAAGCCTGACTCAGGTATCGGCAGTGACGAAGTTTTTGCTTTGGAAGAAGACCCGGGTTCTTTAATTAACGAGCGTTCTAACTACGAGGACAGCACATACAGCACGTTTGGCTCGGCAAATGTATACGCTGATGGCGAGGTGGAACAAGACTTCAGCGGGCTGCGATATATTCCTGACAGTGGCGCTCCGACGCCGGACCCGCTTGTCTGGAAGGTTGTACCGACCGCAACCGAGGCCTCTTCGATTACAATGATAGCAACAACCGCTTCCGACCCGCTTGGCGTCGAATATTATTTTAATAATGTTACCGACCAGAATCATGACAGTGGTTGGCAGAGCTATCCTTACTATAAGGATAAAAACCTTCAGCCCGGCACATTATACACCTATCGTGTAAAAGCACGCGATACAAGTCCCTCTCAGAACGAAACCGGCTGGTCAAATCCAGCATCGGCTACCACAACGAATGAGCCGG
>CAZOVR010000054.1:0-18637 GCA_964583405.1 uncultured Pirellulales bacterium
GCCAAAAACAAACCCAATTCAAACCCAATTCAAACCCAATTCAAACCCAAACAAAGCCAAACTTATACCGCTTGGGCAATCTGGGTAAGATATATTTATCCCCTGCGTTGCAGGCTGCTATTCTGACAGGAAGGAGATTAATTCATTTGCAAGAGGTTCCGGATGAAGACATGAAGACTTTACAGGCAGGGATTTGGACTGCAAGCTCGATTCATGGATGGTCTGCATTACGTCAACGACATGGGCGGCGAGTTGGCCATCAGTTAAATGGTCTTTTTTATTCTCCATCGCGTAAGTCATCTCGGCGATACCAAAGCCGCGGCGGATGTGAGGCAAATCGAAATCCAAAGACTGAGGATGCCAGATATATTGCTGGTTATCATCGTAATGGCCTTGCGTTAAAGTCACATCGGTGTCGAAGTAGTTCGGGTCGGCAAGGTGTAAAGTAGCGTCGCGGCCTTGTATTTCGATGCCGCTGTGGCGAGAGGCACGGACCTCGAAACTCATAACGAGATTGCAGACGAGGCCCGACTGGAAGGTCAGGAGCGCAACGACGTGGGTTGGGACCTCGACGCGGATTGTTTGTCCGTGTCTCGGACCAGAGGTGATTGTGCGCTGCTCTATATTTATAGAGGCTGAGCCGAAGACGGATTTTACGGGGCCGAGCAGGTAAATCAGCGTAGTCAGGTAGTACGGGCCCATATCGAAGAGCGGGCCGCCGCCGGGCTTGTAATAGAATTCGGGGTTCGGGTGCCAGTGCTCGACGCCGGGGCTCTGCATAAACGCGGCGGCGTGCAGCGGTTTGCCTATGCGGCCGGTATCAATGAGTCTGCGACAGGTCTGGGTGGCGGGGCCGAGGAACGTATCGGGCGCGCAGGCGATACGGAGATTATTTTTCTGCGCGGTATCAAGCAGAGTTTTGCACTGGTCGCGATTGAAGGCGAGCGGTTTTTCGTTGTAGATGTGTTTGCCGGCGTTGAGCGCAGCCAGCGCGAGGTCGTAATGCGCGTCGGGCGTTGTGAGGTTCAGGACGATATCTATATTATCGTCGGCGAGGAGGTCATCGACGGTATAAACGCTGGGAATCGAATATTGGTTTGCCTTTTGTTCGATGTCGGCGGGGTGGCGGGTGGCGGCGGCGGTGACGGTTATGTTGGGGACGTGTTTGAATGTGTCGAGGTACTCACCTGCGATGTCACCGAGGCCGATGAGGCCTATGTTGTAGTGTTTGAGTTTCATTGGTCGGTCTGCTCTTCTTTCGGCCTGTGTTTCCATCGACGGTGCAGCCACCAGTACTGGGTGGGGTCCTGGCGGACGAGTTTTTCAATAGCGGATGTGTATTCCTGCGTAATCCACAGCATGGGGTCGTCTTTGTCTTTCCACTCGTCGGGCATTATTACGCGATTGACGCCGATTTCGAAATAGAATTTGTTGTCGACTCTTCGGCTGTAACCTACGCCGATGGGGACGTTGTACTGCATAGCGAGCAATGCGATGCTCTTGTAGGTGGAGGCCTTTCGGCCGAAGAAGTCGACGAAGAGGCCTTTTCGTCCTGCGTCCTGGTCGGCGATGAAGCATATAGTTGCGCCGGATTTGATGAGGTCATCCATCATCGCTGTTGCGCCTTTTTTGTCGATGATTTTCTGGCCTGCGTTCTCGCGAACGCCGTAGAGGTATCTGCTGATGTATGGATTGTCGAGTGGGCGGGCGATGGAATAGACGTTGAAGCCGAACAGGCCGAGCATATAGCCCATAATCTCGAAGTTGGCGTAGTGGCCTGTGACCATTAACATTCCTTTTCCTTCTTTCATCAGCCATTTTGCGTGCTCGGCGGTGGTAAAGAATGAGTACTGCCGCCAGTTGTCTTTGCGGACGAGCTTAGGCGTGTAGAGGACGTCAACGGCGAGCATAACGATGTGCTCGAATGAGCGGCGGCCTGTTTCAATGTACCAGGATTCGTCTTTATCCGGATAACTTGCTCGGAGGTTGTCGAGGGCCCGTTTGCGGCCGCGGTGGTATCGCTTCCATAAAAGTCTGCCGAGGAAGGCGGCGGTTTTGAGATTTCGTTCGACGCTGAACAGATAGAGAAAAGCTACAAGTCCGCGCAGGGCGACGTAGAGCATCCAATCGAGCAGCGGATTGTGTTTCCTGCGTCTTTTCTTTTTGGGTTTTTCAGCGAGGGCGTCAGCCATAGGCAGTGATTTTACGCGGGAAAGGGCTGATGTCAAGGACAGGCAGAGGGTTAGAGAGGAAACAGTTTGTGTTGTTTCGGAGGATTTGCGGTTAACGATAAAGTTCTGTTATCTCACGAAATGTAAGGGGCAGTCGAATCCCGATACGCGGCCTGATTTTATGTGGATTTGCATACAGTTATCGTGAGAAAAATGTTATTGTTATATCTGCAGCACAGGGCATCGGATAGCGGGATATAAATCGTGGGATTGCGGAGGGAAAATGTACTTCAGCAGGGGTAGAAAACGAAGGGGGGTGATGCGCGCTCAAAAACAACCACACGCTCTAAGCATTAAGTCACGGGATTAACTTCGAACGGCTCTTTAGCCTAACTGCACAGAATTTTAATCAAATTTATGAAAGAGCTTAATGCTTTTCAGAAAGGAGCATAACAATGAGATGTGTAACACTCATTCTGTTTGTATTAACATTAGTATTGTGCGGCTCCGTGCAGGCCGATGTAAATGAAGTAACAGTAGAAACCGGAGACTTCGACGTAGTCGGCGGATATTTCCAGATTGCTGAGTACGGCTGCTTTAAAGATTCCTCTTTCCTTAATGCCTCGACACGTACAAGCACCTATGCTTACTGGGGACTCGCTCGCTGGGACCTCACGACCGCCAAGGCTGAACTTGACGCGGCTTTCGGCACAGGTGATTGGGAGGTAACAAAGCTCGTCCTTCAGATGTGCCGTGCTACTTACACTTACAGTAATGACGGCTGGGTTACGGTCAGATACACATATGATGACGATACTGAATATTTCCGGCTTTGCAACCTGACAGACGGAGTAAGCGACCCTGTAGGCGGTCAGCTCGTAAATGACCCTTGCAATTCCAACGGGACATATGTTAAAATCATCTGGTATGAGAACGAGGGTGATAATTATGAGCTTCTCCAATATGAGTTATACTACGATGTCAATGACCCTACACCCAATGCCGGGCAGCGAATGATGCTCAAAGACATTCGACATGACGATTCGATTAGCCTGTGTTTTGTGGATGACCCGAATGATTTCGCTGTAAGCGCAGCCTGGGCAGGTCCCACAAACAGCTATCCGTTTCAGCGACCCAGATTATTCATCACTGCAAAACCATCACTGACGCATGTGCCCGTATGTTCCGACCGGCCCGCTATGGACACCGACGATGATTGTATCGTTACTCTTATCGATTTTGGTGTGTTCGCCGGGCAGTGGCTCGAATGCGGCTATGCGGACGCGAATGATTGTATTTATTGAAAATGATTACACCTAATTCCCGGTCTTAATGTATGAGCAGCAACAGGTCAGTAGTCTGAGGCTGCTGACCTGTTTTTATGATTTTTAGAATAACAGATTTCCTGAAATGACAAGGGCTACAGGAAAAAACCGGGCGTTCACTCTAGTTGAGTTACTCGTTGTAATTTCAATAATAGCCTTACTGATGTCGATACTTGTGTCGGCCCTGGGTAAGGCAAGGGAGCTGTCCCGTGGGATAGTGTGCAGAGCACATATGAAAGACGCTCATTCGGCATTGGCATCTTATATGGCTGCCTGGAACGGCTGGTTCGCGGGCCCGAATACCAGCGGCCTGTTCCTGTCAAAAAATAACCCGCCTGGTCCTTTAAACATCAGCCCAACTTATCCTGTCCAGAATATGGATTGGATATCGCCCACTATGGGGCGTGACCTCGCTTTGCCTGAAAACGGTTATGAAAGGCTCGTAGCTATACTGAACTCCAAACTTCGTTGTCCCTCGAATTCCCAAAAATATGATTATGTTTATACCGGAAGTAATATCTCTGTCGAGAGCTGGCTACAATCACATCATTTGACAGCAGATACAATCAGATATTCGAGTTATTCTGCCGCCCTGGGATTCCATGTTTACGAAGATGCGGCTGCTTACGAGGATCCGATGGCGGTTCAAATTCCGAAAAATTACAGGCCGAAGATAAGTTTGATTGGGAATCCTGCTGAAAAGGTCTATATCATGGATGGGGCGAGGTATGTAAATCCGGGTGAAGGCTCTTCATTCAATTGTTTCGGATATCAGGATGACGGGGGCAACTTTATGCTTTACGGGCCTTCGGTTTCTCTGGGCGGAGATCCCTTCTATTATTTGGCGCAGGAGGTTGTCCTGCCGGGCCGTACCGATCTCCGCAAAGCATCCCGCAGGTCTGATATTTTCCAAAAATATGCTTTCAGACACGACCAGTGTATTAATGCCGCTTTCTTCGACGGCCACTGTGAAAAAATTTCCTGGCGGGATTCACTAAAAACAAGTTATTATTTCCCCAAAGGCACGAAAGTGAAAAAGGCAATCTGGACCGCCGACCCTCATGATAAGGACGGCCAGATACTGCCTTAATCGCCCGGAATATTTCATTACCGAATTTTTTTAACAGGAAGAGGCAGTTATGTCGAGAATTTCTAATAATCAGTTAAAAAGTGTTCTTTTTTTATTATTTGTTATCATTTCTTCAAATGTATCATACGGAGCCCTGAGAATCGTCACTTACAATATGTATTCCGGTGAAGGTAATTATGACCCCTCATCACTTGATGATAAAATTCAGGTACTCATTGATACAGGGAATTACGCATATAACGGCATAGAAAGACCTTTTGATATCCTGGTTGCACAGGAGCTTAGCGAAGGCCATATAATTGAGGATTATCTTGTAAACGGTTCCGGAAGCGTTGACGGTTTAAATGACTATTACGGTCCCGGTGTATATGCTTACGGAACGGACCCGGTAGGCGGAGACGGCTATAACTGCAATGGTATGGTATATAACACGCAAACCGTTCAGTTGCTTGAAACTATTTCGTTCAGAGCCACGGACGCGCCGAGAGAAACCTTAAGATATAAATTCAGAATAATAGGTTACGGCCCTGAATCTGATTTCTATATTTATAACTCCCATATGAAGGCTTATGGCGACGAAGAAAGCAGACGCAGAAGAACGGCTGAGGCACAGTTCGTCAGATGGAGCAATTTATACGGCGGGGACGCTTTGCCCGAAGGAACGAATATTATTTATGCCGGCGATTTCAATCTGACCGGCGGAGGAACCGAGGATTGTTCGATGCCAAACGGAGACGTATCAAGCCTCGGAGGTTATGATAATCCCTGGTACTATTTTGTAAAACAGGAACTCTTTGCCGGAAATCCCGGCTATACATTCATCTCCACCGGATACGGCCGGGCAAACGACCCTTCGGGGATAACTGACCCGGTAAACTGGAATGATGATTGTGACTACAAACACCTGCATACCTGGGACTTGTATCGCCCTGATACCCGGTTTGATTTTCAGCTTGTCTGCGATGAGCTTTACGACGGCGAGGGCGTCAGTTTTATTGGTCCGGGCATCGGAGACTGCAACGCAACGGAAAACAGCCTCAGGCCTCTCGGCAACGACGGAACACACCCATGCAACGGAAGCATCGCCGACAGCAGCAGCGGCCGCTATGACAGTTCGGTTTTTTATGACCTCTACTACGCAAGTGACCATCTCCCGGTCATCGCGGACTATCAGGTACCGGCTAAAATGGATGTCTCTGTTTCGATGCCAAATGATATATGGATTAATGACGTAAACGTATTCGCAATTGTTACGATTGAAAATACTGCCGACGTTACAGCCGTTGCCGGCGCAGACGAGCTCGATTACGAGATTAACGTTATAAGCGTCGGCACGCTTATCGGTCCGGCTGCCGGCATCGAGGAGCCTCTCAATGGAAGAAACGAGCATCTGATAAAATTGGATACAGGCACAGCCGGTCAAATCAATCTCGAGCTGGAAATAACGAGTTCAAGCCAGGCGGTAGCAGACGGCTACTACTATGAAACATTCGATTATTTCGTAGAAAATATTAATCTCGCCGGTTTTGTCCAGACGTGGTTGTTGAGTGACGAAGACCAGGGATTCAGCGATGAATATGACTTTTTTGAAGACGGATTTATAGATTTTATTGACTTCGCAATCCTTGCATTGTATTAACTTAGAGCATTACAGGATCTAAGGAGTTTTAAATCGGGAGTATTAGTATGAAACATGCGGCGTTGATTTTTATATTTGTTTTGCTCATCACGGCAGTTGAAGCGACCGAGTTTATTGGTCTGTGGCCTGAAGGGAAGATGCCGAACTCGAAGGGGATGAAGCTGGAAGAGGAAATAGTCAACGACAGGATAAAGCAGGTTGACAGGCCTGGTATGTATGCGTTTTTTCCGGCTAAAGAAGAGAATACCGGTTGTGCGGTTTTGATATGTCCGGGTGGCAGCTATTACTGGTTAGCGTACGACGTGAGCGGATTTCAGCTTGCCAAGTGGTTCAACACGATTGGGGTGTCGGCGTTTGTACTTAAATACAGGCTACCGACTTCCCCTGACCTTATCGAAAGAGACAAGGGGCCGTTACAGGACGCCCAGCGTGCAATGCGGTTAATCCGGTCGAGGGCGAAAGAATGGGGAATTGCCCCGGAAAAGATTGGAGTGATGGGAACATCGGCAGGCGGGCATTTAGCGTCGACGCTGGCGACACACAGCGAGGACGTTTCTTCGATTGGTGATTCGGCGGATCGGATGTCTTTTCGTCCTGATTTTATGATACTTGTCTCGCCGGTGATAAGTATGGGGGCTTATACTCATACAGGCAGCCGTGACAATCTTCTGGGTGATAAAGCTTCGGAGGAGCTGATAAAGAAATACTCTAACGAACTGCGGGTGACGTCATTGACACCTGTTAGCTTTATCGTACACGCCTGTGACGACAAAGAAGTGGACACTCGGAACAGTATAATGTTTTATCAGGCTCTGGCTGAGAACGGTGTTTCTGCCAGTCTTCATATTTTTCCGCAGGGCGGACACAGCATCAGAGTTTGCGGAAATCCCGGCTCGACATCGCTCTGGATGACGTTGTGCCAGATGTGGTTAAAGGAGACGGAATTCCTTTAACGGGACAGAAGTAAATCAGTTCGGGTTGTTTTCGTTTTGTGCCAACTCTATCCAGTTCGGCTGGGAGAGGAACAACGTCAGCCTGCTGTACTCGTCCTGGACGGTGCTGAACAGAACTGGGACGTCCAGCATGTTCTTGTCGCGTCCGGCACATTCGAGCTGATAGGCGAATTCGGCGAGTTTTTTTGCACCAATCTGGAGCGATGCACCTTTCAAGCTGTGCGCGTACATACGAATGTGCTTCGGATTGGCCGACTTGATTGCTTCAGCGATTGACTTGATACAGCGAGGGCTGTCCTTGAGGAACATTTTGGCGACCTCTTTTATTACCTCGGGGTCATCGCAGATTTCAGTAATAGCCTGGAAATCTATGAGTTCAGCGGGACTGAAGTCCTGGTCTGAAAAGCTTTGCTGCGTGGAGCCGCTGCTGTCGGGAGTTTTTTGGTTGCCGTCGGCGTCCTCGCACATCTGGCTGAGCTGTTCTACTTCGAGTGTTGCAGCGTCGAGTTGCTGAGAGACGTCCTGTACTTCGGAACCGAGATATTCTCTGAGGACACTGACGAGCTGCTTCCTGTTGATTGGTTTCGAGATATAATCATCGCATCCGGCAGCGAGGCACTTTTCTTTGTCTCCCTGCATAGCGTGTGCGGTGACGGCGATGATTGGTTTTTTGAAATCGGCCTGTCGAAGTTTTCTCGTGGCGTCGTATCCGTTCATATGCGGCATTTGAATGTCCATAAGGATTGCGTCGAAATCCTCGCTCAGTGCCATGTCGAGGGCCTGTTTTCCGTCTTCAGCTATTTCGACTTCGAGGCCGAGCTTTGTCAGCAGCAGCTTTATCAGAGTCTGGTTTGTGGGAGTATCTTCGGCCACGAGGACCCTGCCGGAAAGCGTGAAGTTTTCACTGGGCATTTTTTCTTTTCGTAATCTCTTGAGCTGGTCGTGTTTGTTGAAGAGCGGCTGGAATTTGACTTCGAGGCCTACGGGTAAAACGATTGAAAAGGTAGAACCTTTGCCGAGTTCACTTTTGAGAGATATATTGCCCCCGAGTAAATTGACGAGCTTTTTAGTTATTGTAAGTCCGAGCCCCGTTGCAGCGGATTTTCGGTTCTGTACGAAAGCAGCCTGTGTGAACTCCTTGAAGATTCTTTCCTGGTCCTGCGGCGCAATTCCGATGCCGGTATCCTCGACATCAAACCTGACACAGTCTTTGTCCCGGGTGTTTTCGAGAAAAACGTTCACGAAAACGTGTCCCTGCTCGGTGAAGTCGATAGCGTTGTTTATGAGGTTAGTAAGGCTCTGTCTCAGTCTCATGGGGTCGGTTTTAATCAATGCCGGCAGGTCTGTTTTCTGAAAGATTCCAAAATCGAGGTTTTTTTGCATGGCCAGAGGCCTCATCAGAGATTCGACGATGGCCAGCAGATGCTCGAGAGAACACTCGGAGATATCGAGGTTGAATTTTCCGGCTTCGATTTTGGAAAAGTCAAGGATGTCGTTTATGAGGTTGAGCATATTTTGGGCGCTTTCTCTGATGATTCCGAGATGCCCCTGCTGTTCTTCGGTGAGGTTTTCTTCGGCAAGCACTTCGCTCAGTCCGATGATGGCGTTTAGCGGTGTTCTAATTTCATGGCTCATGTTGGCGAGGAAGTGGCTTTTTGCAAGGTCTGCAACGATGGTTTCCTGAGTTTCTTTGTGTGTTTGCTCAACAGCGGTTTTAAGCTGTCTGTGGGCATTTTCGAGCTGAGCGAGTGTCTGGCTGTCGTGCTTTTGTATGCGTTTAAGCTGCCCCTGCATTGCATTTTGGACGGCAAGGAAAAGGTCCGTCTGTGTGACGATTCCGACAAGTTTGTTGTCGTTGACGACCGGCAGATGCCTTATTTGCTGCTCGCTGAGTATCCGGGCGGCTTCGGTGATTGGGACATTGTCGCAGAGACTCGTGACCGGTCCGGACATTACCTGTTCGACGGTAAGGTCATCAGGGCCTTTGTTTTCCGAGATAATTTTGTTTACGAAGTCGTCGTGAGTAACAATTCCCCTGATTTGGTCGTTTTCAACGACGACCATGCAGGTGATTTGCTCCTGGGCCATTTTTTTTGCGGCTGCGACAACGGATTCTGCCGGAGAGACGGAAACGACGTTCTCGTTCATAATGTCGCGCAAGGTGACAGTGACGGAGTTTTTCTCCGTGTTGTTAAACCGGCTGCCGGATTCGAGATTGTTTTGAGTGTCTTTGACTTTCTTACCCATATATTTAATCCCCAAATTCAAAACGAGCCCTACAGCATTTTTTACTTTTCTGCGGTCCTATAATGGTTCGGGCACGGACTCGTATTCGAAAGAGGTATCGGCAGTGTTGTGTGAGCGGTTTAATCAGAGAACAAGTCAGTTTTTCCGCTTAATGGAGGGTGTTTTTGGAGTTTGACAGAGAAAATATGTGCAGTTAGAATGAGCGCGGCTTAATTGAAAGGGTGAGCAATGGATTATCAGGATAATAATAACGTTTCCGGCGAGGCAGGTGATATCGGACGCGGGTCGGTTCCGCCTACGCAGATGCCGTTTCAGCCTCTGCCTCCTCCCAAGAAAAAAAGAGGCTGGGGAATATTCTGGGGGATATTACTTGGCTTATCGGTCTTTGCAAACATAGTGTTTTTCCTGATGATAATCGGCCTTATGGCAATATTAATCACGGGGCAGGCTGATGTAATGACGGAGAAGGTTCTTATTGACGGTCCGCGGACACAGAAGATTGCGATAATCAGGGTGCATGGGATGATTGATTCGGACAATGCTGAGGATGTACTGGAGCAAATAAAGCATGCGAGAAAGGACCAACATGTCAAGGCTCTTATTCTGAATGTTGATTCGCCGGGCGGGACGATATCGGGCAGTGACCGGATTCATAACGAAATCATCAAATACCGGGACGAAAAGTCGAAGCCGGTAGTGGCTTTTATGCAGAGTCTTGCGGCGTCCGGCGGGTATTATGTTTCGGTTGCAACGGATGAAATAGTGGCTGAGCCGACGACGATTACGGGTTCGATAGGCGTGATAATGGGTTACTTAGTGCTGCAGGACCTGCTGGAGGGCAAGCTGGGAATCGAGCCGGTGATAATTAAGTCGGGACAGAAAAAGGATTGGCCGAGCTCATTTCATAAACCATCGGAAGAAGAGCTGAAATATTTTGAGGAGAAGGTGATTACACCTGCGTTCGAGAGATTCAAGGAAATCGTTACGGACGGGAGGACGGGACTGAGTTCGGAAGACGTCGAGCGACTGGCGGACGGGAGCATATTCTCGGCAACCGAAGCGCTGAGTGAAAAGCTGATTGACGAGATAGGTTATCTGGACGACGCGGTCATCAAGGCGAAGAAACTGGCGGGGATAGAAAAAGCTCAGGTGATTGAGTACAAAAGGCCGTTTGCGTTTGCCACTCTTTTCGGTTCGAAGGCGCAAGGCATCTTCAAGCTGGACAAAAATGCGATATACGAACTTTCCACACCGCAGGTGATGTATCTCTGGAGTATTCATTGAAAAAGCTTTGAATATTCCGGACCTGGCCGGTGAGTTCACAGACCGCTGCGGGAGGTGACGGGATGGAGCCTGAAACCAGTGAAGGATTGAACGAGCGGGAGATTCAAAACGGCCTGAAGATGGTCATCCGGGACGGGGTGGCGTCGCAGGCTATGGGGGTTTTGACGGGCGGGGCGTTTCTGGTGGCCTTTGCGATAAAGCTCGGGGCATCGAACTTTGTGATAGGCCTGCTTGCAGCGATAGGTCCTTTGAGTCAGCTTCTGCAGTTACCTTCGATTGTATTGGTGGAGAAGATACGTAATCGGCGGGCAATTGTAGTGTTCGCAGCGGCGTTGTCGAGAGTCTGCTGGCTGGGTATCGCGTTGATACCATTTCTGGTCGGTGCTAAGGCGGGGCTCGCAGTTTTGCTGTTTTTGCTGGTAATAAACTCTGCGCTTGGGGCGGTATCGGGGTGCAGCTGGAATTCGTGGATGCGGGACTTGATACCGGAGAATATTCTCGGTTCGTTTTTTTCGAAGCGTATGCGTATCTCGGTAGGAGTTGGAATTCTGGTCAGCCTGGCGGCGGCAGCTTACCTTGACGTTTGGAAGAAGTACTTTGCAGAACACGAAGTGGCGGGTTATTCGATTTTGTTTCTTGCGGGTTTTGGCGCCGGAGTTCTGGGGCTGTTTTTTCTCTGGTCGACGCCGGAGCCGAAGATGCAGAAGGACGGCGGGCGGCAGAGCCTGCTTCTGCTGATTGGTCGGCCTTTCAGGGACGAGAATTTCAGGAAGCTGATGGCGTTTCTGTGCTCGTGGAACTTCGCCGTTAATCTGGCCGGGCCGTTTTTTATGGTTTATATGCTCAAACGGCTGGGGCTCAGCATGTCGTTTATAATCGCGATGTCGATACTGAGCCAGGTGGTTAACTTCGCTTTTTTAAAGGTCTGGGGCAGGTTCACGGACCACTTCAGCAACAAGTCCGTGCTCGCGGTTTGCGGGCCTTTATTTATCTTTTCGATACTGGCGTGGACGTTTACGACTATGCCGGAGAGGTACTTTTTGACGATACCATTATTAGTGACTATTCATATAGTGATGGGACTGGCCGGCGCCGGTGTATCACTGGCAAGCGGCAATATCAGTCTTAAACTGGCGCCGAAGGGACAGGCGACGGCTTATCTGGCGACGAACACTATAATGAATTCGATTGCGGCGGGCATTGCTCCTATTCTGGGCGGTAAGTTCGCGGACTTTTTTGCCGAGCGGCAATTAGACTGGACGCTGAAGTACACCACGCCGGGCGGCGAGTTTGTGCTGTCAACTTTGAATCTTCAGCAGTGGGATTTCTTTTTTGCATTTGCGTTTATAGTGGGGCTATACTCTATTCACCGGCTTTCGATGATTAAAGAGGCGGGTGAGGTGGAAGAGAAGGTAGTGATAAACGAGCTGTTTAACGAAGTTCGCGGCCAGGTAAGGATACTATCTTCCGTCGAAGGCCTGCGGCAAATGGTTGCGTTTCCGTTTTCGATGCTGCGCGGTTTGGCCCGCAACAACAAATCAGGTACAAAGTAACAAGGTGAAAGGTTATGGATTTTTTTGATTCTCAGACATTTACGCTGATTGTACTGCCGGTGCTGATTTTTCTGGCGAGGGTATGTGATGTTACTATCGGGACGCTGCGGCTAATCTCGGTCAGCAAGGGGCATAAGTACCTGGCGCCGCTGTTTGGTTTCTTCGAGGTTTTTATATGGATTATAGTTATCGGCAAGGTGATGCAAAACATGGATAACTGGGTGTGCTACGTGGCGTACGCGGGGGGTTTTGCGACGGGTAATTTTGTCGGCATCTGTATCGAAGAAAAGATAGCGATGGGGACGTTTATGATTCGCGTGATTACACAAAAGGACGGGACCGAGCTGATAGGCAGTCTCAACGAGGCGGGATACGGGGCGACGAACACAAAGGCCGAAGGAGCAGATGGGCCGGTGAGTATAATCTTTTCGATAATCAATCGCAGCGACCTTGCAAAAGTCATAGAGCTGATAAGGCAATTCAATCCGAATGCGTTCTATACCATCGAAGACGTGCGTTTTGTTAAAGAGGGGATATTCCCTGCGAGGAAGTCTTTGTTGAAAAAGACGGCTGATATATTTCCGAAAATGTACAGGAAAGGCAAGTAAAGGCGGGAGCAGACAATGGCGAAGCTGGTAAACAGACGTTCAAAGAAGGCGGGGCTGCCGCCCGGCAGCATGGTTCATGTCGGCGAAAGAAAGGCTGAGTCGGTTCGTATAACATTGATAGATTACGACGAAGCGAATTATAAACAGGAAGAAGTGGCTGAAATTGAAAAGTGTTTCGAGCTCAAGACGACGCCTACTGTAACGTGGATTAATATAGACGGGGTCCATGATATAGAGATTGTTGAAAAGATCGGGAACAACTTTGGGCTGCATCCTCTTATAATAGAGGATATAGTGAGTACGGGGCAGCGGCCGAAATTCGAGGACCATGAAGACTATATATTTGTGGTATTCAGGATGCTGATGTATGACGACAAAGCAGGCGCAATAAGTAGTGAGCAAGTCAGTCTGATTCTGGGAAAGAACTTTGTAATATCTTTTCAGGAACGTGTGGGAGATGTTTTTGAGCAGGTACGAGAGCGAATCAAGGCGGCGAAGGGGCGGATTCGCAAGATGGGCTGTGACTATTTAGCCTATGCATTGATGGATGCGACGGTGGACAATTACTTTGAGGTCCTGGAAAAACTTGGTGACCGGATAGAAGCCCTTGAGGAAAAGCTCGTAGCGCACCCGGACGAGAAAACACTTAAAGAGATTCACAATCTAAAGTCAGAGATGCTGTATCTGCGTAAGTCGGTATGGCCTCTGCGCGAGGTGGTTAACGGTCTTGAGAAGAGTGAGTCGGATTTAATAAACGAAGGGACGAATATATACTTCCGTGATGTTTATGACCATACGATTCAGATAATCGACACGATTGAGAGTCTGCGAGACATGGTCAGCGGTATGCTGGACATATATCTTTCGAGCCTGAGTAACCGGATGAATGCAGTGATGAAGGTACTTACGATAATAGCGACGATATTTATTCCGCTGACCTTTGTCGCCGGAGTTTACGGTATGAATTTCAGGCATATGCCGGAGCTTGGGTGGAAGTGGGCGTACCCTGTGGGTTTTTGGGTGTTTATAATAGTGGTTGTCTGCGGTATGCTCGTATTTTTCAGGCGGAAGAAGTGGTTGTAGTTGAAAATTTTAGTCAGTAAATTGAGGGAGCTGCTTTATGATTGTTCTGTTCATCTTTACTTTAACGGTGTCTTTTATTGTCGTTCGGGTAGGGGCGATTGCTTTTCAGCTTACGGGCCTGGAGTGGTCGCTTGCGAAGTTTCAGGCGCTTAGCTGTTTTACCGGAACGGGATTTACGACCAGAGAGGCGGAGCTGATTACCAGCAGCCCGCAACGCAGAAGGATTGCATCGATATTAATGGTTCTGGGTAATGCCGGGCTGGTGACGTTGATTCTGACCGGTGCCAGTACAATCATATCGCAGGAGGACATTCTTTCGGCTTTGTCGAAGTCGTATCTGCCGATTTACGGCGGCCAGATTGCAAAGTTTGTGAATATCCTGATACTCATCGGTGCGGTTATCGTTGTTTACAAGGTTTTTACGAACAAGAAGATTACGCTGAGGCTGACGAATTTTCTCAGGCAGAAGATTGCCAAGAGGGAGATATTTTCCCGCGTTACAATCGAAGAGCTGTTGCTGGCGACGGGCGGCTACGGTGTATCGAGAGTTAAGGTTTACAGTGAGAGCCCGGTTATGAACAAGACGCTGCTCGAGGCGGATTTGAGGAAACAGGACATTACCGTTCTGGCGATAATTCGCGGCGAGCAGACGATGCCGAACCCCAGTGCAAGTACCGCGATTCTGCGGGGTGATGAATTGGTTTGCTTCGGCAAGCTGGAAAATATCCGCACCGTTTTGTGTCCGCCGGCAGTTGTACACGCAGAAGAGGCCAGAGCGGAGGCGGAAAAACAACAGCCGGAAAAAGAATCGCAGGAGCGAACATCAGAGCAGTAAAAGCGTATATTGTCAGGTTTTCTCGACATCAAAGGGCAGCATGGTCTTGCTTAACCTTATTATTTATAAGTACATAGGAGGCCAGAAATGATTATCCATCAGAAGGCTCGTCAAATGGGATTAGTAAGAAATTTAGTGATTGTGACGATTTTTGTTCTGTTTGTGTCGAGTGGTCTTGCGTATGCAGAGGACGAGTCGAGCATCAATGCGTTGCGGCAAATGGGCAAGGCCTTTACCTCCATCGCGGACAAGGCGTCGCCGGCGGTAGTTGGTATCAAGGCGGACAAGATTTATACGCAGCAGTCTTCGAATATGCCTTACTGGTTTTTCGAGGACCCGTTCAACGACGATTTTTTCGACCGCTTCTTCGGCAGACCGAGACAGGGACAGCAACAACCAAGGGAAAGAAAAGTGGTTCAGCCTGTCCAGGGTTCGGGCTTTATCATTTCCGATGACGGGTACATCCTGACTAATAACCATATGGTAGGTGAGGCGGAGAACGTTCGGGTGCAGCTCGGTGACGAAAGAGAATTCAAGGCTAAGGTGATAGGTGCGGACCCGGAGAGTGACGTGGCCCTGGTAAAGATTGAGGCGGAGAATTTGCCTTTCCTGAAGCTGGCGGATTCGGATAAGCTGGAAGTCGGGGAGTGGGTAGTAGCGATAGGCAGTCCGTTCGGACTTAGCCATACGGTTACGGCCGGTATTGTTAGTGCCAAGGGCAGAAGCGGTGTTGGTATTACAACGTACGAGGATTTTATACAGACCGACGCGGCGATAAACCCGGGCAATTCGGGCGGGCCGCTTTTGAATCTCGACTGTAAGGTGGTCGGGATTAACACGGCGATTATCAGTCGCAGCGGGGGGAATATGGGTATCGGACTTGCTATTCCGGTGAATATGGCCAAGACGATTTATGAACAATTGATTGCCGAGGGCAAAGTTGTGCGCGGTTATGTCGGTGTATCGCTGCAGGATTTGACGCCGGAACTGGCCGAGACATTCGGCATCGAAGATACTGTCAAGAAAGGTGCTATTGTAACCAAGGTTGTCGATGATTCGCCTGCGGACGAGGCGGGAATGAAGTTCGAGGATGTAATAATCGAATTTCAGGGAAAGGCTGTGGATGATTCAAAGGACCTGATGAACCGGGTTGCGATATTGCCGCCGGGGACAAAGGTAGAGCTTGTGGTCTTGCGTGAAAGTAAAAAAGAAACGATAACCGTCGAGCTCGGTGAAAGGCCAAAGCTCGATGAAATGACGACAGATGAGACACCGGCGACGATTTATGACCTCGGGCTCGAAGTCAGAGACCTGACCGATGAGCTGGCAGGTCGGCTGGGTTACAAAGATATCGAAGGTGTGGTTGTTGTCGAGGTGAGGCGCGGCTCGGAAGCGTATCGCAAGGGTATCGAGACGGGTATGGTGATTATGAAGGTCGGCAGAGTAGATGTTAAAAACACCAAAGAATTTTATAAAGAAATAAAAAAGTTCAAGAAGGGCGAAACGGTAGTATTTCTCGTGACCGACGGGCAGCAGAGACGGTTTGTTACGCTCGACGTACCAGAAGATGATTAAAGCATTAAAGTGTGATTGAGAAAAAGACCCTGACATTATTGTCGGGGTTTTTCTTTGCGCGGCGCGGCGATTACAAAAAGCGTTGCGATTATTCGATGCGGCAGTTAGACTTCGGGTCATGTTTGAGCGGATACTGAAATTTTATACGAAGTATTTTGCCGTCTGGGTGATTTTGTTCGGCGCGGTTGCGTATTTTTGGCCGGGGCCTTTCGTTGGACTCAAGAAGTTTAACGAAATGTTCTTTGCTCTGACGATGTTCGGGATTGGGGCGGTTCTCGAAATCGACGACTTCAAACGAATCGCAAAAAAACCGTCTATAGTTTTACTCGGTTGTATTGCGCAATATTCTATCATGCCGATAGGGGCGTTTATACTGGCGAAAGTATTCAAATTATCGCCGGAGCTGACGGTGGGGCTTATTCTGACCGGAGCGGCGCCGGGAGCAATGGCCAGCAACGTTATGAGCTATATCGCCAAGGCGGATACGGCGTATTCGGTGTCACTTACAACAGTCTCGACACTATTGTGTCCTGTTCTGACGCCGGGATTGACTTATCTGCTGGCGAGGTCCACGCTGCCGATACCTTTTTTGAAGATGTTTTTCAGTGTGATTTATATGGTAATAGCGCCTTTGCTTCTGGGATTTGCGGTGCGGCACTTTTTTAAAAAGCGTGTTGAAAGAATAGCTGCGGTATTTCCTGCAATATCGGTTACTTTCATTATCTTTATATGCTCGTTGGTTATAGCTTTGAATAAGGCAAAATTGGCGCAGCTTACGGGGGTTATTGTGGCGGTTGGGATTATTTTGAACGTCTATGGAATGTCGGCAGGGTACGGGCTGGCGAGTATTTTCAGGATGGAAACCAAACGGCGGCGGACGTTATCGATGGAGATTGGGATGCAAAACGCTGGTTTGGGGACGGCATTGGCTCTGAAGCATATCGGTGATGTGGCAGCACTGCCAGCGGCGGCGTTTGTCTTTATCTGCATTATAACGGCGTCGATTATGGCGGCAGTGTGGCAGCGGGGGAAGTGAGGTATTGCATTTGTAGAGCGGTAAGGTTATAATCTGAATCCACAATTGGGCGCAAGCGGGGCAGCCGATGTCGGCTGCCCCTGCGTTTGTTAAAGGAAGTTTGGAGAAAGTTCAATAATGGGTTGCAGATTGGCAATTGCGGGAGTTACCGGTGCGGTCGGGCAGGAGTTTCTGCGAACGCTGCAGAAACGTGAGTTTCCGTTTGACTCGCTGAGGATGCTGGCGAGCAGCAGGAGCGCCGGTAAAAAAATAGAGTTCAAAGGCAAAGAGTACATCGTCGAAGAGCTTACTGAAAAGAGCTTTGTCGATATCGATATCGTGTTGTTCAGCGCGGGCGGTGCGCGGAGCAAGCAGTTTGCGCCCGCGGCGGTAAAGGCAGGGGCGGTGGTCGTCGATAATTCGTCGGCCTTTCGGATGGACCCGCTGGTGCCGCTGGTCATACCGGAGATTAACCCGCAGAAGATTAAAGAGCATAAAGGGATTATCGCAAATCCGAACTGCTCGACGATAATCGGTATCGTTCCGGTGTGGCCTTTGCATAAAGCAAATCCCGTTAAGAGGATGGTTGTAAGCACCTACCAGGCGGCCAGCGGCGCGGGACAGTCGGCGATGCTGGAGCTGGAGAACCAGGCGCGCGAGATACTCAGCGGGAAGAAGCCTACGTGCAATGCTTTTCCGTATCAGATAGCGTTCAACGTGTTCAGTCATAACTCGGCGCTGGGGCCGAACGGGTACAACGAAGAAGAGACCAAGATGGTCAAAGAGACCAGGAAGATATTCGACTGTCCGAGTATCGCGATTAGCTGTACCTGTATCCGGGTGCCGGTGTTCCGCGCGCACTGTGAAAGTATAAACCTCGAGTTCGCCGAGGCGATTACGCCCGAGCAGGTCAGGGAGCTTCTGAGCACTGCGCCGGGAGTGTCACTGATTGACGACCGTGAGCATAATCGCTTTCCGATGCCGATTGACGCAACCGGGCGGGACGACGTTTTCGTCGGGCGTATCAGGCAGGACGAGTCGGTTCCGGAAAATCGCGGGATAAATATCTGGGTGGCAGGCGACCAGCTTCGAAAAGGTGCGGCGTTGAATGCTGTGCAGATAGCGGAATACCTGCTATAATTCGGCTGCATGTCCACACGCAAAATAAAGTTGACGGTCCAATATGACGGGGCGGATTACCATGGCTGGCAGATTCAGCCGGGCCGACGAACCATACAGGGCGAGCTGTCGGACGCGGT
>CAZOVR010000055.1:0-14982 GCA_964583405.1 uncultured Pirellulales bacterium
AAGAACCATTGGATGGAACCTGTTGGCACAGATTAAGTCAAATCCTGCACGAAGTCTTTCGACTACGCTCAGGACAAGTTCCACGAATTGACACGTATTATTGTTATCCGCGGATTCCTTCGACTTACGCTCAGGACAGATTGCGCGGATTTTCGCGGATTGGGCTTTGGTGCGGGCGTCTGCGACGCCTTTGTGTTCTCGTCTTAAGGTTCTCTATGATGTGTATCGTATTGCAGGCCAAAAAGAATATTAGGTACTGGCAGGGACGCCGATCTGTAGAAGGTATGGCCTATCATCCTCTGCGCAAGGAAGTAAGTATCCTTTTAGGAGTCCTTTTGGAGATCCCAAGAGAGAGCAGATATGTGCGTATAATTCACTCTGCGGGCGATTTTTGCCTGTGTTGGGCTAAATTGCAGCGACTTGAAATGAATGTCTTTTGCTTTGTCTACGATGAGGCCTTCCCTCATCAAGAGAAAACGGCATTCTTAAAAGGTATAATGGTCTTTTGGCTTGGGGAAGCTGGTATTCAAATGAGACGGAGAAAAATACCACAATCTGGTCATCTGGAGATTACAGTGCGTTTAGTCGGATCCACAGTACGTAGCTTGGTTACTGACAGTATTCTGCGAAATTCGGGCGGAGCCCCAGTACATTTTCATATTGTCCATACTGGAGACATGTGCGATGAATGCGGTCTTGGAAGCTTATAATGAAATAGAGAGCTACTGTAGACGGCGAGGAGTAAGCGCAATTGTACGAAGCCTAGTTGTCAGTAAGTTCGTGGAAGCCTTAAAGGCGGCAACAGTAGCAAATAGCCGCAAGCTAGGCAGGGATTTGCGTAGGAACGAGAAGAGTCTGATCATATCAACTTTGTCGAGCGAAGAGGCTCTAAATGGCTATATCGCTGATGTGGAACAGACGGTTTGTGAGTTAAAAGGACGGGAAAGGATGGTGATAACTCAAGAACAGGGTAAGCGCGGGTTCCTATATAACGTTTGGGCTAACATTGTTGGGGCCACTGTTTTCGCGATTCTGATGGTTTTGCTATATCTTTTTGTGGTGAGCAGGAGTCCCGATTTCATGTCTGTTCTGAGAGAGCTTTTGAGGTGAGGTATCGTCGCTTGACGCTACCAAACTCACTTTTAGACCTCTATCCGCCAAAAGCGGGCTGGGTTGCAGGATTTTTTGGTTTTCAGTGTCCGGATTGGCGGGTAAGATTGTAATCGCAGATACCTAGGGCACAGGTCACGCAGATTTACGCAGATTAAAATAATCAATCGTATGGACGAACAACTGATAGTCACAGAGATCATCCGGCGTCGCATAAAGCTATGCCGCGACAAGTCAGCTTAAATAAGTACCACGTACCGAGTACTGAGTTCCACGTATTTTGGAACGTTCAACCTTAAACTCGGAACCTATAACTCAGAACACACCCAATCATGGAGAATCTCAAAATGGTTTGCTATCGAATTAAAATTCGTTGTCCCGCCCAATTAGACAAAATTCTCGTCGGGCCGCTGTTATTGGCGCGGCGTATATGGTACGGCTATGTTTTTCGACGAATACCATTAGTCAATTCCAAAAAGTACGCTATTGTCGATGCGGAAGATTATTACTCTCTGAGTAAATATACATGGTGGGCGTTCGAGAAAAACGGCCTATACAAAGCTCTTCGTTTGACGAAAGAATTATCCTGGAAATGCCCGATTTTTATGCATCGTGAAATCATAAACGCGCCCAAAGGCAAGCTGGTCGACCATATAAACCTGAACGGACTTGACAATCGAAAGGTCAATCTACGGTTAGCAACGGTTTTACAGAACAACAGGAATCAGCGAGGTCAGAACAAAACTTCGAAGTACAAGGGAGTTTACTACAACCGACAGATGAAACGCTGGATAGCTAAAATCGGCAGAAATTACAGGAATATACACCTTGGCTGTTTTAAGAACGAGCTTGACGCCGCAAAGGTGTACGATGCTGCGGCGAAGAAGTATTACGGTGAATTCGCGTATTTGAATTTTCCGCCCGAGAAAAAAGGGAAAGGGCTTAAATACATACTGGAATCTGCATTGACAAAGCTATGCAGAGACTGCGGTAAAGGTGAAGGCGTAAAGGTCGGCCAGTAATTCAACCAGCGGGCCGGAACAGAACATTGCACGCTTGAACATCCCACACAATAATAAAAGACATGCGTATTATGTTCTTCCCGGCCGTTACATCGGGTTGTTACAAAGTTTTTTCAGGTAATCGGGATTAAAGTCGCAACCCTTGGGAAACTTTCCGCATTCGTAAGCTCCCGCCAGGAAACCCATGCATGAAATAACATCATCACGATTATTTCCAGTACGGCTGACAAAAAGCTTTATAAAATTCCTCAAGTGTTCGGCGGAAGCATCCGTTTGCTTATTTTCCCAGCCGTCTTTCTGGTATACTTTATTAAGCCCGAGTATCGTAAAGCCCATATAAATCCGGTATTTTTCCTCAGTTGTCATAGTGCTTTTATTCTTTAATCCGAGAATCGAAAATCCCGCGTCAATCAGGTTTCCGGGCTGTTTGAGAGTCGAAAATGTCTGGTCTATCAGGTCTACGGACTTTTCCTCCTTGACCCACTCATCCATCGGGGAGATGAAATTTTGAAAATTCGGGTCGGTGCAGTGGTCACGGCCGTATTCACCAATCGCTTTAATTATCGCTGCAAGGAGGTCTTCTCTGTAGTCAAATAGAGGAATCTCGCGATAACCAACAAAATCATCTATACGATTATTCTTTTGCCTCTTATAGCTTTCGACGACAACGACATGTGCCCTGTAATCAGTGGTTGATCCTATGTTAATTCCGCTGTAATATTTATCACCCAATAATCCTCCAACAACTATTTTAGAAGGCTGGGGCATAGTGGGCACGTGAGTATGGGCGGACAGCCAATAATTTCTTTTTTTCTGTGAAAGCAGAGCCTCAAGGTTTTGGTTAAGTGTCCTGGTGAATGTGGGAAAGCTGAAAGCACCCTCGGTAACCGTCCACGCCACATTCGTTACGTCAAAGGGAACGTCACCGGGCTTGGTAAAAGTGATTCTGTCAAGATGGTCCTTTGGATAATGAGAGGCCAAAAACCTGAAATCCGGCGACGAGGTTCCGGCGATATTTTTAAAGTAGCTGGCTTGCGATAACAAACCAGGCTCATCTTTGAATGATAACGACCCGATTACTCCATAAAACCCCCATTTGGCAAGGCTTGACCAGTCGGGAGCATCCTTGTAGTCCGAAGTATCTAACAAAAATATTTCTAAACTGTTTTTACCCTCCTCCGAATAGGAAACCAGTCCGCTTAAATATAAACCTGTGTCATGAACTAATTCCTTATTTCGTTCGACCGCCTCATAATTGTCAATGTATTTAAAGTTTTTATTTGCGGGCAAATTGTTACTGGCATGATTAAACTCGCTTATCTTTTTAAGGACCTGATATTTCGAGAGCGCCGGATTACTCGGCCGGCCGTCACGATTCAAAAGGGCATACCTTGTCCCCGGAGTTACGATATTTCCACACCCTAAATAATCATGATTTCCTATGAGCACGAATATTGGAATTCCCGTTACGTCTCTGTGTTTTTCGAGGACAGAAAAGAACGTCTCAATTTCGTCCGTGCCGCCGCTATTGGCACCGTCCCCGAGATATATAATTATGTCAACTCCGTCTTTCCCACCTTCATCATCCTGCGTCAATTTCCTGAGAGCTATATTTAACATTTCTTCAGCGAGGATACATTCCAATGCAGGAGGGCGAATGCTGAAACCAACCATTCGGTCGGCAAGTTTGCTTCTGTAATTATAATCGGAAAAGCCATTATGAGAGGTAATCTGGGTGTCGGCGAGCAGGCCGATTTTTATTGGAAAATGTACATATTGCTTTTGTTTTTCAGCAATACCGCCTGCAAATATCGAACAAGCTAAAAGCGGCAGAAATATTACACTTTTCATTTTATGCTCCATCTGCCTTTGTAGCTTTTGCCTCCATATTGTTCCTTCTCTATGCAAAAGACGAAATATAAGCAGATTTTACCGCTAAAAACGGGGTAAGGCAAAGGGAAAATGCAAAAGGGCAAAAGGGCATAAGGGGCCAAGGTAAAAAAGCAAAAGAGAAAAGAAGAATACAAAAGAACTGGCTGGAAATAAGCCGGCAGTTTTGAATTTTAATCGCTGATTACACTGATTACGCTGATTAAGACAGATTCTTCAATATTCAATCTGCAATCTTAAATTAACCCCCCGCCAACTCTTAATCGTCCCGCTTGTCCTGAGCAACCTGTGGTGAGCGTAGTCGAACCATGCCGAAGGGCCAATTCCCCGCATGGGCAAACATACATCCCGGAATTAGAACCAAAAGATTTGTCAGGGCCTTTCGTTCTCACAACTGTTCCATATTTCCTCGGGGAAGATAATACCTTCCGACCCAGGTATTTTCGGTATGCCTTTTTCTGTGTTCAGGTCGATTCCGTTTTTCAGATAGGCCAGATAAGCCAGTTGGCTGCAATAGATGGCATCCTCTGTTTGCGAGTCCCCGAAATTAAGGTTGTAGGGTGTTTTCTTCTTCGCATGTTCCAGGCAGTATTCTGCAACGCTTGTGCGTACATCTGATTTTTCCTCATCCGACATCTGCTTACCGGCTAATGGATATGCGACACCATACAATGTATCTATAAGAGGGCCTCGTTGGTCGTCCATTTCATTGGCATTCCATGTATTATTCATAACGTCGAACTCGATAACACGCCCCTTAGCGCCGGATTCCACACAACGGCCTTCAGGCCCTGTGTAAACAACAACGTGGTCCACATCGCCGGGCAGTATCATCCCTACAAGAAACCAGAATTGCCCCAAGCCCAAACTCTTGTTGCCGTTTGTAGTGCAAATAAGGTCCCCCGTCCGAACAGTCAACCCGTTGATGGTATAAGTGCAAACCTCTAAATAACTCCTTCGTTTGTATTTTGTGATAAAATTATCAGGTAACTGGTCTGCAATTTTATACCTGTTTGAGGTAGTGCTGGCAGAAACCTCAACGAACATTTCATCTTTATCTACTTTTAATTTGTGGTCGCTTTCAAAAAGAAACGCATCCAGATGGGCCATATGAAGATCGTATTCGTTTTTCTCTAAAAAAATCTGGACATAAGTGTGTATTGGCAGAGTGGCAAGGTCTTTGTCGTTAATTTTAATTGTTACAGCTCCGCAGGAATCTATGCCGTGCGTGACAACATCGGAGTTGTTGAAAAATATTACTTTTGCCAGGTCGGCATCAGGCTTCGCTTTAAGGCTCAGGCTGGGCAGGTCGAATTTAGTAACCGCAGTTAGTCTATCACAGCCGGTAGTAGTCAAAATAGCTATAATCATTAGCCCAGACAACACTCGTAAGGTTATCATTTCCACTTGCATAATAAAATTTCCTCCAAGTCCTGTCTCATTTCCCGCATGGGCTCTTTCCGCTTTTGCAACGCATTATCCCTACAATTCCCGCCAAAGACAAGGAGGATTTCCCTTCGAAGCAAATTAATCGCAGCTTGCTACAGGCTGAATTCGTCGCTGCGTCATTTGTCTGCGAAGCCGAAATAAAGCCATAAGTCACAAGAACACAGAAAAAACAATCACTGATGACGCTGATTTGCACAGATTTGGTTAGACCTAAGAAGCCGGACCAACGATCGATTAAATCACGGGTTGTCGCGGACTATACAATTTATAATTTTAGACCTGAATACCTCCTGGTTCAATACTCTTTTTAATCCCGTTTTCCTTTTAAGCTGTTTTTGCACAGCCCGCAGAGCTTATAGTTTTCGCCCTGCTCCGGAACACCATGGGAGTATAAATCCCGGCCGCAAACATCGCACTTTTCATACATTTCCTTAGTCAGCCTAAACATCGTTTTATTGATTGAGTATAAAACGAGACTGACAAGATTTAACGAATATGCGCCGATTTCCACTGCAAATGAGAATCCCCAATCTTCCGGCGTTATCTCGCCGGTGAAATATTGATGGCCGTATTGTGTTATCCTGACTACAGAAATGAATACCGCTAAAAAGTATATAATCTCAAAAGGTATGCTGTATTTATTGAGCCTTATTCTCAGCAGCGAAAAAATTATTTGTAGCGTCGAAACAACAATTATCAGTACATAAGTAAAAATCTTTAGAACTCTTATATCAGTTCGGCTGCGGCCAAGCTCGAACAGCAAATCCCCGCCTGTCGCATAGATAACTGCGGCTACTATCACGGCCCCGAAAACAAGACCCGATGCCCTTATAACTATATCCTTTGGAACATTAGGCTTGTCCATAGCTCCTCATAATTCCGTTAATTCTTGCCCGACCATCGTCTAAGGCAAATTATCCCTTCGATTCACGACAAAGACAAGTAGAATTCAGACAAGACCGAAACAGAGCGTAAGAATAAAAACGACAAGGGTATAGAAAAACAATCGCAGGTTAAAGAAATTTATTCGACTGTGATTTTCCTTGATTTTTATGAAGACATCATCAAGAATGCTGTCAGAATAAGTATATCTACCATTATCCGAAAATTGATAAGGAGATGCCAAATGGAAAGGATTCGATTATTTCCGCTTGTATTAGCTGCGCTCTGGGTCTGCTCTTTTACGCTGCTCGCAGAATCCTGCGACCAGCTCGAATTCAAAGACCTTAAAAAGGCCAAGGAAGATATCAGCGGTAAAGCTGTAATGTTCAAGGCCGGACTGGGAGAGCTGGATAGCGGCTCATTCAAGCTCGATTGCGAAGGTATTACCGCCGATGAATACACGGCAGTCAAGCTGTACCGGCCTGGCAAGACAAAAGAAAATTTCAATGCCTACCTTCCTAAAGACTCAGCCGTTATCCGGATGTATCAGAATTACGGAACCGGTGAGCAGCTCAAAAAAACATGCGAAAAGGACCGGGCCGTCAGTGTTTCAGGAACGGTCTATTACACCGGCGGAAAAAACTATCCGGTGGCAATGGTAATAGACGATATGGAACCCACCAAGGACAGGCCCGAAGGCAATCTGCGATATTCAATTACCGTCACCGATTTTGAAAACAAGGCCGGCTGGCGAGGCCAGTGGGACCTCGGCAACGGCTTTACCGAAATCATGACAAACGCTTTGCAGGAGTCCGGCTGGTTTATCGTCCTCGGTGATACACAGATGCGTCAGGAAGCGATGGCTGAGCAGGACTTCGGCGCAAGCGGACGCACCGCCGGCGGTAAAAAGACCCCCAAGATAGGACGTATGACACCCGCGCAGCTTCTGGTTAAAGGCGCTATCACACACGTCCAGGACACTACTACAGGCGGCTCAGGCGGAATAAATATCCAGGGCCTCCAGTTGGGCGGTGCAAAGGACCGCGCGGAAATCAATATCACTATTTATCTTGTCGATTCGGAAACCGGACAGGTCAAGGCCTCGACGGACGTCGTGGGAAAATCAGACCGAAAAGCCGGAAGGATAGGATACTTCGGCGGCGGATTGAAGGGAGTAACCGGCGCTTTGTCCGGCCACAAAGTTGATAACGTTGGCAAGGCCTGTGAAGACGCGGTCGGCCAGGGTGTCGATTTTCTCATCAAACAGCTTGATAACATCGCGTGGGAGGGCAGCATCGTCCTCGTCAAAGACGACAAAATCATAATCAATCGAGGCGAACGTGAAGGCGTAAAGGTCGGCCAGAAATTCAGCGTCGGCAGTATCGAAGAGCTCCTTGACGAAGACACCGGCGAGGTCCTCGACATAGATATGACCCAGGTCGGCGTTCTCGAAGTTACCTCGGTCAAAGAAAAAATCGCCTATTGCAAGGCCCTCGAAGGCTGCGGAAAAATCGAAAAAGGTATGACCATCCAGCCGGTGGACTGAATTAGACCAAAGACTGTAGACTAATGACTTATTATAACCGAGAATTGCGCGGATTTTCACGGATTTATCTACTATCGCCAAAGGCAAAAAGAGATAATCAGAGTCTGTGTTAATCTGTGGTTAGAATTCAGACTCCTGTTCTTTCAGCCATTGTTTGGCTTCTTCGAGCGTGGTGAATCTGCCGATAGTTTTACCTTTAATTTCGGCGATAGACGCCGAAAAATCGACATCAATACGAGTAAGAATTTCTGTGGGTAATACTTGAGCGATTCGAACGTCTTTTAGCCGTTGATCACCGGCAAAAAACTTGCCAAATTCGACCCCTGTTTCAGCAGAGGTAATGTTGGCAGTGTCCAAGGCCCGCAAATCTATCAGCAACCTATTGAATCCATTGTCGAAACAATTCTGAACTGTTTTTTCACAGATATCCATGTGCTCATCGAGCGTTTCCTTACCTGATACGTGTAAAATAATTATTTGATTATCGTGATCTACTCCAATTTCATAAGGCACGGTCAATCTCCCTGTTACATCCAATGCAATTACATACAACACGAGGCAGAACAATATCAATAGATGTCGACCAAAACAGTAGCATTCAAAACAATGGTACTTTTGAGAACTGGAATTGTCAAATTTGAAATCAGGCGTTTTTTAGCCAGTTATCGATTCCTTCTGCTGCTTCTCTGTCCGCGCGATTAACTTGTAAATTGATTACTCCGGCGCTGCCGCTTCGACTGCAGGACGGTCAAACCTTTTCTGTATTCTTTCAATACAGCGCATTATACGACCAGGCCATACAATCATGGCAAAGCCGATACACACCTGCAGAACGTCAGCTAAGACAGGCAGGATATCAGCGCTCAGAAGAGAATAGAAATTCTGAGAATTTCCATGCCAAAAATAAGAATTACCCAGTGATAACGATAAAGACCTAACCACCCTCGGTATGGCAAAAGATGAAATGTATATACCCAAAAGTATGATGCCCAGATTTAGGAGTTTTTTTTCGCCGGGCCAGTTGGGCACACTGCCCTGTTCGTCAATTCCGACCTTTCGAGCAAGCCATTCGCTTCGGCATAATAAAATATAAGCGAACCAAATCGACAGCGAGACATAAATAATCAGTCCCGCGAAATAAACCACAATACCTGTCAACCAATACCAAAATCCTGCATCACCATGAAATGCAAAGAGATTGCCATACGAAACAAGATGAATCGTTGCGGATACAGCTTGCCAAAGGCACATTAAACCCAGGATTTTTGTACTGACAATAAATAACCTTTTCATAATTCCTGCTCCTTAATCAGTGACAGTTTGGATATATACTGTAATGGAAGCGGATTTAAACCGTCAAGATATTCTTTAATCCTGTACTGACGGCGCAAAATCAGAAATCACCGAATACTCCCTGCAGGTGGATTTCAAAAAACGGCGTGCAAATAATCCCTGCCGCAATTAAGCGGAACGCAGCCAGTTATCGATTCCTTCTGCTGCTTCTCTGCCCTGTGCTATTGCGCGGACAACTAACGACGCCCCCAATACGGTATCGCCTGCTGCGAATACCCAATCCTCACTGCTCTGATAATCCTGCACGGCGATATTGCCCCGCTCGTCTAATTTGAGTCCGAGGCTTTCAACGAGCCCTTTATGCACGACGTGCACGTAACCCATCGCAAGCAGCAGCAAATCGGCCTTGATGACAAAATCACTGCCGGGCACTTCCTTCATCTGCCATTTGCCGTTTGTCTGTGTCCACTCTACATTACAGCCGTGTAGCTCGGTGACTTTGCCGTTTTTACCTTCGAAGCGTTTTGTCAAAACGCTCCATCTTCGGTCGCATCCTTCTTCATGACTGCTGCTGGTCCGCATAATCCGAGGCCACATCGGCCAGGGCGTATCTATCGGCCGTTGTTCAGGCGGCTTGGGCAGAATCTCAAGCTGGATAATTTCCTTAGGCCCCTGCCGCTGGGCTGTTCCGACGCAGTCGCTGCCCGTATCGCCGCCGCCGATGACGACTACTACCTTGTCTTTGGCGGTGGTTACTGCATCTTTTCTAACCGGCTCGCCGCTGCAAAGTTTGTTCTGTGCGGTAAGGAAATCCCATGCGAAAACGATATTGGCGTTTTCTCGCCCCGGGACATTCAAATCCCGCGGCTGACCTGCCCCCATAGTAAGGCAAACGGCGTCGAACAACTTCCGAAGGTATCGAACAGAGATATCCTCACCTACGCAAACCCCGGTCTGGAAATCTACGCCTTCGGCCTTGAGCTGTTCCAACCGGCGGTCGATGATATCTTTTGGCAGTTTGAAATCGGGTATGCCGTATCGCAGCAGTCCGCCTGTTTTGTTGTCCTTCTCGAAGACCATAACATCGTGTCCGGCCCGCGCCAGTTGTTGCGCCGCTGCAAGACCGGCCGGCCCGGAGCCGATAACCGCGACACTTTTACCCGTTTTTTGTTTAGCCGGCAGCGGCACAATCCACCTTTCAGCGAATCCGCGTTCGACTATCTGGTTTTCGATATGTCGGATAAGAACAGGCTCATCGTTGACTGCCAGTGTGCACGCAGTCTCACACGGCGCGGGGCAGACGCGTCCTGTTATCTCTGGAAAATTATTCGTCGAGTGCAGATTGTCGCACGCCGCCTTCCACTTACCCCTGTAGACCAGGTCATTGAACTCCGGAATCCGGTTATTCAGCGGACAACCCACACCTAAACAAAAGGGAATTCCGCAATCTGCACAGCGGGCGGCCTGCTGTATGATGGCCTCGGGAGTAAGGGGTATATCGATATCGGCGAAGTCGTGCACACGCTCTTCGACAGGCCGGTGCTCGACCCCCTGACGGGTATATTTTAAAAAGCCTTTTGTTTCGCCCATATATAACTCTACGTTAAATAGTCTCGTTTGAGCGGCCCGTTAAAACACCTCTTCGGTCGCAGGGGTCGTGTCGGTATCGCGCTGTTCGGCTGCCCGCATCTTTTCCAGCGCCCTGCGATAATCAATCGGCATCACTTTGACGAATTTGCCGATTGCGTCGTTCCAGTTGTCGAGGATGTATTTGGCGCGGTCGCTGTCAGTCCATTTGTAATGCCGCTCAATCAGGTCCCTGAGCATCTCTTTGTCGGCCGGTCGCCAGACGCTCTCCAGCTCGACCATATCGAGGTTACAGAGGGTATCGAACAACTGCATCTCATCCAGGACGTAAGCAGTACCGCCGCTCATCCCGGCGGCGAAATTGCAGCCTGTCTGGCCGAGAACTACCACCACACCGCCGGTCATATATTCACAGGCGTGGTCGCCAACACCTTCGACAACAGCGGCAGCGCCGCTGTTGCGGACGCAGAAGCGCTCGCCCGCAACACCGTTGATAAAGACCTCGCCGCGAGTAGCGCCATAGAGCAGGGTATTGCCGACGATAATATTTTCATGGGCAACGAACGGAGATTTGGTCGGCCTTATTACGACAATCCGTCCGCCGCTGAGTCCCTTGCCGAGGTAATCGTTGCTGTCGCCGATTAGCTTCAGTGTAACACCCGGCGCCAGAAACGCGCCGAAACTCTGGCCTGCTGAGCCGGTCAATTCGACCTGCAGCGTACCGTCCGGCAGGCCGGCTGAACCGTATTTCTTTACAATCCGGTTGCTTATAATAGCGCCGACCGTACGGTTAATGTTGCGAATCGGCATTTTCAGTTTTGTCTTTTTGCCGGACTCTATCGCGGCGGCGGCCTTTTCCAGAATCTTATAGTCAAGATGGTCTTCGAGCTTGTTCGGCTGTTTCGCACTGAGGCGAATGGCCCTTTGGTCTTTATACTGCGGCTGATGGAGAATCGCGGAGAAGTCCAGACCTTTGGTCTTGTAATGTTCTATCGCCTTTGTGACACTGAGCCTGTCACTTCGGCCTATCATGTCCTCGAACTTGCGAAACCCTAATTGGGCCATTAACTGCCGAATTTCTTCGGCGACAAAAAACATGAACCGCGTTGTGTACTCCGGCCTGCCGGCGAAACGTCTGCGAAGCTCGGGGTCCTGCGTGGCGATTCCGTATGTGCACGCGCCCTCGTGACATTTTCTAAGCAGCGTACAGCCTAACGTCACCAATGACGCAGTTCCGAAACCGAACTGGTCGGCGCCGAGCATAGCTGCGATTACGACGTCACGCCCTGTCTTCAGCTGGCCGTCGGTCTGAACACGAATCCTGTCGCGCAAGCCGTTCATTACCAACACCTGCTGTGTCTCGGCAAGGCCGAGCTCCCACGGTACACCTGCGTGCTTAATCGAGGAAAGCGGGCTTGCACCCGTACCGCCGTCGTGACCGCTGATAAGCACCTCGTCGGCGTTGCCTTTTGCGACGCCTGCGGCGATTGTACCTACGCCGACCTCGGCGACGAGCTTGACCGAAACCTTTACGCCGGGATTGGAGCACTTAAGGTCGTAAATTAGCTGCGCCAAATCTTCAATCGAATATATATCGTGATGCGGCGGCGGTGATATAAGAGTAACGCCGGGCGTCGAATATCTCAGTCTGGCTATTTCATCGGTTACTTTATGACCAGGGAGCTGACCGCCTTCGCCGGGCTTTGCGCCCTGCGCCATTTTTATCTGCAATTCTTTGGCATTTGCGAGGTATTCGACGGTGACGCCGAACCTGCCGCTTGCGACCTGTTTAATCGCGCAGTTTTTCGAGTCGCCGTTTGTTTCGGGTACGTATCTTGCCGGGTCCTCGCCGCCTTCACCTGTATTGCTCATCGCGCCGATACGATTCATTGCAATCGCAAGGCACTCATGGGCCTCTTTGCTGATAGAGCCGTGGCTCATCGCGCCGGTGCAGAACCGTTTGACGATATTTTCAGCAGGCTCAACCTCTTCGAGCGGGACGGACTTGCCGGGTACGAATTCGAACAGTCCTCGAAGGGTGCACAGTTTTTTGGCCTGGTTGTTGATTGCGTCTTTGTATTCTTCGTAGGCCTTTGCATCTTCGAATTTGACTGCATGCTGAAGACGCGTTACGGTAACCGGATTCCAGAGGTGCCGCTCGCCGTCGCTGCGCCAGTGATATTCTCCGCCAAAGTCCAAATCGAGCTGGCCTGCTTTTCGAGGCGCGTAAGCGGATTTGTGCCGCTGTAAAACTTCTTCGGCGATTTGTGCCAGTCCGATACCTTCGATGCGCGAGCTTGTGCCCGTGAAGTATTTGTCAATCACATCGCGATTAAGGCCAATGGCCTCGAACAACTGGGCGGTGTGGTAACTTCTCAATGTCGAGATACCCATCTTGCTCATCGTCTTGAGGATGCCCTTTTTAACGGCGGCGATGTAATTGTCCGCGATCCTGTACGGCTCCATGTCACCGGGCAGCTCACTATCGCGCTGAAGCTCATCGAGCGATTCGAAAGCCAGATACGGATTGACGGCGTTTGCGCCGAAACCCGCGAGCAGGCAGAAGTGCATTACCTCTCGCGGCTCACCGCTTTCGACTATAAGGCCTGCCTCACTTCGCAGGCGGCGATTCAATAGACCCTGATGAACGGCGCTCACCGCCAGTAGAGACGGGATGGGCGCTTTTTCCTGCGACTGGCCCTTATCGCTGATTATGATAAGCGACGCGCCGTTGTTAATAGCCTGTCCGGCGTCGTCGAGCAATTTCTCCAGCGCGTCATTCAACGCACGGGCAGGGTCGTCAGCGGTCGCATCGAACAGGGCCGAGACCGTCGCAACCTTGAAATCTTCCCTCTGGACCGAGCGAAGGCGATTCAGGTCTTCATTGGTCAGAATCGGATGCGGCAGTTTCAACTGCTTACAGTGCTCGGGACTCTCTTCTAATATGTTTCGCCTCTTGCCGGTGAACATCATCAGGCTCATCACGAGTCCTTCCCGGAGCGGGTCTATCGGCGGATTTGTCACCTGAGCAAATAGCTGTTTGAAGTATGCGAACAGCAGCTTCGGTTTTTCTGAGAGAACGGCCAATGGAGTATCGTTTCCCATTGAGCCTATCGGCTCCTGGCCGTTGAGCGCCATCGGCATCAGAATCATTCTTAGCTCTTCGCGGGTATAACCGAAGACGCGCTGTCGCAGGGCTATCGTCTCGGAGTCGCTGACCGCCGGCTGAGGTGTATCGAACAGGCCCCGAAGCTCTATTCTTTCTTCGAGCCATCGTCTATAAGGTTTACGTCTTGAAATTTTACTTTTTATTTCATTGTCTGTGATAATCCGCCCTTCGACGGTATCTACGAGGAACATATGTCCGGGCTGTAGCCGGCCTTTTCTCTGAATTCTTTCCGGCGGAAATTCAATGACGCCCGCCTCACTGGCTAATACCACAAGACCATCGGTAGTGACCAGGTAGCGGCAGGGTCGCAGGCCGTTGCGGTCGAGTGTACCGCCAATCAAACGCCCGTCGGTAAAGACCATCGCCGCCGGTCCGTCCCACGGCTCCATTATCGCGGCGTGATATTCATAGAACGCACGTTTGTCCTTGCTGATGTGATATGCCGGTCCGAAGGCCTCCGGTATCATCATCATCATTACATGCGGCAGAGAGCGGCCGGCATGAATAAGAAATTCGAGCATATTATCGAAGCAGGCAGAGTCGCTGCCGCCCGGGGACAATACCGGCAGCAGGTCGCGCAGTCCGTAGCCGAAGACATTACTGACCATAGTCCGTTCGCGAATACGCATGCAATTTCGGTTACCGCTTAGCGTATTAATCTCACCGTTGTGCGCGATACACCTGAACGGCTGGGCCAGGCGCCAGTTCGGCATGGTGTTGGTGCTGTAGCGCTGATGAACGACGCAAAGAGCGGACTTGAGCCTTTCATCCGACAGGTCGGGATAATAGGCAAAGAGTTGCCATGCCATGAACATGCCTTTATAGCATATGGTCCTGGACGACAGGCTGGTTATGTAGAAATCTTCACCTTCAGCGCCGAACCGTTCGGATGCGATTCTCTCGGCGCGCCGCCTGGCCATATATAACCGCCGCTCGAAATCGACTCCCTCGCAGCCATCAGCGGCAACGAATACTTGTTTAATCGAAGGTTCTGCGCTTAACGCGATTTTGCCGAGACAATCATTATTACCCGG
>CAZOVR010000055.1:15082-18084 GCA_964583405.1 uncultured Pirellulales bacterium
TACTCGATAATGGCATGGTCCGCTTTGCCGTTTATATTAACGACCGCACCGATACCGCAGGCATCGTGTTCAAACCGCGGGTCGTATAAACCTTGTTTTTCCAGCTTGCGCACCATAACACCACTTCCGTACTTTTCCAGGCCGGCACCCTATAATATTGTGCTGTTAATGTCAATTCGCAGCGACAACCCCGAAGCCGGCTTCGGGTCTAAACATTGTCGCAGCGCGCGAAAAATTCCCACCTCGGCGCAATACTCCTGCGCCGAGGTGGGTAAAGGCGTCAGCTCAGAGCCGACGACCCCAAAAGCACTAATTCTATCAACTGTCGTAATACAAATGGAACTCGTGCGGATGCGGACGAAGGTGCATCGGTTTTATTTCCTCGTCACGCTTCCACTTAATCCACATCTGTACAAGGTCATCAGTAAAGACACCGCCCTGCGTCAGGAACTCATAGTCTGCTTCGAGGGCGTCGATAGCTTCTTCGAGCGAACCGGGAGTGTGTTTATATTTTGCCAGCTCCTTCTCATCGAGATGATAGATGTTCACGTCGAGCGGATTGCCCGGGTCGATTTTGTTTTTAACACCGTCGAGCGCAGCCATCAGCACCGCCGTCCACGCAAGATAACCGTTTGCCGTCGGATCGGGACAGCGGAACTCAAGCCGCTTGGCCTTGGGACTGGACGAATACATCGGGATACGAACCGCAGCCGAACGGTTTCGCGCGCTCATAACAAGATTGACGGGCGCCTCGAAACCCGGCACCAGACGGCGATACGAATTGGTCGTCGGCGCAGCAAAAGCCAGCAGAGAAGCGGCGTGCTTGAGAATGCCGCCGGCACTATATAATCCGATGTCACTAAGGCCCGCATACTTGTCGCCGGCGAACAGCGGTTTACCGCCCTTCCACAGTGAAAAGTGAGTGTGCATACCGCTGCCGTTGTCGTCGAAAACGGGTTTGGGCATAAACGTCACCGTCTTGCCGTTGCGTTTGGCGACGTTCTTGATGACGTACTTGTACCACATGAACTGGTCGCACATCTTGAGCAGTTCATCGAACTGCATATCGATTTCGGCCTGACCGGCTGTTGCGACCTCATGATGATGGGCTTCGACCTTGATGCCGAGCTTCATCATCTCATAAACCATCTCGCCGCGAAGGTCGTGATAGGTGTCGGTCGGGCTGACGGGGAAGTATCCGCCCTTGAAGCTCGGTTTGTATCCGAGGTTCGGCTCTTCGAAACGCGCGGTGTTCCACGCGCCTTCGACCGAATCAATCCGATACATTCCCGTATGCTGATTCTGTTCATACTGAACTTCGTCGAAGATAAAAAACTCGGGCTCCGGGCCGATGAAACAAGTATCGGCAATACCCGTCTCTTTCAGATACGCCGCTCCCTTTCTCGCGATGTGGCGCGGGTCACGGCTGTAATCCTCTTTTGTCACGGGGTCAACGATATCGGCGATTATGCTGACGGTCGGCTCGGCAAAAAACGGGTCCATAACGGTGGTGTTGGGGTCGGGCACAGCGAGCATGTCCGACATGTGAATGTCCTGCCAGCCGCGAATAGACGAGCCGTCAAAACCAAGGCCGTCTTCGAACGTGCCGTCGTCCCAGCATTCGATCGGGTACGAGCAGTGCTGCCACGTACCCAGCAGGTCAACGAATTTCAGGTCGACCATTTTCGCGTTGTTCTTTTTCGCGAAGTCAAAGAAATCTTTTGGGGTCATCATCTTGTCCTTTCAAATCACCTTAACACTAACTTTCAAAATCAAATAATAGTTTTACATATTGAAGCCTTACGAACTTTAACCTATCGCATCGTTGCCCTTTTCGCCGGTCCGTATTCTTATACACTCTTCCAAACCCACAACGAATATCTTGCCGTCACCGAGTTTGCCGGTTTTGGCACCTTCGATAATTGCGTCAATCGTTCTTTGAATGAAATTATCGTTTACCGCAACTTCCAGTCGTACTTTTTTGAAAAGGTTGACCTCGAACTTGATTCCTCGATAGCTCTCTTCGTAGGCCGGCTGCGCACCGCAGCCGAGTGCGTTTGTGACACTCATTTTGTAAACTTCAGCTTTGTACAACGCCTTCTTGACGTCATTCAGCTTATGCGGCTGGATATATGCTACCACTAATTTCATTTTAATATACCCTGAACCCTGTACCCTGAACCCTATTTTCAGCTTGTACTGAATATCTGGAAACCGCCGTATGCTTCCATTCCGTGCTCGCCGATATCCAGGCCTCTTAATTCCTCTTCTCTGCTGACTCGCAGGCCTATGGTAACATCAATCAGCTTAAACACAATGCCCATACAGACGACGACAAAGATAATCGTCGCTACCGAGCCGACCATCTGAACACCTATCTGCATCGGATTTCCACCGTAAATAAAGCCTTCGTTAGCCAGGCCAAGGGCCTTTTTGCCGAATATTCCGACAGCGAGCGTGCCCCATATACCACACATGCCGTGCACCGGAACGGCGCCGACGGGGTCGTCAATCTGAAGCTTATCCAAAAGTTCGACACCCAGTACTACTATCACTCCCGCTGCGGAACCGATAACTATCGCGGCCCAGGGTTCGACACATGCACACGGCGCCGTGATAGCTACCAACCCCGCCAGGGCGCCGTTCATCGCCATTGACAAATCCGGCTTGCCGAACCGCTTCCAGGCGGTGAGCATCGCAGCTATACCACCAAGCGCCGCGGCAAGATTAGTATTGATTGCAACCCTGCCGATGTCAAAGCCGCCGTTGTTCACACCCAGCGTCGAACCTGCATTAAATCCAAACCAGGCAAACCATAATATGAACACGCCCAGAGACGCTAATGGAATACTGTGCGCCGGTATTGCGTTGGCCTTGCCGTCTATGCCAAACTTACCCTCGCGAGGCCGAAGGATAATCGTACCAATAAGAGCCGCCATCCCGCCGGTCGTATGAACAACCGTCGAGCCGGCAAAATCATAAAATCCCATACTCGACAACCA
>CAZOVR010000056.1:0-17590 GCA_964583405.1 uncultured Pirellulales bacterium
CCTCAATAATCTGCATGGACTGCCAGGCTGGCAAGTCCCATATAGGTGGTTGGCAACGTTTTTGCGATTGCCAGTAAAATATTTAGGTTATTGATAACCGCTAAGATTGCCTTAAGAAAAGCTGAACTGAAAAAATGCTGTTCAGTTAAATATTTGTGACTAACTATGCCATCGCAACTGATTGCAGTATTAAGAAGGATGCCCTCAAAACAAAAAAATGAGGTAAAAGGAATTTTATTATTTGACTTCAAGCTCTTCACAGGTGGTGAAAAATAAAACTCTGTGAACTCTGCCTGCCCCGGCAAGTTGTTAGCCGGGGTGCCTTCTGTGGCTATACAAAAATCTGTAAACTCTGTGGCCAAACTTTGCCGGAATCCGTGCTGGGAATAGCGGTATAATTGTGGTATAATACATATATGGAAATGGACCGCAAAAAAGTCAGAATATTTCGTAAGGGTGATATTGACGAAACCAAAGAGGACCTGGCCTTCTGGCTCAGCAAAACCCCGAAGGAACGAATTGAGACAGTAGATTTTTTACGGAAACAAAGATTTGGCACAGATTTGAAGATTAAAAAAGTCGTTAGAGTATATAAGAGAGAAGGAAATACGCTTAAACTAATCAGAGAGTCTTCTGCCGGTCAATAGCATATTCTATTTTTATGCATGCACATCGATTTTATTGCCGAGACATAATAGCGCCGAAAGCCCAAATCACCGGTCCCGAAGCACGCCACGCCGCTTCGGTGATGAGGCTGACACAAGGTCAAACAGTCGAGCTCTTCGACGGCAGGGGGACTTTGGCCAAAGCCCAAATAGAAAAAATCAGTTCCAAAGAAGTCACCTGTCGAATAGAAAGTCTGCAAACCGCTGAAAAACCAGCCAGACCTCGAATAATCATTGCCGCGAGTGTACCCAAAGCCGACCGCTTCGACTTGCTCATCGCCAAATGCACCGAGCTCGGCGCCGACAGAATCACACCCGTTATATTCGAGCGCTCCGTCAAACAGCCGAAAAATCCGAAGGCAGCCGACCGCTGGCGCAATATCACTATCTCAGCCGCCAAACAATGCAAAAGACTTTTCCTGCCTGTAATCGATAAACCTTTACCGCTCACCAAGGCAATCTCGAAACTCACTGTTGATTATCCCGCTTCACGTATTCTCGTAGGGTCTTTGGCTGATAACGCAAAATCGCTGCTCAAAATTAAATTCGACTCCAGAGACGTGATTGCTTTTATCGGCCCGGAAGGTGGGCTTACCGACCGTGAGAATGAATTATTAACCGGCGCCGGTGCTAAATTTGTTCGTATAACTAATACAGTTCTTCGAGTGGAAACCGCAGCGATTGCTTTCGCTGCTGTACTTGCTGCTACCCGTGGTGACCTGACAACCGGCTATTGAGCGTTAGTGTCGGACTGTTTTTTAGGTCTCCATTTTTTGATTGTTGTCTCGAGTTTACTCAGCCCTATCAGCACCAGAATTGCAAGGACGGTAGTTGCCGCAGCCAGCTTGAAAAAACCCGCACCGCAGGCCATCCCGATACTCGCCACAAGCCATATAGTCGCCGCTGTTGTCAGTCCCAGCACGCCGGCTCGGTCGCGTACAATCGCACCGGCACCGAGAAAACCGACGCCCGTAACCACCTGCGCCGCTATTCGCGTAACCGACTGCTCACCTGCTCCCCCCATTTTCCTCGAAATAATTGTAAATACCGCCGCCCCAACGCATATCAGTACATTTGTCCGCAATCCTGCAGCCTTGCGCCTGAATTCGCGTTCAATGCCTATCACTCCCCCCAGAACCACCGCTATAACCACCGCCAGTATGTCAATCAGCTCAACTTCCATGTAATCTAATCCTCCCTGACAAACCTATCTTTCGACTAAGGTTTCCTCGACCTTCATCCCGAAGTGCCTGCCGCCTTTTTCAACATGCCCTAAAACTTTGTCACCAACCTTCAGATTTGAAATCGATATCGACTTGCCGTCAGGATTGACTAATCGAATCGTCTCAGCGTTCTGCAGTACTAAGCTGATTGGAATTCCTTCGGCCTCAGCCTCGATGAGAATCATCGGCCGTTTCTCTATCTTATTCCTGCCTAAGTATGCCAGTTGACTTTTTCCCGTATAATCGACTACCAGCACTTCATCACCACTCTTCAAATCGGCGAGGTACTTTGTCTTGCCGTCCGGCCCTAATGTATATGCGTGCACTGCTCCGGCGTTTACCCGAAAAGGCCGCGACGCCACATACGGATTATCTATCGATTCCGAATGTACGAGAAAATATCCCGATGCCGTATTACCCACCAGCATCCCTTCACCGAGCACCATCTGCGTACACGTATCCAGACACGCCCGGTCTCCCATCCCCAATTGTTTTGTCGCTGTTATAGTCGCGCTTACCAACTCTATCTTTTCACTTACACCGTGGATAATGTCCGCTGTCTTCTTTATCTCGTTCACATCTGTTGAATTCAGCACTACCCCGTCGACACCTTTTTCCAGTATCTCAACCATCAGCTTAGCCTGCTCGCTTGTTTTCACCTGCACCATAACAGGCCCTTTGCGCCGGGCGAGCAGATTTTCTATCGGGATAATCGTCCAGTCTAACATTCTCAGAACGACTATTTTATTTTCAGGCACCGCCGCCGCCTTATCTTCATCGGCCTTGCCTGATATATCGACGAACTCGACGTCGATGCCGGGTTTTATATCACCGTCTTTTTCGACGGTTTTGATTTTCCCGAATTCTCTGACCGTACTGCTCACTCCCTCCGGCAGCACCACCGCCTCAGCCCCGCTCTCCAGAGCCGAAATTACCACTTCCTTTTCATAAGGAACAGAATTTACCCAAAGCTTCTTCATCCGAATAACCTTAGTTTCTATTTATTCAAAAATTCCTTTGCCTGCTCGACATTGAATCCTTCGTGCACCATTTTGCTCAGTGCGCTTATGATTTTGGTCGGGTCCCTGTGCTGGAACGCGTTTCTTCCTATTGACAAACCCGTTGCCCCTGCCTTTAGTGCGCCTTCGACCATTATGAATATATCCTCGTCGCTGTCCATCTTCTCTCCGCCTGCTATGACTACCGGCACCGGGCATCCGTTCACCACCTCAGCAAAGCTCTCGGGACTTCCCGTGTAAACGCACTTGACTATATCTGCTCCTAATTCCGCTCCGACCCTCGCTGCGTGCTTGGTGTTATTCAGGTCATATTCGTTTTTAATCTTCTGCCCGCGCGTGTACATCATCGCCACAAGCGGCATCTGCCATTCCATACATCTTTCGCTGATTTGTCCGAGTTGCCGCAGCATCTGCCTGTCCGTCTCAGCCCCTAAATTTATATGCACTGATACCGCATCAGCACCAAGCTTAACAGCCTCTTCAACAGTGCACACCAGCTCCTTTGCATTGGGATCCGGGCTCATCGCCGTGCTGCCTGACAGGTGCAAAATCAGGCCGACATCCCTGCCCGCACCACGGTGCCCGGCACGGACGATTCCTTTGTGCATCAAAATTGCGTTTGCACCGCCCCCCACGACCTTACTTACCGTCTCGCGCATATCCTCTAAGCCCGGTATCGGCCCGACCGTCACGCCGTGGTCCATCGGCACAATTACCGTTCTGCCGCTGTTGCGGTCGATTATTCTTTCTAAGCGTATCTTTTTGCCTATCATCGTTTGTCCCTTCAATACAGAACTTTCCCCTAAAATCTATCCGACACAAGCCGAAACGCAAGAAAAAAACGTATATGTTTACTGTTGCACCCGCAGAGAGCAAAAACCAACCGGGTAAAAATAAGGGGCTGCGGTTTTGATACCAGCAGCCCCTTTTATCTGAAATTAAACTCTCAATAAAGCTAATCTATACCAACCAGCCAGTATTCGGCAAACTCCTGCAAATCATCGAGGTCAACATCTCCGTCGCAGGTCAGGTCGGCCCCGCCGCACTGTCCGCATCCGGTTTCCATCCAGGGTATGGCTAATGAGCCGAAGTCCTTAAAATTCACTGAACCGTCAATGATAATGTCACTGCTAAGAAGCTCATAAGCGCCCATATCGACGATGGGCGCCGTGCCGTTACCTGTATCAGCCGTGTACAAATCGTCGAAAAATCGCGGTTTATTGTCGAGGTCGAGCGGTGTCTGTTCAGTAACATTACCATCACCGTCAAGGTCGGTAGTATCGAGTGGCACTGAGTTGTTATCACCTGCGTCAATGCACGGCGAAACTCCCTTCAGCCTTAGGTTTTCGTCCCTTGTGCCTGCGATATTGTCAGGACCGTTGGCATCTACGAAACATGGGTCGGTGTTGATGTTTCCGGTGCCGCCGGCGCCTGACCAGCCGCCCTGAATATCCGTGTAATTGATAATAGCACCGCTGTTCAGTCCGTCGCCTATCACAGGAGAAGAGTTGTTCCAGAAAATGCAGTTGGTTATTATTGGGTTGCAATTATTGTGGTCGTTTATGGCGCTGTCGCTCCCACTGGCCTGATTGCCGCTGAAAGTGCAATTGGTTATCACTGGATTACTGTTGTGTCCGTTTGCCATCACGCCGCCGTAGTTTGAGGAGTTATTGTGGAATAAGCAGTTAGTCAATATGGGGTCACATAGTATTATGTTGTACACTGCTCCGCCGTTGCTTGGAATATTGAACGTCTCGTTGGTAATGAAACTGCAGTTTACAATTGTCGGACTGCTCAGAACATTCAATATTCCTCCTCCGCCCCATTTTGCAGTGTTTCTGAAAAAGAAGCATCTGCTTACCTGTAAATGGCTTCTGTTATTCCACATCCCTCCACCCCCGCCTCCGAGTTCGCCGACACTGCTGCCTGCGGAATTATGAATAAACGTGCATTGATTCACTATACAATTAGCCTCGTGAATATTTAACATACCCCCGCCCTCATAATCGGGATATGTAGCGCCGTTGGCATTGCCGGCGGTTATATAACAGCCGTCGAGTATAGCGGTCGAATCGGTAAAACCACCCTTGACGACGTGAAAGCTGTTTTCTGACCGCGTGGGCTCAGTCGGCATCTCCCACAGCTCATACACAAAAACGTCATTGCCATTAAGATCACCGCTGAGAATTGTTTTGTAGAGGTCGATATCTCGCTCATTCGGGTCTGCCGCTCCATAGCCTGCATAACCGCCGTAAATACCCAAGGAATTTTTAAGTACAAAGCTCGCACTTCTGTTTCCTGTGCCGTTTGGATCGGCCGTGTTGGCATCCGGATGATATATCCCGTCAGCTACCCATATTACTGAGGCGCAGGGGTCGGCTAAACCGTCCTGAAGATAATTATAGGCGTTGTACCAGCTTGTACCGTCATCATTGCCCGGTGCGGTCCAATCGACAAAGATATCAGCCTCAGTCGGAGTACCAGTACCGGGTGAAAAGTTAACATTCCATATGTTTCCTGATGTTGATGTAAAATCCTGTGAAGTACCCGTTTGCACTGACCTTGGTGCGAAGTAGTAACCCGACTTTACAACGCTTATGGTGTACGTTTTTCCCGATTGTAAAGGTGCCAGCGCATAGATACCCCTGCTGTTGGTCGTGGTATTGTACGGGCCACCCGGTCCCACACCTGTAACCGCCGCCCCGTTTACAGGTAAGCCCGCCGTGTCAGTGACCCTGCCGCTGATTATCTCACCTTTACCGGAGACAAAAATGTTATATAAACATTGAGTAACATTATTATAGTCTTCAACATAAGGAAGGTTGTACCAGGGATTAGGATTAGCTCCCCAGCCCAGGTTAATGTGGTGATATAGCGTCGTAAGATTATATCCGTATCCGTCGCATACGACCGCATGTCCTTCTTCTGAACAGGGATCACCGCCAAGACTGAAAAGAACGGGGTGATTATAATCAAGATTGGGATTGACCATCGTGTATAATGCCGACATAGAAGGCCCTGGATTGCTGATAATGGTGTTATTGTAGTCGAAGTAATTTGGGTCCTTCAGTGCATATCCCGCGTTGCTCATAAATGCGCTCGAACCCGTAGGTGAATAAGCCATGCGGACCGAAACACCGGCGTCGTAACAGAGTGCTCCAATGGCCTGCCGTTCTGGTGCTTGTGTACTCGGCACCGGCACAAGGGTCATCAGGTTCCATTTGTATTGTCCGCCAAAACCATCACCGCCTCGAGTCCATGCAGACTGCCATGAAGGCGCGTAGATTCCATTTTTCTGTTTTCCTATCCCACAGGGGTCGTTGGGGTGTGTGTGATATCGCATCAACTGCGCCATCGCAGTGGCGACACAACCGCAAGGCCAGTTATTTGGTTCACCATAGGGAGATGGTGTGTTGAAGGCGGTACTGTCAATAGCATAGTCGCATGGGTCGCATGGGTCGCTTGGCGGCGTATAATAGTTATAACAGGCCGTTGTTCCGACTCCTCCTTGACTCCATTGACTTTTAACAAGCGGGTCAACGCGCGGGTCTGAGACTGAGGATATTCCTGGATATGTTGATGTTATTGAAGGTCCTCCTGTACCACCGGCAAGGCTGGTTAATTGCTCCCATTTGCTCCGGCAACTAAGGGCATCTTTCATTGCCCCTGTACCTTCAAGTTTCTGAATGTCCTGAACAGCCGCTATTCGCCCTTTAAGGTCGTGCATAACAAACGTACTCAACGGATTCTCTGGTGACGGGTCATAAGTTCCATCCCCGGCAAAACCTATAATCGGTTCGACCATGTTGTCTGCTGATACAATTACAAATCCGGATGGCTGTAAATAAACGATGTGATAAATAGCTGTGCCGGCATCGTCGGTGAAAGTCTCGACGTTGCCGACCTCCTGACCAAGTGCGGCACCGAGCGGCTTGGCATCCGTTTTCAACCAGCCAGCCGCTGCGTTTCCAGCCTGGTACGCCGTTGTAGGTTCTGCCACCAGGACAGAACTGCATAATTGCAGCAGTATCAGAATAATCGTAAGATAAGTCGTGGTGTGTCTCATCTTCCTGCCTCCTATAAAGATGATTAATATATTGTTACCTCTAACGTGCGGAACAAAATATATTTCAACTCATATGGGCACTGAAGTCAAGAAAATTGTTAGTGAATAGTTAGTTTTATGAGCGTGATTTTCTGCGTTTTTTGCTCGGTCTTTTGAGGCTAAATGCAGCTATGTCCCCAAGTTACTGTGACATATGTGATAGTCCCCATAGCAGCAAAGAATACGAACCGGGCGAGGAAAAAAGTGAAAGTCACCAAGGCTGAAGGCGCTGGGACAATCGAGCATCAAGAATCGAACATACAGCATCGAGAATTCTTAATCGATAATCACTTATCAATAATTAATTTCTTTGTGCGCTCTGTGGCTATTATTAGTGTTTGGGATTTATTTCATTAGTGCTTTGAATTTGTTTCGGATTTCGAAATTCGGATTTAGGATTTGCTATCTTCCTTAATTATCGCTATATCTTTACTAAGAACAAGTATCCAGTATCGAGAATCGAGCATCGAGGATCTAGTATCGAGAACATGACTAAACTGACCGTACCTATAGCTGCCGAGACAATCGACCATGCCGCTCAGCAGATAACCTCTGCCGTCGCCGCCGGCGCCGAGATGCTCGAATTGCGCACCGATTATCTGCACAATCTTGAACCTGCCTTCGTACCCGACCTGCTCGCCTGCGTCCGGCAATGCAAACCATCACCGCCTGTAATAGTCACCTGCCGCAGCAAAAAGCAGGGCGGCGCCATCGCTTATTCAGACGATTTGCGCATCGAGGTCCTTATCGCAGCCGTCAATGCCGGTGTCCATTTCATCGACTGCGAGTACGACACCTTCTACGAGATAAAATACCAGGAAAAAATCCGCTTGGCCCTGTCCAACAGCACACGAACAAGGCTAATCCTCTCGGCCCACAGCTTCGACGGGCCGTTCCCCGACCTCGCCGCCCTCTATCGCCACATAACGACGACCTACCCGGCCTCCATCCCAAAGCTCGTTTACGCCGCCAACCACATTAACGAGTGTTTCGCCGCCCTCGACCTGCTCAGTCGCACCAGCGACGACAGAATCGTTTTCTGTATGGGCGAACCAGGCCTGATTACTCGAATCATCGCAAAAAAGCTAAACTCGTTTCTGACATTTGCCAGCCTCGACAACGACACCGCCACCGCGCCAGGCCAGCTCAGCATCAACGACCTGAAGAACATATATCGCTTCGACGACATCAACGAGCAGACCGAGCTTTACGGCGTCATCGGTTTTCCCGTTGGCCATTCACTCAGCCCGGCCATCCACAACGCCTGCTTCGCAAAAGAAAAATTGAACAAACTCTACCTGCCGATCCTTCTCGAAGGCGAACGCGAAGAGTTCGACTTATTCATCGACCGCCTCCTTGCTCGCCGCGCCCTCGGCTTCAAAGGCTTCAGCGTCACTATTCCTCATAAGACTAACGCTTTGAACTACGTACAACGGAAGGCCGGCAAAGTCGAACCGCTCGCCGAAATAATCGGCGCCGCCAATACACTCATCTTCGGCCCCGACGACCGGACAAGCGCCTACAACACCGACTGCCGCGCCGCGATTGATGCTGTAAAGACCGTTATGAAAAAACTCAATGGCGTAAGCGCCGCCGTCATCGGAGCAGGCGGCGTCGCCCGCGCATTAGTCGCTGGACTTGTCGGTGAAGGTGCGAAAGTTACTATTTACAATCGCACAGTCAAAAAAGCCCAGCGTCTCGCCGATGAATTTGAATGTGAATATGGCTCACTCGACGACCTTAAGAATCTTGACGCCAAACTTGTTATCAACTGCACCAGCCTCGGAATGTTTCCTGATATCGAAACAATTCCCATCGACCCTGCATACCTGAAGAGGACTATGGTAGTCTTTGATACCGTTTACAACCCACCGCAGACTCTGCTCCTCAAAAACGCCAAAAAGGCCCACGCAAAAACCGTATCAGGCCTTGAGATGTTCATCAACCAGGCCGCCGCCCAGTTTAAATTATTCACTAAGCAAGACTCCGACACAGACCTCATCAGGAAAACTCTTTCCAGTTGTCTCGGCCTGTAGATTCTGGTATATTGCCCGCGAGCGGAATCTTATACAATCTGAATCTCACGGTTTTTACGGAGCGAGCCATGATATCTCGAAAGTTATCTGTCTATTGTATCACAATCCTGTTTTGTATAAGCACAATAGCGCAATCAGCCACGGAAGCACAACAGCTTGTAACAAAACTGCCCGACAACACATTAGGCTTCATCGCCTCAAGTGGAACTGACTCGCTGAAAACAAATTTCGATAAAACCTACCTCGGCCAAATCTGGAACGACCCGTCTTTCCAGACATTTTACCTTGCAATCAAAAATGAGTTATTACGCAAAATCAAAGAAGAATCAAAGGATCCGAATCATACGCAGGCTATCAACACCGTAAAAGACATAGCGGAACTTGTTACATCAAGGCCGTTTATCTTGGCTATAGCGCCAAAAGACGACCCAGAGATTCCGATTTATGGCTCTCTTATAATAGACACCAGACAGAAAAAAGAGAAGTTTGCCCAAATGCTTTCTGAAATTGAGAGTTATGCAAAGGACGATTACTCGGATGTTAACATCGCAGGAATGAAAATGCGAGGTTTTAAAGGTGGTGATGTGAACGGTTTCTACTATGGATTTATCAAAAACAATTTAATATTTGCCTTCAATGACCAGCAGGGGCTCGCCTTAAATAATATCCAAAAATCGAATCCGCAAACATCTCAATTGCTTGGCAAAGTCCCCGCGACCGACGACGCTCTCTTCATACACCTCGACTTTCAAAAAATCGCTCAATTAATAAAGAGCATTGCTTCTGACCAGTCCGACGAAGAAGAAATTGAAATCATCCGTAATGTCATTAACAGACTCGGTCTGGCAAATGTGCAGACTTTTACTGCCAGAGTCGGCTTCAAAGATACGGGCGTGGTAATAGATGCCTTACTGGAAGTGCCCGAACCGAGGACCGGTCTGCTGGCTGTTCAAAAGCCTGTTGACCTTGAAGCATTGAAAATAGTCAATGAAGGCACCGTTATGGCTTGCACCTGTCACCTGGACCTGGCCGCTGCTTACGACCTGATACTCGATGCCGTCAAAATCGCCTCACCCAACGAGGCATACCCTATGTTCAATGAAACTATTGCGCAATTCGAAGCCCAAAGCAACTGTAGTATTCGAAACGGCCTCTTGGCCGGCCTCGAAGGTCCGATGACTCTCTATAACCTGCCCCCCGGTTCTTTAATCCAGACTCCTACTAGTGCTGTCGTCGCTGTCGTTTCACTCAGTGACCCGAACCTTTTTGCTGCAAACCTCACTGCCCTCGGAGAATTTCTCGCCGCAAAGAGCAAAGGTACTCAGACAGGCATCCAAATCAGGTCGCAGCAGCTCGACGGAAGAAATGTCCAAATGTGGGTAGTCCCGGCTTTGGCGTATATGCAGATAATTCCTTGCTGGACCGTCGTGGACAATCGCCTGATTGTTTGCTCGAATCCGGCTCTCATAGAACCTGTCGCAAAAAAGATAACAGACCCGAATCCTGCCGGTTCTCTCTATGTTTCGGATGGTTTCAAAAAAATTATGCCGACGCTGCCTCCGAAAATCACCTGTCTGAAGTATGTTAATTCTGAATTGCAGTTCAATCAAACAATGATGACCGTACAGCAGTTCTGGCCGATGGTTACAATAGCCGCCGCTCATGAAGGGATTAATCTGCCGGTTATACTCCCGCAGCTCGGACACATCTCGCAGAAAATGCACCCTGCCTACGGTTACAACTTCTCGGACAGCACCGGACTAAGGTATCATTACCACGGACTCGGCATCGAACAAAGCTTAATGTCTGTCGCCGGTGTTTCTTTGGCTATGGCAATACTTATGCCTGCTCTTGCTCAGGTACGCCGCATGGCGCAGAGAATTCAATCGGCTACCAATCTTAGCGCAATAGGCAAAGCCTGTCTCATTTACGCTAACGACCACGATGAAAAATTACCACCAGACCTCGAAACACTGGCTGCATACGCTGACCTGCCGCCTAAAATCCTTACCTCGCCTCGTAAATCCGCGTCATTCGAAGGCCCTGATTATATATACATACACGGCCAGGATGCTGCTATGAATCCTCAAAACGTCCTTACTTATGAAAATCCCGAATACTGCACAGATGGTGTCAACGTACTTTATCTTGATTGCCGCGTCGAATTCGTAAAACCTGACCGGTTCCGGGAAGAACTCCGCCAGACTTATAATCGCCTGAACCGACCAGTGCCCGATATGAAATTCAGGTTTGATACTGGCCCTGAATCCGATGGCTTGCCTGATGTTCAGCCTCCTGATACTCATCATGACTCTGATGCCCTTCATAAAGCCGTCTTTTTGAATAACCTTCCTCAGATTCGCTCACTTATAAATGACCGTATAGATTTGAATTCCAAAGATGAGAATGGCCGAACTCCTTTACATCTTGCCGCTCAATCGGGTTTTGACGAAGCGGCGAAAATCCTGATTGAAGCCGGCGCCGATATCGACGCGAAAGATACAAAATTCAGAACACCTTTATACCTTGCGATTGACTCTGGTAACGAACCGCTTTCGTATTATCTGATGGAAAAAGGGGCTGATGTAAATGCCAGGGGAGGAATGTACACGACTCCGCTTCATTTAGCTGCCAGATTCGGGCGTACTAACATCGCTGAAAAGCTTATTGCCTGCGGTGCAGATGTGAACTCCAGGCACCAAGGCAACTGGACCCCGTTGCTTTTGACCGCCAGATTCGGATATCCCCAAACCGCTGAATTGCTTCTGAAAAACGGGGCCGATTTACACGCCGTCACGGTACTGCAAATGTCACCTCTGATGTTTTCAGTCCTGCACAGGCACCCTGAGGTCGAGAAAGTTCTGCTCAAACACGGCGCACAAAAAGATATTTTTACTGAAACAATGAGAAATAATGTTCCTTCTGTTAAAAGCCTCATCAAAAAAAATCCCGGCCTGGTTAATTCCTTACGAGGTGAATTTACTCCCCTGCACTGGGCTTGTTATCTTGGCTATCTGGAAATTGCCGAATTGCTCATCGAAAATGGCGCCGAAATCGAGCCGAACGCGGAATATGCGCCGCCTCTTTACTGGGCCGTCCTGTACAACAGGCAGAATATCGTCAGGATGCTTTTGGAAAAAGGCGTCGACATAAATAAGATGAACAAAGATGGTATCTCGGTCTTTTTTGCCGCCGGCTCTCCCCAAATGGCAAAATTACTTATCGATAACGGTGCTGATGTCGCTATCAGACTGAAAGAAAGAAACGCCACTTTGATACATTATTTCGCCTCGAAAAAGGGCTATTATATTGCCTTGAAAAGTGTAATGGATTTCAATGAGGAGGTCTCCGAGAAGCAGCCTGAGCACATTAAACGCGGAGCGATGGAAAACCAGGCCGAAATAATAAAACTGCTCATACAAAATGGTATCGACCCTGCGGCAAAGGACTCAGAAGGTTACACCCCCATTATGTACGCCCGGTCATACAATAACACCCCGGTCATCGAAGTACTCCGGGAGTATGAATAGGTACTAACAGCCTCGGTGCTGTCTCATCCTGAATATACTGTTCTTACCTTATGTACACACTTGTCTTGCCGTTGCCCGCATTGTATAATCTTTGGCTTTGGCAGATTGCTTCCGGAGTAAAGAAAATGGCTGAATCTGAAAAAGTAGTATTGGCATATAGTGGCGGTCTTGATACCAGTGTTATTCTTCCCTGGCTGAAGGAGACCTACGGCTACGAGGTAATCGCCTTCGCCGCCGACTTAGGCCAGGGCGACGAGCTGTCCGGCATAAAGGAAAAGGCCCTTGCCTCCGGCGCCTCCAAATGCATCGTAAAGGACCTCCGCGCCGAATTCGTCCAGGACTTCATTTGGCCGCTGCTCAAATCCGGCGCCATCTATGAAAACGGCTACCTCCTCGGCACCAGCATCGCCCGTCCCCTCATCGCCAAGCACCAGGTCGGAGTAGCCCACTCCGAGAATTGCACCGCAGTCGCGCACGGGGCCACAGGCAAGGGTAACGACCAGGTGCGGTTTGAGCTGACTTATATGGCACTTGACCCGGATTTGAAAATCGTAGCGCCGTGGAAAGACCCGAAGTTCGAGCTGACCAGCCGTGAGGCGGCGGTCGATTATGCGAAAAAACACAATATTCCAATCGACCAGAGCAAAAAGAAAATCTACTCGCGCGACCGTAACCTCTGGCATATCAGCCATGAAGGCGCAGACCTCGAAGACCCGGCCAACGAGCCGAAGGATGATTTGTTCGTGATATCTAACCCGGTCTCGAAAGCTCCCGATAAACCAGACTATGTTGAAATCGAATTCGAAAAAGGAATACCCGTAAAACTCGACGGTAAAGCTACCGACGGCGTCAAACTTATCGAGACTCTTAACGAAATCGGCGGCAAACACGCAGTAGGCCAAATCGACCTTGTCGAGAATCGACTCGTCGGTATGAAGTCTCGCGGCGTTTACGAAACACCGGGCGGTACTATCCTTGTTACTGCGCACAAGGCCATCGAGGCCCTTACACTCGACCGCGAAACTGTCCATTATAAACAGCAGGTCGCGCTGAAATACGCTGAGCTGGTCTATTACGGCCAGTGGTACAGCCCGCTGCGCGAAGCGCTCGACGCCTTCATCGATAAGACCCAGCAGAACATCAGCGGAACGGCACGACTGAAACTTTTCAAAGGCAACTGCACGCTCGCCGGCACAAAGAGCCTCAATAGTCTATACAATACCGACCTCGCCGGCTTCAAAATGGGTGCTGAATATAATCCGAGTGACGCTACAGGCTTCATTCGCCTGTTCGGCCTGCCCATAAAGGTCACCGCAGAGACAAAAAAGAAGAATAAAAAATAGTGTGCAGGGCGTATAGTTAACAAGTCATCAGCCAGGAGGATACTGGATACTCGATTCTTAGACACTTGATGCCCGATTACTGCTATAAATGCAGCTACACACCACCGTCGAGCCAATTTTTGGCGAATTCTTCCAAGTCACTAAGGTTGACATTGCCGTCACCGGTGAGATCGGCCCCTTCGCAGGAACCGCAATCGGTCTTAAGCCATTGTTCTGCAAACATGGCGAAATCTATCAGGTCCAAACCGCGGACACTGACGCGGAGTACCCATTTGTTTGCGCCGGTGGCTGTGGTTGGAATCGGACAGAGCAGTTGAATCATTCGTTTACAGGGTGCGCCCAGCTCGGATGAGTCGGCTTTGCCGGTTACGTTATACCAGAAATCGGGCAACTGCTCGAATGTCGCGCCGTTGTCCTGCGACAATTCTACGTTCAATTGCATATCATTTACGTCAAAATCCGAGACGAGAACGGCTGGCTGATAATAAGCAACCGGCGAACCAACTGAGCCCCCGCGCCCGGCGTCGAACGCAATCGCTGCGGTATTGTTCGAATCTGCGGCGATGTGATAAGCACCGCTCGGTACATGATAGCCGTATGAGCTTATCCCGGCACCGCTCAGCAATGTCCCTGCGCGTGCTTCGGCGTAGGGATTCTTATAATCATCAGCCAGAGGCAAGGCATCAGCAACACTCTTGATGCGGGGCAGAACCAGCCCGTTCTCAGTCCCCATGTGCCCCATGAAATGACGATGATGCTCCTCGAACGGCCGTACACCACCTCGCCCAACCTGTGTATACGAAATATCTGTACAGCATTGGTCGTTGAATACAGCAAAATTAGCGTTGGTATAAACCTCGTTAAATGTCAACAGACTGCCGTACTCACGCGGCGCCCTCGTCCAGTGCACATAAGCATAATCATTCTCAATAGGCGGCGTGGGATTCCTCATCTTATTACCGCCACCAACATCATCATCATAAAGCGGGTCGCCGTCACTGCCTCCCTGCCAGTAGCTTGTATACGGATAGGAGCCCGGATCCCCATCAGCGTGGATTGAGATGGTCTCGCTTTCGATGTAAGGACGTCGAATCGTATAATCGAGGTTCGTTCCGGAACTGACGGACGAAGCCAGCCGTAACGTGCTTTGGTCGAGGCGCTTGTCAATCTGTACAGGGCCCCATCCACCTGCCGAGCTTTCAATCGTATCGCCCTGTGTGACCCACGGGTCAAAAAAATCCGTTCCATTCGTCGCCGTTATTATCGTAGTACCGTTGGCGTCAATGCCTTTGCCGGCCCCGCCCGGCCCCTGCGAAACAATCCCGTCCCAGTCGTCGGCAACTACGGCGTCGAATTTGATGTTGACTCTGCCGGTCGGATAGAACGTCCAGTCGGTAATTACCTCGACCATATCAAGCTCAATGAACTGGTCACCCGGCGGCCCCTGGCCGTTATTCAATCGGGGGTGACCACTCTGCCGAATACGCAGCCGTATCGGTGTGTTCTCAAGTATATCGAGTGTAGTACTGCCGACGGCGTTGTTTTTGCCGACTGTTGTCATGAATTCCTGGCTGCCGATAAGATAGACGTCGTAATCGAAGATTGCGCCCTGAGTGTACCACGGCCCGGTAGCAAGGTTGTCCGTCTGGCCCGGGTCATACACCTTGTCGAACAGCCGGTAGATGCCGCCGTTGTAGAAAAGGCTGAATATGACCTTCCATTCATCGGTCTCGATGATAAGCTCCTTCTGGGACGCAGACAGATTGTTCGTCACTGCGAGCGTTGCTTCTGCGGGCGTCCACCCATCGGGAATATTCGGTTCACCCTGAACCGGTGCAAAAAGACCGAGAACCAGGCTGATTATCGTTATAAAAATGCCTCGACGATTGTATCGTTCACCCTGCATAAAGGCCTCCTATAGTTGTTTTGTCCGGCAGTTGTATTATACAACATTTTTCTATGATTGTGGCCTCCTTAATAGCAGGGGGGCATTCCTCTTTTTTACAAAAAAGGCATTTTTTTCTTGACTATTGTTCTAAATATGGTATAATACCGGCATAGTTGGGTAAATACCCAACAGGATGGGTCTATTAGCCCCCTGCATTGCAGGGGTCACGTCTTTTCGCCGCAGCAACGGCAAGGTCACAGTGCCGGCAGGCACAGGTCGTATTAACAAGCAGAAGCTCAAATCAGCACACAAGTCATAAGTCGTAAACGCAATACGCAGAACGCATAACGCATTACGAGTATTTCCGGAGGGAAATTCCAATGCCTAAGCTCAGCAGAACATTTTCAGTTTCCGTAGGTGTCAATCAGCAAATCTACGACACCGCCGTAAAATTGGCCCTGCAATATCGCAAACTTCGCTACGGCTATCCTTTCAGAAGAATCCCGCTCACACAGGGTAAATACGCGCTGGTTGACGTGGAAGATTATGAGAGAGTAAACCAGTATAAATGGCATATAAGAAGGTCTAACAGGAGCAATACTTATTATGCGGCAAGAACCGTATTTGTCTCAAAATATAATCGTAAACTTGTTCCTATGCACCGATTTATAATTAACGCACCGGATGGTTTGGAAGTGTACCATATAAACGGAGACGGTTTTGATAACCGCAAGGCGAACCTTCGGTTGGCAACCGGATTTCAGAACGCAAGGAACAAGGGCAAGAGGAATAATGCGCGCGTGTCGCGCTATAAGGGAGTCAAGCGGAACGGCAGCGGCAGGTGGCACGCAGTAATAAATTATAACTGCCAAAGGATATATTTAGGGACTTATAATACCGAGGAGGAGGCCGCCCGCGCCTACGATACAGCAGCGAGGAAATATCACAAGGAGTTCGCTAATCTGAATTTTCCCTAAGTCCCAGCGCCTTGTTTCAAGCATTGAAACAGCGGGGGCCAATTATTCTGAATTCTGTATTCTGTCTCCTGTATTCTGCCTTTTCTCTTGCTTTGACCAAAATTGGGGGGATAATAAATGAGGTTAAAAGTCAAAAGTAAAAATGCAATCCGCCTTCGCTAAAGCTACAGCGGGACAAGAATTGCGGAATCGCCCATGGCGATGAGGATAATATGGTACGACTTATTATATTGTCTTTTTTATTTACGAGCTATTTTGTGACATTTGCTCAATCGGAAGTTAATAGTGTTGATATACAAAATATTGAGCAAAATAAAGAAAAGGCTCTACAAGAACAAAAGCCTAACTGGATTTTTCAACGTTTTGATATCCTTCTTGGTTTTGCGCTGGGTCTTTTGGGCACAATCATTATTGACGTTGCGAGAGAACATAGGAAAGTTACGAGATTCCGTAATGCGGCATCTAATGAACTTAAACAGCTGTTGGCTGATCTTAACATTTATGCGTTGCATAAAGATTCGTTAATAAACAAAGAGAAGGCTTTACTGTGGTGGAATTCGTCACAGGAGTTTGGATTGTATGAACAAGTGTGTCCGACAGAGGACAATCAGGAATATAAAAAACTGATAAATGCAAAGAACTTTCCTGATTTGGTAGATTAGTTTGTAGCACTGCATAATGATGTGAAAGAACAGAGAGAAAGAGGTAATAAACAGCTGAGCTTGAGGAAATTAAAGACACAGTTTCTCCTTAGAAGCCATTTCATAACCTCCTGAGGGCTACGATCATACAAGCAATATGAAA
>CAZOVR010000057.1:0-17463 GCA_964583405.1 uncultured Pirellulales bacterium
TGAGGTCAGGGGGTCGAGGCCTTGAGCTACATAGAGCGGGTCGTCTGTTTGCCAAGTACTGTTGGCGTCGCCGTCGGTGGTGCATTCGAAGTAATACTGCACAGGTTCAGTATCATCAGTGGCTGTAGTTGCCGTCATCGTAATAGTGCTCGAGCCTGTCGCGTTCGGTTCCGAATCCCAGGTCATAATGTTCGGCTCCGGCGGAGTAAGGTCAGGCGAGTAAGTACCTGTGTAGTTCTGGTCTGCTATATCTGCGATAACATTACTGTATGACTTGCTGGTTGGGCTGAAAGTATAATCTGTTTTTGTCGGCGTCACTGTACCGGACCAGCCCTCCTCCACTAACAATTCATAGTAACCGTTAACATCGGTTGTATCGGAGCCACCGGCGTTATTTGCGTCAACCGACACATCTTCGATTGGTACGGCGTTAGGCTCCAAAATGTAGCCGGAAATAATCACGTCCGGCGGTTCATAAGTGAGTCCATAACCATAGGCAAACAGTGGCTCATAGGGAGTATCACCAACATTCACTGGAAGCTGGGCTATACTGCTTGGCCATGATATAGACAGGGTGCCGGTAAAGTCATAGTCTCCGAAGAGAACCTCAGCAACACCGTCTCCCTCTGTTCCGGGCCACCAGGCCGCAACGAATGCACCCCAGTTATCAATCCGATCAGTTACAATCAGAGGTCGGCCGGAAACCATAACCACAACCATAGGAACTCCGGAAGCGGCTACATTATTCAAACAGGCAATATCTGTCGGATCAATGGGTAAATCAGCACTATCATTACCCTCTGAATAGGGGTTTTCACCAATCACAACTATGGCAACATCATGACCGGCTGCGCCATTTCCAGCTTCGTCAAAGGTAACAGTACCGGTTGCAATACTCTGTATACCTTCAAGAATAGTTGTTCCTGGTGTGATAGGTCCTCTTGAACCCTGCCATCCCATGGTCCAGCCACCACACTGGGCTCCTATGTCATTTGCATTCTTACCGGCAACAAACACATTCCAAGTCTTTGAAATAGGCAGTACATTGGCATCATTCTTTAACAGAACCAAAGATTTTCTTACTGCCTCACGAGCTACATCCCTGTGTGCCTGTGAACCGACAAAACCACCATTAGTAAGGCTTCTGTCTGCGTATGGATGTTCAAACAATCCTGCCTTAAATTTGACTGTTAATATCCTGCTTACAGCATCATCTATCCTGGACAGTGGAACTTGGCTGGGGACGAGGCTTGTAAGATTGCTGATAAATGAGTTCCAGCTCGAAGGTGCCATCGACATATCGACACCGGCATTTATCGCATTTCTTATCCTGGTTGAATCACTTCCGATATCTTCCCAGTCGGAAACGACGAAACCGTCAAAACCCAGTTCGCCCTTGAGCAGGTTCGTGATAAGCCAGGTATGGGTAACACAGTCATCTCCGTTCCAGCTGCTGAAAGATGTCATAATTGTCCCCACGTTTGCATCCAGCGCCCTCTCATATGGAGGCAGGTGAATTGCTCTCAGTTCGGCCTCGTTGCATTCGGCATTGCCTTGGTCTACGCCCCCGGTGGTGCCGCCGTCGGCGATATAGTGCTTTGCACAGGCAACGATGTTTTCACCCTGCATGTCCGTACCTTGCAACCCGGTAATATGTGGCCCAATAGTTAAATTATATACCGCTGGATCCTCTCCCATGCTCTCAAACGTTCTACTCCATCTTTCATCCCGTACGACAGCAACACATGGTGCGAAAGTCCAGTCGATTCCTGTTGCGGCAACTTCCTTCGCCGTTATCGTGCCTATGTTTTGCAACAAGGTGGCATCATCGGCACAACCTAATCCAATATGGTGCGGGAATACTGTTGCACCATATACCTTCGCAGCGCCATGGACTGCATCAAATCCAAAGATAATCGGGATCCCCAAAGGTGTACTCAGAGCAGCCTGCTGATAGCTGTCATACAGGTCAGCCCATCCCGACGGACTAGTGTCACCCGGAGCGTCATTTCCACCGGCCAAGACAGAACCTATGCGGTTACTTGCAACATCACTGGTAGAGACGCCAATGGTAACCTGGGTCATCTGACCTATTTTTTCAGCTAAACTCATCCGGCCCAGAAGGTCAGTAACCCTGGTCTCAACGGGCAGATTAGGGTCCTGGTAGGGAAAGGCCTGCGCTGAGACGGCCAAAAATCCTGTGGTAATAAGGGCAATAATCGCGATTTTGGACAGTTTTTCACCCGACATGTTCATTTTTCATTCCTCCTTAAAGGTCCGTATTTATAGTTATTGTTTAAACCGTTATTAGCCCCCAGAGGCATATAGGTCTCTGCAGTTGCTGCCCATGTATCACCGCTGGAGTTTTCTTTATAGTATGAGTTCAAAACACCCCAGACGGCTATTCCGCCCGAACAAGCCCACCCGCCGAGATTTCCCCCGCTGGTTACCTGCTGAGTCGTAAGCCAGTCCGCCATTTGGAAAAACTCTGCCTGATAGTCATAGGCATTTGCAGACACAGCCCCGGCGGAAATTATCATGGTACACAAAGCCAACAGATGAACCATTGTCTTTACGTTTGGTGTTGTTAATAACCTTTTCAACACCCTCACTCCCTATAATAAATTTTGGGTACAAATTTTTTCTTGCTGGTTGCACTCAATGCGCATACGCAGCCTATGCATCCTTGCCTGGGGTAAAAATCTGAGTGGATAGAGAAAAACCCTCGCAAACAAGCTTCATTTAGAAACTCAGCAGGTTAACGCCCTCTTATTGTATTCTCTTCGCCACTCCACCGCTCCTTCGCTTATACGAATATTGCACTGCTTTACTGACACAAATGCAATCTTTAGTACGCAAAATAAGCCAATTCTCCCACCTCGCTAAGAAAGGACGAATTAGTCTAAATTTCGCTAAGTCTTAGAATTATACTGATTTATTCCCAAAATGTCAATGCTGAAGCGGAGAAATTAGCTGTTATTTACACTGAAGAAGGTTATTAATCGAGACCCCCTTAGGCTGCATATTCCCAATTTAGAACGGCTTGAATACGTTTGGTGCATCTCTTAGTTTTCGTAACTACTTATATTCAAGGAGGTTAGGGGCGAGAGCGCTGCTTTCGAGGTACAAGAAGTGTTGTATGTCCCCTCGAAAGAAACAGAACTCATTGGCCGGACTACATAGCAATACAACTGTGCATAATCCTGTATCTAAAATGTCACCAGACGAGAGATTTTTGTATCTTTAATCGCCATGTCCACCTCAATTGTTCACGCGGAATCGTACTTTGCGGAAAAAATTTAGGAGGAAATCGGATATATAATACTCTTACCCTCCACCTCTACCAAATCAGCACCTTATCAACACCCCGCCCGAATCACCCCGAGACAAATACATCCGACTCATCAAGAATCCCTTATCAATATTTCTGCAAAAGCTATAAATTGCCCGTATTGCAATGAACGATAATGTCCCGATATAAGGCAAGGTCAAACAAATAATTTGCACGGGATGAAAAATAGGTTATAATGGATTAGTTAGATATGGGGCTGAAGCTTTTGATTTTTTAGTATTAGAGGGAGATATATAATATGGCCATGATTATACAGCCAAACACGACTTTGGCGTCACCAACTAAACTATTTTCACCGGGCGTTATCATTCTGCTTTTAATGTGTCTGTCGGGATTTGTTATTACCATTATGGCACCAGACTTTTCGACCGGGATTCTGGCAATAAGCGGTCAGGGCCTGATGAGAGGCCGGGTTTGGCAGCTAATAACCTATCCTTTTATTAATCCTATGCAGGTCAACCTCATTTTCAGTGGTTTTATGATATTGTTCATCGGCAGTGCCATTGAACGTGAATGGAGAACGGCTTCCTTTTTACTGCTGTGGACAATCGTATCGGTCGTATGCGGCCTCTTGTGGGTATTGATAACAGCTGTCTTTGGCGACAACTATGTGGGGATGGGCGCAGGAGCCTGCACCTATGGACTGCTCGCCACCTTTGGTTTGCTCAATCGAGGAAAACGATTAAACGTTTTCTTTGCAACAATGGAGGCTCAATATTTAGTTCTTATACTGATAGGAGTCGGAGTTATACTTAATATTACGCGGCCAATCGGATTAATATGGGTAAGCGGAGCTCTTGTGGCATATATTTATGTAAAGCTAAGATGGAGGTTAGCAGAGCAGACATCTCCACACTCCAAGGCCTCGTCTGCATCAAAGGAGCGATTTATTGATATCGACTAAGAAGTGAAGCGAGAGATACAAAAACAGGCTGCTGCCCGTGCTGAGATTGTGCGAAAGATTTTAAATAAATGCACTCTTTGCCCGAGGCAGTGTAAAGTAAATCGTACGATGGGCGAAAAAGGCTATTGTGGTCTGGATGATACGGTACGCTGTTTTCGCGAGATGCTGCACTGGTTCGAAGAAAGCACAATAAATCCTTCCCATCAAATTTACTTTGCCGGCTGTAACCTAAAATGTGAGTTCTGTACGGTTGCCGAATGGAACGAAAAGCCGGAAGCTGCTGCCAAAATTGACTATAAACAAATAGCCCTTAAAACAGAAGAGCGCAGAAAACAAGGGGCCAGGGCTTTGAATCTTTTGGGCGGAGAGCCGACTGTCAGTATGCACGGCATTTTTGAATTACTCGGAGAAGTAAATCCGGATTTAACAGTGGTCTTAAACTCAAATATGTATTTTTCCGAGGCATTATTTGCTCTGCTTGATGGTTTTATAGACGTGTATCTTGCTGATTTCAAATGCGGCAATAATACCTGTGCTAAGAATATGCTTCAAGCAGACGGCTATTTTCAAGTGGTGAGCGATAACATATCAGCAACAACAAAACAGGCGGATGTTATCGTGCGACACTTAGTGCTTCCCGGTCATTTAGAATGTTGTACTAAAGAGGTTTTGAACTGGATATCAAAAACCCATCCAAAGGTCAAGGTGAGCCTGAGGCGTGATTATGTACCTCCGGTACGGCCAACGGCAGTACCCGATGAATATCTCGGTGAGCCCGAATATAACAAAGCGGTAAATTACGCTCGCAATTTAGGGTTAAATCTGATAGAATGAGCCTGGAAAAATATATCAAGAGGCCCGGAGACCTGGAAATCAGGATACTTGCTGACGGCCGGTTAGTATTTGTCGGGCCTGACGAGGATATGTTGAATCTTGCGAAGCTCTTTAATCCATCATATAAAATCGAAGAAGGCAAGTTAGAGGTAAAAGAGGATGGAAGAAGCAAAACCGAAGAGGACGCAGACAGTTAATATAAACTCAGCCGTAAAACGGAAAATGAGTGAACTCGAAGTTCTTATCAGGGCAAGGTATCCTCTAATTTATGTCATAAGCTGGGAAGAGCAGAGGATTCTGGAAGATGTTTCAAGAATCGCAGCCAGGCTCGATAAAAAAGTTTTTGAGTGGTCTATTAACACAGGACTTGTCCCTGCAGGAACAAGTATTCAATCACAAAAACATCGAGATACAGCCACGCAGGACCCGCTTGTGGCCCTGGGCAACGTGATTGAGCATGTGGACCCTGCACTGTATATTTTTAAAGATTTTCATCCGTTCCTTAAATCTCAGAACATGTCAATAATCCGTCGTCTGAGGGAAGTGGCCTCTTCTCTTAAGAACACTTATAAGACAATAATCATCGTCAGCCCGATGTTCGAGATGCCGCCCGAACTCGAAAAAGACCTTAATATTATTGATTTCGACCTGCCTAAAGAGAAAGAATTGTCGAAGCTTTTGACACATATCATAGAAGAGGTCAAAGGTAATCCGAAGCTTAACGTAAATGTTGAACCAAGAACAAGAGAGCAGATAATTCGCGCCCTTTTAGGTTTAACACTGACTGAAGCCGAGAACGTATTGGCCAAAACACTAGTACAAAATCGCGGCCTGAATGAAAAAAGCCTAAGTATAATCAATACCGAAAAAAAGCAGATAATCCGCAAAAACGGCCTGCTCGAATATTATGATGCTGATGGAAGTATGGAACAGGTCGGGGGTTTGGATGAACTGAAAAGCTGGCTTATGAAAAGATCTGTTGTTTTTTCCGACCAGGCCCGCGAATTCGGTTTGCCGGCGCCCAAAGGAGTATTGCTTTTGGGTGTCCAGGGATGCGGTAAAAGTTTGATGGCCAAAACAATCAGCAGTATCTGGCAGCTTCCTTTGTTGCGTTTCGATGTAGGACGCGTCTTTGGCAGCCTTGTCGGTTCTTCTGAGCAGAACATGCGCCGGGCAATTCAGGTCGCCGAATCCGTTTCGCCTGTAGTTTTCTGGATTGATGAAATAGACAAAGCCTTCAGGGGCTCCCGCGGAAGCGGAGCAGCTACCGACGCGGGCACTGCATCGCGTGTTTTCAGTACGTTTCTTACCTGGCTGAGCGAGAAGAAAACTCCGGTCTTTGTTGTCGCTACGGCAAATGATGTTACTGCATTACCGCCGGAACTGTTGCGAAAAGGAAGGTTCGATGAGATATTCTTCGTGGACCTGCCGTATTTAAAGGAACGCAAAGAAATATTCAAGGTACATTTGGCAAAACGAAAGATGGACCCTTCGAAATTCGACCTGGATGCTCTGGCCCATTCCTCCGCGGGCTATAGCGGGGCCGAGATAGAAGAGGCAATAGTAAACGGTATGTTCAACGTCTTTTATGAGAAAACGGAACTCACCACCGAAAGAATCCTCGAGAGCATTCGACAAACCGTACCTCTGTCTAAGACTATGAGTGAAGATATCGACGGGCTTAGAAAGTGGGCCACAGGTCGTGCCCGTCAGGCTACGAGTCCTGAGCTTGCAGCAGAAGCCGAAAAGGAAACACGTAAACTGGAAATATAACGTTTTTACAGGACAGGTCTTATGAGTACGGTTTTGATTTTGGCACCGGTCATTATCAGCAATTGGCCGGTTATCGTAGCAGCGGCTGCCGGAGCGGCTTCGGCACTGGGTTTTGCAGCGAAACAGTCCGTTGATGAGACGGTAAAACAGGGACAGGCAGAAATCCAGGAAAGTGTTGAAATAGAGCTGGCTGACAGCCAGGTAATTTCCGAAGGAATGAGGACAGGACAGGAAATTGTGCTTAAAAGAGGTACAGTTGAGCTGCGTGTGACAAGAGACGAACGTGGTCGATGCGCAGTTTGTGCAAAGGGTGTCGGCCATACTAAGGCGGAACTTCGACAGATTGCTCAGGAGTTCACAGAGAAAATGACTCAGTGTTTTGTTTACAACAGGGTCATGAGTGAACTCAAGAATAAAGATTTCAAGGTTGTAAATGAGGAGGTAACGGACGACCAGAGCATTCGCATACATGTACGCAGATGGGTGGACTAAACAATGGCACAACATGAAGTAGAAATAAACATTTCCAAAACGGGGGAGGTAAAGGTACACATAAAGGGTGCAAAGGGAAAGGCTTGTCTGGCTTATTCAGAATGGCTTAGCAAGCTTATCGGAAAAGTAAAAGAACAGCAGTACACAAGCGAATACTATGAGCCGGAAACCAAGGCTCGCATTAATCTCCAGCAGGAATTAAAAAACGAGGGGCAATAGTCAATGAGGTGCCCCCGATGTAAGTTTGAGAATATCCCAGGAAGACAAAGATGCTTCAAATGCGATTCTGTTCTTGAGGCATCTGTCGAACCTTTAGACACACATCCAGGCCGAATGCCGAAGTGGAAAAAACCTCTTCGCAGTATGTTTCGTTCATTTCGCAACCAATGGTTAGTTCCTGATATTGACCTCGGCTTAAAGTGGAAAAAACATCCCGAAATAGCTCAGGTAACCGTGGTTTTGTCAGACTTTATCCCGGGATTAGGACATTTATTTAGCGGCCGTTTAAAAAGTATATGGTGGCTGCTGCTGATATGGCTAACTCTCATAGTATCCGGTATTTTCTTTTTGCCGGGCTCATTTGGCTTTTTGCTTATTGGGCTGGCAGTAGGTGTTCATGTCTGGATTTTGATGGGGCACGGTATTATCAGAAATTTGGGAAATTTCCGGTTTCGCTTAATAGCAGCAGGCCTATTTCTTGTTATGCTTTTCGCTTTCTATCATTTTATTCCTCGGCTTATTTTGCCTGATATAGCCGGTGCGTATACATCCCTGTCGATACCTTCGGATAATATTGAACCTATGGATTATTTCATTACTACCCGCAATGTTGAGCTCGGTTCCCTGCACAGAGGTTCTTTAGTTCTAATCCGGCCACACAGCGTTGGGGTCAGAAATACGAGAATGACAGTTGGGCAGATTGTGGCATTGGCAGGGGAGAATATAGAAAGACAGGACGATTCTTTCGTTGTTGACGGCCAACTTCTCGATAATCATAAGTACCCCGTACCAAACTGGTTACGTCAATTCAAAATTTCCTTTAATATTGGTGAAGATAGTTACTTTGTGACGTCAGAATTCAGGGTAACCGAGCGAGGCGAGCGATTAACATCTAATGATATTTGCCGAGCTTGTGTGTATAGTATTAATGATATTCAGGGACACGCCTTTTTAAGGTGGACTCCGATTAATAAAAGAGGGTTTGTTGAGTAGATTGGTATGGACCGTTTTACACGATTAGAATTTGGTGATACAGCCGGCAAGAAAGGATCGCAGGGGGAGCCTGTTCGCAATGCCGAGTATTTTTATAAGGAGGCTTATAAATACTGGTTTGCCGCGGAATTTGAACTTGCGTTACGCAATTTTTCCCGTGTTCTTGAGGAGGATTCATCTATCTTCGGTGCGTGGTCCGGCCAAATTGTTGCGCTTATTGAACTTGGCGAATACCCTGAAGCAATCGTATGGGCCGACAAGGCACTTGAGTCTTTCCCTGAACATCCCGAATTGCTCGCCCTAAAAGCAGTAGCTTACTCCAGAAACGCCAAGTTTGAAAAAGCAATTGCCTTTTCTGATAATTCTGTGACGAAGAACGATGTTACATCAAGGGTCTGGCTCGCTCGTGCTGAGGTGTTGCTAAATCGCAGAAGCAACGTGGCGGAGAATTGCATAAGCAAAGCGATAAGCTCTGCAGGTGAGCAGGGGCCTGTTATTAAGCTGGAGGCGGCCAGATTATTAAAACGCAGACATAAATACTCCCAGGCTATTGAGTATTTGAATGAGGTAATACAATCTGTTCCAAAATCAGCTTTGGCATGGTATGAGCTCGGTTGCTGTCAGGCCAAACTCGGACTTGCTCAGGCTAAAGTGTCGTTTGAACAGTGCTGCCAGCTAAGCCCTGACTGGGACGAAGCAAAACGACAATTAAAGCGAGTTAATAATCGAGGCTTTTTTAGAAGACTTTTTGGGGGATAGAGCATGAAATTATCGCCGCAGATGGCTCAGATATTGACGCTTGCGAGAAAAGAAAATGCATCTGATATTCACATAGTCGCTGGTCTACCCCCCCTTTACAGAATCAATGGCGAGATAATCCTTGCTGACAGACCACCATTGAATCGTGACGATACGTCGAAACTAGCTTATAGTCTTTTAAATGAAGAACAACACAAAGCTTTTAAGCAAAACTGGCAGTTGTGCTGCTCGATATATGAGCCAAGTCTCGGCAGATTTCGTGTTTCCCTTTATTATCATGCCGGCAATCCGGAACTCGCGATAAGACCTATTATGGACCATGTCAGGACGCGAGAAGAGCTGTTGCTGCCTGAAGAAGTTGAGAGTTTTTGCAGGTTGAGTAGCGGTCTGATGCTTATTACGGGGCCGACAGGCAGCGGCAAAACAACGACTCTCAATTATATGATAGACCTGATTAACAGTGAAAGACGCTGCAAAATCATAACCATAGAAGACCCTGTTGAATATATTCATCGCCAAAAACGTGCGGTCATTATCCAGCAGGAACTTTATACAGATGTTAAAACATTTTCAAGCGCTCTTATCCATGTTTTAAGACAGGACCCCGACGTTATATGCGTGGGAGAAATGAGAGATTTAGAAACCACGGAAACGGCTCTAACCGCAGCAGAAACAGGTCACTTGGTGATAGCGACCTGTCATACACCGAATGCGGTACAGACAGTTGAGAGAATAGTTTCTATTTTTCCCGAAAACCAGCAGCCACAGGTCTATACACAGTTGGCAAATTGCCTTAAAGGTATCCTGGCCCAGCGGCTTGTGCCTTCCGTGGACAAAAAAGGAAGGAAGCTCGCAACAGAACTTTTAATGATGAATCCTGCTGCAAGAAAGCACATTCGCGAACAGCAGTTACATCAGCTTACAAGTGTCATCCAGATGGGGCGCAAGGTAGGGATGCACACATTGGATGACTCATTAATGAAGCTGTACGAGGCTGGAGATATAACTTATGATACTGTTCTAAGCAATGCTCAAGATCTGATAGAAGTACGATCCAGAATTCAAAGGGATCCTGAAGACGCTAATGGCTAAGCCTGGAACAAGCTCATCTTAAATCCGGTCGCTACTTCCTGGCTCTTTTAGACTTACAAACTGTCAAAGAGCATTATCCTTTTCCTTCGCCCTACCATTTCTATCTGAAGCACGCCCTTTTCAACGCTTTACCTGATCTCTATAGAGATAAATATAACCGTTTTCTCATCAATCCCTTATAAATATTTCTGTAAAAGCTATAAGCACAGAAAGTTCACTAGCCAACGCACCAAAGCGTTTTAACCAAGCGATGTATAGCACATCATTATTTTTAAAAATCATCCATATTACTATGAGCAGTAGTATCCCGATTACGACACCTATGATATGCCCTGTGTCAAAAACTTGTACATTGTACTATTGCTTATTCTGGCTATCTTTAAAATACCGTTATCTAATCGCGGAGTTAATTGTTTCCTTTTTTGTTCCCCGAAGTAAAAAACAAATCTGCAAGTTTGCTCTGGCACCGGAGCAAACTGTTTTACGATTACGACCGCTGGCGTAATTTTGGCGTTATTGCCCGGTCGGTTTTGAGTGTGCCGCCAGTGTACTGTCAGTCTGCTTTTAATTTTGTTTTGATTAATTTCTACCCTTGTTAGAGCAGCTTGAAATAACTGCAGTGAATGTTGTTTCATCATGGATGATGGTCGAGGATGGCAGAAGCCGCTCTGTCCTGAGGGAAGATACTGAGAGGGGTAAGAAAATGAACTTGAAATAGTGGATATTGTATCTAATCGAGAGTGACCAATTTGAGCCGTTTATGCTTGAATAGAACAACTTTATCTGTCAGACGGAACTCTGATAGAATTTCTGACTCCCAATTATATTCTCGACAGAACTACTTTAGTAACAGCCTTGATTATATCCGTTCCAAGACCTAAACCTTAAGCTCAGGCTGCGGACTTATGGGCAAATTGTTACGCAGAACTTATCCTTACGATTTGCTATTGTCAGTGGTCGTACGGTTTGTGACCACTTGAAATTGCCAGTTCTATTGTACATGTTTTATTCTGGATTCGATATCTTGCACTCAGATACCGAAACCAACATCTTCGCTATTCTTCGTTTTTAGAAGACCTTTTTTATTTTATCCTTATCTCAGTATCCTGCTGTGTTATCGAGTCACCAGAGTCGTTAAGATTCCTGAAAGGCCTTTTCCCATCAGCATCTTTAATGGTCACGCTACGGATATGATCGGCGGCCAATCCGAACGGTACACCGCCATTGTTGTACTGAGGAAACGACAGGGTAATTGAATTTATTTCCGCCGCAGCAAAATTGGAGTTAATACAGAAATTCCCAGAGTAACCTCGAATACCTCCAATGCTTATACCATCAATCCTTGCACCACCGGTTCCAGAAATAGATGCTGGATCTGGTAAATCAATGACACCATCACCATTGCTATCCCCCATGCTGGATATAGGTCCAGCACAGCAACTGGAATCTTCAACACCCGAAGCACTAATCTTACCAACATTGCCTTGTGAAGTAATGCAGCTGTTGCGTATCCATCGCTTTACTTTTACGTTTTTGAGGGCTTTGACACGATCATTTACAGGTTGGCTCAAGACCATGTTGGCATCATTGATATCTAATCCGACAGATACATTGCCAAGAGAATATGATGTCCAATGACCTGAGAGACTGTTGGTCACCTTCAGGCCTCGTACATTACCACCGCAACTGAGTATCCAGTTTTCCAAGGCAGAACCAATCTTTATGTTGCCACAGTGGGAGTTAATCTCCCATATACCACTTACTGTACCTGCGATTCTGGCATTGCCTAAGGACTTGCCTTTGGAGTCGAAACCGGTCAGAATAATGTTAGCATTGCAGTCACCTGGTAGACCATCTATTCCTGTTCTAGGATTGTCCCTGAGTCCTTTGATAATAAAGGTTTTCACGCATGGAGCAATTAAAGAGCCACTTAGCCATTCAGTAGCTGTAAACGAGCTTATGGGAATATCGGAATTAACATCCAGGTTCGTAATGCAGTCGAAAGTCATCTTGGCCGCGGCCCGTGGATTACTACTAGAGCCAATAGTGATGGTATGGCCATCAGCTATATCGTCCAGTTGTAGTCTACGGAGGGAGCCGGTGACTGTAATACTACCTCGCAAGTCGACCGTCTTTGCCGAGATGCTTTGGAGTGAACCATATACAATTATATCTCCGACACTTGTTTCAGTACCGGATGCCGTCCGGATGGAGAACTTGGACCTCTCAGTGGTGTCATAAATCTCAATTCTTGCAATATTGCAGTCATCTATAATTTCTCCCCAGCCGGCACCGGTAAGAGAAAAAGTCACCGGTACTGCATTACAATCATTGATAGTCAATCCGACGTTCTTACCATTAATATAGCCAAACATCAAAGGAGGTGAATTAGAATCCGCCTGCTGGATGTCATCATTAAACAATGTGACAACACCATCGCAGGAAATGACTCCATTGAATATTTTTGTGCCATTAGCATCTGACGCCGCTGTTACATTATAGCTCAACGTACGTGGTTGATTATCATAGTAGGGACCCCACTTGACTTTACTGTTTACTGAATCCCAAACGCCACTTTCATTAATGCTTGCCATGTCAACAGTCCAATCCATGGGAGGTTTGTCTTCTACTGTAAAGACCAGTGCGGATGAATCTGGTATAACATCAATAAATACAGAAACAGTTTCAGAAGGAGTATACTGAGCAGGGTCGAAGCTTCGGTTAACTGAAGTCGAAGCTTCCCGAGTCACAAAGTCAGCTAAAGTCGCGCTGCCAAGATAAGTAGTTCCCCATTCATTTCGATTGACCTGAAGTTCGTACTCAGTGTTGAGCATGAGCGTTCCTGTAGGAATTTGATATGATTGTTCATTGGTGTCCCAGAGGTCGAAGAATGTTTCATTATCATCTGAAATGTTCCATACCGATAACCAATCCAAATCGCAGCTATCACAAGTTATCACTGGAGCAAGATTGACATCCATCTGATTATGAGTTGGGTACGTAATATTCGGGAAGTCCGGATATGACCCGGCTTGCCGTTCAAAGGCTACTGAATGTGAGCTGGCGTCAGAGCATTCTATTTCGATTCTGTAACTACCTGGAATCATCAGGGCTTCGATTTCACTAAGCAATACGGTACTGTTGCCAAAGATATCTTCCTCATTGATGTACGCCTCTTCATCGACACCAAGGCTTACAGCCTCTTCTATGATTTGGTCTCCGGGCAAAGTAAACTTTACATTAGTCAAAGCCTTTCCTGTTGGCGGCCAGACTACAAGTGTGCACCAGCCTTCGGTCAGTTGTTCCGAACTGTCACTATAGCGCAAACGCGTGATTTCAAAGTTATAATCAAATCCAAGAGGCTCAAGTGCGAAGTTGGCTGTAACGCTAATATTCGCAGTCACATTCAAGTCCGTTCGAGGATTATCGGTCGATGTGTCGCTCCAGTCGACAAAGTAGTATCCTGTATCCGGCACCGCCGTTACAGACGTTCCATCCTCACCGTAGTTAACTACCTGTGATGTGTCTCCGGTCAGGCTACCACCTGTTCCAGCTGCATAATTAAGAGTGAACGTCTTGATAGCAAAGTTAGCGGTAACGTTAATATTCGCTGTTACATTCAGGTCTGTACGTGGGTTGTCGGTCGAGGCGTCACTCCAATCCACAAAGTGGTATCCTGTATCAGGCACCGCTGTTACGGCCGTTCCATCCTCACCATAGTTAACCACCTGTGATGTGTCTCCGGTGAGACTTCCACCTGCCCCGGCTGTATAATTAAGAGTGAACGTATTGATAGCAAAGCTGGCTTCAATGGTGTGGTCATCCTGGACATTGATGAACTCATAGCTCGACACGGCGCCAACCGAAACGCCGTCAACCAGGACATCGGCTACCTGATAACCGCCATCCGGTATGATGCTAAAACTCTGGCTATTCCCTTCGGTCACAGTGACCGCACCTGAAGGGCTGATACCGCCATTGGCCCCAGCCGATGCTGTAATGGTATACTCTATAGGAGGCGTGCTGGATGCCGCCTCAAATGTGGCGATAGTTGCCGCCCAATACTGCTCGGTGATGCCGCTCTTTTCTGCCGTGTAGTCGCCGATAGATGAGACTATACGGTAGCCCATCGATATCGTCCACTCATAAGACGCACCTGTAGTGCCATCGCGTGGTCCGGCAGTGAACGAATTGTCCCATGTCCCGGCGTCGTCACCCACCGGGCCTTCCGTACCAATTGCCCCTATCAGCAACTCATCAGCTTGAGTGGTCGTTACTGGACCCACCGATGGATTATCGCTCGATACTTGTTCCCCGCTTTCCATCGGAAAACCAAGGGCCTGGTCGAGCCCGTCTTGTGCCAGACCGCGGAAGACACTGGCAACCGCCGCCCTGCCAGCAACATCAGGCGTGTTGGTGACGGTGATGGTGTCGTCGCTGTCCAAGGCGTTATTAACGTAGCCATAAAAGATATAAGTGCGACCATGGGAATAACTGATGGACTGGACCGCTTCGGCGTAGCTGTTGCCCGCCGAATCTGCCACACTGTATTCGAGGTTCTGATTTCCGCGAGAGGCAACCGCAACGATGATGGTATCCCCAGCAGCAACGTCTGTGTCAACGTCAATGGTCAAAGTTCCGCCGTCAGTCGTGCTCGTAACACTGCCGATATCTCCTATGTAGGTTATCTCACCAGCGGGAGCTTCCGTAAAGTGCGCCGTGACAGCCTGGTTTGCATCCATCGTGACAGTCGCGCTGACTGAGACTGGATTAGCCACATCACCTTCCCAGTGGTCGAACACATAGCCGGTGTTGGGAGTGGCTGTGATTGAGACGTTGGTATCTTCCGGATAGGTGTGTACACCAACTGAAGGATCTGTCGTACCACTGCCGCTTGGAGATACGGCCATGGTAAGGTCATAAGTAGTAACGTTTGGCTCGGGCTCGATAGTGTAAGAGTAATTAACCTGCCCGGTGTTGTACGCGACGTAATCAACGGTTGCCTCGGATGGTTCAACCGTAACTCGAAGGTGGCCCGCGTTGGGTAAAGCCTGGATCGTATACCCACTACCCGTAGAATACATGTTAAATCCACTTCCAGTAAAACCGGCTGAGGGGAGTGCCTGATAGACGATGCCGTCTCTCATCTCATAGGCAAACTGGTGGTCATGGCCGTGGAAGAAGGCGCTAACACCGTTATCTACCATCATCTGGTGGATAGGTTCATCCAATGCCGGCCGTTGGCTATCGAACCCCCACGTGCCGTTTTCATTATCTCCACCCCACTCGGTGAGGTGTGAGTGATTGGCGCCACCGTGGCCGTAATCCTCCTGACCACTGAGACTCGCATCTGCGGTCATTTGATGGGCAAAGACAAACTTGTATTTAGCATTACTGTTTTCAAGAGTCTGCTTTAACCAGTTATATTGTTCCTGTCCCAAGGTCCAGTCCCAAGTGTCACCGGATCCCGTCGCATCAGTTTCACCGCCTCCTGGGTCAGATACATACGGTTTGATGGTCGTGAACCAGTAGGGGTCGAGTGTGACGAATAATACATCGCCCCACGTCCAGGCGTAGTAATCCTCACGAAGGTGGTCGCCGTCAAGGTAGGAATATGTGTTTTCATCGCCAGAGTAGAAGTCATCCGGAACAGGATTCGCGAAGTATTTCTTCATGGCGTTTGTGCCTATAACCGGCAGGCTGCCCGCAAGAGGGCTTAACAGGTGCCAGGCTTCTGTTTGCTCGTGGTTTCCCGCCACCAGGAAGACTGGAACCGAACTGCTGATAATATCAAAAAAGGTAGTACGCTGATATTCATATGCGGCCTCGGCTCCCGCCACATCACCTGCACTAACACTACGCATCGCAACCGTATCACCAAGGTCAATATGAAAGTCGGGGTTGTCAGCGGCAACATTATTCAAGGTTTGTGTCCAAATGGAAGCGCTGCCCAGCAGGATGTTAACATGTGAATCGCTTGTTACCGTGAACGTAAATGTGCTGCTCGGTGCTCTTTGGGTATGGAAAGAGTGCTCTTCTGCTGCTTCTGCCCAGTCAACACCATTTTTGCTGTAGACAATCCGGTAATAATAGCGTGTATCAGCCAAAAGCCCGTCAATGACCACTTCAACAGGTTCTTCGGCTGTGCATGGAAATATGCTTGTATCATAACTATAAACGCCTGAGCCGGTACCATACTCAAACAAGGCCTCACAATTCTGGTCCGGGATTACGTTCACGGTAACAGAATCATCGGTAGGCCGACCCAGTAATATGTTAAACGAAATCGGCGTTATTGGAGTTGCCGTTCCGCTAACTGCAACATTCTCAGTCACAGCGCCGCTGCTGATATGTGTAATATCGCCGCTGGAGGCACCTTCGGTAGCGCGATTGAAACGCACGTAGATGTCTGTCGCTGCCACATCACCACCCGACTGGGTTAATATCAGGGCAGATGTTGTCCACCCGCTGCCGCTTGTGGTTGATATCTCAAAATCACTCGGAGGGGTGATGGTGATGTCATCCGTTAGATTGCTGCCCGATACCGTGTAGCTCTGTTCAGCCGACGGAGTATCAGGCTCACTGCTGAATTCCGTCAGAGGAACGTCGGTTATATTAATGGTAGGACTTGGCGAGGTAGATGCCGGGTTGATGGCCACTGCGGCAATCGCCCAGTAGCTTGAGCTGGCTGCCGTCCAGCTCATAGTGACCGAGCCGCCGGTGGCCTGCTCGGTACTGGCCGCGGCACGCGCATTGGCTATCCAGGCATTCCATTGCTCCGCCTGGTCGGCGCCGATAGTCAGCGTTTGAGACTCACCTGAGGCGCCCTGGAATACATTATCAAACACCAACTCATTGCCGTTAAGCCCCGTCAAGGTCACACTTGGCGCGGTGCTGTTTTCATTAGCGCCATCAGAGGACCCGAGGGGAGTTGTCTGATTAACTCCGGCAAAGTTGGCCACGCCGGCAACAATGCCGTTGGATACGGAGCCTGAGAAGGTAACCGTCACCGTTCCAGTCTTGCCGCTCGGTGGATTTAGTAAGC
>CAZOVR010000058.1:0-16779 GCA_964583405.1 uncultured Pirellulales bacterium
TAACCTATTGCGATGTTATGTCAAAATAAATAGGTAAACGTCCCCTATTTATGCCCAAATAAATAGGTAAACGTCCCCTATTTATGCCCTCCTCGCAATGATAATTTGATTTATATCTATAAATTATTAAAAATGGTGCAATTTTATGAAGGGCTTACGACGAACTATAACTATCCCGGCAGTGAGCAGAAGGACCGTTGAAGGCTCAGGAACTATTATTCCATCGACCACTAAGGTTGCATCGGTCAATGTTACAAAACCGTCCTCGATATAATTTCCATTTGTCATAATTGCTTTTCCGTAACCTATCGTAATTGTCCCTTGACCGTCAAGCAAGTCAGACCACGAAGAACCACTTAATAAACTAAATTCAGATAAAGAACTAAATGGTTCTGGTTCTGGATAAGTTTCTTCACCTCCCCAGACTTTAGTTGCCCTTGGCCAGGGATTAGAACCTAATGAAGCCGCAATTGATACATCCATTGGAAAAGGATTGTTCGGGTCGTCATAGTAGATTGCCAGTCCTGCTGTAATTTCACCGGCCCAGTCCATATAGACACTGTCAATCTGGCTGAATTGTACGCCGAGGTCTATGCCGGAACTCCAGCTATTATTGGTGTCAAACAGGCTCGGGCAGCCTACCGAAAACAAATCTAATTGGACAGTATCGGCATAAGCCAAGGTGATAAATACACAGACTAACACCGTTACTATTATCGCTTTCCTCTCATTTTTTCGTCTCATCTTACTCGCTCCTTTCTATGTATAGTATTATACCTCAAAAGCTCCTTTGAATCAAGCAGAAACGGCTCTTAGGATACATAAACCAACGCTAAGAAAGGCCATAGATGCTGGCTCAGGCACGACTGTAAACTCGATAATATAAGTTTCATCAAGCGAATTGTCATCGTAATCATAAGAATTGATTTCCAAGGTATATGTATTAGCGGGCAAAGGTGAAATTGGTCTAGAATATGTCCAGTCGCTATAAGAGTAAAGATCTCCTGCATTAACATACAGGTCGAGTTGAAGTGATGAACCATTCTGTGAAAATGCGTCATACTCCACCCAGCTAGGTCTTTGACTCGCCCAGCCTGAAATTTCGAATGTAATTGAATCTGTTTCTGTAGGCAGAGACGGAACTATCTCGACCAGGTCTATACCTACAATTGCACCGCCAAGAGCGTTCCACTGGCAGATAACTACAGCCAACATAAAAAAGAGTTGCAACAGTATTACTTTCCCTCTCCCGTTTTTTTGTGACTTCATTTTACTCGCTCCTTTTCTTATTAAGATTTTACCATTTTATCCATCCCAAAGTCAAGCGCCAAAGTCCGGATTATGTAATGCGTTCGAGCAGGATGGCCGGTGATAATTGTCGGGCGGGCAAATTAAATTTAGAGGCACCGCCGCATAGTGCTCTATCGGGGCACCGAACGTTGCGCGTCTGCCGATATAAAAACTGGCGATTTACAACGAGACGCCTAAGTTCAGTGAACTAACATAATCAAATTGTCCATTGTCATTCTGTTCACAGCCATACTGGATATAGCAAGCAAAAAATCCCCTAAAAAACAGCGAGGAATTATCCGCGTTAAATAAATTTCGACAGTCCTTCCGCTACTGCGTTATAATAGGCATTACAATGGGCAGAATAAGGAACGATAACTCACTATTCAGCAAAAGCGAAAAACAGCGAATGAAGGAGGTCGAACCTTTAGCGGTGCGGATGCGTCCGGTGAACCTGGACGAGTTCCTCGGCCAGGAGCATTTTCTGGGCAAAGGCAAGCTGCTGCGCAGGATGTTAGAGGCCGACAGACCGAGCAGCCTGATATTCTACGGGCCGCCCGGCAGCGGCAAGACGTCCCTTGCGATGGTGATTGCCAATTACACCCGCGCGAAATTCCACTACCTAAGCGCGCCTGCGGCGACAGTAAAAGATATTCGAGAGGTTATTGCCGCAGCTAAAGACAAACTCCTGACTGACGGAGCAAAAACGGTTTTGTTCATTGACGAGATTCACCGCTTCAACAGGGCCCAGCAGGACGTCCTGCTGGATGATGTGGAGTCGGGCGTTGTGATTATGATTGGGGCAACGACGGAAAATCCATATTTCGCTGTGAATTCTCCCCTTATCAGCCGAAGTACCGTCTTTCGCTTCGAGCCGCTTAGTATTGATGATGTTGTTGTGCTGCTCAAGCGGTCACTGAGTGACTCAGAACGTGGATTAGGCAGGAACAAAGTACAGGCTGATGAGAAAGCCCTGAAATACCTGGCGGTTATGAGTGACGGCGATGCCCGCAGGGCGCTGACGGCACTGGAGATAGGAGTTTTGTCCACCACGGCGGATAAATCCCAGATGGCCAAAGGCAAGGTCACCTTCGACCTCGAAACGGCTAAAGAATCGATTCAGCAAAAGAGTATAGAGTATGACGGGACGGGTGACACGCATTATGACCTGGCAAGCGCGTTTCAGAAGAGTATGCGGGGCAGCGACCCGGACGCAACGGTGTACTGGCTGGCCAGGATGATAGCCGGCGGTGAGGACCCGCGGTTTATAGCACGGCGGATAGCTGTTTGTGCCGCTGAGGATGTTGGTAACGCAGACCCGATGGCGACGGTACTGGCCGCTGCTGCGGTGCAGGTATCGGAATTTGTCGGCTTTCCGGAGGCGCAGCTTCCGCTGGCCCAGGCGGCGGTTTACGTGGCCTGTGCCCCGAAATCGAATGCCTCTGCGGCGGCGGTTTGGCAGGCTCTTGAGGATGTCAAAGAGAAAAAAACGGCGGCGGTACCCAAACACCTGAAAGACTCTCACTACGCCGCTGCCAAAAAGATGGGGTTCGGTACAGAATATAAATACCCCCACAGCTACGAAGGTGGTTTTGTACATCAAGAGTATTTACCGAGCGAGATAAGGAAAAAATACTACAGGCCGAGCGACCGGGGGTACGAAAAAAACATAGGTGAGTATTTACAAAAACTCAAAAGACTGATAAAAGATAGCAAAAAGGGCAGCCTGGGTAAGGAAGGGTAAATGGACAAAACGCAGTTAAGGCAGCATTTCCGAACGGTACTGCTCGGTATGAGCCCGGAAGACAGGGCCGAAAGAAGCAGGAAAATCTGCAGAAATCTCATAGATACTGAGCAGTTTGCAAAGGTCGGTACGGTAATGACCTATCTTTCGCTGCCGCATGAGGTCGATACCTCTGAAGTCATTTTGTGCGCATGGCAAAATGGAAAGACCGTTGCCGCTCCGAAGATTTCCTGGCAGCAAAGACACATGATTCCGGTCGAAATAAAAACGCTCGAGACGGGATTTTTGACCGAAGTCGCCGGACTGCGTAATCCGGTAAAGGGAGCACCCGTACCATTCGAAGAGATTGGTATGGTTATTACGCCCGGATTGGGATTCGATAAATCCGGAAACCGGCTTGGAAGGGGCAGTTCATATTACGACAGGTTCTTTGCAAATGACGGACTAAAAGCGGTCAGGTGCGGGCTTGCTTTTGCTGAACAGGTGGTTGACCAGATAGCCGTGGCTAAGCACGATGTACCGGTTGATATGCTGGTGACCGATGAGACGGTAATGTACTTTAACTCAGCCAAATCGTAACGAAAAGGATTTCAGGATGGCTCGATATCCATCAAGGAAGTATGTCACGCCGCGGACGCGGTACTTACGCCGGATATACTTTGCCGGCGCAGCGGCTGCTATCATACTGATTGTAATTATCACTCTGTACAACATTTCCGAACAATCGCCCGCGCCTCAAAGCTCCGATGAACCGACGAATCCACCCGTAAAAGCGGAGCAACCGCCGGCAATTAAAGCACCGGAACTGATTGTCGAAGAGTTGCCCCGTTTCTCTATGCCGCTTGATTTGAACGAGGAACCGCCAGCGGAAATAGTTCCTGACGAGCCCGAAGAAATTATCATCGAACCCGAAATCCAGACCCAAATAGAAGCGCCGCAGATAGTCGAATTAGAAACAGCCCATGTCGAAACACCGGTTGAACCTATAGAAGAATCCGCTGACTCAGGTATTGGGGCTGATGCACAGGCGGCGCTGGTCATCGATGAGGCAATGCGGCTGCTGAACGCCCGGCCGATTGAGGTTATAAAGGCCAGGGAGATGTTGAATGAGCTGCTCGGCAAACCAATCAGCAACCAGCAGAAAAATCTTGTCAAGCAGGAGCTTTCAAGGCTGGCTGATAAGTGGCTGTTCAGCAGGACAGTGTACCCAAAAGATACGCTCTGCGGGATATACACGGTGCAGAGCGGTGATTTGCTTTCGACAATCGGTAAAAAACACAAAGTTCCGTGGCAGATACTCCAGCAGATAAACGGCATACCAAGGCCGGAAGCTTTGCAGGCCGACCAGAGTATCAAGATTATCAACGGCCCATTCCACGCAAAGGTATATCGTTCGAGCTTTACGATGGACCTCTATCTGCAGGATACGTTTGTCAGGAGTTTTCCCGTCGGGCTGGGTAAGTCGGGATACGAGACGCCGACCGGCCTGTGGATGGTCCGGCCGAGCGGAAAACTCGTTAAGCCGCGGTGGACAGACCCGGATACGGGCAGGACATACGAGCCGGACGACTCGAACTACCCGCTCGGCTCGCGATGGATAAGCCTCGACGGGCTTGAAGGCGCAGCTAAAGGCAGAACTGGTTTTGCGATTCACGGTACGAAAGACCCGCATGAAATCGGCGTGGCGAAATCACGAGGATGCATCCGGCTGTACAACGGAGATGTGATACTGGTTTACGACCTGGTAATGCCGGGTGAGTCGAAGGTTGTGGTGATGGATTAGAGGCGGCTCTGTGTTTTGCTTTTAGCATTGGAGGATTAGCAGTTGAGTCATGGACGATACAAACTGTGGGCGGCCGTCGCTTCGGTCGTATTTCATGTAGTAGTTCTTTCGGTTTTAGCGACGGCGAAGCTCTATCCCGAACCTACCCAAACAACCTTAAGTCATTCGGATAACGCCCGCCTTGCGAAGATTAAGAGTATCACGCAAGGCAGTCCTGCGGTCGCGAAACCCAACGTCAAATACGTTGAAAATACACGCTTTATTCCGGCGCAACGACAGTTATCAATAGAAGGCAAAGTTACAACGCCAAAGGTTTGTGCCTCTGACAGTGAGCCTGTATTTACAACATCGAACAGCTACGCCGACCTGGCATGGTCGCAGCAGAACACCTCGCTGCAAAAGGTAAAATTCTTCACGAATGGAACATATTCCAGACGCCTTTGCTATCTGGTGGACTGCTCCGGTAGTATGAAGGGCCTGTTCGAACTGGTAAAGGACGAACTGTCGCGGTCGGTATTGGCTCTTCATCCTGACCAATATTTCGGTATTGTTTTTTTCGGTGACAACAGGGTGGTGCAATTTTCGGCAGGTAAACTTGTGCGGGCGTCACAGGAAAGCAAGACAAAGGCAATGGCATTTATCAAATCAGTCGAGCCGGCCGGTCGGACCAACGCCCTAGTCGGATTCGAAAGTGCCATTAAAATGCGAGACTACGATGGAGCCGGGCCGGATGTGATAATGTTCCTGACGGATGGTTTCGAGCTTTCCAAAAGTGACGCCTACCAATTCAGACGAGGTATCATCGAACTGCGTCGCAGGTATCTGGGCAACTGTACGGTCAATACCATTGGTTTCTGGCCGAGCGAGAATGACCGAAGACTACTGGAAAGCATAGCAGGCGTCAGCGGCGGGCGGTTTGTTTGTGTCGGCAGGGAAAGTCTATAAAAGCGGTGCAAGGAAATATGAAAAGAAATAATTTAATCAGGTTATTTGTGCTGCCGGCTGCATTGATTGTTATTGCTGCTGTTATTATTTTCGCAGCCAATATAGATTCAGCCGCGATTGCGGCGGGACAGCGGCAGAACTTTTTCGAGCAGTTTTTCATCGCGGGCGGGCCTGTTGTGTGGTTCGTGCTTTTTCCGATGTCACTGCTCACCGTATATCTGGTGGTTGAGCACGCACTGACAATAAACAGAAAGAACCTTATCGGAAAAGGAACCTTTGAGCAGTTGAAAAACAAGATTGAAACGTCCGACGCTCAAAGGTTACAGCAGGGGCTGGTCGAACGCCGGGACCTGGTGAGTGTCGCTTTACGAGACGCGCTCGACAAGGGCAGGGGCGACTGGTTCAGGATGCGAAGCGTTGTACAGGAATCGCTGCAGGACCAGGCTGGAAAACTGCTCCGTAAAATCGAATGGCTGAGCCTGATTGGCGGGGTTTCACCGATGGTCGGTCTGTTCGGTACGGTATTCGGAATGATAAAGCTATTCAACGCCATCGTTTCTGCGGGCGGTCAGCCCCAGCCTGCTCAGTTGGCCGACGGAATCGGCGTGGCCCTGGTGACGACGTTCTGGGGCCTCTTCATTGCGATACCGGCCCTGGCGGTGCACGGGGTTTTCAGAAATCGTATCGAGACGCTGGTAAGCGAGGCCGTGACACAAAGCGAAGCTGTAATACCGTTGTTGCGAGACGTTTTGAAAGAAACAACAATCGGGCAGACTACGTCCGAGGCTATCAAGTTCAGCAAGGTCCCGATAGTTCCTTTGCAGGAGAAATCACCTGCAAAAGCTGCTGTAAAAAACAATAAACAACAGAAAGGTAGATAATGCTGCTCAAAATCACCGAGCGTTTCAGGCCCGAAGGGCTGACTTTCAATATGACACCGGTGATTGATATTGTTTTTCTGCTGATTGTTTTTTTTGTTGTCGTGTTTCAGTTTATTGGTACGGAAGGTCCACAGATACAATTGCCCGCGGACTGCAGTTTTGCCGAGAGTATAGACGAAAATCGACCCTGGCCTGCGACGATTACCGCCGGCAGGACGGACAAAGGCCAAGTTAGTTTCTCAGTCGGCGGAGAAAAAATACATGCGACAGACAAGACTGAGTTAATGCAACTGCTGCAAAAATCTCTGGATGAACACCTGCGGAATTTACCTGAGCCCGAGCGGGTGGTAGTCCTGCGTATCGACAGGAACATCAGCTACTCAGATGCACAATACGCCCTTGCAGCGGCGGCTGAGAGTTCCGCGAATCGACTGCGCCTGGCAACACTGGCCGAAACAAGCCTGGATAAAGACTAAAACGGCCGCAGGTAACCCTAAGCCGACTCTTTCCTCTTTTGTTCTGCGGCACTGAACAGGTCGGCCTTGCCTTCGACGATTTCTTCGGTGACGACGTATCTACTGCCTTTGGGCTCATCCGGCAGTTGATACATCAAATCCACCATCAGTTCTTCGGTAATTGCCCTCAGTGCACGGGCCCCGGTATCGCGTTTCATGGCCTTGCGGGCCAGGGCACGCAGGGCCTTATCGGTAAATTCAAGGTTGGTGTCCTCCATCTCGAAGAACCGCTGGTATTGTTTTATCAGTGCGTTTCTCGGCTCGGTGAGAATATCGACAAGAGCGTTTTCATCCAGCGCCTCCAGGGCCGCGATAACCGGCAGACGGCCGACCATCTCAGGTATCATTCCGTACTCGATTATGTCTTCGGGTACGACCTGGCTGATGATGTCACTGTATTCACTTTTTTCGTCCGTGGTGCGCGATAGCTCGGAATCGAAGCCTATCATCTTTTTGCCGAGGCGTTTTTTGACTATATTGTCGAGCCCAATAAATGTGCCGCCGCAAATAAACAGTATATGAGAGGTATCGATTTGCAGATAAGACTGCTCCGGGTGTTTCCTTCCTCCCTGTGGCGGGACATTTGCGATAGTGCCTTCGAGCATCTTTAATAATGCCTGCTGAACACCTTCGCCGGAGACGTCGCGCGTAATAGAGACGTTCTGATAAGTCTTTCCGGTTTTATCTATTTCATCGATATATACGATTCCTCTCTGTGCGGCCTCGATATCGAAATCAGCCGCCTGAATCAGCCTAAGCAGAAAGTTCTCGACGTCTTCACCCACGTAGCCGGCCTCGGTGACAGTCGTCGCATCGCAGATAGCAAAGGGGACTTCGAGAAAGGTGGCGAGTGTACGTGCAAGCAGCGTCTTTCCTGAGCCGGTCGGGCCGATTAAAAGGACGTTTGATTTGTCGATCTCGATTTCACTGTCCTCGGAATCGCTGTGCATAAGGCGTTTGTAGTGATTGTGGACGGCTACGGCCAGATACTTCTTCGCGTGGTCCTGACCGATGACGTACTGGTCGAGATACTCCTTTATCTGTCGCGGCCTGGGCATCTCGTCGCGTGTCATTTTGGGCCGGCTTAGTCTTTTGCGGTTCTGTGTTATTATGTTATGGCACAGGTCCACACAGTCCGGGCAGATATAGACCTTATTCGGCCCTTCTATAAAGGTGTCGGACTGGGTCGAAGCCCTGCCGCAAAAACTGCAAATAGCCTTGCTCTTAGCCGTATTTGAACCTTTAGCCATGTTCGCCCCGTGATTTAAAGTTTATTCACTTACTTATTTTAACGCGAATTGCAAAGCCAGGCAAGGCCTTTGCAAAAACGACTACTGAATGCAGTTCTGCTCCAACGATTCCAGGTTTTTCGCCCAGGGAGCCGGAATATCCTTATAAGTAGCCTGCAGCACATCAATAGTATGTGCGATATCGGCATTATTATTACCGGCCTCGGCGGCGCACTCGAATTGGTAATATTTAGCCCGCCACCATCGCCAAGAACGTGAGCTTATGTACACGGTTTCGTTATATTGTGCGACCTGCTCCCACAGCCGGGCAGCCGCGGCAAAATCATCTTTTCGCTGCGCCAGCCGTGCCTGTACACGGAGCGTATTGAGGTTGATAACTGAGTTTTGAACAGCAGCTAATAGTTCGCCGGCTTCAGTCAATTCTTCATCTGTAGCATTCGGGTCCAGTACGATGAATTCCGCAAGTATAGATGCATGGCTCTGGTCTTGTACACAATCGTAGAGAAACCGGGCGATTTTTTTCGAGTCTTTCAAGGTATGAATATAAGCAGGCAAGTCGCTCTGAAGGACTTCAATTTCTTCAACATAGCTCTGCAGAAGAGTCGTCGCCGGCTCAATATAAATACAGTCGCTCGTGTCACGCAAATACTTCGAAAACAACGTGCCGTAAATTGTCCGATGAAAAATCGAATTATCCTGCCCGGAGGCTATTCGCGCACTCAACAAATCGAGCTGGGCTTTGGAGTAGATGTCCCCTGCCGATGGAGGAATTTTTCTCAGCATATCAACGGCCTGCCAGTCATGTCCACACAGCGTAAGGACCTGTGTATAAACGTATTGCAGATTTGGGTCGGCTGATTGGCCTGCAAGCTCGAAGTAGTTCTCGAATGCCTCGGTTGCAGGCTCGCATTTGTTCGGGTCTTTGACGAAGACTCTGTAGGCAAGTTTCGCAGCCAGTTCGGCAATCTGCTCAGCGCTGAGCCCGAGAACGTCGGCGGATTGTGCATCGAGGACTTTTCCCGCTCTCATCAGAAGATAAACTGCATCCAGCTCGTTACTGTCGGCAAGAACCACCGCAGCGGCGTAGTCTATCACGGGACTGGCCGAAGTATTTTCTCCGGCAAGTTTTAAAAGTAATTCTTTGTGCTTTTGCGGCCCGTCCCGCAAGGCTGCTTCGGCGGCGAGAGCAGCATCGAGCGGATTGACCGGGTCACGACCCGCCTCGAGCCAGCCAAGTGTAATATCAGCTGCAACAGAACGAGCCTTGGGATTTGACTGGAGCAGGTCATTATAGGCATCAACCAAACCAAGTCTTCTTTCTAAAAAGGCAAGCGGCAGAAGCACTTCGAGGTCGTCGGTAAGTGTACTCTCGATAAACTCGCGGGCTAGTCGATTTGCCTCTATATCTTTCTGAGTCAATCCACATCGGGCCTGCTCAATAGACGCCAAGAGCGCCAGACGTTGACTGGTGTCGGACCTTTCACGCAGCTCACTGAAAACTCTTTCAGCCGTTGGTATATAGTTCGGCTCGGTTTTGACTAACAGAGCAAGTACCTTGCCTCTTACCAGTTGCAGATAAAATGGATTCTGTGCTTCGGAGAATGAGTCGATTCGCTGCAATAATCCTTTGGCCTCCTTGTCATCAGAGGCCAGTACCGCGTAGTAATCAATCCCGAATTTATTTAGTCTGGCGCTGAACAGACAGCCGGACGCCTTTTCATAAAGACCGGTTCGGCCAAAAATACGGTCCCAATCTTTGTGTGGATATTGTTCAATTCGCAGGATGATGTCTTCGAACTTAGCAATGAAATCGGCGAGCTGACGGGAACTGTTGTGGGCCGAATTGTATAAGGCTAAGCGGTCCTCTTCTGAAAAAAACCTCCCTGCAAATTCGTGTCGCATTCGAACATCAAAGGTGTGCTGATAAAAGCCGTTGGTAGTCAGTTTTGACAGTTCGGCCAGGGTATTTACATCCTCAACTGTCGGCAGATTTTCAACGGCTAAACATTCCAAAGCCGGCAAGCAAAGAAGCAGCGACAGCCCAATGCGTATACAGAGCATATTACGGCGACTCCGTAAGACAGAAGGTAATGTCCGTCAGGCCGACACCGTAAAGTACATTATAGATTTTGGCGAAGTAGTCCCACTTGACGTCCGGCTCACAGATTATTTCAACGGGGTCCGATGCAAATCTATGTTGAGCAGTCAGACAAACCTGTAATTGCTCGATGAGCGCGGCCAGGTCCTGTTCCACCCGGCTTTGATTTATTCGAACGCTGGTCAATTGTCCGATTTGCACGTCACAGCCATGCTCGTATGCAGTTATATTTATGATAAGCGGTTCGGGTCTTACCAGTGGTATCTCGGCTACACTGGCTGTGGACAGGTGCAGTGGCAGAAAGTGCTCCTGCGGCCGCCACTTCGCACAAACAAGAAAAAAAATCAAAAGCAGAAAGATTATGTCAATCATCGGCGCCATGCGAAGTGTGAAGTTGAGCGGCCTGCGGGCAAAGAACCTCGCCAATCCCCTCGCCGCGAGTGTTTCCATCCCTGCCGCGTCATTCATTTGAGATTCCATTCTCATATAGAAATTTATTTAGCCCCCGGTTTTACCGGGGGTTATTCGCTACCGCCGCACCTCTGTGCAGCGCCTCTATATTTATCGGCAGCGTTTTATGATATCGTTTAGCAAGAACGTACGGCAGCGCCTGCGCTGCCTGTTCTACCTCAAGCAGACCCCTTCTGGCAAGATACGCGCCGACCATTACCATATTGGCTATTTTCAGATTGCCCAATTCGACCGCTATATCGTCGGCCGGCACGGCCAGGACATCGACCGAAGCGTCGATTTGCCCGATCTCGTCGATTAGAGAGCTGTTATAAACCACTAAGCCGTCAGGTCTGACACGTGGTGAGAATTTATTGGCTGAGGCCTTGTTCATTACAATCAACGTCGTCGGTTTTGTCACCATCGGTGAAGCCACAGGATTTTGAGCGATGACAATCATACTGTTTGCGGTGCCGCCCCGCATCTCGGCGCCGTAGCTGGGCATATATGTTGTCTCCATACCCGACAGCATAGCGGTCTGAGCAAGCAGCTTGCCCGCCAGTATGATACCCTGACCGCCGAAACCGGCTATGATGACCTCTTCATAAATGTCCGTCTTTATCGCCTGCATTATTCCTACTCTTCAGGATGATAATCCTTAAAGCATCCGAGAGGGAAAACTTTGGTCATTTCATCTTCAATCCATTTCAGCGCATCGGGCGGCGAAACACGCCAGCCGGTCGGACAAGGCGAGAGCAGTTCCACCAGCGACAGACCCGGTGCGTCGTTAACCTGCAGCTCGAAGGCGTGTCGCACAGCCTGTTTTGCCTTTCGGATTTGCCCGGGCTTATGCAGGCCGCAGCGTTCAATGTAAATAGCGCCCGGTAAAATCGAAAGCAGCTCGCAAACCTGCAGCGGATAGCCGTTCGCCGCTACTTCTCTGCCCTGCGGTGTGGTCGCAGTAATCTGCCCGATGATTGTCGTCGGGGCCATCTGTCCGCCTGTCATTCCGAAGATAGCGTTGTTTATGAATATAACGGTGATTTTCTCGCCCCTGTGTGCGGCGTGAATAATTTCAGCCGTCCCAATCGCTGCAAGGTCGCCGTCGCCTTGATATGAAAAGATAATTTTATCCGGATTCGTCCTTTTCATTCCCGTAGCAACAGCCGGCGCCCTGCCGTGTGCCACTTCGACCATATCGACGTCGAGATAGTCGTATGCAAGAACTGCACAACCGACCGGAGCAATGCCTATGGTCCTTTCGCGAATACCAAGCTCGTCTATGGCTTCTGCAACAAGCCGATGTGCTATACCATGGCCGCATCCGGGACAATAATGCGTCGGAACGTCTTTGTAAGTTTTAGTTCGTTTAAAAACAATTTTCATCAATTTTTATCTCTGTGTGTCGAAAGTTGTGTTAGCTGCTCGAGAACCTGTTCGACGGTCGGTACACCTCCGCCGGCCCGTCCGTAGAAAACGACCGGACACTTGCCGGCGACCGCGAGTTTGACGTCCTCTACCATCTGGCCCAAACTCATTTCCACAGTAAGAAACACACGAAATTGCTCGGCAGCCGCGTTTAGCTTCTCGTAAGGAAAAGGCCAGAGGGTAATGGGCCTTATCCAGCCGACCTTCATTCCTTCCTGCCTTGCCTTATCGACCGCCGAGCGGACTATTCGCGCAGCGACACCATAAGCTACGACTATAATCTCGGCGTCGTCCACTTCATATTGCTCACAGAGCACCTCGCTTTCTTCTATTTGTTTGTATTTTCTCTGCAGCTCGTAATTGAGTTCTTCGAGCGCTCCTTCCTTGAGCCAGAGTGACCTTACGATATTCTGCTCTCGGCCGTCGGCGCCGGTCAACGCCCAATCCTTCGCCGGTAGTTCTCTCTGCGGTTTTTTCTCGAAAAGCACCGGTTCCATCATCTGGCCGAGTATCCCGTCAGCAAGCACCACGACAGGTGTTCGATATGCATCCGCCAAGTCGAAAGCGAGAGGCATAATATCGGCAAGCTCCTGTACAGTCGATGGAGCAAGTGTAATGGTTCGATAGTCACCGTGTCCGCCGCCGCGGGTCGCCTGGAAGTAATCTCCCTGCGACGGCGCGATATTACCCAGGCCGGGTCCGCCGCGCATCACATTTACAATAACAGACGGAAGCTGGGCGCCCGCCAGGTAGCTGATACCCTCCTGCATCAGGCTGATTCCCGGACTCGATGAGCTGGTCATGGCTCGCTTACCGGTAGCCGCAGCGCCGAAGACCATATTTATCGCGGCGAGCTCACTCTCACACTGTACAAATACCCTGCGCTCTTCCGGCATCCGCCTGGCCATATAGGCAGTAACTTCATTCTGCGGAGTGATGGGGTAGCCGAAATAGGCGTCACATCCGGCGATGATAGCGGCCTCGGCCATCGCCTCGTTGCCGCACATTAGTAATCGTTCGCTCATATTAAATTTAGCCACAGAGTTCACAGAGAACTCAGAGAATTAAATAAATTTTAACCGTGTTAATCAGTGTTAATCCGTGTCTAATGAAGAACAGTGTCAATCCGTGTCTTTATTGTATTGCTATTTATGCCGACACTCCTTCTTTTTTAACATTCAGCATAAACGGGGAATTATAGCTTTCATATAAACGCTCACCGACAACCACCACCGAGAAAAGTTCGCCCTCTTCAAGAAGTATGTCGTACAAAAGGTCGCTTAAGCTTTCTCTGACCTCAAAAGAATTCAGGGACTCATCGACCAGTACAAGTATATCGATATCCGAATCGCTGGTGGCTGTACCTCTTACGCAGGAACCGTATAATATAACCTTCTTGATTTGTTCCCCGTATATCCTTATCAGATGCACTTTTATCCGGCTTATCAGGGATTTTATCTTCTGGTCCATCTTTCTGCTCATATGAAAATCCGTTCTTTCTGGGCTTGTGTTTGCTGTATCATTTCCCCATCGGGCCAGGTTATTTTGCAGTCAGTTTCTTCGCATCCTCCTTTGGCAGGGGAGCTTTACGGGTTCTTTGGCCGGTCTCTTTTATCTCAACGGAATCGTTATCGGTAAATACTTCGATAACTGCTTCGGGACATATAATCGCGCACATCGCACAGCCCGTACAGTCACCATCGCCGAATTGGGCCGGGAAATAGCCATTTTTGTTGGACTGCTCGGCGACGTGAATGTTCTTTTTCGGGCAGACAACTATGCACAAACCGCAGCCTTTGCAGCGCTCGGTATCGATTATTATTTTCCCAGCCATATACAGCCGGATTTTAGCAGAGTCTTTTTGAGTTGTAAAGGCAAAAGGCCGAGCGGCCAAACAGCCAAAGCAGGTCCGTTTTTATTCTTGTGTATTTGACGCCGGCCGGTAAGATTTTTTGAAGAAATCGGCTGTAACGCGAGTCTATATACTTATGGGCCGGGTGACTGGTCGACTGAAAGACCTACCCCAAAAAGGAGATTTGAAAAGTGAAGGACGGTTGCGGGCAGGAAGAAGCACTGATAGAACGCTGTCGGCGTGGTTCGCGCCAGGCGTACGAGATAATCGTCCGAAAGTATATGAAAGATGCGTATTTTATTGCGCTGGGACTCGTGGGTAATCGTGAAGACGCGCTTGATTTGTCACAGGAGGCCTTTTTCAGGGCTTACAATAATATCTCAACCTTAAACAGCAAGTGGGGGTTCTTTCCGTGGTTCTACCAGATTCTTCGCAATCTGTGCTTCAGCCACCTTCGCAAGCGCCGTGTCCGGAAGAGCCTCTCGCTGGAGCAACTGACCGAAAATGGTGCTGTGGCCTTTGCCGACGACTGCGCCGCTCCGTCGGCGGCCGTCGAGCAGACCGAACTTCACAGGCAGCTCTGGCAGGCCGTTAATCAGCTCGATGAAAAACACCGTGAAATCATAATACTCAGGCATTTTAGAAATATGTCATACGAGCAAATGGCAAAGGCGCTTTTCTGCAGCAAGGGGACGGTGACAAGCAGATTGTATTACGCAAGAAAAAAACTGAAAGAATTATTAGAGCGTCAGAGGGGCCCCCAAACGCGATAAAAGGCGTTTGGGGAACCCCGGAAAGGAGGTCGGCACTAATGACTTGCCGGCAGTACAAAGACCTTATGATGGGTTATCTCGACGATGAGCTCGATGATGCACAGAAAAAAACGTTCGAAGAGCATATCGAATCGTGCAAAGACTGTGCAGCGGAGCTCGAACAGTTCAGAAAACTCAAAAATGTAACCGATTCGGTAAAACTCGCCGAGCCGGAAGATGTACTCTGGGACAATTACTGGTCCGGTGTCTATAACCGCTTCGAACGCGGTATCGGCTGGGTCCTGATGTCGGTCACGGGCATCGCTCTTATCATTTACGGACTGTTCAAACTCGTCGAGGGTATTATCAAAGACCCGAACGTCGAAGTGATTTTGAAGATTGCGATACTGGCGTTTATAGCCGGCCTCGCCATACTGTTCGTATCGATACTGAGAGAAAGACTGTATTTCTGGAAAAAAGACCGTTATAAAGATGTCAGGAGATAAAACAATGCTGCTTTCGACAACGCCCTGGATTGAGGGCAAAAAAATTACTAAGCACATCGGCCTGGTACGAGGCAATACCATCCGGGCAAGGCACTTAGGCAAAGATATCGCCGCCCTGATGAAAAATATTGTCGGCGGAGAGATTACCGACTATACCAAGATGATGGCTGAATCTCGCGAGCAGTCCATCGACCGGATGGTCGAAGAGGCCGAAAAGCTCGGAGCAAACGCAATCGTCGGAATCAATTTCTCCACTTCTATGATGATGTCGAGCGCCGCTGAGATACTGGTCTTCGGCACAGCCGTCGTAGTCGAATAAAATTAATTGGATAATTACAGATGGGCAGAAACATAAAAAAATGTTTATGGTTTCTGGCTTTGACGTTTGCCATCAACTGGTCTATGGCTATTACGTTCTTCGCATTGGGCGGCCGGATAAACAGCTCCTGGTTTCTTCCTATGGCTGTAGCTTACATGTTTGTTCCTGCACTCGCAGCTGTGTTTGTACAAAAAATTATCTTCGCTGAGTCTGTCACAAAACCATTAGGCATTTCATTCAGACTGAACCGATGGTTTTTAATCGCTTGGCTGCTGCCTCCGCTCATCGCCCTGCTGACGGTCCTCATCGCCGCAGCTCTGCCGGATGTAAGTTTAACACTGGAGCCGGAGACTTCGAGAGTCTTCGAGCACTTCAGCGGAACTCTCAGCCCCGACCAGATTGAAAATATGTCTGCTCAGCTAAACAAAATGCCGGTCCATATTTTCTGGGTCATGTTATTCGGCGGTTTATTTGCCGGCATCACCGTCAACGCGATTGCAGGCTTCGGCGAGGAATTAGGCTGGCGAGGCCTTATGCAAAAAGAATTATCGTTCCTCGGCTTCTGGAAATCCTCGGCCGTCATAGGAATCATCTGGGGAATATGGCATGCGCCAATAATTTTAATGGGGCACAATTACCCGGAGCATCCGGTGGCAGGCTTGCTGATGATGACTTTGCTGTGCCTGTTACTCGCGCCGATTTTCGGCTACATCCGCATCAGAGCAAAATCCGTAATTGCCGCGGCTGTTATACACGGAACTTTCAATGCAACTGCGGGTTTATCGTTAATACTCATTAAGGGCGGTGGGGATTTGACGGTAGGTGTCACCGGCCTGGCCGGTATGACCGCCCTGTCGATGGTAAACCTGTGTATTTTTATTTATGAAAAGTATTTTGCCGAAGTACCTGTGGCTGATTACACGTTCGATACCCGATTATAAATATAGACCTTTTTAAGGGGACTGA
>CAZOVR010000059.1:0-15782 GCA_964583405.1 uncultured Pirellulales bacterium
AATCCGCGGTTAATTTAGTCGTTGGTCATTAGTCGACGAGCCAGTTGCCTCTTGAAAATGGGGTAAAATAGAGTAAGATGTCAAAAATTGTTATAAAATACCGATGGCCTTGGCAGGTAAAGGGCAAAACAATGAAAAAAGAAGTGGGCCTGTGGATCGACCACAAAAAGGCCGTTATCGTAACGTTTACAGATAAAGGCCAGGAGATAAAACATATAGGAGCACATCCCGAAAGAGATTCCCGGCCTTCCGGCGGCTGGGCTGCGCGTTCCAGGAAAGATTATGGTTCGCCTGACCAGCAGGATAGACGAGCTGCAGGCCATCTCGACATATATTATGACCAGGTGATTTCATTTATTCATGATGCTGAATCTATCCTGATATTTGGTCCCGGCGAGGCCAAGGGCGAGCTTAAAAAACGCATCGAGAGCAAAAAACTCCCCGGGCATATAGTCGGCGTTGAAACCGCTGACGAAATGACCGAGCCGCAGATTGTGGCAAAAGCTCGAAAGCACTTTCTCAAATAGCCTTTGCCTGCGGAAAAACCGAACCCGTTATCCTGTCAAAAAACATCGCAAACAAAAAGGCCTGCACCGAAATAAGCGGAGGACGGAAGACAGAGGACGAAGTACAGAAGGCGAAGGACAGGGAATCAGGTTATCAGGGGAACCGGAAATCAGGAGTAAATAAATCCGTCCTCAATTATTTATTCCTGGGGGAGTTTGGCAAGGTCCGCATCCGAGCCGGCGACCATCAGTATATCATCCTGATAAATGAGTGTGCTGGGCATAGGGACATTTATAATTGCGCCCTTTTCGCTTTTTTTGGCTTTGCTTTCTTCGTCCCTTTTTATGGAAACCAGGTTTACGTTATACTTCTGGCGGAGCTGCAAATCCATCACGGTCTTGCCGTCGAAGCTGGCAGGGGCCTTGACGCGTGCAAGGCTGTAGCCCGGGGCAAAGTCAATCTTTTCGCCTATCTGCGGCGCAATCAGTTTATACGCCCATCGCTGCGCCGATTCGATTTCCGGATAGATAACTTCGGTCGCCCCGATTTTCGAGAACACCTCACCGGCTATCAAATCCTCAGCCCGGGCATATATTTGTTTTATACCAATCTGCTTGAGGTTCACCACCGTAAGAACAGCCGATTCGAAACCCTTGCCGGTGCCCTGGCCGATACCAACAATTACAACATCCACCTTATCGATACCCTGGGCCTTGAGCGCCTCTTCATCGGTACTATCCAGACGCACGGAATGGCTGACCTGGTCGCGGATAAGCTCTATCTCATCGCGATTCTTGTCTATTGCGACGACTTCCGCCCCGCTCATAGCCAGCGCGATAGCCAGCTTCTTACCGAACCTGCCAAGCCCGATTACAGCAAAACGTTTCATAACTAACCTCCCAAAATTTCACCGCCAACCCCACCGCAGCAACGCTAACCAACAATGATGGCTTCGTCAGCATAGCTGTATTTGGCTGGTCTTATGTTAAATGTCAGTGCCGCCAGCAGCGTCAGCGGACCGAGTCTGCCTATCAGCATAACGGCAATGATAATTAATTTTCCGGCCGTAGTCAATTTAGGTGTTATACCGGTCGTCAGACCGACCGTACCGAGGGCCGAGCTCGTCTCAAAGAAAATCTCATTCATCTTAAAGCCGCTCGCACGCTCGGTTATGGTCAATGCGAGCGCCGCGGTAAATAAGACGGCTGCAAAGAGCAGGGTAACAGTTATCGCCCTGCCTACTATTACCATTTTAATGGAGCGATTGAACATTTCGACTTCGTTGCGCTTTCGAAGGGCGGCAATGGCCGTCATTAATACGACCGCCAGCGTTACCGTTTTGATACCGCCTGCGGTCGAACCGGGCGAGCCGCCGACGAACATAAGCAAAATCAAAATGAACTGACTGGCCGATGACAGACTGCTTATATCGACCGTATTGAAGCCCGCCGTTCGCGCAGTGACGGACTGGAAAAACGCGCCTAATATACCGCCGCTCTTCGAAGAACCTTCGCCCACATAGTGCTCAAACAGCATTATCGCGGCGGTGCCGAAGACAATCAGCCCAATACTTACCGTCAGGACGATTTTGGTCTGGAGAGTGATTTTAATCGGCGGGCGATTGTTAATCTCCGTTTGTCTGCTAAGTAGATTTCTAAGGAACCGTCTGGCGCTTTCAACACCAACGCTCCAGAGGTCGTACAAGACCTGAAAGCCGAGTCCGCCTAATATGATAAGGGGACAAATCACCGTATAAACGCGCCAGGAACGATTGTAATCCGTAAAGCTGGTTTTGAACAGGCTGAAGCCCGCGTTACAGAATGAACTTATGGCGTGAAATATGCTGTAGAACCATCTGTCATGCGCGCCGCCGGTCCACTGCGGCTGATTGTCCCACATAGTCAACAGCGATACCATTCCTATTGCTTCGAGCAGAAATGTCCCGATGAAAATAAAGACAATCATATTGCCGATGCGGCTGATTGTCCGCGCGCTGAGCAGGTCCTGCATAGCAACCGATTCTCTTACGGTAAGGGCCTGGCCCAGAAGAAGTGCAAAGACAGCACCGAAGACAACGATACCCAATCCGCCAAGCTGAATCATCGACAGGATAACGACCTGGCCCATAAAGCTGAAATCGCTGCCGGTATCCTTTACAATCAAACCAGTTACACATGTAGCACTTGTGGCTGTGAACATCGCGTCAACAGGCTCGATTCTCTCATTGGCGGCCGACTTAGGCAGCCAAAGTACAACGGACCCGACCGTAATAAGAACCAGAAAACTCGATATAAGCGTCAGTGTCGGATTACGGCCTGTCGCGGCGCGATTGACTACGGTACGGCAGACTTTGAAGAGGACCTGTATCACCAGAAAGATACCGATTGCGGCCTGGCGTACCGCCGCAGGATTGTCCACACCGAACCACCTGTCGGGACCAATAAGCGCTACAAGCAGAGCTATAAGAATTGGAATCTGCGGCCAGAATACGCGGAAGAACTCCGACTTGAACCGCGCGTTGAAGAAACGCAACAGTTTTTCGCCGATGAAATAAATCAGTAAAACGGCCTGTGCGATATATAGAATATGAGCCGGCAGATAAGGCTCGTCGTAGCCGAACAGCATCGCAAACGTGGCTGCCACGACCACCGCCGCGGCCATATTGGCGATGGCAACAACTCTTTCGAGCCCTTTGTTTTTGTAGGTAATTATCATAACTTGTGTACCGGCAGATAGCCTATAGCCGTGACAGAGAAATGTCAATAATTCTTAATCGCTGATTCCGCAGATTCGCACTGATTATTTCACCGCTGAGCACGCTGAGTTTGCAGAGATTTAACACGAAGGCTCCAAGACACGAAGACACCAAGAGAGATTATTGATTATGGATTCCTGTTGCGCAGGAACGACGAGACTGAAATTAAGCGACGTCGGCGAGGCCGAGCGTGTCACCGAACTTATCAACAAGGGCACGGCGGATGTTCTTATCAGAGGTGAGCATCGCGTCTTTTTCTACAAGGCCGAATGCGTGTTTGCGGGCCATCAGCAGCAAATCATAATCGTCGATGATATTAGCGATTTTCAAATCGGGCAGGCCGTGCTGGCGGGCGCTGAACAGTTCGCCGGGTCCGCGAAGACGCAAATCGTGCTCGGCTATCTCGAAGCCGTCGGTGCTGCGGGTCATAATATCCAGCCTGCTTTTGGCGACGTCACTTTCTGTTTCGGCAAAGAGCAGACAATAAGATTTGGCCTGTCCCCTGCCGATACGGCCTCTTAATTGGTGAAGCTGCGCAAGGCCGAACCTGTCGGCCTCTTCGATTACCATAACCGTCGCGTTAGGGACATCGACACCGACCTCCACGACGACGGTTGATACAAGTACGTCGATTTTGCCTTTTCGAAAGTCGGTCATAATCCTTTGTTTGTCGGCTGAGCGCATCCGCCCGTGCAGAAGCTCGACGGAAAATTGCGGGAAGACTTCTTTCTTGAGCATTTTACATTCATCGGCGGCGGCCTTGACCTGTCCGTTCTCGTCGCCGCCTGCTATTCGGGGATAAACGAAATAGGCTTGTCTCTTGGCGGTCAATCGCTGACGGATAAAATCGTAGGCCTTTTGGCGATCCTTCTTTTCGACCCATCGCGTGATTACCTCGCCTCGGCCCGGCGGACAATGCTTAATAACAGATACATCCAAATCGCCGAAGGCAGTCATTGCAAGAGTCCTCGGTATCGGAGTGGCGGTCATAACCAGATAGTGCGGGGCCGTCTGCTTTCGCAACTGGGCCCTTTGATGAACGCCGAATTTGTGCTGCTCGTCTATGACAACAAGGCCGAGCGATTCGAATTCGATGTCTTTCTGCAGCAGTGCGACCGTACCAACGACAATATCGACCTGTCCGTTTTTGATTCGTTTTAGTAACTGCGTCCTTTTTGTTCCCGTCAGGCCACCGGTAATCAGCTCTCTGCGGACATCGCTGTTTCTCAGATACCTTTCCATACTGATGAAATGCTGAGAGGTGAGGATTTCGGTCGGGGCCATAATCGCGACCTGATGTTTGTTCGCAACGGCCAGGAGCGCCGCATAAAGCGCTACTACGGTTTTACCGGAGCCGACGTCGCCCTGCAGCAGGCGGTTCATCGGTTCCTGCCTGGCCATGTCGGCGGCGATTTCGGCGATTACCTTGTCCTGGTCTTCGGTGAGTAAAAACGGAAAACGCTTTCTTATCCTGTGGTCAATTTTTTCAGTGAGCCGCAGAGGAACGGCCTGTGAGAAATGCTGCGTGCGGAAACGCCTAAGCGCCAATCCTAACTGCATAAGAAACAGTTCGTCGTACTTCAGTCGGCGTTTGGCTTTCGCCAGATGCTCTTCGTCGGGCGGCATATGTATCCACCTGAAGGCGTCGGCCCTGCTGATAAGCTGTGCTTCTTTGCGGAAACTATCGTCGTAGAACTCATCAATGAGCTGCGGGACCTGTTGTAATACCGGCTGAATGATGCGCTTTATCTGCCGGCTCGACAATCGCGCGGTGCCCGGGTAAACACCGCCTGAGAAATACTCGAAGGGGTCCGGGCCGTCCTGTTCGACGACCATAAATTTCGGATTAGTCATCTGAAGCTGGTATTTGTACCTGGTGACTTTGCCGGTAGCCATAATCGTCCGGCCGACCTGCAGCTTGTCCCGCAGATAGCCGCCGTGAAACCATGTGATTTTGCACAGGCCGGTCTCGTCGCTGACCATAGCCTCGAAAATTTCGCCCTTGCTAAATCTGTTAAAATCGATGGACTGGACAAGGCCGATGACAGTAACGCTCTGCCCGGCCTTTAGCTGTCTAATTTTGACCGGCTCGGACAGAAAATTATAGTCACGAGGGATATATTCGAGCAAATCCGCGACGGTATGCACGCCGAGCTGCGCAAAAATCTTCGCGCGTGCAGGCCCGACGCCTTTTAAGTACTGCACCGGCATCGACGGGTCGAGATCGCTTTTTCGCCGCTCCTGCAAGGGTTTCAGAACGGCTATGTCCTGACTGTCCTTCTTGTTTTTTCTTGTCGAAGTATCAATCCGCATAAATACGGATTATACCCCTAAATCAGTAAAATTGCTACTTTTGAGAAATTTCGTCGGATTGATTAGCAAAAGAGTTGAGACAATTTGAAAAAACCAAATGGTTTGTCATTCCCGCTCTACTTTGTCATTCCCGCGAAAGCGGGAATCCAGTTACCTTGAAAGTTGCGGATGTAAATCCCGCCATTGCGGATTATCCTTTTCAATTAAGTCTATCTTCCACTGTCTTTTCCATTTCTTCATCTGTTTTTCTCGGGCTATGGCGCTATATATATCATTGTACCTTTCATAATATACGAGATTATGAACTGAGTACTTTTTTGTAAATCCTTCAACTAAGTTGTTCTTATGTTCATACACCCTTTTAATCAGGTCGTTAGTCACCCCAATATATAACGTTCCGTTCTTTTTGCTTGCCAGAATATAAACAAAATATTCCTTCATAGTCATAATGGACTCCTGCTTTCGCAGGAGTGACAAAACTAACTACACTTAACCTTCACAACCACTGCCACCCAAGCTGCCAACATTGCTAACAGTGCTGTTGCAGCTGCAATCACGGCAATCCAAAAATTTCTTGCCGTTGTTTTTGCCATATCTATCATAGTCGCCGTCTGCAAAGCTTTATGGATATTATCGATTAAGTCTGCGATGCTCGCGTCGCAAGCAACCGGCTTACCTTGTGAACTGATGTAAACCATCCTTGTGCTTGCGCCAACCTGCCTAGCCAGTTGCTTAAGACTTTCCCCCTGACCCTTAGGTGGATTGCCATTTTGTTGCGGAGGTTTGCTAACCAATTGTTTTAATTCGCTTTGACATCTTTCTATTTCTTTTCTGTTCATTCTTTGTCCCCCTTGTATTTGATTCCATGTCTTTCTCAACCAATTTTCAACTCGTTCTCGTTTGTCATTCCCGCGAAAACGGGAATCCAGTCAACCTTTAAGGAATATGGACTCCTGTTTTCGCAGGGGTGACAAAAAAACGGCGTAAAACATTTCTTGTTATTCACTGAATCCGTGTCGGCCTATTACTCTGACAAAGCGCACATCGCAGATGAATCTTTCCGTAATTTTGTTTCCTTTTTTCTCATATGCAACTAATCGCTGCACGGCTGAATGTCCGACGGGCGCAATTATTATGCCGTCCGTTTCGAGCTGATTCGTTAACGGTTCGCCCACTTCGGGCAGCGCGGCGGTGACTATGATTCTCTCAAAGGTCCTTTGTTCCGGCCAGCCGCAACTGCCGTCACCGATTCGAAAGTCGATATTTCTAATACCAAGCTCATCGAGCACGGCCTGCGCCGACAGCGATAACTTCTCGAACCTGTCAATAGTAAAAATACGTCGGGCGAGTTTGGCAAGGACGGCAGTTTGATAACCGCTGCCGGTTCCGATTTCCAGAACATGCATATCCGGGCCGAGGTGCAGCTCCTGCGTCATCAGAGCGACGATGTAAGGCTGGGAAATAGTTTGTCCGCAGTCAATCGGCAAAGGCCCGTCAGAATATGACTGCGATTGATACGATTGTGGTACAAATAACTGGCGCGGAATTTGCTCCATTGCCCGCAGTATTCGCGGGTCGCTGATACCGCGGGCCTTCAGATCGTTTTTAAGCATCCGCTGCCGCGACAAGGCAAAATCATCCTTCTCGTTATCAGCCTTCATGGATTCAATAATCGCGGCTAAGCCGTCGTTTTGCAAACCAATTTTTAAGCTGGATTGAAGCCAGACAAATGATAAGATGTTTGTTTCAATTGAGCTTACGCTCAGGAATAAAAGAACCATAGCTGTAAAGGTAGCTTTCAATGAGTCCTGTTGGTGACTCTCGGCGTTATCTGGTGAATGTCGATTCCGAGTCGATGAGCCAGCGGTTTACCGAGACCCTGGTAATCGGCGCTGGGATAGCAGGTCTGCGCGCTGCAATTGAGGCGGCAAAGATTCGCAAAGTTGTACTTCTGTGCAAAGGCTCGCTCGCCGACAGCAACACGTGGAACGCTCAAGGCGGCATAGCAACGGTGCTGGAAAAAACCGACTCATTTGAGTTGCATGTCGAAGATACCCTCGCAACCGGCAGCGGTCTGTGTGATAGAAGCATCGTCGATATGGTCGTCCGGCAGGGTCCTGAGCTGCTGCGCGAGCTGCTCGGCTGGGGAGTAAAGTTCGATTCACAGGACGGCAGCATTGCAACCACACGCGAAGGCGGACACAGTCACAGCCGAATCGCCCACGCTCACGGCGATGAAACGGGAAGAGCGATTGCAGAAGTACTAATACAAAAAGTAAAGGCCAGCTCGAACATTAAGATAGTTGAAAGTTTCTTCGTCATCGACTTATTGACGAGTGACAACAAAACCTGTGTCGGCATCATCGGGCACGATAAACACGGGCCGCAGATTATATGGGCGGGCAATACGATACTGGCTACCGGAGGGGCGGGCAGATTGTACCGCGAGACTACTAACCCCGAAGTAGCGACAGGCGACGGCCTGGCAATGGCCTGGCGGGCCGGGGCGGTACTATCTGATTTGGAATTCGTCCAGTTTCACCCTACAACTTTATATGTCGCAGGCGCGTCCCGCGCTCTGATTACCGAGACCCTTCGCGGTGAAGGAGCAGTGCTGCTCGACAATAAGGGCAGACGTTTCATGACCGATTACGACCCCGCAGCAGAACTTGCTCCGCGAGACGTCGTCAGCAGGGCAATACTCGCACAGATGCTCAAGACAAAATCGACACACGTACATCTCGATATTCGTCACTTCGACAAAACGCATTTCGCAAAAAGGTTCCCGCTGATCAACGAACTTTGCGAAAGTTTCGATATCGACGTGAGCAAAGACCTGATTCCGGTAAGGCCTAGTGCGCACTATATGGTCGGCGGCGTCAAAACGGACATCAACGCAAAAACCAGTATCGATAATCTTTACGCCTGCGGTGAAGCTGCATCGACCGGTCTGCACGGCGCGAATCGCTTAGGCAGTAATTCACTGCTCGAAGGACTTGTCTTCGGCAAAATTGCGGGCGCAGCCGTGAGCAAAAACGAGCAGGACAAAACCCTCAGGACTAAGCACCCCTCGATAAGGTTCGAAATTCCACGGTCCGACAGGACGCGGCTGGACACCTCGGACATTCTCAATTCGCTGCGGGCTCTTATGTGGCGAAACGTCGGTATAACCCGCACGGAAAAACAGCTCACCGAAGCCGAGGAAATTATCCGGTTCTGGCAGAGATACGTTATGGACAAGGTCTTCGATTCACCGGCCGGATGGGAATGCCAGAATATGCTGACCATCTGCCTTTTAACAACCCAGTCCGCACGGCAGCGAAAGGAGAGCCGCGGCGTGCACTTCAGGAGAGATTATCCCCAAATCGACAACGAACATTTCCAAAAACATATCGAAGTAATACGCAAGACATAGCCGCATTTTTCTGGTATAATAGTTTCTACAGTTCATTGGCAATTGAAAGAGTGGGTCGGGCGGTCGCCCCGCACCTATTTGGCTCGTCATCGCAGACTGAAAACGAACGGCAGATAATAACCCTGCCGAAAGTGATTCCCATCTGAGTAAACGAGTCAAATAGGTGCGGGGAGGAAAGTCCGAGCAGGACAGGGCACGGTGATGGCTAACAGCCACCTGCCGCACCTATTTGCTTCGTCATCACAGGATGGTTAATCCGGTAGTTGGTAGTAAACAGTTGCCGGGAAATTTCGCCTGTGTATGCGAATCAAATAGGTGCGGCAAGGGACAGTGCCACAGAAAATACACAGCCCGCTCTTCCGCTTTGCGGAAGAAGGCAAAGGTGAAAAGGTGCGGTAAGAGCGCACCGCGTTGCCGGTGACGGCGACGGCAGGGTAAACCCCACCGCCTGCAAGACCAAGTATGCCGGTTGGAATTTGTAAGCGCTACAGATTCCTGACTCTGAGCCCGGAGTGTAATCCGGCGGGTAGGTCGCTTGAGTCCCGATGCAAATCGGGTCCCAGATAAATGATCGCTCCCGCACCTATTTGTTTCGTCATCGCAGATTGAAAAAACAGATGATAGATGTAAACACTACTGAAAAAAATTTGACCTGTGTAAACGAATCAAATAGGTGCGGGACAGAACTCGGCTTACAGACCCACTCTTTTCTTTATTGCTCTATCACAAGGATTTATTCGCTTTTCGACTTCCAAAGTTTCTTAACTCGCTGGAAGTATTCGATACGAGTTTGAATCTTGATGACCTCTTTGGGATAGAACTCAAGCATAATGTCACATAACTCAAGCATCCATTTTTTGCGCGAATACTGGGGGTTGACCTTAATATAGTTCGAGTTTGCTATTTGAATCTGTCCCCATCCAAGTGCTCCGACCGTTAAGCAGTCCCAGTCTAAGAATTCGATAGGGGTAAAAACCACATCTGATATTGAAACATGTATCTCTTCAATACGATACTTAACAAACAATAATACAAAGTAATTAGAATCGTCCTCATAGAAACGCGCAAGCCGCTCAACGGAGGTCAAATTTGGCATATTGAACTTTGTGTCTTCGCGATGAGTTTTAACATCGACGACATAATAGAGATCATCTTTGTCTTTGAAGGCCAGGTCCGCCATAGCGCGCCGTGCAAAATTGGCTGAATATTCGGCGCATACATCGCCCAATATCGTTTGAAAGTTTTCACCAAGAATACCTTCGATAGCGTCGCCTGTCGCACGGGTACTGTGCGCTGTGCTTTCTGAAAGAAAGTCTGCATGGCTGTTGAGAAAATCCTTCGTTCGCTTTGATATCTCTTTATACCTCTTGGTTGAAAAGATTTTACTTTTCACTTTTATTTTCTCGCTAAAGTTTGCTTATCAAAGAGAGTCAGCTTTTTTTCTTTGTATTGAATTATTTTATGACCATTGTTCTGGTCGGCGAGTGTGTTCCGCTCCCAAAAGACGCCGTCATTATAACCCTGAATTTCGGGATTTTCTTCTGCCATTTCAAGGCGTTTTTCAGCAAGGCAGCAAAAATCAGCATCAATTTCAACACCGACATAATGACGTTCAAGTTTTTTTGCCACCACCGAGGTAGTTCCCGAGCCAAGAAAAGGGTCGAAAATGACGTCGTTTTCATTTGAGCAGGCGAGAATAATTTTAGCGAGCAGTTTTTCGGGCTTTTGGGTAGGGTGGTCTGTATTTTCGGGCATAGACCAGAACGGGACGGTCAGGTCGGTCCAGATATTCGATGGATGCGTAATCCGGTATCTGCCGTTGTCGGTATCACGCCAGTCTTTCGGCTGACCATCATTATCCGTATAGGGTGCCATAACTTTTCGTTTGAGCTTGACCGAATCCACATTGAAAGTGTATTTGTCGGACATTGTGGCAAACCATATATCTTCGGAGTTGTTTTTCCAGTTTGTTTTTGCCCCCCTGCCTTTTTCTCTTTCCCAGGTTATGCGGTTTCTCACGATAAAATATTTTGATAAAACCCGGTGGATTGCCGCTGAGCTGCGCCAGTCACCGCAAACATAGATAGAGCCGTCAGACTTCATCATCGGTTTTATAAGGGGCAGCCAACAGTTCAGCCAGTGCTCATATTCATCAAGGTCCGTCTGCCTGAAGGTAACGCTGTTGAAACTCTTTGTAAGATTATACGGAGGGTCGGCAAAAACCAGGTCGAACGACTGTGAAGGAAGCAATTCTAAAATACTAAAAACGTCCTGGCAAATGGTCGAGTCGATAATTTCGGGAAGCTGAACCGTTGCTTCAATATGTTTGAGTCTCAGTTGGTATTTTCGGCGGTCTTGTTCGGACAGAACTATTGTCCTGTTGCGCGGTGCTCTTGATTTTGGGCTCATTGCGAACTCCTCTACGCAACTTATATATTCTCTTCGCCTTCCTGTGAGTAGTCGAATTTTTCGACCTTTTTGAAACTGCCGGTAAACGAGCCTAAGCGAATCCTTATAGTCATCGTCCTTTCATCGCTGGTCATCCCGATTTTGCCGCTGTCGAAGCTGCGCTGCTCGAAGTCCAGGCCTTTCTCGTCACTGAGTTTCACGGCAAGAGCAGGTGAATGGTCAAGCATAGTCAGCACAGCTTCAATCGACTGATTAATCATCGCGCCGCAGACCTCATAGGCTTTATTGTCCTCCTTGACTTCGGCGATGTCGTCGTGTATCGTCTCTCGTGCAAATTTAAGCATAGCGACCCGTCTTGCGTTTTCATCCGCGTAAGGCTCTTCGAGGACCTCGCCTTCGAGCACAAGGCGGCAGTCAAATCGCAGGCCAGCCCACGGCAGAGTAGGTAAAACCTTCGGCTTTTCGTCCGCAATCATAAGGTACTTGCGTTTGGCAAGCAGGTCGTTCTCGTCGAAGCTGACCATTGTAAACCACAGCTTATGGCCTTTTTTCTTTTCGCCCTGTGCCGCAAGGACTTTCGTACTCTGGCTCAGAAGCGAATGCTCCGGCATATAAAGAAGGGGCAGTACGTCCGCCGCCGTACTTTTTCGCAGCTCGGTCAGGTAATACGCTTTAGCTATTTCCTTAAGTTTGGGCGGACCTTCAGGCATCATAAAATCCTTCAAGTCTATCAGCCAGCAGCCGGAAATCGCAAAACACAATACCACACTGAACAGAAACAATATCCTGGTCTTGTTCACCGTATTACCCTCTCATATCAACGCGAAATTATCGAGTCTATACTTCCTTGGCGCCAATCCACTTCATCATCTTACGCAGTTTTCTGCCGACCCGTTCAATCTTATGGTTATAATCTTTCTTGTAGAGTTTGTTGAATTTCTTCAGGCCGCCTTTATATTCTCTGACCCATTCGGCGGCGAATTTACCGGCGGTGATAGCCTTGAGGATTTTTTTCATCTCGGCCTTGGTCTTGCCGGTAATGATTCTCGGCCCCCTGGTCAGGTCACCATACTCAGCCGTGTTACTGATAGAATACCTCATATAACTCATTCCGCCCTGGTACATCAAATCGACGATAAGCTTGACCTCGTGCATACACTCGAAGTACGCAATCTCCGGCTGATAGCCCGCCTCGACTAAAGTCTCGAAACCAGCCTTGATAAGACTTGTAAGTCCACCGCACAGAACTACCTGCTCGCCGAACAGGTCCGTCTCGGTCTCTTCCTTGAAGGTCGTCTGGATAACGCCCGCCCGCGCCCCGCCGATACCGTTGGACCAGGCAAGTGCGATTTTCTTTGCATCACCGGTTGCGTTCTTCTTTACCGCGACAAGGCACGGCACGCCGCCGCCCTTTTCATATTCGCTACGGACCAGATGGCCGGGTCCTTTCGGGGCTATCATAACCACATTGACACCGGCAGGCGGCTTGATGTATCCGAAGTGAATATTAAACCCGTGACAGAAACCGAGTGTCTGTCCCTTTACGAGGTTAGGCTTAATCTGCGAATCATAGACCTTGGCCTGTACCTCATCCGGTACGGTCACGATTACCAGCGTTGCGTCCTTCATCGCCGTTTTGATATCGCCGGGCGCAAAACCGCTCTTCTTTGCCAGCTTATAATTGTCCGTGCCTTTTAGCTCCGCCACCGCCACCTTAATTCCGCTGTCGCGGAGGTTCTGGCTGTGTGCGTGGCCCTGACTGCCGTAACCGATAACCGCTACTTTTTTGCCTTTGAGGGGTTTTAGCGGAGCGTCTTTTTCGTAATAGATTTTCGCTGCCATCGTGAGGTTTCTCCTTACAAGTTTTCATCACTGGTTAATTGGTTAAATAGTTAATTGGTTAATTGCTCCTGTTGCGCGACGGTACGAGGTGCAGCTCCAAATTAACCATTCACCTGCTAACTTCTTCAGGAGCGATTGATTATATCGAAATACCACCCTCAGGCAAGAAATTTAATTCGTACTGCGTCGCGCGTATCGCGTATTGCGCCAAGATGGAATGACACCTCGGTTAGCCCTGTTGCTTGCGACAGGGGTTTTTTATCGAGTATCCAGCATCGAGTATCTAATATCGAGTTATTCCGCCAGCCAGTTTTCGCAAAGAAGCATCAGATCCTGCCAGTTAACAATATCATCGCCACCATCAGGAGCAATGTCCGCATTATACATTCCAGACATGAGCCATTGTGAAATAAATTCTGATAGTTGCTGCGTTTCTCCGTTCCAATTGTTCGCAAACTCTGCCCAATCAAAGAAGTTTACAATTCCATTTCCATTATATGGTGCGATGTCATAAGATAATTCTTTCAGCATCCATTGTTTTGCAAGAATGGCGAAATCAATAAAATCCACGCCATCCGGACAAGCAAAATCCGGAGGTGGGTATTCCCAGTATAAGCTTGGATAATCAGATACATCCGTACACATACGCCAAATATCCTTTGTGCCGTTATCATCTTCCCATACGAAATCCCAGCCTTCGTTGGCAAAGGTGCTTCGAGTTTGCATCTGAAGTGTGGTTTTGCCGGTAATGCCATCGGATGAACCAGAACCCACTCCATTGCTTTGAATGGAGGTCTCGATATCCCAAAAATTCCCCATAGAGTGTGTTTGACTGCCTGAAATTTCCCCGCAAAATCCTCCCGGATTGCTGTAAGCTCTGCCATCGACTACATGTCCTGAGCAGTAGTTATTATAAACATCGCAGTCTTTTATATAACCAATCAGTCCGCCATTATCGATTATAATGTCATCACCCCATGGAGTATCAATACCTCTTGCATCGACGCTGCCGCAAGCATAATTGTTAACCAGCTCAGCACCTTCAGCGTATGCGCACAATCCACCGGCACCGTCGGTACAAAATTCGGGTACAGCAGTTGGGTGAACAATAGTAACATTTACTGTTGAGTAACAGTTTTCAATTACCGGCGTATTGACTGGCGGCTTGGGCATACCTATTGGGTACTCTCCCATATATTCCGTATGAATCCATGCACATAATCCACCACCATCAAAAAAACCATTAATATTGCCCGTACTAAAACAATTTTCTATTGTTCCTCCATGATTAGAAAGACAAATTGCTCCTGCTATTCCGGCGTTTGTTATATCAACATTTTCGACACCAAGATTTTTTATGACAGCATTTTTGATATAACCAAACAGACCAGCATTATTGAATGAACCACTATCAAACTTATAATTTAGCACAGAAAAACCAGCACCATCAACTGTTCCCGTAAAAGGAGACAGTTTGGATGGAGCTATGATAACACGACTATATATTTTTCCGTTCAAATCTATATCTGTGGTTAGTCTAAAATGCTTATCCAAATCATTAATATCAAGACCGATGGAATTCAAATCTTCCGGCGTCGCAATTAAATATGGATCGTCCGACTCGCCGGACCCGCCGGAATATTTGGGTGGGTACAAACACGATTGAGAGTAACTTATAACCCAGGCCTGGCCTGCCCCTGAAGGACCGTAGCCCCATCCAACAATTGTGTAACCATCGGCAGAAATTGCTTCTGCTGACAGTATGGTCCAGCCTGAAAAGTCCAAACAACAATTGTTCGTCAGAAAGGTTCGCAAGTCTCTCATTCCATTGATTCTGTCCCAGATGAAAGATTCTCCTCCGGTATTAATGCCTATCACAATCGAACCGTCCGCCGATACACCTGTTGCCTTTGTTTCAAACGAGTCACATTTACCTAGGCTTACCATATTTCCATCTTCCCATCGAAAGGCTTCTTCACCTGAGGCGGTATTGGCGTAACCGACGATAACATTACCGTCTTCTGAAACATCCGTGGCTATACTATAACCGCCGATATTCGGTTCAATCAAAGTCCCTATACCCTGCATAACGTCGTCTTCCCACCGGAAAGCTTCATAGTCATACTGGGCGATACTATACCCCACAACTACAGAACCATCCACAGAAACCGCCGTAGCGTAACAATCCTGCGATTCCGGGATTCCATCCAGGTCTCCGAGATTTGTCATAACACCGTTTTCCCATCGGAAGGCGCCGAAACCATATAGATTCGGCTCTTCAACATCGCTGTAGCCTACGATAACCGAACCATCAGATGAGACAGCCGTGGCGCAACTGTAAATCTCACAGGGGTCAATGTCCAAACCGCCTATACCCGAGATAATATTATTTTCCCATCGAAAGGCTTCCTCACCAGTAAATAAGGTACTGTAACCGACAATAATCGAACCATCAGATGAAACGCCCTTTGCCTGGCTGTAGTTACCTAGAAGCCATTTCATAACCTAAATATTTATAGATTTTAAACTTGCGCCATTAAA
>CAZOVR010000060.1:0-15290 GCA_964583405.1 uncultured Pirellulales bacterium
TTCCACCAGGGGTAATGTTGTATCCAAATTGTATCAGTGCCATAAAAGTATCGGCCGGTTGACAATCGGCCTGTTATAGTAATTTCATTCTTGTCTTCGGTTAATTGGCTTAATACATCCTGCCTGCTAAAGCAGCCCACGACCATTGTCCGCCGGAATCTTCGGCCAATCTCATAGGCATATTTCCACTGCGATTCTATCCGGCCGGGGTAAAGGATTAACGGTTGGTCGGCGATTTCCTGCGGTTCTATTCCGTGCGGCATAAAAAACGTCGCTAGAACAGTGCCGCCTCTGCCGTACCTGTTAATGTAATTAGGATTGATACGCAGGCTGCAGCGTATAGGTCCGAGGATGTTTATAGTGCAGTAGTCCGGCTCGGAAAAGTCCGTTCCATTGTCTACTATAAGCTCGATTTCGTGCTTACCGAGGGGTAATTCGATTGTATGTGCTACGGCATTTGCCTGGTGATCATTACCGTCAATCGTCCAGGACCAGTAATATTCAAGTGCATTGCCCTGACTATCATATGAAGCGGAACCATCAAGGTTGACATCGACAGATTCTTCCAGCCATGTATAGAAGGTCTGGTCCGGCCCGGCGTCGGCAACAGGTCGGCTATCGAATTCATAAGCACCCATATCGACCCGTCCGCCTATGACGCGAGGCAGGCCGTCGAGGTCTGTTTCATTCGGTTCGGGAATGTAACCGGGGTCGCCTGTGTTAATACAAAGTGACTGCGACAGGAGGTGATAGTCGCCGTCGAACCAGGCATCGTCGTTCGTATTGGAAGGAGTTCCATTCGTGTCCCAATATCCGGGGGCAACGAAACGGGGGTCGAGGTCGATATTGCCGAGGCCCGGCCAGCCGCCGGTTACATTACTGTATGCAACGGTGACATATTGACTATACTCATGCCACATTTGTTCGGAGCTGCCCGAGATGATACAATTTTTGATTTTAATATTATTCACAAACTCGGAAGCTATAGAATTTCCATAAGTTGCCTCATTAGCGTTGAAGGTACAATTGTTTATAACCGGTTCACTGTAAAAATGGTGGAACAAGGCACCGCCATCATCAGCCAGGTTTCCGGCGAAAAGACAGTCGGCAATAACAGGGTTACTGTAGTAGATGCTACGTATGGCCCCACCCCAGTCGTAGGCTGAGTTTGCTGTAAAAGTACAGTTTGTAATAACGGGGCTGCTGTACTCATTATTAATAGCGCCGCCGTCATTTCCAACAGCAGTATTTGCGGTGAAAATACAATTGTTAATTACAGGACTGCTGGACAGATTGCATATTGCTCCGCCGTCCCATCCTGCCGAGTTCTCTCTAAAGAGGCAATCAGTTATCGTCGGACTGCTATAATTTTCACAAAGAATCGCACCTGCGATACCGACATACCATGAGCCGGGGATATAGCCATTCGTAACAGTAAAGCCGGACAGAACGGAATCATTGCCTTCTCCCGAGTGAAAATGAAATCCTCGATGCGGCTCTGCCTGTGTTCCATTGCAGTCAATAATACAAGATTCAGGGCCGTTTTCGCTTCTGACTGTAATAGGCCTTGCTTTAAAATCGATGTCCCTGTTACCGTTGCCGGTATATATTCCATCTGCAACCAGGACAATTCCGCCATCCCATGAATTGTCAACAGCTTGTTGTATAGTTTGACACTGAGCCGGAACACGAATTTCGCCGACATCGGTAGTTGTAAACCTGTAACAGTGACCACGCCTGGTTTTCAGGGTTCTGTTGCCTGCAAGGTCGTTAGCTTCAACTACAAAAAAGTAATTTGTCTGGGGAACAACTCCCGTTAATTCTATGGCGTGACTGGTTGCCAATGTCATATCCGCCTGGTCAATGATATACGGCTCTTCACAGCTTAATCCGCATAACACGCGTCCTGTAGTTGGTTCATTTGTTTTAAAGGTTATTTTCGGCTGACGACCGGGGAAACCTATCCGAACATTGAAAACAGCCGGCGGCTCGCAGTCTATTACTGCGGTATCTGTCGCAATCACAGGAGTACCGGTTCCATCATTTGCATCATCATAAGTTACCGTAATAATCTGGTCATGAGAAACCTGAAGGGCATTATCTCCTACTGTTAAAACGTTGGAATCGATTGGAATATTACCATCAAAAATTCCAATATAAGGAGGTTTTTCAATAAGAGAAACAATTTCAAGATCACCTTCATCAGTCGAGATAACGACCTGCTGACTGGAATTGCCCGCAAGGTCCAAGTCAAAAAGTATGATGTGCGCGATATCGAAACAGGTGTAAGCGTCACGGCCAAAATGAATCTTTCCTTCGGGACTAACAATCTGCCGCATTGCCTGATAGAGATTTAACCTGCCCGAGGCGCATATATCAGGGTCGATTTGGTCAGCTGAATTTTTAAGATGTGTTTCAATTTCGTCGGTACCGATTTCGGGGTAAACCGAGAACATAAAAGCACAGGCTCCTGCCACATGCGGACATGCCATAGATGTTCCTGATGCGATGGTTGTATAAGCATTATATCTTGTTCCCATTGAGGTTCCGGCTGCTCTGAGGGACAATACATCAACACCCGGAGCAGCTATATCAACCCAGCTGCCGTAAGTGGAGAATGAAGCTTTTTGGTCGTCGGAATCCGTTGCGGCAACAGAGAACATATGGTCATAATATGCCGGATATTGAAAACTGGTGTCACCGTTGTTTCCTGCTGAAGTAACCATTATAACGCCCTGACTGTGGGCATATTCAACGGCATCTTCCATTGCCTGCAAAAAGCCGCCGCCGCCCCAGCTATTCGATACTACATCGGCGCCGTTTTGCACAGCGTAATACAAAGCTTCAATCGCATCAGTACTACTGCCTGAGCCACCCGAGTTCAAAAATTTAAGCGCCATTATCCTCGCATCCCAACAGATGCCGGTTATGTCGGCAGCGTTATCGCCTCTCGCTGCGATAATACCGGAACAATGCGTTCCATGGCCATTGTCGTCTTTAGGGTCGGGGTCACTGTTAATAAAATCATATCCATATATATCATCGACATATCCATTGTTGTCGTCATCGATGCCTGCGGCGCCGTTCAACTCGGCCTGATTGATCCACATGTTGAGCCACAGTTCACGATGGTCATAGTCAACGCCGGTATCAACAACCGCCACTATTATCTCCGAATCTCCAGTACAGTAATCCCAGGCTTTAGGAGCATCTACATCCGCATCCGGCGTACCCGGAGGAGAATTGTATCTGCCGCTGGCAGGATAATCCTGGCCCGTATTATTTAAAGGCCACTGCAGGTGATATAAAGTGTCGTTTGGATTTCTGCATACAGACACTATATAATTAAGCTCAGCATACTCGACATCAGGGTCATCTCTGTAAGCCTTCAAAACATCTTTCAGGATTTCTCCGGGCTCAATGTCGATTTTCAGTTTATATATCCTGTTTAACTGGGGGACCGCTGCGGTCTTCGCTGCCCGGCTCAGTCTTCTGAGAATACGTTTTTCTTTGTTGTTTAATACCGTCTTGTCTTTTTGGTTAAGGTATTTGAGCCATTTACGATTTTGTCGAAAGTTTTTGAAAAGCGGTCTGATTTCTTTTACTCTATATTTTATTCTAATATCATCCAGCTCTCGGGACATATCAATCTGATTAGCTGACATATTAAATTCCATCTGTTTCTGCAGCCTGTCCGCAATTTCAGGACGGAATTTTACGATTAGTTCATCCGGAACAAAATTGGCATCAGACGAACGAACTTCTGCTGATGTTGTGACTGTTACAACTATTGCCAGAGCGATGCTTAGGGAGATTATTTTTTTCATTCGATACCCACCTCGATAAAAGTTCAGGATGCAAAAATATACGTCCATTAAATATTATCATAATGATAACATTTAACAGATAAAAGGTCAATAGCTATCGTCTTTAATAACTATGATGAAAGGGAGAACAAAAGAGGCTTACCCTGTGTGAGCGCTTCGGTGACAGGTATAAATCCCCTGCGACGCAGGGGCTAAAAAACACTGGTTTTCCGCATCAAGGACAGAATGACAGATTATTGGGCGGCGACGTGCTGCTTTTGGTCGGTTTTTTCTTTGACCTTGCTGCCTTCGAACTTCAGATGCTCTTCGTCCTGGACGTCAATTTTAATAAGGTTCTTTTCCTTAAATTCACCGCGCAGCATCGCTTCGCTGAGCGGGTCTTCGATATAGTGCTCGATGGCACGACGCAAGGGTCGGGCGCCGAATTCGGGATTGTATCCTTTATCAATAAGGAACTCTTTGGCCTGCGACGTTAATTCAAGCGTCAGGCCATGCTCGATGACCCTCTTAAAGACCTTATTCAATTCGTAATCGACGACAGTCTGGAGGTCTTCGCGCGTAAGCGACTTAAATACAATGATGTCATCGAGACGATTGAGGAACTCCGGCCTGAAATGCCGTTCGGTTTCCTTCTGGAGCAGGTCCTTCATTTTCTCGTAGCTCGCTTCGGCTGTTTTCTTGCCGAATCCAAAACCTGACTGATTTCTAATCAGGTCGGCGCCGATGTTACTGGTCATAATCAATATGACGTTCTTGAAGTCGATATAACGGCCGAAGCTGTCGGTCAGCCGTCCTTCTTCCATAATCTGCAGCAGCATATTGTACACGTCAGGGTGAGCCTTTTCAATTTCATCGAGCAGCAGTACGGCATAAGGCCTTCGGCGTATTCTTTCGGTGAGCTGTCCGCCTTCCTCGTAACCGACGTATCCGGGAGGCGCGCCGACGAGGCGGCTGACGTTGTGCTTTTCCATGAACTCGCTCATGTCGAGCTGCACTAAAGCAGATTCATCGCTGAAAAGGAACTCGGCAAGCGCCCTTGCGAGCAGGGTCTTTCCGACACCACTGGGGCCGAGGAATATGAAGCAGCCCATGGGACGATTCGGGTCCTTCAGTCCGCTTCGGCTTCGTCGGACGGCCTTGGCGATTGCCGTCATAGCCTCGTCCTGCGACACAACACGTTTGTGAAGCTCTTCCTCGAGTTCGAGCAGTCGCTGAGCTTCTTTCTTTTCGAGTCTGGTAAGCGGAACGCCGGTCATCTTACTGACTACTTCGGCGATGACTTCTTCATCAACCTTGCCAGTGGATTCCCGGTTCTTGTCGTACCACTTTTTCTGAATTTTGTTCTTCTGGTCCATCATCTTCTGCGATTCGTCGCGAAGTGAGGCGGCCCGTTCATAATCGGCGTTCTTAACGGCTTCGTCTTTTTCTCGCTGGAGCTTTTCAATGTTAGACTCGACCTCTGTGAGATCGGGCGGCGGGGTCATGTTTTTCAGGCGGACCCTTGCACCAGCTTCATCGACAACGTCAATGGCCTTATCGGGCAGGCATCGGCCGGTGATGTACCTGTTGGACAATTCGACAGCCTGGAACAGGGCCTCGTCGGTGAAGTGGACGCGATGGTGAGCTTCGTATCTATCGCGCAGGCCTCGCAGGATGTTCACCGTTTCTTCCTTACTCGGGGATTCAACGATTATCGTCTGGAATCTTCTTTCAAGTGCGCCGTCTTTCTCGACGTGCTTGCGGTACTCGTCAAGGGTTGTCGCACCGATGCACTGTACCTCTCCACGCGCCAGGGCGGGCTTGAGGACATTCGACGCATCGATAGCGCCTTCGGCGCCTCCGGCACCGACGAGTGTATGCAGCTCGTCTATAAACAGGATGACATTCTTTGCCCTTCTGACTTCGTTAATAACGGCCTTGATTCTCTCTTCGAACTGTCCGCGGTACTTTGTACCGGCCACCATCATCGCCAGGTCAAGCACTACAATTCGTTTGTCCTTGAGCAGTTCGGGTACTTCCTTTCCAACAATCTGCTGGCTGAGTCCTTCGACGATTGCGGTCTTTCCGACGCCGGCTTCACCAAGAAGGACAGGATTGTTTTTCGTACGGCGGCAGAGTATCTGGATAAGCCTTTCAATTTCGTTGGTTCTGCCGATTACGGGGTCGAGCTCCTTGTTTTTTGCAAGCTCCGTTAAGTCTCTTCCGAAGCTGTCGAGGGCGGGAGTTTTGCTTTTGGCCTTCGGCCGGGCCATTGCAGGGCCCATCTTCATACCAATCTCACCGGGCTCGATATCGACGCCGGCGCCGAGCAGGTTCAGGACCTCCTGACGGACTTCTTCGAGCTTGAGTCCTATCCCCATCAGGACCTGTGCCGCTACGCCTTCGGTCTCCCGGAGCAATCCGAGAAGTATGTGTTCGGTGCCGACGTAGTTATGATTAAGCGCCCGGGCTTCCTCGATGGCGTACTCAATGACCTTTTTGGCGCGCGGAGTCTGCGGGAGCTTGCCCATAGTGACCAGGTCCGGCCCGCTCTTGACGTGCTTTTCCACCTCGAGCCTCAGCTTTTTAATATCGACGTCGAGATTCTTCAGTACGGTCGCCCCGACGCCGCTGCCTTCCTTGACCAGGCCAAGCAAGATATGCTCAGTCCCTATGTGCTCGTGATTGAATCGCTGTGCCTCCTGATTTGCCAGGGCCATTACTTTTCTTGCTCTGTCAGTAAAACGCTCGAACATTTTCGGCCTCGATTAAAATTATAATTGCTTTGCTCTGTACTAATATATAGCAGCAAATCCTGTTCCAACAGCCAATATGCCGAATAATCGCATAAAGCTCGCTTTTAGCTTATTATATCGACTTAGGTAACACTGTCAAAAACACAGGACACTGCCCTTTTGACAGCAAAAGAACTAAGCTACAACCCAATCCTTTATATCCAGTAACGGTCAGCTTTGTTCGACTGGACAATCAGAACGGTCCTTAACCAGGTTTTTATCGTCAAAACTGCGTCTTCACTTTCTGTTTATTCGTCCGTAAGGGGGTTTTTTCGAGTAGAATCGCAGATTGTATCCCCGAATTACGAAACAGGATTATCGGAACCGATTATTGGGCGCCTACAGGCACCAAAACCGTTTACTAATACTCCAACATCCACTGTTGGGCGAAAAGTGCAAAATCATAGACATCCACAAAACCATCGCCATCCGGCTGAGGGTAAATATCCGCCCAGAGGTATTTGTGTCCGGTATCGAGCCAATTATCGAGCAGAACACCCAAATCGAGCTTGTCGATATTTCCATCAGGCACCAGATCACAGGCCGGGCTGTAATTTGTCTGTCCGAATTGTGAGTACCAGGCGTCGGCGAACGCGGCCCAATCAAGAAAGTCGAATGTACCGTCGCCTCCGGGCGGCGCGATATCCAAACTGATTTCGTTCATTAACCATTCGTCACACAGATAACCAAGGTCGTCACGTCCGACTTCATAATCGCAGTCGATGTCGCTCTGGCTACAACACTGTGAATACTTAACGGCCAGGAATCCTCCGAGTGAAGAGGCGGCAATGAACACGTTATGTGACCTGTCGACGGCAACACGAGCCGGCCAATATATGTTATTAAACGGGCCTTCGTACGAAGCAACGGCAAGAGGCTGGTTACTATCCGGAGCGTATTTCAACACAACAACGTCGTACAGTAAATTTTCCGTACTGGTGTTGGTGAAACCTAACAGATAAATATTACCCCATTGGTCGAAGACAAGGTTCACAAGAATATCATCACGATGTTCAGGACTGTCGTACCGTGCGACCCAGGAAATGTCGTTGCTGTCGGGCAGATATTTTATTAGTCCTATATCAACATTGTCCGGGCCAAACGTTCCGGCGGCGTAGGCGTTTGCCTGTGCATCCAAGATGATGTTGCCGCTATATCCGCTGAATGGGTCTTCGAGTCTTTTATGGCCAATGACGTTTCCGGATTGGTCGTAGATGACCGCAACCATTCGGTCGTTGCCGTCAGCGGGCATGCTGTATCCAGTTACGTAAACATTATCATCTTCAAACACATTTATGTATTCTGGCATGTCCCTTGAATCAGGCCCGTATTGATAAGTTTTGGTCCATAGAGGTGTACCCGTTTTTGAGTCGTACCTGATAGTCACCCATTCCGAGACGCCGATGCCAAGGTCATTCTCACCTATGACATATATGTTATCCGATTCGTCGCAGATGACCATCAACGGGTCTGTTTCATCGTATCCCGGCGCAACGTATTGTGCCACCCAGTCAGGCTCATTTACGCCGGGGATGTACTTAATCGTGCGCATATGGTAGTCGTGGTCTCTGCAAAGCAAATAGATATTTCCTTTGGAATCCAGTGCGGCGGATTCCGCGCTTTCACGGGAGTGAAGCATTTGAGTATAATAGACCGTCCAATCCGGAACGTTGCTGTCGAGCGGGTACCTGATGATAACACAATCGGTGTAGCTGGAATCAACGTACGAGGTTCCAACGACATAAAGGTGCCCAAAACCGTCCAGCAGGAGTTTTTCAGGATTATCGTTTTTATTTGCAGGTCCGTTGAAACGGCTTAGCCAGAGAATATCTCCCTGTGCGTTATATTTTATGGTTATTATATCGTCCTTAGTATCCGCTTTGTAACCTGTTCCTGTCAGATAAAAGTTGCCGGCATTATCAACGGCGATGTCACGAACAGTATCTACCAGCATCGTATGCGGGTTGCTTCTCAAAACGGTGGCGTATTGCTCGAGCCAGCCGTTGTCGCATCCAGTACCGACGAAAGTCGCTGTGTAATTCTGGTCGGGGACATCGAACGCCAGATCCGTATAGACATTATTCGGCGGCGCGAAGGTCCAGTCGGTCTTGGCCGGCTCGATGGTACAACTCCAGGGTCTCGGGACTTTGAGTTCGTAGTAGGGTGGGGACAATTCATAGTACCCGTCTTCATCGGTCATTGTGACACCGCCGAAAAGAAGATCGTCGAGAGCGACATGTACGTTTTGTACAGGGGTACCATTGGCAGTTTTTATGTAGCCTGAAATGGTCGGGTGCGGGTCGGCGGTGTAAGTACCGACGAAATCCTGGTCATTGATGTCGGCGGCGAGGTTCGAATAACTGTGCGAGGCAGGAGCGAAGTCCCAGTAATCCAGGTTGGGAGTGACGGTACCGGACCAGGGTTGAAGGGATGTAACTAACAATTCGTAATAACCTCCGGAAACCGTTGTCGTTGATTCACCGGTGCTTGCAGAGACGTTTACGTCAGGAATACCATAGCCCTGATCTGTTATGACATAGCCTGATATCTTCAACCACCCTGCCAGATAAGTGCCGGTAAAATCGAGTCCATTAGAATCAAGTATCGCCCCATAAACAGGCCAGTTAGGTGGGAAAAAAAACCAATTGTCTTTACTCGGTGTAATTGTTCCAGTCCACGGCACAGGGATATCGCCGGTCGAAATAGTTATTTCGTAATAGCCGCTCAAATCGGTGTAAGTGCTGTCGCCCGGCTCGGCTTCTACTAACACGTCACTGATTGGGTAATCTTCGCTGGTTTTTATATACCCGCTCATCACAGGCTCCGGGTCGCCGATGTAATTTCCCGTGAAATCAATATCGAATGTATCCTCGGTTTCGAGCAGGCAATATTGATATGGGTCAAAGGTCCAATACACAGACTGGCTGGATACCTTTATGCAATCCTGGAAGGGACCCTGCACAAGCAGCTCGTAATATCCGTTTGCATCAGTAAAATCATTTTCACCGGTGGTTGCCACCACATTCATATCAGGCATCGGAACGCCCCAACTGGTCAATACGTGTCCGCCGATTCTCAAAGGCCCGCCTATAGTAATAGTATAATCTTCTACCTCGCCGTAAGAATCGATTCCGCAGGCAGTCGGAGTCTTGTTGTAGGTTATCCTGACCCTCATCCTGGTATCTCCGGTACTGACATCGAAAGAAGGGGTAACTGGAGCGAAATACGGCCCTGGGCCGGGGCTGTTTAAAACATTGATGGTTTCGCCCGCATCGTTAAAATCCTCGTCCTGGTTCCAGTCAATCCAGATACCGCACTCGTCATCACTGTAAGGATTGCCGTTGGTAACGGTTATAAACTCAGTATCGAGCGGCATCATCTGATTCGAAATTGAAGTGTAGTCGGCGTACCCGTCGCAACCACTGCTATTATCTATCGTGTCGAACTCAACTCTGTTGATGTATTCGTCGCACCCGCCGGACGCGGCACAATATCCCCCGTAATAGAGTTTGACCCACCAATAATCGATTACTCCGGAACCATCTCCAATATCCTCAACGGCCCAGAGTATCCAATACTGGCTTAAAGATTTGCCGGCAAAGTCGGTTATTCCTGTTATCGTATCGCTTAGCAGAGCTCCATCGGAATACACCCCGTCAAGCAGGATGTAAGTAAAAACATCATAATCCTCGTCACTAAAATCTAAATATACAAAGCCCGATGAGCCGTACACTTTATAATGCACGTCCACCGTCGTAACTAAAATTTCGGAAGGCCAGCTTAAAAATGAAATGTCGCTATACGTCCAGGTATCATAGGGTATTGGGATATTGTCGCCTCTCTCTCCGTAAGCGGGAGAAGTTTCGGCAGGAATTATCTCGTTTGGGTCGATATCATTATTAGCTGCCCGCATTAGAATAAAGTTGCGCATTACGGTAACGTCAGCACCGGTCTCAATCAGGTCTTGTACGATTTTTTGCGGCAACTGCGTTTTCACCTTCCGGCCATCGTCAAGCACCTGAATCTCGCTGCCGGGCGCCCTGGGCAGGGTATGAGCATCAGACAATGTGAAATTGTCGTCGAGGCTGATTTCTACCTCGCTGAATCTCGTCGATTGAACCTGTCGCAGCCCGTCTGAGGCGGCAAAAGCCGACAGACAAAAGGCAGTGAACATTAAAACAACCACGGTACAGTTACGCATCCTCTTCTCCTGAAAGAGGTTATGATTGCCCGCATTTTCGCACCCTGCCTCCTGAACCCCAGTTAAAAGTAACAGGTATTCTACGAGATAAACGTAATAAAATCAAGTGTATTTTTGCCGTGTATCAACAAAAAATCAGACACTTTCAGCAGGAAATTGCCCGGATTGTTTTTATATATTTTTCTTAAAAAAGGTGTTGACAAAAGGCGCAGTTGTGTTATAGTTGTATTAGTTGTCATAGAATAATTACTGGTGTTTAAATGCATATACAAATAGACAATGCCTCCGAACGGCCGGTTTATCAGCAGATAATCGACCAGATTAAGCGCGACATTGCCTTAGGCAGACTGAAGCCCGAAGAGAAACTACCTACCGTAAGAGAGCTGGCGGGACAACTGGCTATCAATCCCAATACTATCGGCAAGGCATACAGCCGGCTCGAACGCGAAGGAATCATTACCACTCGCCCGGGCTCCGGCGCATTTGTGGCCGACCTCAGCACGAATCTGAGCATGGCCGTTAGAAGGAAAATCATCTGCGCCGATATTGAACGACTGCTGGTCGAAGCCGTTCATATGCAGATTGAAAAAGACGCCCTGACCCAATGGTTCAAAACCTCCCTGGATAAGTTCAACTTATCAAAGCGGAAAGGATAGGCTATGAGTGACTACCCTATTATAACTAATAACCTCACCAAATTTTTCGACGGCAGATGTGTGCTTGACGATATAAATCTTCAGGTCCCTCGCGGCTGTATTTACGGTCTTCTGGGCAGAAACGGCGCGGGCAAGACTACAATCATCAGAATACTACTGGGTACCGACTCAGCTACTCGCGGCAGGACGTCACTGCTCGGATGCGACTCGCAAAGGCTCCCGGCAAATCTGCGAGGCCGAATCGGATACGTTGCAGAAGGGCATAATCTTATACAGCATTACAAGGTCATCCGATTGATAAAACTGTGTAGAGACCTGTCGACAACCTGGAACGAGGGATTTTTCAAATCACTCATAGAGACATTTCGGCTGCCGATGGACAGGAAGGTGAGTGAGCTATCAACCGGAATGAGGGCACAGCTTAACCTGTCGCTGGCTATGGCAATCGACCCGGAATTGCTGATTCTCGACGACCCGACGTTAGGGCTTGATACCGTAGCGAGACGACAGTTTCTCGAGCTGGCGATAGATTTGCTGCAAAAGGACGGGCGGACGATTCTGTTCAGCTCGCATATACTAAGTGACGTCGAGCGAATCGCAGAGAGGATTGGAATACTGGCGGGAGGCAAACTTGTTGTCGATTGCTCACTGGAAGAGCTGAAAAACCGCATAAAGAAGCTCAGGCTGATTTTCACCGACAAGCCACCGGACGATTTGCACCTTACAGAGATAATAAATCAGCAGATCTCTGAGCATGAGATGACTGTTACTATCGCCAATTTCAATCAACGAAAAATGTCTATTCTCGAGACCTTCAAACCTCAGAGCGTCACCGAGATACCAATGAGCCTTGAGGATATATTCATCGAATGTACGAGAATTAACCGACAGCCCATAATGGAATCTTAGGAGAACACGAACATGTGGACTCTGATAAAAAGAGAAATCAAAGATAATATTATAATGTTTATGCTGGCTGTGATTCTGGCAGGAATTTGTGAAGCTGTTGTAGTATCCGGGTTTTTACGGACGGATGCTGAATTTGCACCTGTCGGGATTCCCATGGCCGTATATATGGTTTTTCCATTTTTTATCATTTCGCTATGCCTTCTGGCTACTACGATGGGTGGAGTTCAGATGTACCTGGACAAGAACAAGAAAATTAGTGCGTTTCTGAGCACCATGTCGGTTACTCGAAGAAGATTACTCTGGGCTAAAATGCTTGTTGGTATAATTTGGCTTATAGTGGCGATGTTGCCTCTGATTGCGGCGGAACTTTTCCTGTTCCAGGTCAAGCCCCGTTTGATACCGGTCGACTACAGTTTGCTCATCAGGATTTATATAGTAACGGGTTTGTGTGCGCTAAGTTGTTACCTGCTGGGGTCAAACCTCGGCCTTGGGCGAAATCGTATTATCGCCATATTGGCCGGAGCATTTCTGTGTTTAATCCTAATATCATTAATTGTAATCAAGGGCTTCGGAGCGGAGATTATGCTCATATTCGGCATAACATCAGTGGCCCTTGCTGTACGAGCATGGAATGCATTTATGTCTATTCCACTTTAGGAATAATAAGATGAAACCTTTAGGCAAATACACAACAACGGTAGTAACAACCGGTTTTTTAGTTCTGCTGATAATGTCGATATTGATATTCTGGCTGCTGAAAACAGGCCAAGCCGCTTTCTACGAAGAGCTTGTAGTTGACAGGACGGGCAAGATGAGCATCTCTCCGTCCGGCGTACTGCCAAGAGAGATTGAATTAGAGCCGAATGTTGTGAAGCAATCGGAGATAAGGGGGTATATCGGCGACGGCGCGGTCTACGGTACGCTGGGCCTGTTGCAGGACGTAGTCACCGAAATTTGGTCCAGCAAACTACTGGCGAGGCTAACCCAACAATTCGGCACTAAGAGTGTTTATTCAGCCTTGTACGATCAAACAAACGACATGTACAGCATCATTTACTTCGACAAAAAGCTCGGGCTGTTCGTGATGTGTGACATATATTACCGGGTCGGTTTTGGCGAGAACAGATGGGTAAAGGATATTCGTCTTTGCGCCGGGCCTAACGGAACCGGCCCAAAAAGCGCTACTAATCTCGGCCGATTTATAAATCCGCTTGTCGACCGCAGCAGTCAGAATCAGGATTCGTTCGTTCTTTTTGATTCGTTACTTTCGCGATTCTTCAAAATAGACTTCGTTGACCGGACAGTAACCAAAGGTCCACAGATAAAAGGTCGCCAACCGGTGGCTATCGGAAGAATCCAAAAAAACGAGTTTAACCGAATCGGGGAATTCAGATGGATTCCACCGCTCAGAAAAGCAACTGAAGAAGAATATACCAACACTAAAATACGAAAATACACAACTTATATGAACGGTCAACCTGTCCAGCTTGTACCGGTCGACGGATTTGACTTTCACTGGCTGGATAATCCGTCAGATATCCTCGTTCTTACGGCTTCAAACGATATCTTTCGGCTGGACAAAGATTCCCTCGATCTTGATGGGCTGGTCGGAACCTTGCTGGACGAGAACCTGGAAGCAATCGGACCGCAGAGTCTGCTCAGCTATTCGGTGATTAACGTAAAGGGACAAGACAAAAGCTTCGGCACCATAGTCGGTCAACTTTCAGCAGATGCACATCAATTATCGGCGTTCAAATTCGGCGAAGACGGGGCATTTCGAGATTTACAGCGTTACGGCATCCTTGACTCTTATGCGAAGGCCGGCGGGCCGCTATACCTTGTTATCAAATATGCTCTCGAGAACCTGCGACCTGCGGCACTGTCGCTCGTGTCGTATTTCACAACATCATCCTTCGAGGCTGCCGCAGGTCACCGGGCCCTATTTTTATCACCGGAGTCTTTCGTGGGTTGGCACTCCAGAAATACAGTTGGTATAGTCAGCTCTTTTTTGATAAGTTTTATAATTATCTCACCGGCACTTGCACTTGGAGTGGTGATTGCCTGGTTCATAAGGAAAGACGCTGTGACTACAGGTTTACCCAAACAGGCTCAAACATTGTGGATTATCGCGGCAGTAGCCTTCGGTATAACAGCCGGTATTACTTACCTGCTCACAAGGGACAGGATTATGCTGGTGACATGCAAGAACTGCGGCAGAATGCGCCGGCCTGATATGGAAGCCTGTCACCGATGTGGAACAGGATGGGACGTGCCGGAGCTCCGGTCCGTGACTTGGCGGGTCAGCGACCATTAGGCTGATGCCCGACAAACCACGCGAATTTGTGGACAGAAATAGCCCTATAACACACACCTTATACGAAGTCCTATCCGGATATATCTCCAAACCCGGCTTTACAATCCAAACAGGCATAAATTATTGTTAAGGCAGCAGGAAATATATACGAAAAAACGAAATGTACTATCTGAGTCGGGAATCTGTGCGCCTTTTACGGGATATGAAGCGATGGGTGTTAAAAAAGGCCCTTTAATATCGAGAGGACTACTCATTCTGCTGCTGTGCGTTTTATGTCTTGACAGTACACAGACACTTTGGGAACAGACAAAACAGGACACAGGTCGAGAGCTTATTGACATGTCGATAGAAGAGCTGATGGAAGTCCCTGTAATATGTGATTCGGACAGTATACTGAATCCGTTCACTGAAACCAAAGTCCGCGGGATAGGGTGTGCCTGAGCATGCTGTCGTTAACCGGTGGGGCAGGGACAATCAGCAGATATACAAAAAACCTCCGAGAATTTGGATGCCGAGAGGACCTACAACACTTTCGGTATAAATCAGCTTAAACTTACTAGAAGCCATTTCATAACCTCCTGAGGGCTACGATCATACAAGCAATATGAA
>CAZOVR010000061.1:0-15173 GCA_964583405.1 uncultured Pirellulales bacterium
ATGATTACAACTAATTGCAATATATTAGCTTGTGATTATTATACGAAATGAAAGTCAATAGGTTATATAATCGGTAGGTTAATCTTCCCCGCTCAGAAAGGACAAGTAGTTATTGCAAAAACAGGGGCGCCTTCACTTCTGTTAACCCTAAAAGCGAGTATGATTGGTGCTGCCGTCACTTCACTATTAATTACAGTTATAGTAAATGTTATTACAAAATCAAATTTGACTTTTAGTTTTATACCATCGATAGGAATTAGTCTTTGTATTGGTATAGTATTTTCGTGCATATCTTCGCTGCTTTGAGGAATAGAAAAAAACAAAAAAATATAAAAACCCCTGCCGCCCCTGCCTACATCTTGCAGGGACAGGCGAGCAGCAGGGCTAACCGGAGTAGTGTTTTTTCAGGTGAATTTGTACGACGGTAATGGGATTGACAACGGCGGCGGGTTTTGTGATAATACACCGGTCAGCAATAAGAGTAAGAGAAAAGGGTATTATATGAAAAAACATCACGCATTTACGGCGATAATTGAACACGAAAACGGTGGATACACAGCCCTTTGCCCGGAGATAGATGTCGCCAGCCAGGGCGATACGGTCGAACAAGCAAAAAACAACCTGATTGAGGCGATAGAGCTGTTCTTCGAAACGGCGTCGGAAGCAGAGATAAAAGAAAGACTTCATGATGAGGTCTTTATCACACGGCTGGAGGTGGCCGTTGGGTAGGTTAAAGGTCTTCTCAGGAAAGCAGATTTGTACACTTCTTGAAGGTCACGGATTCGATAACGTACGGCATCGCGGCAGTCACGTTGTAATGCAGAAAAAGACAAAGTCATCCACAGTAACGGTTATCGTGCCGATGCATACCGAGCTGCGGACCGGAACGTTGAGTTCAATAATAAGACAGTCAAAACTGCCCCGCGAATTGTTCGAGGTCTAAGGCCATATCGACAGGTGTTTGTCTTTTACGGAAGGGTATATTTAACCGCGGATTGCGCGGATTTTCGCGGATTAAATCAATAAGTGTAGATAAAGAATTGTGGAATCGCGATTTATCGGGATGAAAAAAAAACACCGCCCACCGGTGGCGGTGCTAAACCAGATAGATTTTGCAAATCTATATTTACTGATTATGATTTGTCCTATGTCGAAAATTATCGGATATATGGTTACATGGACAACCTACGGCAGCTGGCTGCCGGGAGATAAAAGGGGATACGTCAGGTGCGGAGAAACTCTGGATGGTGAAAAAGAGATTCTTGAAAGAAGCAAGGAACGGCAGAAGAATGATACCATCAGACTAAATAAAAAAGAGAAAGAAATTGTCAAAGATACAATCATAAAGGAGGCAGAAAGAATCGGTCAAATTGTTGAGGGGATATCTGTTTATTCCAATCATGTACATTTATTATTGCGGCCGAATTCCAAATCCATTGAAGATGCGGTATCACGATATAAAAGCGTCAGTACAAGAGCGCTATGGGAGACAGGAAGAAAGGGGCGTATATGGACAAAGAGATTTTATAAAAGTTTTTGTTTTGATGAGAATGCAGTAATTCGAGAAAAAGCATATATTGCAAGGCACACAGATTAGCACCGCCACCTGTGGGCGGTGAATGAGTTTTTGGAGTTAATTATGATGAAAGATAAATTGGTTATTTTAGTTATGGGCAATAGAGACTCTGGGAAGAGTTATACATGGAACGCTCTTTTCGGGAAGAAAGTTAATACCAGCCGTAAACTTAAGAAATTATATTTAAATGACTGGGAATATATAGAGATATATCTTGTAAGCGCATCTCCTAAAGAACGAAAAAAATATGTTGACGAATTGATTAAAGAAGATAATCCGAAAATTGTGTTGTGTTCAGAGCAATATGGTAAAACTGCTAAAGAAACAATAAACTATTTTTCAAAAAAGGGTTACTTTATATATATGCATTGGCTTAATCCTGGTTTTAAAGATAAGCGAAAAGAAGATTATAAATCAGAAATATTGGATTATGTTCTTAATAAGCGGGATTCGCTTGTTGGTATTAGAAATGCTAAGATAAACAGGGTTGACCGAATTAGAGAGATTAGCGATTTTTTATATGTGTGGGCCAACCTTCGGGGATTAATTTATATAGATAAGAAAAAGATTAGAAAACATTATAGGGATAACTGTCGAAAAGCAGAGAAGAAATAATCTTCTGTCTCCTGTCTTATTCCCCGAATAAAGACTACTTAACAACAAGATAACCCAAGATTATATAAACGACGAAAACACCGCCCACCCATCCTTCGTTGAATTACGGAGGGCAGGCAAGTGGCGGAAAAAACAACGACACACCGCCCACAGGTGGCGGTGCTAACCGGTGTAATGTTTTTTCAAGTGGATTTGGAGGACGGTAATATCAGCTGGGGTGATGCCGCTGATACGGCCGGCCTGTGCGAAGGTATCAGGCCGATGGGTGGATAGTTTCTCTTTGGCCTCGGCACGGAGGTGCTCAATTGAACTGTAATCCAAATCGGCAGGCAACCGCATCTTTTCTAACTTGTGAAAACGGCCGACCAGGCGGTCCTGCTTGCCTAGGTAGCCTTCGTACTTGGCGTCGATTATGGCGGCTTCGAGGACCGATTCGTCAAAATCGGCATTTTTGATATAATCGTTATCGGACAATGTATCGGGTAATTTACTATGCGGCCTGGCCAATTCCCGCCACATCGAGGAACCGTTGAAAACAGCCGATTTAAGATAAGCCTTTAATTTATCAATACTTGCGATTTTCTCTTGGAATCTCGCCCACCGCTTTTCGTCGACGAGGCCGACCATTTTGCCCAAATCGGTCAATCTTCTATCGGCGTTATCGGACCGCAAACTCAGCCGATACTCGGCCCTGCTGGTAAACATGCGGTACGGCTCATCGATTCCCTTGGTTCTCAAATCATCGAGCATCACGCCGATATAGGCCTGGTCCCTGCCGAGGACCACCGGCTCAGCGGCCTGTAATTTGCGGATGGCGTTGATGCCGGCGATTATTCCCTGGCCGGCTGCCTCTTCGTATCCGCTGGTGCCGTTAATCTGCCCGGCGAGGAACAGCCCTGATATTTTTCTCGTTTCGAGAGAGCTGGTCAGTTGTACCGGCGGACAGTAATCATATTCAATCGCGTATCCGTACCGCAGCACCCTGGCATTAGCAAGCGGTGGTATCAGCCGAAGCATTTCGTCCTGGACGTCTTTGGGTACGGACGTGGCGATGCCGTTGCAATAGATACTTGTCATAGTTTCGTCTTCCGGCTCGAGGTAAATCTGGTGCCGGGTCTTGTCCGCGAAGCGAAGAATCTTTGTTTCGATACTCGGGCAGTACCTCGGCCCGGTCGATTTTATCTGGCCGGTATAAAGCGGAGTACGGCTGATGTTATCGCGGAGCAGTTTATGGACCTTTTCATTCGTGCAAGTAATCCAGCAGGAGATATCGGGCCGCTCGACTTTGTCGTTTAGAAACGAGAAAGGTCTTGGCTGTTGGTCTCCTTTTTGAACCTCGCACTTATCGAAGTCGATAGTGGCAGGGTCCAGTCTCGGCGGTGTGCCGGTCTTTAATCTGCAAACCTCCAGGCCGACTCGTTCGAGCGATTCGGAGAGTTTGTCACTAGCAGGCTCGTTGAGCCTGCCTCCGCTGAATTGCTCCTCGCCGATATGAATGACGCCGCGAAGGAAGGTGCCGGTCGCGACGATTACAATTTTGGTTTTATAAAAGTTTCCGCTGCTGCATCGGACGCCGGTGACTTTGCCGTTCTCGACGGCGATGTCGGTTGCCAGGGCTTCTATAATCGAAAGGTTATTGGTTTGCGAGAGTTTGTCTCTCATCCAGGCTGCGTATTTGTATTTGTCGGCCTGTGCTCGAGGCGATTGGACGGCGGGCCCCTTCGAGCGATTGAGTATTCTAAACTGGATACCGGTGGCGTCGGTGGCCAGGGCCATCAGGCCGCCGAGGGCATCGACCTCGCGCGCAATCTGGCCTTTGGCCAGTCCGCCGATAGCCGGATTGCAGCTCATCGCTCCTATGGTTTCGGCGCTGATAGTAATAAGGGCCGTCGCTGCCCCCATCTTTGCCGCCGCGTGAGCCGCTTCGATACCGGCGTGGCCGCCTCCTATTACAACGCAATCGAAGTCTTTAATCCCCATTGCTATTAATCAATGCCGCGGCTGATGCAATTGCGAAATTCGCAGTGTGAGTGATACTGACGCTGATATCGGCGACACCAAGGGAGTCGGCTATTTTCCTGACCTGACCGGAAAGCTTAACCTGCGGCTGGCCCATTTCGTTGTTGGTTACCTCTATATCCGTCCACGCTATCTTGCCGCGCCAGCCGGTCCCTAATAATTTCAGTATCGCCTCTTTTGCTGCGAAGCGCCCGGCAAGTTTCTCGGTGCTGTTCTTATTATCGCTGGCGTATTTCTGTTCTGAAGCGGTGAAGATTCTGTCAAGAAACGTCTGACCGTGCCGGGCGGCGATTTGCTCTATCCGCGGAAAATCCACCAGGTCTATGCCGTGTATAATTTTCATCGAAGTTTTCCGGCTGTTACATTTGATTGTAAGCCTGCGCGTAGATTTCTTCCAGACAGAACATTGCGAACTGGTCCAGCCCGCTAATTGCAGCTTCGGCCATCACCTTATTCATCACCTCATCGAACGCTTTTCGTTTGCGCTCCAAGATAATCTTCTGGGTTATCTCGTTTTGCACATCTTCGAAGGGTATGATATTGCCTGTTTCTTTTTCTTCGAGTTTCATAATAAAGATGTGCCCTTTGGCCTCTATCGGCCCGGCAATTTCGCCGACGGCCATCTGTTCGGCCCTTGCTGCCAGCACGTCATACGGCTGTGCCAGTGACCCCGGCTTTATCGGCTGCCACAGCCCGCCTGCCGTTGCCCTGTAGCCGTGTGAGTATTCCGTCGCCAGTCGGCCGAAATCTTCACCGTCGTCGAGTTTGTTCATTATTTCGTCCGCCGTCTGGCTTGCGCTGCTCGTATTGTACTCGTCCTGCTCTGCTTCAATCCGTTTCGTATCAATATCAATCAGTCGAATCGTTATTGTAGCGTCTCTGCGATACTCCTCGCCATGCACATTGTAGTATTGTCGAATCTCGCTGTACGTCACCGGCTTTTCCTCGGCCAGTTGACCCTGTAGATAGCTGCTTGAAAGAATCATCCTACGCTGATGGTCGCGAAATTCCTTCCAGCCCATCCCGTAATAATTTCTCAGAAAAGCCTCTGCCTTTGCATAGTCTCCGCCGAAGCCGACAATAAAGCGGCGCATCTCCGACTCGACGGCCTTGTCTAATTGCTCGTCCACCTCCTCAGGCGCAGCGTCTTTTGCCTGCTGATAGAGAAGAATATCGGCCACCCTGTCACGAATCGTCACAGCCACCGCCGGCATCGCCTGGTTTGCAAAGTCATCGAAGCTGTTCTGCTGAGCGACCGGCGCGAGCCTTTGAATCAGCGGGCCGGATATATCTGCTGTCGTGATGGTCTCCTGCCCGACTGCAAGAACATATCCCCCGCTGGGGCGTGGAAATCCCTGACGCACAGGCTGTGGAATCTGAGCCAGTTCTTCTTCCGTGTATTTCGGCTCTTCATCGCCGCCGCAACCCAGGAAAAACAGCAGAACTATCGGCACAATGAATATTCGCTTCGGCATTTTCCAATCTCCTGTTCTAAATCTTATACCGATGGCTATTCGCAAACAAAGCATTATATGAAAAAACCTCCGCCCAGTCCAACACCGCTTTTACAACTTAACCTGTATAAAAAAGGACTGCGGCATTAACCGCAGTCCCGCTTCGATAGAAAACCAGTTTTGAATGTCTGATGGTCCTTTATTGCTTTGCTCTTGCCTGCTGCAGCCCCTCTTTGGCCTGCTCATTATTCGGCTCGACCTTCAGCCACATCTGATAATACTTCTCCGCCTGGTCATACTGCCCAATTTCCATATACGTTTGAGTAAGACCCGACAGCGAGGCCGTGGCGTTACCGCCCGACGCCCTGACCGCCTTTTTCCAGTATTCAATCGCCTTGTTTGTTTGCCCATTGCTTTTTGTAATCCAGCCAAGGCCGTTAAGCGCCGCCGCCTGCATCGGCTCAATCTCAAGGCACCTCTCGAAGGAATACCGTGCGTTTTCCTTCTTACCCTGGTTCTGCAGCGACCATCCGAGTCCGTTCCACGCATTGGCGTTGGTCGGATCTTTTTCTACTGCCTGCCTGAACAACTCCTCGGCCTCGGCGAGTTTGCGTTCGGCCCACAACTTCCATCCCTCGCCGGCAAGATTTTCCGCCTCCATCCTTTCGGCCCGCGACGGATTCGGATTAGTCGCAGTTTTGCCGCCTGGGGTTTCCACTAGCGCCCGTATCATCCAGTCTCCGTCTTTGAAAGGCTCCATTTCGGGCGGAATCCCCTGGTACGACCGCCTGCTGCTTTTGGCGTCGTGATAAACATAAATCCCCTTGGTCTGGTGCGGGTCGAAAGCGAGGCATATCGCGAACTCGGCGGGGACTTCAACGTCATCGACATCAAGAGTAATCCAGTCTGTGTAACCTCTTTTTGCAAACAGTGAATACGGGAATTTGAAATTCGCAATCACATTGAAATTCTCATCGCACAGCCACACGTCGAAATCCTCATCGGGCGCCTCGTATTCGCCATATCGCGAGCCGTAGAGTTTCACCGCCTTTAATACACATCCATCGCTCGGCACCGTAAACTTTACTCCGTGTCCGCCGCCCGAAAAGCTCCACTTGCCCGCGCTGCTGCCGTCGTCGTATGCCAATTCAGTCTGCGAATTTGTTTCCTGAGAACCTTCGTTATGCTCAGCCATGACCGGCTCCTTAGCCGCTTCACCGGAAGCTGCTGCCTGTGCGTTTATTCTCCTGGCTTCAGCGAGCATATCATCCGGTATCGGCGTTGGATTACCCTGCGCATCTTCAGTGGCAAATACAATTGCATACCAGGGAGCCGGAACTCCGTCCTTGTTTCTGAAGTTTTTATAACTGGCGCTATTGATTCCGACCCAGTAAACCCTGCCCGGTTCCAGGTCAACGGGCAGTCTGCACGTCTTTCTGCTCCTGTCATATCGAGGTTCGCCTGTGGTTTTCGGATACGTATCATCACCGCCGGTCCATGACCACGACCTGTCCATCATTTCTTCGTCGAATGTTACTTCGATTGTCTTTAAGCCTGTTGACACGCTGTTTTGAAAAGCCTGTGGAGTTGTAGAGACTATAACCGGAATTCCATCGGATGTGGCGCTCGTTGAGTCTTCGCCTTTTAGTTTTGCAACGGAATCGTCTTCTATCTTTTCCGTCATGTCAACTTCAGGAACAGATTGATCTTCAAAGGCCGAGACATATTCTGCCGTTCGTTTGTCCACGTTCACAATGAAGAAACGTCTCGGTCCTTTCCTGGTATCGGCATCAACGGTCATATCCGACCTGCCGGGGATCATCGCCTTTCCACCGGCCTGCCAGCTGCTCCACATCTTCATGTTCGCTATCAGCTTCATTTGTTCAAGAAGGGATTTATCTTCGTTTTCCGTGATATTGCTGTCTCTAAAAATATTGTTTATTTCGGCGGGATGAAATCTAAGCCACAAATGTTCAATTATTTCGGTAGTTTCATTTGCAGAGCTGTTAAGAGTACCTCGGTTTCCTGGAATGATAATTGCCCAGACAGCTCCATCTTTGGTATTTCCTATTCCAATAACAGCTTCTTCGATTTCAACTTTCAGATCATTACCGATATTCAGTTTGAAGGAGGGCGTATAAAATATGTCTTTGTCCGTTATTTTCCAAGCCCTGGCGTTTCCGGGATTGGCATCTTTTTCCCGCAAAGTCGTCGGGTATTTTTGCAGTAAGTCAACTTGCTTTGCAACTGAATTTTTTTCATCTATCTTTTGGGGAAATCCGGGCAGGCTGTTTGCTGAAATGTATTTCCCGTTTTCATCAAAGGTGAAAACCTTGTTCTCTATAATTTTGTCTTTATCCCATATAGTAGCTTTGTACTTATAGCGAATTGAAATATTTCCGTTCTCATCCTTTTCGGGCTCGCCCCATTCGATAGTCTCACGGGCTGTAATATCCCTGTAATTGTGTTTGAAGAAATCTTCCACCAGCTCTTTAGCCCTTTGCTCTGTGTGCTCTACGCTCTCTATAGCTTGTCTATTAGTGTTACTTTTTTGTGCTGCTGCCATCGGCAGCAGAGTAGCACCAATGAGAATGATAACCAATAGTCCGGCAATACCGAGTTTTGCTGTCTTTGGAATTGGTTGGTTCAACATTTTCTTAATCCTCCCTTGTAATTGACTCTTCGATTCCACGACACCGATAAACCGCAGGGCCAAGGCGGGGCGGTCAAAGGCCAGCCTGGCGACACTCAACAAAGTCTCAGGATAATCCTGTGCCTTTCTACCCATCGCTACCTGCACCATCTCATCAACGGCCTGCTCGCGAACTCTGCGAATCACGGCGTTGGCCAGCCAAAGCAGTGGATTATAAAAGTAGATAATCTGCAAGACCGTCTGGAGCAGGTTTACCCATAAATCACCCCGCTTGATATGCCCCAGCTCATGCATCAGGACAGGCCGTAAATGGCCCGCTCCGAGACTCGGCCCTATATCCTGCGGTACAAGTATCACAGGCCGAAATAATCCACACACTGCCGGGCTTGTCGCATTAGCTGAAACCTTCAGCCTGATTGGCAGGTTCACTGACATCCTCTTGCGACAGAACTCGAGTGTCTCCGTCAACAACCCCTGTGCAGGCTGTGCCTGCCTAATTAGGCCGAGTACGAAAAACAACCGTTGGATGACAAGCAGCACCATCGCCCCGGCCGCACCGGCCCATACTACCAACACAATCGCCTGCCAGCTAAGTGCGCTGCCGCCAGTGTTATCAGCGGCAACTGCCGCCAAAACAGAAACAGGCGTATCAGCGGGAATTGGTGCTCGTGTTGCGATTGCTTTTTCTTGTCCTGATGTATCCAGAGTTTTAATAATTAGAGGTTCCGCAGGTGCTTTTGTCTCGACAATTGCCGAAGAGTTCGTAACCGGAGCTGCTATTTTATCGCCGAGAATCCTGCCGAAACTCACCGGCGATGAAAAGGTCGGAGGCAAAATGAGTTTGACCAGCACCAGCATCCACAGCCAGTATCGAAACGTCGCCCGCACCTTCTTTCGAAGCAGTAAATCCACAGCCAGCAGTATCACAATCAGTATGCTCGATTGAATCAGCATCGGCAGTGCAAATTGGACGAATTTTTCTCCGCCCGAATTAAGAATTGACGTTAAATTATTCATAACACTTCCTCTCAGTTATTTTTACCTCCGTGTTCACGTAACTAAATATCTCTTTATTTTCTGTGGTTTCTTTTGGCTTTTATCATCTTCTCAAGCTCATCGAGCTCGCTCCTGCTGAGCTTTCCGCTGTCTAAAAGGAACTGCATCATCGGAGTCAGCGCCCCGTCGAAAGCGCGTTTGACCGTCCGCATTATTTCTCCTTTTTGCGCCTGCGGCCTGGTAATAGCCGAGCGGTAAAGAATAAGGTTGCGGATTCGTTCGGTTTTAAGCAGACCCTTTTTTGCCATCCTGTCCATCAGCGTCTTGACCGTGCTGTAGCTCCAGCCCTTTTTCTTCTCGAGGGCTTCGGTGATACTCGGCGCCGCACAAGGCTCGTTTTGCCAAACCGACGAAATGATTTCCCATTCCGCCTGAGTTAGTTCATGTTTTTTCTTAGCCATAAAACCTCCCTGAATAGATTTACACATTAAAAGACTTCTTTACAATTGTAAAGATTGTAGGAAAAATGTCGAGCAATAAATTAATTTTTTTTACAATTTCCCTCTTAACTTCGTAACGTCTTTCTCTGCATATATTTAGAACTCGCCGGTTTGCGCTCAGTTAAATCGAAGGGCCTGTCCTGAGCTGGTCGAAGGGGAGGGATGACTCTTACTTTTTTCCCCTCTTTATCCGCCCTCGTCAATCGAATCCTCCTCTAAAACCGCTTCGAGGGTAATTTCACCCAGCGGCAAATGCCCGCCCGGGGCAGGCACATCGAGAGGAATCCGCTTGTTCGCATTATCCTTGCTTATGATAAGTACGAGCGGACAGCCGGTGGGAATCGAGCTGATTTCAAATGAGCCGTCCGTCTCTATCTTGATTTTCCACGGTCTTTTAAGCTCGTCCGGGACGTAAGTTGATTGTGCGTTAACGTCCGGAACGATTTTTATCTGCAGGTCGTTGACCGGCTGACCGTTGACGTCAATCACCGAACCGCTCGCCGAAGCAGAAGGCATACAGACAATTTCTATACCGTTCAAATCATCGTTTTCATACCATTGGAAAACTGTTCCCATATTTCCGTCTGTGCTCACGGCGTATCCGAGGCATGAAATAAACTCTGCAAAGTTCGGCTGTTCAATCGAGAAAGCCCCGTTGTCATCTGTCATCGCTCCTATGCGGCCGACCTGAATTTTGCCTTCTACTGTGTAACCGTTGACGTCGGTCAGCCATCCCGTTAAAGATTTCATGGTCGGCTGTTCTTTCTTGGCTGCAGGTGTGTTTGGCTCGGTCACTTTTCCGGCTTTAGCCTCATCTTCTGCAGTCTCTTCTTCCGAAAGACCGAAGTCCTCGACACCAAGGGCATCTGCCAAAAAATAGTCCTCCGGATTATTCGGGTCGAGCGTTGCCGCCAGCTCATTGAGAGCCTCCTGCGCCCCCTCATCTGACATATTCGAAAGGAGCTTGACAGCCGCCATTCTGCTGACGATATCACCTGTCTTTAATATATCCACCAGGCCGTTAATATCGCCCGCATCGGCAAGTGACGAAATATGGGCCAGTTTCGCCTCGGTGTCATTGACAGCCTGCTTTCGTCGCGAAGGCTTATCCTCTCGTTTAATCTCAGGACGTCTCGGCTGAGGCTGAATCTCCGGCTGCTTTGGTTTTTCGATTTGCACAGGCTGGTCCGTTACCTCCTGCCTTTCCGTAACTCTCGGCCGACTACGTTTCACTTCACCGCGACTGGTCAAAAACACTATCGCCGCAAACACAGCGACAATTAAAATTATCACCACCACCGTTGTGATTGTTCGTCTCGAACGCCCGACCCGCAGCTTCGATGCCCGCTCGAATTGAGCCGTCGCCTCGGTGAGTATCTGCTCATCGGTACTGCTCGGTGTATCGAGTCGTATCTTCCTCAGCTTCTCTTCGAGATTACCTGAACCGTTCATATCTCTACCTGTCTGTCGAGAATAGCTGCCAGTTTTTCCAGTCCGTAGCCGTATCTCGACTGAGTTGTTGTTACACTCACCTGCTGGACTTGCGCTATATCTCTGAATTTTAATCCGCCGAACAGATGCAGCGCAACCACCTGCCTTTGCGGCAGCGGAACTTCCGTCATCGCCTCCATCACAGCCGCAACGTACTGGTAATCCGATGCTTCATCTGTGGAACCTTCGTTTTCACCGAGTCTGCCATTTTTCCGCGGCACCTCCTCTACCTTATACATCCTGTTTCGCAGTATCTCCTCTGACCGATCGATTACACGCTTTGCCAGGTAATTCTTCAGCGACCTGTAAAGACCAAAGCTCGGCGCGTCCTTTGCGAACGCCACAAACGCATCACGCACCACATCCCGGGCCGCCGCAGGGTCGTTAACAAGGGCAAAAGCCGTTGTGTAAATAACGTCCTTGTACTTCGTATAGACCTCGCGCAAGGCCCGGCTGTCCCCTCGCTGAAGTCTCCAGATTAATTGATAATCTTCGAGCATCTTGCCTTGTTCTAAATCTCCTGCCTGAACGTCTTTCTATTATATAACGGCTGAGACACTATTTTAAGTCCAGTAAAACAGGTTTTTTCCGGCATTGTGGGCGGTAAATGGAGTAATGGCCTTGCTTTTTGGGCCGGATAATGGTATTAAAAATCCCCTAATATCATGGCTGAAAACGAACGAAAATACAGCGTCTTTCTTAGTGCCGCCGAACCGAGCGCCGATGCGCATTGTGCCGCTCTGGCACGGGCCCTGAGCTCTACCGGCGAAGTTAGGCTTGTCGGTGTCGGCGGGCCAAAAATGGCCGAGGCCGGCGTTGAGCTGCTCGATTCAACCACCGAACACGCCGCTATGACCTACAAAGCCTTCTTAAAGGTACTCTACTTCTATGGCCTGTTGCGAAAAATTAAAACCTATATCAGGAGTAACCCCATTGACCTTGTCGTCGTCTGTGACTCCCCGGCGTTTAATTTTCACGTCGCAAAGGCCGCCAAATCCCTCGGTGCAAAGACGCTTTTTTATGTGGCGCCGCAATTGTGGGCCTGGGCGCCGTGGCGTGTCCGAAAGCTGGATAAATATTGTGACAAACTCTGCTGCATCCTGCCCTTCGAACCGGACTGGTTCGGCAAGCGCGGCATCGACGCCGAATTCGTCGGCAGTCCGCTGCTCGAAGAAATACATTCCGAACCGACGAAGAAATACTATCTCGGCTTCGAGCCAGGCCGCGCATGCGTGGCGATAATGCCCGGCTCACGCAGGGCTGAAATCCAGTCACTATGGCCGCCGATGCAGCACATAGCAGCAGGACTTCAGATTAAATATCCCCAGATGAAATTCACAGTGGTCGCACTGAATGAAAAAGTACGACAGCTCCTGCAATCTTCGCAACTGCCCGAATTATCCTGCGAGTACGTAATCGAATCGGTTTACGATATCGCCAAGGCCGCCGACTTCGCTGTCGTCGCAAGCGGCAGTGCGACACTGCAGGTCGCTGCGGCAGGCTGCCCGATGGTCATAATGTACCAGTCCAGCAAGTTGCTGTGGCAACTCGTCGGCCGATGGCTGGTCACTACAAAATACCTGTCCCTCGTGAATATCATCGCTCAAAATGAGCTTGTCCCGGAGTTTATGCCGTATTTCGATTCCATTGTCCCCATCGAAGAAAAAATCGAAGAACTTCTTAAACAAAAAGAATTGCTCGTCCACACCAGCAGCGAGCTTGTCGAGCTTGTCCGCACGCTCGTAAATAAGCACCCATCTCACCGCGTCGCACAAATCGTCACTGAAATGCTGAAATCCGCCAAACAGAGCGGCGGATAAATCCGCTAAACCAGCCGCCTGAGTCCCAAATTCAGCCCGAAAAAGCAAAATTTACTTTTCCCGCCGCACCAGCTGATTCTTTTCTTCCTGAAATTCAGTTTTGCGAACCTGCCGTGATATTTGACCGCCGCCGCATCGTATGCCCTCGCCGCCTCCGCCTCGTCACTATAATACCCTAAGTGTTTCTTCTTACCGCTGAAGCATATCTGCGCCCTCCACTTATTTGTCTTCTTATCAAGCCACACCCCTTTATATTGCGACCCGCACCGCCTGCTGATTTTTCTCCTGTTCTGACTGTTCTGTGAATAGCTCGCCGGCCGAAGATTCTCAATTCTGTTATCTCGCCCATCTCCATTTATATGATCAATCACGCATTTCTCTTCTTCCACCGGCTGCTTGCCTCGGCGTAGTCCCGATGCTGTATATCGGGACGAAGACGGGTCCCGTCCGTCCCCGTTTATATGGTCAATAATTGTTTTGGTATTTTGGTAATTGGAATTTTGAATTTGTTTAGGATTTAGAATTTCAGATTTAGGGTTTATGAAATTGTCCCGCAATTTCATTACCTCCTCATGCATCTTGATACACCTGCTTTTTCTCTTTTCACCTGCCTTTGCCGCCCGGTATGCGTAATAAGTGTTTTTGTTTTTATGCGCATACCATTGATACTTATTGAGTTCCTCATACATCCACGCATCGACTATTGCGTACTGTCCCTGCGTCAGTTTTATTCGCCTGAAGGTGTACCTGTACCTTATCCACCGGTAGACGAGCAAAATGGCGATTGCCGCACGTTTAATACACGCTGGCCATTGAATATGCAGGGTAAGAACTATTTTTTTCTCCCCGTGTTGTAGAACTGTTGGTGTTCTACATTACTCGTTTAGGATTTGTGTTTTTGGTGCTTTGGATTTGTTTCGAACTTAGGGTTTAGTTGTTCGAATTTGCCTACTCGCCGCTTCTGCTTGTTGATACGACCTGTGTCTTCTGACACTACGTCCTTGGCCCGCTCTGTCCCGGCATAGCTTTATGCGACGCCGGATGCGGCCTGACAGTCCACTGTGCAGTGAACCATTATCTATTTTAACTAATCACTTAACTTTTGTCAAGTGTTTTCTTGAAATTTAACAAAAAAATCTTGCTCCCCGCTTGCCCCGATGTCTTCCATCGGGGTTTTTTCGCAAAAAAGTGAGATTTTCGACCGCAGGTCGCCCAGCACAAAATAGGCTGCTGCCGCGATTTGGTACTGTGGTCGGGTAGCCCCCTGCATCACAGGGAGTTTTCTTTTTATTTTTCCGCCACCTGCCTGCCCTCCGTAGTATTTATGAAGGATGGGTAGGCTGCAGGGGGTTGTCGTTTTATTTTTTCGGCACTGTCGAGGGTTTAGGTAGTTCTACCCTGCACTGCGGGGGGATTATTTTATTTGGTTAGCCCTCAACTTTATGTTGAGGGTTTTTGTTTTTCGGGCATCAAGTATCCAGCATTGAGTATCTTTGCCATTTTCATTCTCCCTCGGATATGGAGATTTACTTTGTTGATTCTTCGAAGAGATTTATTGAATTGCGGAGAGTTTTCAGGTTGAAAAGGTATAGCCGTATTTCCACCCTTTGCCTGTGGTATCCTGCTGGTATCCCTGGCCGAGCATTCTACTTTCCCATTGCCGCGCTGCCTGCTCGGAGGTGAATTGCTGCATAACTTTGAAGTCGCGGGCCTTGACTCGTTGGCGTTTTATCCTTGCCGGCTCATCCGTAAGTCCTGCATATCTCATACTCACTCAGCCCTTTGCCCCTGTGTGCCTTTGCTCCTTTGGACCTGTGCACCTATGCTCTTATACACTCTCCGGCTTCGCCGCATGTTCTCCATCATACATTTCAAACAAACAGAAAGATTTTTTAAATCAGTTGTTTTTCTCATATGATTGAATTTTTTGCTGACAATCTTTGATATTATATTATCTACTGAGGACTAATTACACCGCAAAGTTGAAAATATACTTAATCACAATAACGTTAATTAAATATTAATCAGCCATTCACATAAGGAAAAAAC
>CAZOVR010000062.1:0-14899 GCA_964583405.1 uncultured Pirellulales bacterium
GCTGTTTTCTATACGTATGACGATAACGGCTCGCTTATAAAGAAGATAATCGCAGATAAAGATGAGGCCGACCCCGACAATAACTTCGAGCAGAAAACGCTCTATACCTATAGCCTTCAGAATCGCCTTGTCGAGATAAATTGGGTTCGTTTGGGTTTGAATTGGGTTTGTTTTTGGCTTTCGACAAAATTGTAGATTTTGCGTAAGATTCTGGTAAACAAAGGGATACGTCGATTTAGAGAATATTAAATTGGGTTTGTTTTGCATAAAAAGGTTGTATTTTTTGACGCAGATTTCGCTAATTTCACTGAAATAATTCACCACAGAGAACGCAAAGAGCACTGAGAAATAGGTGGTCATAATTAGATACCTGGTTGATGGTTGGTTAACTGTTTGAGGGGATTCGCGGAGCCATTATTTAGTTCTCTGATGAGGGTTAGTCTTTGAAGTTCAATCAGTGTTCTGTACAAGCTGTGCTCCAGTCGGCGTTCATACATTAACAGCCGTTCGAGTACCCTTGCATTCGAGAAGTCTTTTATCGCTAAACGGCCAAGAGCCAATTCCGGATTAGAATCTGAGGAATGGTCCTGCGCGAGGTGCAGACCTTTGAAAAAGAGAGATTTTTGCAGTTCAACTAATGGGCCGGTGGTATTACGTTTGTTCAACGCATCAATTGTCTGGTTCTGGATATGCGCAGCTCGTTTGAGCCGCCAAGATAAAGTTATGATTCGCTCGGCAAGTATTGATTCGACGGGGGTTTGCGGCGCCAGCTCATCGAGTAATTTAGCTCGGTGCAGGTTGAATTCGGCCTGGTCTTCAGAGTCGATTACGTTGCGGCGGGCTAAGAAGCCGTGGGATGCGGCATTTTTAGAGACGGCGGTTCTTCCGCGGGGGCTTTTTGGACCGGTTGATTTCCGGGCGTTGCGACGATTAGCGAGGATTTGAGCCTGAGTAGCCATTTTCACCTCCGGGGGATTTAATGTTGAATTTTGAATTCTTAATGTTTAATGAATGCTAATAAAATATTATATTAGTTTGATATATATTATACTCTGGACCAAGTTGTTTGTCAAGTAAAAAATGTAAAATAAGGGCAAAAGAGCATAAGTGCTTAAAAGATAAAGACTAATGACTAATATTAGCCACAGAGTACACCTAGATCACAGAGGGATATAAATTCATAAGTCGTTTTATAGTAAGTAGATGCGTACATTTTGCTTGCTGCTCACCTGATTAACTGATAACCTGGATTTACACCCGTCTTCGCCAAAAGGCTACGCCGAGGCAGGCAAATTGACACAAAATTGGGTGTTTTCATTAGTTTTTTAACCGCGGATTGCGAGGATTTACGCGGATTTTGCTTCGATGCATGCGATTTCACCGCCTTTTGCATCCGTAGGCCCAAACCTCCGGGCAAGTACCCTTCGGCAGGCTCAGGGCAGGTTCCTTGCCGCACTGGTTTGCAACCTAAGTCTGCTGTTCTTTCAGAACTTACATCAAAGCCTGTCTTGATTCTATCGTTAGACACGGGTTTACACGGATTAACACTGTTTTTAGTCATAAAATCCGCTTTTATTGCGAGTTTTTGAGGAAAATTTGTTTTTTTGAGGTTTTAGGGTGTTTTTTTCAAAATTCGGTGTTCGTCCCCGGCGTGCCGGGATTCGCAATTCCTATTGTTATATAATTATATAACATAGCGGGTATTATACCATATTTAGAACGGAAAGTCAAGGAAAAAATGCGGTTTATTTGAAATAAATGCAGATTTTTATTGTTGTTATTAGTTCTAATATAGTGCTTAGCCTAATGAAAAAGGCCAGCTTTTATGGCTGGCCTTTTTGATGAAGTAGTTTATATGGACGATGATTCTCAATAGGAAAGCTCTGTTTTCCCATACGGATTGTATGGCAAAGGCAGAGGACTTGGCTTATTCCAGCGCGAATCATATATCGGGTTGCTAAAAGAAGAAGCAGGCAAAGAACTCTGTTCTTGGTAACAAGTTGCATCGAGATTACTCATAGTGCTAAAACGCTTAGTACCTCTTTTGCCTGTGTAAGGATTAATATTTGGGTAGGTACTCCAGTTATTATAGGGATTGCCATCAGGATCAGAGCGATAGTGAGGTTGGACATACGTTCCGTTACTTCGGTAGTAACCGCGAACTCGCACATCAGCGTTAGCCACAGCAGTGATTACAAGAACAAGGGTAATTACTACAAAAATCGACATTGAAAAGAGTGTTGCTAAAGTTTTCATTTTGTTTCTCCTTAAGATTTTGGGTTTCTATTTACTTTTCTTTTTTGCTTTTTGGACTTATCCATTTTGCTCTATTCTTATCAGAGGCAAAAAAGTCATAAGCGAACGTTTTAATTGAAAATTTTCTAAAAAGCGGTTAATATCCTCGTAAACCTTTAATTATTAGAGGTTTCGAGAATGGAGAATACTGTTAATTATCAGACCCAGCGTTTAGTTGCCCTTGCCAAAAATGGCGATCAAGCCGCTATAAACCAGCTATGTAAAGCATATAATGAGCGTGTACTTCGAATAATACGCATGCGCTTGGGGCCGGAATTGCGAACGAAACTGCAGTCGATGGATTTGGTACAGGATGCCTTTATTTCAGCCTTGAGGAGTATGGAGAACTTCGTTTATAAAAGCGAAGGCGACTTTTTGCGATGGATTTCGAAGATAGCCGAAAACAGACTCAAGGATAATTTAGAAAAATTACATGCAAATAAACGTGATATTCGTAAAGAAGTTCCGCTTAACACCAATAGGCCGACTACTCAACAAACCTTTATTCCTACTACTGAGCCAATCGATGCTACGACACCGAGTTTGATAATATCCAGAAGAGAGGATTTAGACAGACTAGAAAAAGCGATGGAAAATCTAAAACCAGAATACAGAGAAGTGATTACCCTAACGAAAATCGAGGGGCTGTCTTATAAAGAGGTAGCAAGTCGATTGGAAAAAGGTCCGGATGCAGTGAGAATGTTACTCTCAAGGGCAATGATAGCTCTAGGCCAGACTTTTGAAAAAATATAATGAAAGAATTTGAAAATAATTCGGGAAATCTTATCGAGCAAGCCGTTCAATTGTTTATAGATGCTCAATTGCAGGGCCAAAGACCTGATATAGATGAGTTTGTCAAGCAATATCCAAAGCTTGAAAACCAAATTAGGCAGAAGCTCCAGAATTTAGACAAAATCGAGAACCTATTCAACTGCCTTATGCAGGCAGATGAAAGCGAATTCAGGGAAACAACGGCTGAATATAATCTTATCGGCCAAAAGCTCGGAGATTTTGAAATACTTGAATTGATTGGGCAAGGTGGAATGGGTGCAGTTTTTCTCGCCCGGCAAGTACCACTCGACAGAGAAGTTGCTCTTAAAATCATCAGTTCCGTCGGCGGTAAGAAAGCCAAGAACTTGGATAGGTTCAAACGTGAAAGTAAAGTTCTAGCTAAAATCTCCCATCCGAATATCGTTCCTATTTACGAAGTCGGACAACATGGCCCATATTCATATTTTGCAATGGAGTATGTAAAAGGCACATCCCTTGACAAGATTCTAAGCAGTATTCGCAACGCAGGTTCTGACAAAAAGGCAAGTGAGGTTCTGCGCAAATGTCTGGAGGCTCAAGATAGGATTTACGATGTTAGCCCTTCCAAAGATAACGGTTCTAAAGGCACTGAAATCGACACCGATTATATCGTTGAAATAAGCAAGACTATTATTAGCATTGCCACTGCTTTGGACTATGCCCATAATAAAGGAGTTTTACATCGTGATATAAAACCATCAAATATTCTTATCGCTTCTGACGGAACAGCAAAGTTAGTGGATTTTGGTTTAGCAAAGAGCCAGGCCCAGGAAACAATAACAATTACAGGTGAGTTTTTTGGAACTCCCAGTTATGTCTCACCCGAACAGATTCGTAAACCTGAAACAGTTGATGGCCGAAGTGATGTCTTTTCACTTGCAGCAACTTACTATGAATGCCTTACTTTGCACACTCCATTTGGCGGAGATACCGTCAATGAAACACTGACACAGGTAATCTCCAAAGAGGCTGTTCCGCCAAAGAAATATTGCCCTCGACTTTCAACCGATTTCAATACGGTTCTGCTCCATGCCCTTGAAAAATCTTCCGAAGATAGATATCAAACCGCTGGTGATTTTGTTACTGATATAAGAAATATTTTGGAATTTAAACCCATAATTGCAAAAAAGCCCAGCATTACCAGAAGGGTTTATAAAACTATTCGCCGAAATCCATTAAAGATAGCTTTTTTTGGAGTTTCCATTTTAGTAATTATTTTAGGATATTATATGTTAACTGGTTTTATACAAACAAAAAACAAAACCGATACAATTAAATACCAAACAGCTGGACTTCGTGAATATGAAGCTGGAAGATTCATAGAAGCTGTCACATTATTTGAAAAAGCATTGGAGCTAAATCCCAAAAATGCAGAAATTCATTATTATATCGGCGAGTGTTATGCACTGGATAATAACGAAAAAGCAATTGAAGCTTATCAAATGGCCGTCAAAATTGATCCCAAACACGCTGCGGCATATTGGGGATTAGGTTTATGTTATGCTGATATGGAACAATATCAGCAATCAATAAATAATTATAAGAAAGCTATTGAAATTGACCCACACAATGCCGACACTCACTTCGGCATTGCTGATTCTTATGCTGCATTGGGGCACAGTTCTGAAGCATCTAACGCTTACTCTAAAGCGGCTATGATTTACAAACTCCAAGGGAAATATGAAGATGCTATAGAATCTTTTAAGGCAGTTATTAAAAACGCGAATACTAAAAAGGAAAAAGCAAAAATAAACATCGAACTTGGAACACTATTTACCCATCTTAGACGTTTTGAGGAAGCTATTGAGGCTTACCAGTATGCTCTTGAAAATCTCGATAGCGACCATTTTAAATATTTCCTTTATAAGGAAATGGCTTCGATTTTAGTCATTGAAATGAAGCGTTACAATGAAGCTATTCCATTATTAAAAGGAGCTATCAACATCAATCCCCAAGAGTCGATATTATACACATGGCTAGGTAATTGCTATGCTGGTTTGGGGCAATATCAAGAGGCGATAGATGCCTACAGTCAGAGTATAAAGATAAACCCCAATGACTTTCAAACCCTAAGCTTCATGGCACATTGTTACAATATGATAGGAGATGAAAAAAAAGCTCAAGATTGTTTAGAAAAGGCCATTGAACTAACTGATGGCGAAACAAAAACTGAATATATAAAGCGCCTTGAGGAATACAAAGCTAAAGAGCCATAGCGGAAGTGAACTGAAGAAAAGTACCTGCGACCGTGACGGTAAACGAAACGACAACCCCGGACCGTGCCCGGATAAAAGAACACCCCCGTCGCGAGCAACGGGGCTAATCAAAGCAGAAACCCCGCAATAATCCAATAATGTGTGTCAACCGGTACATGGGTAACACTTTATACCGGCGACATGGGTAACACTTTCCAGAGTTTATAATCTCTTAGCTCCGCCGGAGGCGGAGCTAAGAGATCGGCTTCTGCTCGGCCTAATCCACCACTTCCTGTGGTCTATCAGGCCCAGTAAATAACCACAATACCATAATCTACTTGCATCCTCACTTACCTGCTCAATACCAACATATTCGCCTGCCAGACTCTCGGTCGTAAACAATCGTTTACCAAGATAATAAATATCACCATGCGGATAAACACGCCGAACCTGCATATGATCCGGATAACTAATCTGCGACAGACGAGATGAGAACTCTCTTTTTGAAGGCCGGTAACATTGTGACGGACTGCGCATCTCTAACGCTTCGTGCGGCCTGTGCTCATTGTATTCGCTGCAAAACGCATTGAAACGTCTCTGCTGTTGAACAAGACTTTTAGCCGGCGGTTTAGCTGTATGGTATTTAAGCGTTTTATGTATTCGTTCATGTCGGCCGTTCTGCTCAGGATGACCTGGTTTAATTCGTTCCGGATGAATGCCCATACGAATCCACCAGTAGCTCAATCTGCTCAATCCGCCAAGGCCGCGAGAAGCGAACGGTGTGCCGTTATCAGTACGGATTACTTCGGGCAAACCATATTCACGAAAAACCCGCTCAAAATGCATTTTAACCAATTCATAGCTCATCCTGTCCACATGCCGACAGCACAAAAGATAACGGCTTGCATGGTCACTGATAGTCAGCGGGTTACAGCGACTGCCGTCAGCGGTCTTGAAATGTCCCTTGAAGTCCGCACACCATACCTGGTTGCTGTAGCGACCACTGGTTAAAGGCGACTCGGTCGGCGTGGCTCTGCGACGACGTTTGCGCCGACAGGTAAGACCTTGCCGCTGTAAAAATAAACCTATCGTAGAAATCGCAGGATAGTTTTGCCAACCGGGACGCTCACGCTGGAGCCTGACTCTTATTTTGGGCGCACCCCACTTTGGAAAACGTTTCTTGATGGCAAGGATTGCCTGCTTAACCTAATGCGATATCTCATGCGGATGACTGAGTGGTGCACGACTACGGTCCTGCAAAGCTTCCATACCGCCTTGTCTATAGCGTTGGAGCCATTTATATCCTGTCTTTCTGCTGATTCGGTAATAATCACACAGCTCTACCATAGAGTAAGTACCGTCCAATACATCGATTATGAATTTAACTCTTTCGTCCATAACACAGGTTTGGGTCCAAGGCATAATGTGCCCTCCATTTTTGGAGGGCTATTATATCTATCAACTGTTACCCATGTTCTTGGCATAATCTGTAACCTATCTTACCGGTTTGTACCCCCGACGTAACCCCCAAGCGGGCTTGGGGGCTAACCAAGTCGCCGTTTCGGCGACTGCTAAACATAATAACTCCTGACTGTGCCAGCATAAACAGAAAACCCCTGACTGTGCCAGGGGCTAAAAATTCTGGATTTTGGATGCTCGATGCCAGAGCACAATCGCTTCTGGATAGGCCCGTCTTCACTTCCGTCTACGTTGCACTTCGCCGAGACAGGTCGTTACGCCGTGGCAAGCACGTCGGTATTACCGTCTTTCGAGGATTTTGGCGGCCCAGTCCATAGTAGATGGACTTTGGCGTTCGGGGAATAAAGGCACGGTCAATATTCCTTCGTCATTCGCCCTTATAACAATATTATAATTCCATTGGCCGTTACGGGGATTGTACCATCGAAAATCATAAGATTTATTGGGTTTGAATCCGGTTAATTTGGACATCACTGACTTGCTCTCGAAGTAGAGCAGGGCGAAGTTTTTTTTGCGAGTAACCATCATAAACGACCAGCCGTCCAGACCCCTTTCCGGGCTATCAGGCGCTTTGCGTGGGTGTATATCTTTAGAGCCGGGCTGCAACTTCTGATATTTATTTCCTTCTGATAAAATAAACGCCGCCAGGTATTGCATATACCCGCCCGATTCGAATTTTAGCGCGTCCCAGAAATGCGGCCGGGCGCCTGCCGGTTCTCCTGTCGATGTAATATCATAAGCGCTTGTGCCGTGCACGTGTCCGGACAATCCACCTGAAAGGACCGAGCCGTACATCTGTGCGCGCGAGAAATAGTTATCGCGCTCCGAATCAGCAGGCGGCCGTTCACCGTTCGGCATATTTATTTCATGGTTCCAACCGGTGTAATACGGCTCGAAGTTTATAGCCGGGTACGGAGGCTCGAGTTTGAAAAGTGTTTCAATCGCAGCAGATACGCTGTGGTCACGAGGTTTGTTGCCCACGCTGTGCATTGTCAGCCATGGGCAATCCTGATTATGGCCGAACTGTTTATAAGTGGAATCATTGATTAGTGTAGTGTGCGGCTGTCCGAAAGGCAGCGGGCCGTATTTATTTAAGTGATATTTCAGTGCTTCATTGAATTCATCGGCGGTCAGGCTGTATTCTTTTGGTATCCAGTCGAGATGAATCCCGCTGAAGATGATGTTGTATGCGCCGTATCTCGAAATCAGGTATTGGACATATCGTGCGTACGATTCATTAAAATCGAAATAAGCCTTCCACGCCGGGCAGTTATCTCTTCTTACGGTCTCCAATAAAGGCACGAAACCCTCATCGGACAGATACCGCATCTTTTTATCGAGGCTCTGGAAGTACTCAGGAATGATATTATCGAAATCAGCTACGCCCTTATGTTTAGTTGACATCTTAAAAGGCCTGTTGCCGTATTCATCTCGCATATTCTTTGCGGTCAGCTTACCGCCTCTTACATGGTAATCGAATTTTTCCCAGGCATTTCTCAGGTATATACCGGCCGAGTCCGCATAAGTATTTGCATAGCAGTCCGATTCCCAGTTCGGAAAGCAGGCTATCATACTGACTGAATTGTAGCCTTGCTTTTTTCGGTAAGTCACCGCATCCTCGAATCCTATTCCCGGCCCCGGCACATAATTCTCCGGCGGTGCAGCATTTCGAAACGGCAACCGCCACGTAGCCACTGCCAGCCATGTATCACCGACCATAAAGAACGGCGTTCCGTCGGCGTATTGTAATGCGTGTCCGTTTGGTGTCGGCCGAACAAAACCACGATGGTTCGGATTTCGCAGTTTTTCCTCTTGTGTCCAGTCAACAGCAATAAATTCTCCGGTATGACTGTTAAGCCCCTTATCTTCAGGCTGGTTCGAGCCGCTTGTCCAATGCCACTTGCCCGGCTGCGTTGCGACCATGCGCACAACAAAAGTATTACCGCCGTCCCAGAAGCCATAAATTCGTTTTGAAAAGCTCGGGCCTTTCAGGTCTACCCAGCACGTCACATCCGTATAACAATTTGCATATTCCTTTTCTGCTTTAAGCGTCACCTCCTTCACTTCCCACACGTGAATATCTGAAGGGCCATCAGCCTTGGCTGTATAGAGGGGAACGTTCGCAACAAACAGCAGACAAATACAGAAGGATAACCAGTTTTGATGCCTTGTCACGGCAGAGCGTGACGTAGCCGGATTAGTGTTCATAACAAGCATGATTCCTTGAATGCAAAGACATTTTGTTACATGTTATAAGTATGTTTGAGGGCCAGCAAGAACCGCTCATTTTTGAAAGGGTGAGAGAAGGGATTTGAACCCTCGACCCCCAGATCCACAATCTGGTGCTCTAACCAACTGAGCTACTCCCACCATCAGACCGCTCATCCGGGCCAATATCAGCCCGCCGAAAAGCCAATTTTATCCACAAAACCTCGTGCAGTCAATCCTTATCAGCCGCCGCTATTGACGATTATTCTCGTCAAGAACCCCAAATGCAGAAATAACAGGCAATTGTGTAAAACTTTTTTGATTATTTCACCGCTCAAATGCGTAATATGCAGTAGAATCAGCCGTCTGCTTTTTTGTTCCTATATGGGGTCGTAAAATACAAAAAAAACTGTTTCGCAGGCGTATGCGACGAACTATAATGCGGCCAGAACGAAAGATGACGGTTATGAATTAGAATCTGATAGGAGAATAGCCATGGACAGAACTTACGAAGTCGTCACCGCGCGGATGAGAAAACTCGGCCCCATCGTAACTATAATACTGGTGCTGCTGGTTGCCATTGGAATTGTCTTTGCCATTTCAGTAAAGAAAATCGGCGGTAACCAGGTAGGCATTGTAAATAAAAAACTCGGCGGGGGCTCCATGCCTGCCGGTCAATTCATAGCCGTTAATGGTGAAAACGGAATTCAGGCGAAGGTATTGACGCCGGGATGGCAGTTCTGGCTGTGGCCGTGGCAATATGATGTCAAAGAAAAGCCTATGGTCGTTATAAAAGAGGGACAGGTAGGACTGCTAAAAGCCAATGATGGTAAAAGCCTTCCACCGAATACTATTTACGCTCCCAAATGGGAAGACCCCGATAAGATGAAGAACGCAGAGTATTTCCTCAGCGAAGGCGGCGGTTATAAAGGACCGCAGCTTACAGTCCTCGAACCCGGTACACACCCAATCAACGCAGAATTGTTTAATGTCGAAATCGTTCCTGTTACAAATGTCAGAGCAGGCTATGTCGCCGTAATTAAAAGTAATGTCGGTGATACGGTCCAATCCGAAAACAGACTCGTCAAGCAAGGCCAAAGAGGTATTTGGGACACTCCTCTGTCGGAAGGTCAATACTACCTCAATACAAAAGCTTATGAAGTTACTATGATCGACATCCGCCAGATAAAGGTCAGCTATACGGCCCAGATAGAAAAAGGTGAGACAGAGGCAGGTCAGGCCATGAAACCGCTCGAAGTAAGAAGTAAAGACGGCTATACTTTCCCTGTTGACGTTCGAATCACATATAAAATCGACAAAAAGAACGCTCCGCAGGTCGTAGCCAACATCGGTGACAATGAGCTCGTGCTCAATAAAATCGTGACTCCAAAAGTCCGGGCCATTTTCAGAAACAATGCCGGAAAGGTCAAAGCACTTGATTACGTCCAGAATCGTGACCAGCAGGAAAAACAAAGTGCTTCTATGCTAAAGCAGGAACTGGAAAAAGAAGGTGTTACCTTCTTAAGTGTTAATATCGGTGATGTCGGTGACGAAAAGACCCTTGGAGCGCTTCTCAAAACACAGACCGACAGGGAAATAGCACTGCAACAACAGGCAACCTTCGAAGAGCAGCAACGAGCCGCCGTATCGCAAAAGGCCCTTACCAAAACCACCCAGGAAGCTGAGGAAGAAAAACGCTTGGCCACTGCCGCCTATAGCGTCAAAGTCGCAGAAGAAGACAAGAAAAAGAGAATCATCGACGCTCAGGCTCAGGCCGAGCAAATAAAACTCGTCGCCGAGGCCCAGGCCAAAGCCTATAGAATGGTCTCGGAAGTCATCGGCCCAGACAACGCCGCACTGATTGAGATAATAAAGATGGTCGCAGCCGAGAAGATCAAAATTACCCCCGACGTAATGTCAGGTGGTGCAGGTGCAGGTATGACCGACGCGCTTATGGGAACCATTCTCAAAGGCATGCTTAACAAAGAATCTTCTCCGAGACCATAACGAATCAGGAAAACTCTGTAAGATTCAAGGCTCCCGCCAAGTCCGGGAGCCTTTTCATTTGCCCGCCAGACTGTAAAAAATTGACGTTGCCATTTTACCAAATAAAGGCTGTCAAATTGACAGTATTACACCGCCTGTAACTTCCCAAAATTCCCGAAAAAAACGCTTGTTTTGGACTTTCGGGCGACTTTCTTACTTTTGGCACGGCCTTTGCAGTTTAGATAAGTGGAAAGAAAAAGTTCAAAAAGAGTTTGTGGACGTTAAGTAAAATAAAGAAAGGAGGTTTAACTATGGCTCTGTTACCAGTACACAGAACGACACGCGGCGACATTGCCGGACTGCATCGGCAGGTGGACGAGATGCTGAGTTCGTTTTTCGGCGACTGGCCGGGCCTGAGTTTCGAGAGGAACCTCTGGCCTGCGATAGACGTCGCCGAGGACGACAATGAAATCACGGTAAAGGCCGAGGTGCCAGGCTGCAACGCCGAAGACATCGACATTTCGGTGCACGGTAATACCCTTAACATCAGCGGCGAAAAGAAACACGAGCAGGAAAAGAAGGAAAAGGGTTATTACCATATTGAACGAACCTACGGCAGTTTCCATCGTCAACTGAATCTGCCCGGCGGCGTCGAGACCGACAAAATCCAGGCTGCCTGCAAAAACGGTGTACTGACCGTTACGCTGCCAAAGCAGGAAAAGGCCAAAGCCACGAAGATTAAAGTAAAAAGTCAGTAAGACAAGACACTTACTTGTGCTGCAAAGTGCTCCAGGTCTTACGGGCCTCCGGTTATCCCGGAGGCCCTTTTATTAAAATGTTCTTTTAGGGAAACATTCTGTTATCAAGCCAGTCCTGTGCCATGTGTGCAAAGTCTTCCAGGTCCACCGTGTAATCACCATCATGGTCGCTTTCCATCGTACTTTCCCACAGCCATTCATCCGCAAAACGGCTCAGTTCATCAATGTCAACCACGCAGTCGTCGTTTAAATCTCCAACAGGTCTGTCAAGGCATCGCGGAACGTACAGTCTGATATTGTCAATGTGAACCGTGCCTGAGCCGTCGGGAGTGCCGTCGCCAATTCCGATTTTAAATTCACTTATGTATCTCAGGTCGACGCCATGATCTTCGAATTTCTGCAGGGCAATATTCCACTCATGCCAGCCGTTGTCCGTCATATCGCCGCCTTCGTAGTTTACTTTCCACGAACTCAAAGAAGTGTCTTCCACTCTTAAATACAGCTTGTTCAGGTTCGGCTCGCCCGTAAACCAGATGGACAGAGCTTCAACGCCGTCTTCGGTCCAGTCCCGGCTGCCGCTGTAGCTGCGATAGGCTTCGGAACAGTAGGGAGAATAGCTGTTGTTGAATTCAATCGCCATCGATGAATCGCCGCCGTGGACGGTGTCTTTCTCCAGCCGCAGAGAAGCGCCGTCTGCCTCGCCCCAGGCGCCGAGCAGTTCGTTTGTGTCTGCATACGACTCGAAGTCATCGACAATGTTGTATTCGGCCCTGAAGCTCCATATCGGCCCGAGCCAGGCACTCGGACTATTATAATCCTTCACTCGCCAATAATATGTTGTCTCCAGTTCCACAGCGGACGGCAAAGAGCAGTTACAGTCGCTGGCGCTAATCCTGACTGATTCGTTGCATTCCTGAACAAGTGTCCGGTCATTACTGTACCATACGTCTTGCCCCTGCGACAAATCCGCCAGCACGCCGGCTGTCCAGGACAATTCGTTTAGGTCTCCACCGACCGATTCACCATCTGCCGGAACCGGATTTTGTGCAAAGCAGCCCGGGCGATATTCGTTTTGACCTATACCCCAGACGGAAAAACCGCTGGGATTGATTATCATTACGATGTTGTTGGCATCATCGATGTTTACAGAATCGCCCACATCGGTAGTAATTTCATTGAACATGTTAGAGAAACCGTCCCTGTAAACGGGTATCTTGTAAGGCCGCAATTGTGATTCGTAGGATATCCCCGCCTGCGAGACCATCTCGTCCGTATAAGGAAAAGCCAGGCCGGATATCACAGTCTCAATCAGCGGCTCGCAAGGGTCGTGCGAAGCAAGATTAGCCTCCGTGTCAAAGCCGACGCCGACAATCCAGGATGCATCGAGAACGCCCGGCTGCTGGAAATCGGACGGCATCACATTGCTGACGCGAACCACTGTTACTGTCCCGGGTGTCGGCTGGTTGCTGTCGAACATTACCCAGGCCAGAGAGGCACACGGGTCATCCGGAAACCACGGGTCGTTCGGGTCCCACGGCTGATCCGGTTCGCACGGTTCTGCCACGCATGGGTCAACCGCAATCCATTCCTTCTGAGGTAAATTGGTTGCCCCTCCAAAATCGCGATTTCCTCCCCTGTGACGCCGCCCTCTTGGGCCGTATCCATGAAAGATTATTACGTCGCATGTTTTAGTCCCGGATACAATCAGAGTGCCCTGTGCATCTTGAATCCGGTATGGAATCTTGATTGACAATGACTGTGTAGGGGCAGGTGCTGGAGGCGATGGATGCGTTATAGGGTCTATCTCGACACTGAGCTCCCACTTGTTGGGACCAACCTGGCCCACGCGAACCTGCCCAACGACGCCGGGCTCGGCCCGATGGTAGGTCTTGCCGATAAGCGCTCCCATAAATGCACCCGGTCCCGGCTTGATAATACGACGACCGCCTCTGACTATACAACCCGGGGCATCACTGCCGCTTAGCGTTAGTTCCACAACAACATCCTTTATCTCCCTGTGAGACATAAACAAAGGGCAATCTTTACATTTTGCTTTTACGGCGACATCAGGGACAGGCAGCCGGATAAGGCTGTCATAGTCCTCTGTTTCGCCGAACTCGAATTGTCCGCTGCCGTCCCAGCCCCCTTGCTCTACTGCATCGCCTACCTCGTCAATCTGCTCCCGCGTCAGTGTTGCGCGAAGCCATGCATGGGGACCTGGCTCCAGGGCGCTGGTTGGAACGTCGCCAAGCTCGACGGCAAAAGTCTCCGTCCTTCCAGGCGCGATATTTAGCTCCTGATTTACCACCAGCCATTCGGCCATACCTTCGGTGTTTCGCCATTCCTGGTCACGGTTGCAGTCGAACAATACGTTGAGATACCGCGTTCCCGCGGGGGCACTTGCACTAATTGTTACCCGGAAAACCCCCCACACCTTTGTCAATGGCTCCCCGAAGGGTGAACCCATATTGTATGTGTACAGAAACAATACACCGTCGTCGTGACCGTCGTTATCAACGAGATTCTGCACTAAGTCGGGGTCGCACGGGTCCTCAGCGCCGACTTCGGAGCTGACAGCGATACCGAGCATTTCAAGCCCCGTTTTGAGGTGATGGGCTCCGGGGCCGCCCAGCCTGCTGTTGGTTGTTGCGAACTTGGTCGGAAAACCGCTGTTCGCTGAATCCGGGGCGTCGCCATAATCACCCCGCGGCTCGGCAGCCATTGAGCTAAAAGAGAACACGCCCATGGTGATAATCAGCGCATAAATAATTATGCCTCTGCCGATGTCGCCCTGGAATTCTTGTTTAGCGTGAGTTTCCATATAATCCTCCTTTCATTATCTTTTGCCGGGTTACCGGCCGCTGTGATTTCTACCACCGACGGCAAGTCCTTAAGCCCGTCGCATAGTGGTATCACCGCAAAGGTTATCACCCTTGTAGGTATCTTTGTATCCAGCCAAAAGACTGCAAGCCTGCCCTTGAGAAGGGGTTATGACACCGTGCTGAGAACTCTTGCCTCTTCCGTTGCATTTGAATTGCGTGCAATCATATCCACATATAGGTTTATTTGCAAGCCTTATTCAGGGGAATTCTAAATTTTTTGCGGGAGTTTGTTTAGAAGCCATTTCATAACCTAAATATTTATAGATTTTAAACTTGCGCCATTAAA
>CAZOVR010000063.1:0-14056 GCA_964583405.1 uncultured Pirellulales bacterium
TCTTTCGCTCTGCCTTCCACGGCGGCAAGTGTATCCATTATTACGTTTCTTATCGCGAATAGCTTCATATCGACATGACCGCTCAGCTTCATCCGCGTCAGACGAAGCAGCGCGCTTATGAAACTCATACATTTATTTGCCCGCCGGTACGCCCGTTCGGTCAGGTCACGCTGCTTGCCGCTCAGTTCGCCGCTCATATGGTGAAGCACTACATCCAGGCAGCTTTCAATCGCCGCAAGATGGCCCTTAATATCGTGAGTAAGCCGCATTACGTACTCATTCTTGAGATGGTCCTTCTCTTGCAGCAGGGCGTTAGCCTGCTCCCAGTCGGCCTGCTGCTTGTGCAGTTGTTTTGTAATCGAGGTGGTCATATACACAACCAGGTATAGGGTCGTCGTAAAAATAAAAAACGTACCGCCGACAAATGTAGCGTTATGATATCGGCCGTTGTCCGCAAAGCCGGTAAGTGGATAGTGCTCCAGGACCTTCAGATACTCCAGAAGGATGAGCCCGCCGAAAAAAAGCACAGCAAGTGTTGCAATAATATAGCTCTGAAGCCGTGACAAAAACACGCTCGTAAGCACCATGTGGAAGACGAAATACAGAAAAAATGGATTTTCTATACCTCCGCTGAAGTGAAGAATCGCGGTGAGAATGAACAAATCCGCCGCAACTTGAAATACAATTATATTGCTGATTGTTCTGTGCGATGCCCTGCGTCCGCCCCACGTAAAGTAACGTATCAAGTCGTACAGGACAAAGTTATAAGCCAAAAGAATCGCAGACAGCAGATACAGCTTCGACGTCGGCAGCGACACATTAATATATCTGCTTGCCCCGAATGTCGCCGCCGCCAGACCGCCTATCGCAATCCAGCGAAGTCTCACCAGCCAGAACGCGCGCTGGATTAGACTTCTGCTCTGTAATAGAGTTTCCATTAGTTATTGTTTAGAAGAGCTCCCACCTTCTCTAAAAGGACGTCCGGCTTAACCGGTTTATCTAAATAATCTTCCACGGGCAGCCATTCCTCATCGCCTGCTGCGCTCTTAAAATCGATTCCGGTCTTTTCTTTTACCGCCGTCAGCATCAGGATTGGTATCGCCTTATACTCGGTATTTTTCTTCAAATCTCTCGACAGGGCGAATCCTTCCTGCGGCGTATTCATCATTACATCGAGAATAATCAGATCCGGCTTACTCGCGCGAATACGGCCCATAGCTGAGTCACTGTCTTTCGACCAGTCCACGTTGTACCCTTCATTTTCCAGAACCAGCTTCATCGCCTCGGTGATGTCCGGGTCGTCATCTACAATCAATATTCTTCCCTGTGCCATTCGGTGGTCCTCTCAAAAAGCAAATCTCTCTGTTTACTGCAAAAAACCAATTATAAGTCGGCAATTACATCGAATCAATTCAATTCACCTCTGGATCGAGTTCCTTCTCGTCAGGCTTTTAATCCTTTAATATTATAGGACGGTAACTTTCGAGTCGTTTTTATTATGGCTGTGGCAGGGGAGCTTATGAAAATACCTCAAAATAAAAAAATGCCCACAGTTCCCATCCTGCCTATTTTAACTAAAGATTTTTGGAGTGTAATTCCGATGTAAAGCTTGCCCATATTAACACTTGGTGCCAAAAAAAGTAGAAATTGGCAAAAGGCAATAAATACTAAGTCACAATATCAAAATGTGGAGAACCGGAAATGATTAGTTCAAATGTACTTGAAAAATATTTGGATGCTCTGCTCAGCGGTAATCGCAGCCGCAGTCGCTCGGTAGTCGAGGAGACCTTGCAGAGTGGAGTAACTGCTCATAATGTTTATTTAGATTTGATTTGGCCTGTTATGGTCGAGATTGAGAAGCTTATAAGGTCGGATAAAATCGCCGTTGTACAGGAGCACCTTGCCGTAAGAATCAACCGCACTATTGTCGATCAACTTCAGAACAAGCTGCCGCGACGCCAGAACAGAGAAAAGAAGGTGGTCATCTGCTGTGCTCAAGACCAGCTTCAGGAACTTGGGGCGCAAATGATGGCCGACCTGTTTGAAAGTGATGGTTGGGAGGTGCGTTTCATCGGTGGTGGTTTGACTAATGACGATATTCTCGCGTACATCAACTCGTATGCTCCCAAACTGCTTATTATCTATGGTGTCCAGGCTTCTCAGGCCCCGGACATTCGCGCACTTATCGACACCATTCGCAGTGTAGATGCTTGGCCGGAAATGCGCATAATGGTCTCCGGAGGCCTGTTCAATCGCGCCGAGGGGCTCTGGGAAGAAATTGGCGCCGATATGTTTGCTGAAAATGCCGCCGAGGCCCTGAGAATTGCTCCGACGGAGAAGCAGTTTAATCCTGAAAACAGAACAGTGAAACGCAAAAAACGTACTCTCGATGCTTCTGCCGAGCCGGGACCCCAGCCAGTCGAAGCTGCGACTGGTTAGAAACTCGTAAATTCCCCTAAATTTACCTGGCTCGCTTGACTGGCAGCCTGTTCTCGAAATACAGGCTGCCTCATTTTTTTCAATACATGATCCAAACTTCTCAGCGCCGAGGCGGCCTTTCTAATCCGGATTATTTACTTGAATCAGGATTGACTAACGGCTAATTTGTTGAATATATGTAACCTTAGTAAAAGGTGGAAACGAATGTATAAATGGTTCGTAATAATAGGTTTTTCACTAATTGCCATGGGCTGGTTTGCTTACGGCATATACAACTACATCGCCGAAAGGAAGGAAAAGAAACAACCGAAGGGACGCTCGCAAAACTATGAACAGGCCCAGCAGTCGATGTCGGAATACGCCAAAAAGATGGCCGGTTTTAAAAAGAAACGATACGACAAAACCCAGTAACCGCCTTAATGTCTTTAATTTAGCGCCCGACACTATTTAACAACACCTCGCATTGCCTATTGACTCAATCCGCCATTTTTCCCATAATTGCTCGAAGTCTATTTTTTTACCGGCTGATAGCTTAAACCATTTATAACTCGAGGGTATTGATATGAACGACTCTGCCGTAGGCGCATTTGGTGCCAAGGCCGTCGAAGACGTCAATAACGCCGGCCGAGCTGCAAGATTCATAGGAAGGGCACTGGCCTGTGCCTTCAGGAGCCTGTTTCGTCCAAAGGATTATGAGCTGATCTGGACGCAAATGAATATCATCGGAGTTCATTCCGTTCCCGTCATCATGGTCACCGGCGCTTTCGTTGGTATGACACTCGCTATCCAGGCCTATGACCAGCTTGCTTTTATGGGCCTCGAAGAGAGGCTCGGTGTCCTTATTAATGTTTCTGTTGTTAAGGAACTTGGTCCCGTTCTCGCCGCTGTAATGCTTGCAGGCCGAGTCGGGGGAGCACTGACCGCCGAGCTCGGAACGATGAAAGTTACCGAGCAGATAGAAGCAATCCGAAGTATGGGCACCGACCCAATCCGGCACCTTGTTGCCCCGCGGGTTCTTGCCTGTCTGCTGCTGACGCCTTTTCTTATTATATATGCCGACTTGCTTGGAATCATCGGCGGGTACTTCATGAGCGTTGTGCAGCTCGGAGTCAACAGCGGCGCCTACTGGAGCTACAGTGCATCAGGGGTCGAGCTCTGGGACGTGTGCATCGGAGTGATTAAAGGCTTCTTCTTCGGCGGGGCCTTAGCCTCTATCAGTTGCTACAAGGGATTCCACTGTCGGGAAGGTGCCGAGGGAGTCGGCCGCGCCTGCACCGAGGCATTCGTCGCTAGTTTTATCTCTATACTTGCCCTGAACTTCGCAATGGGAGTCATTTTCAAAGCCATTTACAATACCCTCTGGCCGCTGAGAATGCTCCTTTAAGGATTACACTGCTTAATATACCTATGATGGAAAAAGACCTGAAAAACAACAAGAACTTGTCCGGCCCCGACATTACACCGGATGATGGTATTATTGTGTGCAGGAACCTGACCAAGAGATTCGGCAATAATCTTGTACTCGATAAAATCTACCTCGCCGTTGAACCACATAAGACCACCGTCGTCATCGGCCCCAGCGGATGTGGAAAAACCGTTCTCATTAAACATCTTATTGCCTTGCTCAGACCCAGTGACGGCGAAGTCTATTTCAAAAGCCGGCGAATCGACAATGCAAAGGAATTGGACCTTAGCCGAATCCGTGCAAGTTTCGGATTTCTCTTTCAGGGCGGAGCATTGTTCGACAGTTTGAACGTCACTGAAAATATCCTGTTTCCTGTAAGACAACACTATAAGGTCACAGACCGCAGCGGACTAAATGAGTTGGTCAAGATGAAACTTGCTATGGTCGGCCTCGACGGCTTCCAGAAGTACTTTCCCGCCAAACTCTCCGGAGGCCAGAAAAAACGTGTCGCTCTTGCCCGGGCTATTGCGCTTAATCCCGAGGTCATTCTCTACGATGAGCCTACGACTGGTCTCGACCCTATACGAGCAGATATCATTAATGAATTGATACTCAAACTGCAAAGTGGTCTCGGTCATACGAGTGTTGTCGTTACCCATGATATGAAAAGTGCGTATAAAATTGCCGATCGGATTATCATGCTCCATCACGGGAAAATCATAGCCGACGGCGACGCAGACAACATAAAAAATCATCCGCATCCCGTCGTCAAGCAATTCATTAACGGTCAGGTAAGCGAAGACGACCTGGCGGTGCTGCGAATGAGCGGAAAAGACCTCAAATCTCAGTTTCTGCCTGAGGATTTTCAGGAGTAGTCAATTGCAAAGCCAGGCCGACAAATCTATCTCCGCAAAAGAAGCCGATATCGCCGCCGATTTGGCACGAGTAATTCGTGGTGACGTTTATGACGACATAATCCATCGAGCTGCTTATGCCACCGACGCCAGTATATACCAGATATTGCCCGCTTGTGTCGTCGCGCCGCAGACCGCCGCCGATATCGTTGCCGCTGTAAGGTATGCGCACACAAATAAAATACCCGTCGTTGCTCGCGGCGCCGGCAGTGGAGTAGCAGGCGAATCACTTACAACCGGCATCGTGTTCGACACAGCACGATATATGAACAAAATTCTCGGTATCGAAAAGGACGGTTCGCTTGTTACCTGCGAGCCGGGCGTTGTGCTCGATGAGCTCAATCAGCGACTCGCGTCGTTCGGCCGCATGATTGGTCCTGACCCCTCAACTTCCGATCGGGCAACTATAGGTGGATGTGTCGCCAACAATGCAACAGGGGCACATTCGCTCCGGTATGGGTATATCGGTGACTATGTCCACAGCGTCGAAGCTGTCCTGGCCGACGGACAGCTGGTCGAGTTCAAAAACGATTTCGAACCGAAATCAGACACCGGTGATATCGTTGAACAAATCGCCGGCAGGTGCTTATCAATGCTCAAAGAGAATAAAGAGATTATTGATAAGGCCTTGCCTCGAACCAAACGTAATCGAAGCGGCTACTCGATATCTGACGTTTGCCATGATAACAAAATCGACCTTGCTCGAATGCTCGCCGGCTCTGAGGGTACGCTTTGCATCTTCACCAGGATAACTTTAAAAACCGTTCCTGTTCCGCCCGCCGCGAAGGGACTGCTCAGGCTCCAGTTCAAAACGCTTGCTAAAATGGCCGAAGCCGTCCCTGTCATAGTTGATAGCGGTGCCGACGCCTGTGAGTTGCTCGATAAAATCTTGATTAAGATGGCCCTTGAGGCTTATCCGGAATATCGTGATGTTCTGCCTGATTCGGCCGCTGCTGTCCTTATCATCGAACACACCGGCGATTCTCTAAAAGACGTCAAACTTAAACTACAGCAGACATCCGACGCCGTTGCAAAAATCGCGGCCCAATGCGATGTCATCACGGATAAAAGGCAGCAGCAGAAAATCGGAAAGGCCCGCAAAGACGCTGTACCATTGCTTTACAGAAGCAGGGGGGGCAAAAAACCAATACCGTTTATCGAAGATGTTTCTGTTGATAACAAGCAGCTCGGCAAATACATCATCGGCATCCAGAGCATAGCCGCCGAACATGATTTTGATTTTTCATTTTACGGCCATGCAGGCGACGGAGAACTCCACGTCCGTCCCTATCTGGATTTGAGTAATCCAGCCGACGTGCAGAAAATGCTCGTCATCGCTAATGATGTTTTTTCACTTGCATGGTCGCTCGGAGGTTCCATCAGCGGCGAGCATGCCGACGGCCTGGTCAGAGCCGCATTCGTTAAGAAGCAGTATGGCCCGCAGTTTTATGAACTTCTGAAGCAGATAAAGGAAATCTTCGACCCCGATTCGATTTTCAATCCCGACAAAATCATCTGCGACGACCCTGACGTTATGACCCAAAACCTCCGTGCATCGTATGAGGTCGCTCCCGAACGGCTTGCCGGAGACCTCAAAATCGACAGCGAGGAATTGAGAGAAGAGTTGGAGAAGTGTAACGGCTGCGGCTTGTGCCTGACTCACTCCGAGCAGTTGCGTTTCTGTCCCGTCTATCGCGCCGTTGGTGATGAGCTTGCCTCGGCCCGCGCAAAGGCAAACGTTCTGCGCTTCTGGACTTCAGGACAAATGGAAGACAAGGACTTCGAATCATCCGAATTTAGAAAGTTTCTCGACCTGTGCATAAACTGCAAAGCCTGTTCGGTCGAATGTCCCTCCGGCGTTGACGTCTCGAAACTCATCGGCGCCGCCCGCGCAAAATATGTAAAGCGCAAAGGATTGAATATAAGCCAGAAGGTTCTCAGTAATAACCGATTCCTGAGCCAGGCCGGAGCTGCCCTGAGCCCTTTGGCAAATTTTGCTATTAACCTTGCCATTACCAAATGGATACTTGAAAAGGCTGCCGGCCTGGACAGAAGACGCTCACTGCCGAAGTTCGCAAACAAATCTTTCTTAAAAGCCGGCACTCGATACCTGCAGTCATGCCCGCTGATAGCAGAACCTGTCGATAAAGTCGCTTATTTTGTTGATACCTATGCCAATTACAACGACCACGAACTCGGTTTCGCCGTGCTCGACGTTCTCGTCCGCAACGGTATCGAGGTCATCCTGCCGAAGCAGCGTCCCGCGCCGCTGCCGGCCATTTGCTACGGTGATACTAAAAGGGCCAAACGGGACTTGGCCTTTAGCGTAAAATATCTCGCTGAAGCCGTCCGCAAAGGCTACAAAATTGTCTGCTCCGAGCCCAGCGCCGCCCTGTGCCTCATAGACGAAATGCGAAACTTCGTCGCCAACGACGATGCGAAACTTGTCTCCAGAAACACCGTTGAGCTGATGAATTACCTTCTCGACCTTTATAATCAAAAGAAGATGGTCCAGCCGAAGGACTGCGAACCTAAAAAATACCTCTATCATTCACCCTGTCATCTCTGCGCCGTCGGCAACGGCAGGGCGACTATCGAATTGTTCCGAAGGATGTGCAAAGCCGAGATAATCGACATCCAGGCCGGCTGCTGCGGTATCGCCGGCACATTCGGCATGCAGAAGAAAAACTACGAGCTTAGCACTCGAATCGCAGCCAATGTCAAAAAAGCGCTCGAAAAATCCAATATCGACTCTGTCCTGACCGAGTGCTCCGCCTGCAAAATGCAGCTCGAGCACATAAGCAGTAAAATCGTAACACACCCGATAAAAATCCTTGCGCGGGCTTATGCGCAAACATAGTTTCGATTAGCTGCGTAAAAAAATTATGGCTGAAACTGCAAATCTCAAAGAAGCCGTACTTTGGGAACCTGCCGAAGGCAAAAAGGTCCGCTGTAAACTTTGTAATTTTAGCTGTCTTATTGACGATGGCAAACTCGGTCACTGCTACGTCCGCAAAAACATCGACGGCGTTTTATATTCCCTCAATTACGACAAGGTCTGCGCCGCAAACATCGACCCCATAGAAAAAAAACCACTCTTTCATTTCCAGCCGGGCTCCGCCAGTTTTTCAGTTGCCTGTGTCGGCTGTAACTTCCGATGCTCGTTCTGCCAGAACTGGCAAATCAGCCAGGCCGCCCTCGAAGGTAGTCTTGTCGAAAGCGCAGAAGTAAGCCCGCAGCAAATCGTCACCGCCGCAATGCACGGCCGGTGTAAAAGCATCGCATATACCTATACCGAGCCGACCATATTCATGGAACTTTGTACCGAGACCGGAAAGCTCGCCAAACAAAAAGGTCTTGCCAACGTCTTTGTAAGTAACGGTTATATGACAATAGAGGCTGTCGACTTCGCCAAAGACTGGCTCGATGGAATAAATATCGACCTCAAATCATTCAGCGACGATTACTACCGCACCCTCTGCAAGGCCCGCCTGCAGCCCGTGCTCGATGTCATCAAATATATCGCAAAAGAAACGAACATCTGGCTGGAAGTTACAACTTTAATAGTGCCGGGCCAGAACGATTCCGAAAACGAGTTGAAAAAAATCGCAGAATTTATTGTAAACGAAGCTGGCCCCGATGTCCCCTGGCACATCAGCCGGTTCATCCCGCAGTATAAATATCTTGATTCTCACCCAACACCAATTGCGACCATCGAATTAGCTAGACGAATCGGCAAAGAAGCAGGTCTGCATTACGTCTATCCCGGCAATGTCCCCGGCTCGAAATCCGAATCCACCTTCTGCCGCAACTGCGGTAAGCTGCTCATCGACCGCCGCGGCTACCACATCGCTGAAAACCTGATTAAGGATTCCCGCTGTCCCTTCTGCAATACTCCCATCTCCGGCTACCAACTATAACCGTTTAGCAGTCGCCGGAACGGCGACTTGCTTATCCTCCACCTCGCCACCTGCCCCGACCACGCCCTGAACCTCCTCTGCCTCTGCCGCGTCCCCACGGTGGACCTTGCCCGGCTTCAACGGTTTTAGCTAACTTGAACATCCCACCTTCGATTGACAGTGCCTTGCCGTTGACCAGCGCCTCAGCTATTTTCTTGTGTGCTGATTCGATGATTCGCCCCAATGTCTGCCGCGACACGTTCATCTTCTCGGCCGCCTGTTCTTGATACAATCCCTCCAGGTCGACTAATCGTATCGCTTCAATTTCATCGACGGTCAGGTCCACCTGTTCCAGTACTTGCAGCGGAATCCCCTGCGGCTTGTAATAGCTGCTAGCCGGCATACGCCCAACTCGTCTGAAATTAATCGGCCGTGGCATAACTATCTACCCACTATTATCTTTTTGGTTATATACCACAATATTTAAATGCAAAATTGCCCTGCAACACCCAAAGCCGAACATTTTTCCGGCCAAAAAGCTTTCATTTTTTTGATTGCCTCATCTCCGGTGCAATGCAGAGGGGCAATTTTCTGTATATCATATTTCTCAAACGTGGCAATGGTTTTCTCGATTCTCTCAGCGCCTGCATTAACAAGATGCATCCCTCCGATGACGGCATATATTTTGTTCTGTTTTGTTAATGTGCTTATGTAATTAAGCGTATTGACTATGCCTGAGTGAGCACAGCCGCAAACAACAACAAGGCCTTTCGGACTTTCAAGAAATAACGATTGGTCGTCTGTCAGAGAATCTTTTATACAACAATTCTCATCGTTATAGAACTGTCCGCCTGTATCTTCGTATTCGTTTGTTCGAGGCACCTCCCCCGTAATTATTCCACCGTTATAAACCATTGTTTCGTTGTCTGTATATGTTACCTTGCCGTTCCTTAGCATTTCGTTTAGTTGCTGCTTGTGTTCGAGGCCCATGCCGATATAGCGCGACATTCCGTCTTTACAGCTATATTTAGCTTCAAGGGCCTTGGGATGCAAATAAACTTGCGCTTTGGCGGCACAATCGAAAATCCTAACCAGCCCGCCGGTATGGTCATAATGGCCGTGACTTAATACAATTGCATCTGTTTGCGACAGGTCGATACCGAGCCTTTGAGCGTTCTTAGTAATAGCGTCGCTCTGGCCGGTATCAAAAAGAATATGTTTGCCGTTATACTCAATCCAGAGGGCCAAGCCGTGCTCGGTCAAAACATCGCTTCGCGACGATAAATTATCAATCAAAACTGTTATACGTACACTATATCTCATTTATCCGTGCCAATTCATCCGCCAGTTCCGGCCGGTCGTAAAACTTGCCTTTAGCTGTCGCCTTGACCTGGCCATCTTGGCTTATCTCGGATTCCAATAAATACAAAGGATGCGCAGCCCTTGTTATCCGGGCTGTTACTGTCGCGGCTTTATCAGTCTCAACAGGAAATTTGAACTTTGTTGTCATCTCGACGGTGACCGCCGTTTGTCCCCGCCTGAACATGCAATTGCCCATTGCACCATCCATGATTAATGAGATAATCCCTCCGTGTAATATACCAGTGTAGCCCTCGTAGGTTTTATCACATTTGAACAGTGCCTTGACGCTGTTGTCATCGGTCGCTTCGAATTTTAAATGTAGCCCCTTGGCGCTAGCCGGACTACACACAATACAATTAGGGTGGACCTGGTCGCATATCTCACACTTTTTTGCGGTTTCTTGGTTAGTGATCACAGATATTGGCTCCGGCTTGGAGATTGTTATCCAGGTGCTTCCTTACTACATCATCCGGTATATCCACAGGTGCACCTACAATTACCTCTATACCGTGGTTTTTGAATAGTTCTTGTGCCCTTTGCCCCATCCCGCCGGCAATTATAAGATTTACCTGCATCCCGCCAAGCCACTTCGGCAGAACCCCCGGTTCATGCGATGGAGGCTCGACCTCCTGCTTTCCGACTATAGCCTGCTTTTCTTCGTCCACTTCGAACACCGCAAAGTGTTCGCAGTGCCCGAAATGCTCCGACAGCTTGCCGTCCGTAATCGGTATTGCTATCCTCTTCATGTCTTTGGTCTCCTTTATAGTTCCACTTTTCATTTCTTTGTTAATTAATGCTCCAAACGCACTTTCCATCGACCTTGCTGATTCACGGCCCGTGTCGTCTTCCACCAGGGGTTTACCTTCATCAGCTAACCTTGCCATCTCTGCATCGATTGGGACACTGCCCAGGAACGTTGCCCCGAACTCATCTGCAACTTTCCTTCCACCGTTATTGCTGAATATGTCGGTCCTGCCGCCGCAATGCGGGCACACGAAACCGCTCATATTCTCAATCACACCCAATACCTTCAGATTCACTTGGTTGCAGAATTCCATACATCGTCTTACATCCGCGACCGCCACATCCTGCGGCGTCGTAACCACGATCGCGCCGTCTGCGTTTTCAAGCATCTGAACCGCGCTCAAAGGCTCATCACCCGTACCGGGCGGACAATCGACTATCAGGTAATCCAAATCACCCCATTCGACATCATTGACAAACTGCCGTATAATGTTGTGTTTCATGGGCCCACGCCAAATCACAGCCTGTTTCTCGTCGCCAAGAAGAAAACCTATACTCATAACTTTTAGATTAGCCCCGTAGTATAATGGCAATATCTTATCGCCCGTCCCGACCGCGAATTTGCCCGCCAGCCCCAGCATCTTGGGTACACTCGGACCGTGAATATCTATATCCAGAAGACCGGTCCGTTTACCCTGCATACTAAGCCACACTGCCAGATTGACTGCGACGCTGCTTTTTCCAACGCCGCCTTTGCCGCTCAAAACGATTATCTTATGCGCTATCATTTCCGTACCTTTTATTGTTTTGTGTTGACAGTATCAAGCACCTTCCGCCACGTATCCTTTATCTGCCCGGCCGCGGCATTGTCTGTATACTCTACAAGACTGACTCCTTTAATCTGGGCCTCGGTGACCGCCTTGTCGTATTCAATCCGCCCGACTACGGACATACCTTTTGATGACGATTCACTTTCTATCTCTGCCGACTTACTTTCGTTTATATCATACTTGTTGATACACACCGCCGCAGGGATACCCAACTGTTTTGTCAGTTCAGCCACCCTGGATAAATCATGCAGCCCCGATATCGTCGGCTCGGTCACAATCACTGAAAAATCCGCGCCCGCTAACGATGCTATCACCGGGCATCCTATCCCCGGTGAGCCATCCACAATAATCAAATCCTTCTTTTGTTCTTCAGCCGTTCTTTTTGCCTCTTTACGCAAAAGACTCACTAATTTGCCGCTGTTCTCTTCGCCCGCGCCCAATTCCGCGTGAAGCATCGGCCCGAACCTCGTTTCGCTCAAAAACCACCTGCCGTTTATTGCTTCCTCAAATTCAATCGCGCCAAACGGACAAAAGTACCTGCACACGCCGCATCCTTCACACGAAATCTCATCTATCACAAATCTTCTTTCAATGCCGGTCTTTTCAGGGTCTTCTATTGCAACCGCGCCGAACTCGCACACATCGGCGCACCTGCCGCACCCTCTGCACTTATCTGTTACTATCCTTGCCTTTTTGCCGCCGCTGAATTTGTGCTCTTGTTTTATCTCGGGCCCCAATATCAGATGCAAATCCGCCGCATCCACGTCGCAGTCCGCAACCACCGCATTTTTCGCCATCGCCGCAAAACAGCCTGCCAGGCTCGTCTTGCCTGTCCCGCCTTTACCGCTTATCACCACTATCTCTTTCAAAATGAAACTCCTTATCAACCAATAGCAACTTTATTTTAAGACAATTTCTCCTCCGTTATTTTTGTTCTTTTCTTTTATAATTTCATTGTTTTTTTTATGCATCATCAGCAACCTTACACATTGATGAATAAAAAAGTGTTCTTCAAAGTCACTAAACCCAACCCCGGCCAGTATTTTCTTCCAGTCTTTCTCGATAAAATCAAAGGCATAGGGACATTCCAGCATTTTAAAAGGAATTTTTAGATAAAAAGGGAGCTTCGGCAGTAAAAATTCGTTATAATCCAGGATAAGGAACTTTCCACCGTACTTTAGAGCCTTAAATGCATTTTCAATAATCAACATCCTGACGTTTTGGGGAAAACCGTGCAGAACAAAAGAGATAAAAACCTTGGTAAACTCATTGTTATAAGGTAGAGGCTGGTCAATTCTCATGTTAGTCACTTTTGCGTTGGGAAAATTGGCGCATCTTTTTCTAAATTGGGCAATCATATCTTCAGAGACATCAACGCCTATCAATTCACCCTTTTCGGAAAGGTATTTCGCCATGAGGCAAGCGTTTCTGCCTGTGCCTGCCCCCAAGTCGAGAATTCTGTCTTCCGGTTTAATCTTTGTCATACGTATAACCTGTTTCACGAATGGTAGATACCTTCCGAATGTAGCTATATCAAGGCCGGTATCGTAGTATTGAGCCATAAATCCCGTAACCTCAACTTTTGATTCAGGATATAATTTTTTCATTTTCAGTTGCTGCCAAAATCGGCCTTCATAGCGGTTAATTTGTCTATAGTAAGACCAGCCACTTTTTGTTGCTTCTTAAAATATCGAATCATACGTTCAAAAAATGCCTGTTGCTCCTGGGAAGTTTCAAAATGCCTCAAAAGACTTTTGGTTTTCTTTATGTTCGCCTCGATTTCTTGGGGAATTCTCTCGCTGTCGTGCCGGACGGCTTCCCGTGGACAAACATCGTGACATCGACCGCACCGAATGCATTCGTCTTCGTTAATGACTGCTTTTCGGTTTTTTTTCAATGTAATCGCTCCTACCGGACAATCATCAACACATACACCGCAACCCACACACATATCCTCATTTACCCAGGGCATATTCTTTGTCTCCTTTTCTATTTGCACAAAATTCAAACTCTATCATTACGATCATTTCCCTTTTGTCTTAACTTCCAATCGATAATGAACAGAACAACTTACTGAACGGGAAACAAGACAATATTTTTCAGCCAAATCTCCGAGCTGGCGAACTTTCTCAGCCAGCTGCTGTTGAGCCAATGTAACCTCTGCTCGAACCACCACATTGGTGAATCTGAAACCGTCTTTTTGTTTTTCAACTTGTCCTTGGGCGTCTGAATAGTACGATAAAACTTCAATATTTGACTTTCGAACAAAGTAGAAAAAAGTCGTCATTATACAGCTATTGATTGCGGCAACAAATATTTCCTCCGGATTTAATGTTTCCGGTTTTCCATCAAATTCGGCAGCTGGACCGATTTCCAACTCACCGGGTCCGCCGAAAACGATTTTTGCCGATTTGCTGCCTTCTTGATATATTGCATTTTTAAAGATATACATCCTTTTGTGTT
>CAZOVR010000064.1:0-13750 GCA_964583405.1 uncultured Pirellulales bacterium
GAAATGCAGGTAAATAATATTCAAACATGCTGCGCATATCAACATCGGAAGAACCTGTATGGCGGCGTTCTTCCTCATTATTTGCTACAAAGTGTTTGGGAGTAGAAACAGTTTTTAAATAATATGGGTCATTACCCTGCATACCTTTAACGAATGCAACGCCCATGCGCGAAAGCAAATAAGGGTCTTCGCTGTAGGATTCTTCGTTACGTCCCCAGCGCGGATCACGCGCAATATTAATAGTAGGACTCCAATAAGTTAGTCCATTTCCCCTAATAATATTTAAAGCACGTGCTTCATCAGATATTGCTGTAGCTACACGATATACAAGATCAGGGTCCCATGTAGAACCCATCGCAACAGCTTGCGGGAAGGAAGTTGCTCCACTTGCAAGTAATCCGTGTAGAGCTTCATTCCAATAGTTGTATTCAGGAATTCCTAAGCGAGGAATCGAATCTGCTTCGTTAGTTAATTGTGTAATCTTTTCATCAACTGTCATTAAACTTATAAGGTCAGAAAGTCTCTCTTTATAAGAATTTTGTTTAAAGATATTTACAATTGTGGAACTGCTTACTGAGTCTTTACCGGTTCCTTGCCGCAAGAGAATTAATAAATAATAACCGGGACGGGGGAACGTAACTTCAGTAACAGGATTAGAAACATTTTTAAAAATGACTTTGGAATTCTGAGGGCATGTCCATTCTGTTTTTACTTTATCTGAAGATACACTTCCTTTGAGTTGTGCGCAGTGTGTCTTTTCCCAGTTTATAATTTGATTACTGCCGGCATTGATTGTAATAGCTTGAGAAAAAGATAAAGTAGAATTTACAAAAAAGAGAACTACTATTCCAAATATTGATTTGATTATTTTTTGTTCCATTTTATCCTCCACAAAAAGTGATTAATAATCAGTGTAATTCTTTCATATTTCTTGTTGCAATCTTAAGAAGATATATTTTTTCGTAGAATCAAAGGTGTCCGACACTTTTTTTCCGGGCCGATTCTGAACCTACCATTTGCTATAAGGATTCTGCACTAGGCTCGAGTTGAAATACTGTGGCTCGCCTGAAACCTCTTTGCCCACCCACTCGGGCGCTGTTATTTGTTGATTCTCTTCGTTCAGACGAACCTCAGCCACTACAAGTCCTTCATTCGGTCCATGAAACTCATCGACATCCCATTCCATTCCGTCGCATTCAATCTTATAACGGTCTTTGACAATTATCGGCTTTTTACAAAGCTCCGCTAATATGTGTTCCGCTTCGGCCACCGGTATTTCATATTCGTACTCAGTCCGTGTAAAGCCGTTGGTCTTGCCTTTTACAGCCAAAAGTGCTTTTTCACCCTTGATGCGGACACGCACTATCCGGTCCTCTGCTGTTGACAGATACCCCTGTCGATAGGGTATCGGCTCGGCCAGTTGCCGATAACGCTTATCACTGACCAGAAATTTTCGCTCTATTTCTCTTGCCATACAGCCCTTTCGAGCCCTTTGCACATCGCCCTGATGGCGCATATAGCTAATAGTGAACTATAAATCGCCGTCTCAGACAAGACCAAAAATTTGTGAATTTACTCAGGGAGCTATTGCTTTTTACCCGATTACCGCTATAGTAGGCGTTTTTTATGCCAAGGGGTAATCGGGCCGCTATGCGATTAACGCAAATACTTCAGCCTGAATGTTTGAAAGTTACGCTGGCCGGCAGCGACAAAGAATCGGCTATAACCGAACTGGTCGATTTACTTGATGCCGCCGGTGTCCTGCAGGACCGCGATACCGTCCTCAACGCCGTATTGACCCGTGAGAAAACACGCAGCACCGGAATCGGTTCCGGTATTGCCATCCCTCACGGCAAATGTGGCGCTGTCAAAGAGCTTGTTATGGCTATCGGTATTGCAAAAGAGCCTATCGATTTCCAGAGTGTTGACAGCCATCCGGTAAAAATAATTTTGCTGCTGGTATCACCCGCCGACCAGACCGGACCACACATCCAGGCACTGGCGCGAATCAGCAGGGTAATGCTCGACGACAATTTTAAGACGAAACTGGAAAATGCACAATCGGTTAAAGAAGCCGAGCAACTATTGAAAGAAAAAGAAGCCGAGCAATAAAAAAAACCTCCTGCATATACCCGGCTTTATTTCTTCACTTCACCTTCCCAAAGTATCAAACCCGGCTCCCAGGGACTTGCCAAATCGCTGTTATGTGGAACTACCCGGACCGACATACCCATATTTCCGCTGCGGTTACAGAGCATATCCGTCCTGAACCACCGGGCGCCTCCCTGGCTCTGGTCGGATTCACATTGCATTGCTACCGGAACCCCGTCGGATATATTGCCCCATGTATCGACTACCCCGTTGTAAAGCTCAACCGACACATCCTGCGCCGTCAGCTTGCCCAAATCCACCAGAGCCCGCACCTCGAGTTTTGAACCGACCTTAAGATATGGGTCATTTTCGTTAAGCTGTCCGTTTCCATTACCGCCGGCAATCTGAACCCGGACGTCTTTTATAGTTATACTCGGCCATTCTTTCTTAAATTCAGCATTCCACCTCGAAAGCGACCTGGCACGGGTCATTCCATCGGCGTTAAGCTCCTGCCATTTACGAGCCGCAGGGACATAGAACTTGCGCATATAATCAGCAAACATCCGGTATGTGCTGAATCGTGGTGTGATGTATTTGATGGAATTTTTCATTCTCTGTATCCACCCTCTTGGCAGACCGTCGGCAGAGCGCTTATAGAACAGCGGGACAATCTCATTCTCGAGCATCTTGTAAATAGCTTCCGACTCGACCATGTCCTGATACATTGTGTCTTCGTAAGTTTCACCCGCACCAATCATCCACCCGCCGTCAGGCCTGTATCCTTCACACCACCAGCCGTCACAGGTGCTCATATTAAGTGCGCCGTTTATTGCCGCCTTCATCCCGCTCGTGCCGCTTGCCTCCATCGGCCTTCGCGGATTGTTCAGCCAGATATCGACTCCACGAACCATGTATCTGGCGAGGTTCATCTCATAATCCTCGAGAAAGACCATTCGCCGCCTGACATTATACTGACCGGCGAAATGGATTATCTGCCGGATTATCTCCTTGCCTTCCGTATCCCGCGGGTGGGCTTTACCGGCAAATACAATCTGGACCGGCCTGTCCGGATTCGTCAGTATTTTAATCAACCTCTTCGGGTCACGAAGCAGCAGGTTACCGCGCTTGTAAGTGGCAAACCTTCGGGCAAAACCTATCGTCAATGCCTCCGGGTCGAGCACCTCATCGGCCCAGTCGAGTTCTGCGTGGAAGGTCCCTCGCCGCTGCAACTGTGCCTTCAGCCGCCTTCTGGCAAATGCTATCAGGCTGGTCTTACTCCGCTGATGAGGCCGCCATAGCTCCTCATCCGGTATCGAATCAACATTACCCCATATCGGGCTGTCTATTGATTCCTCACACCAGTTCGGTCCAAGATACCTCTCATAAAGGGCGTTCATATCCTCGCTCAGCCAGCTTTTTATGTGCACGCCGTTCGTTATAGATATAATTGGAACCTCATTCACCGGAACACGAGGCCAAAGCTGAGCCCACATAGCGCGCGAGACCTCGCCGTGCAGTTTGCTTACCCCGTTGCGACAAGAGCTTAGCCGTATCGCAAGCAAAGGCATCTTGAAAGATTCTTCTGTATCCGACGGATTTAGTCTGCCCAGCGCCATGAACCGCTCTTCGCTTATTCCCAGTGACGGAATATAAGAGCTGAAATATTGCTCCATAAGCTCCGGGCTGAACTCGTCATTGCCCGCCTTAACCGGAGTATGAACCGTAAAGATATTTCCTGCCTTGGTTGCTTCGTAAGCCTCGTCAAAATTCATCCCCTTCTCGACAACTAACTGTCTTATTCGCTCCAGGGCCATAAAGGCCGCATGGCCTTCGTTCATGTGGCAGACAGCCGGCTCAATGCTCATCGCCTGCAGTGCACGAAGTCCGCCGATACCCAGCATAATCTCCTGGCGTATGCGCATCTCGGTATCACCGCCGTACAGGCTGCCCGTAATCAGCCGCGCGCTCGGCGAATTGGACTGCACGTTCGTATCCAGAAGATAAAGCTTTGCCCGGCCGACCTTCACCTGCCATATCTGCGCATAAACCTTCTCGTCCGCATAATCAACGCTTATAGTTACAGGCTTGCCGTCCTTATCCCGCATCAGCCCCGTCGGTATATTATAGAAATCATTGGTGACATACGCTTCCTGCTGCCAGCCGTCGATATTCAGATACTGCCGAAAATAACCTTTTTGATACAGCAACCCGACACCGACCATCGGTATCCCCATATCTGAAGCCGTTTTCAGATGGTCGCCCGCAAGGACACCAAGACCTCCTGAATAAATCGGAATGCACTCATGTATCCCAAACTCCGCACTGAAATAAGCAATTATGTGATTGGCAACTACGTCACTGAGCTTCTGGAACCACGTCGGCGCACTAAGGTATGACTGCAATTTTTCAGAGGTCCTTTTCAGCTCACACAGAAAACTGTGACTCTTGGCGAGGTCCGCAAGTCTCTCCTGCGAAACGCTGCCCAGTAACTGTACCGGATTATACCCGCAGCTCTTCCACAGATTGCTGTCAATCCGCTTGAAAAGTGTAACCACATCAAGATTCCAGCACCAGAAAACGTTTCGCGCCAGGACCTCAAGATCCTTCAATTCGTCCGGCAGCGCCGGCAGCACCCTGAAACTCCTTACGTTCGGCATTTGATTTTTTCTCCGTAGGAATAATATACAATTCCAGTCTTAACGCTATTATAATCGACAAAAAGTGGGTCTTTCTTCACGCCAAAACTGCGAACTTCGTCCCTGACAGTCCCATATTATCCACGCCTTATTTCAGCGCAACGAGTCTATCTTTTTAATGAGAAGCGATTTTCAGATATTTCCGGGTTTTAAAAATGATGTTCGAAATGCTGAAATAGGGCGGGGCGCAAAAGAAAAGGCCCGTCGAAACAGGCCTTTAATAGCTAAGCTCGCCTCCACAGATGCCGTAGCAGAGAATTTGAATAAACCCTGTATTTTAAAGTGGGTAGTCGTTGCTTGCGACCAAAAGTCCCGGCGAACGGGCATGTTTGGTACACATAGACCCAACTTCCCAGAGTAAGGTTTATCGGTTAATCAAATCTCACTCTACTTACGAGCACCGCAGGGGTAAGCCCGCATTCTATACTTATACCAAATATATCGACATAAATCAAGAAAATAATAAATACTCTCCCGCAATGGCTAATTTTGCGGAATTATTGAAAAGTAATTTACTTAAGCCTTCGGCATGAGAATCATCCTGAAAAAAATCATATCAGATTTGTTGCATCTATGGCAAACCAACGCCATCGTAGTTGATATAATTATTGTGCAGAGTTTTTATGTTGTTCGACAAGCTTTTTTAACTGGCGTCTATGGACGATACGTGCTGCTGAGCCCATTCGGTCGGCTACGGTGATGCCCTCGATATGGTCGAATTCATGTTGCAGGGCCCTGGCATAAAGGCCTTCAGCCTGTTCGGTGAACTTTCGCCCGCTGAGGTCGGTGGCGGTGACGCTTGCTTTGCTGTATCTTTTTATCTTTGTATAGACCTGTGGTATTGACAGACAGCCTTCTTCATTTGTCTCGAGAGTGCCGTGCGCAGTGACAGTCGGATTGATATAGACTCGGACGTTTTCTCTGGTTCCGTCAAGGCTGATTATAAACAGCCTTAATGAAATCCCGGCCTGGGGAGCGGCAAAGCCGACGCCCTTGTGCTCAATCATCAGGTCTGTCATTTTCTCGACAAGTTTGCGAACATCATCGTTGATTTCTTCGACTGGTTTCGCCTTTTTCGCCAGGACCTTTTCTGGATAGCGGGTTATTTTACATTTATCCGGATCTATATTCTGAGCCATATGGTATCAACCTTTAGCTATCGAATTCGTCTCCGTCGAACGTATTACCGAGATAAGATTTTTTAATAGCTTCGTTTTTGACGATATCGGCCGGGCTTCCCGAACCGATTACCTTCCCGTGGTCGATGATATAGGCCTTGTCGACGACCTCGAGTGTCCTCTCAACGTTATGGTCGGTAATCAGGACACTCACACCCGCGGCTTCGAGTCTTTTTATTTCGTGCTGGAGCTCTTCTACGGTGATGGGGTCAACACCGCTGAACGGCTCATCAAGCAATATGAGGGAAGGCTCGGTAACCATAGCACGTGCGATTTCAAGCTTTCTTCGTTCACCGCCTGACAAAAAGCGGCCCTGGCTGTCGGCGACCTCATCCAGGCTGAATCGTGTGACGAGCATGTCAGCGCGGCGGTCGCGCTCGTCTCTGGTGATTGACATGGTTTCGAGTATTGCGCATAGGTTGTCACGGACACTGAGCCGCTGGAATATGCTTGGTTCCTGCGAGAGATAGCCGATCCCGAGACGGGCCCTTTTGTACATCGGCAAGTTTGTAATGTCGTTTCCGTCGAATGTAACCGTGCCTTCGTCAGGAGTAATCATGCCCATAATCATTCTGAAGCTTGTTGTCTTGCCTGCGCCGTTTCTGCCGAGCAGGCCGACAATAGAGCGCTGGCCGATTGAGATATCAACGTGATTCACAACAGCCCTGCCTGAGTACCGCTTTATCAGGCCGTGCGTTTCGAGAAGGTCAAGTTCTGCCATTAGCAACCTTTCAAACTTTATCCGCCGCGGCGGAGTTACATCCGTGTCAAGTTGTGCGACAATTATAACAACAGAAGATAACCTGACAAGTATTGTTTGAAGGCTCTAAATACAACAGTATTGGGACCGGATATAACATGTATAACAATCGAAGCATTCAATGGTCAGGCGGTTGTGTCTGATTTCCGGGGCAAAGGTACAATAATTGTAAAGCTGCTTCCGCGTCCGGGTTCGGATTCAATCTTAAGCTGCCCAGAAAAGCTTTCAACCTGTTCCCGTACGCTGAACAGTCCAAAACTGCCCTTGTCATCTATTTTTGAGGTGACTGCTACGGAGTCGAATCCAACTCCATCATCACTTACCGTGATGAAGATACTGCCGTTGGTTTGACCGAAATTGACGGTGACTTTTTCCGCATGTGCATGCTTAATAACATTATTAACCAGCTCACGAACACTTCGAAACAGGCCCATACTCATATCTTCATCCGATAGGTCAATTTGTCCGGACTTGTTCAGTTCAAATTCTATCCCGTGTTTATCACGTACTTCCTTAGCCAGGTGCCTTTCCAGAGCTGCTTCGAGACCGAGTTCGGTCAGAACCGGATTGCTGAGCTCGAATGTAAGTGACCGCACACTCTTAATCATGACTTCAATCTCAGAGCAGACGGTTTTTACTGATTCGGCGGTATCGGGGCTTACGCCGCCCTGCAGTGAAGACAACAAGTCAAGCTTGGCGACCGCGAGCTTCTGGCCTATATCATCGTGCAGCCCCCGAGCAATACGTAATCTTTCGCGTTCTTCATTCAGGAGTGAGGTCACGGCCATCGATTTCAGCTTGGTTTGGTATTCATTGAGTTTTTCGGTTGCCCGCTTTTGGTCTGTAATATCTCTGAATATCCCCTGAGCGAGTTTGCTGCCGTGTATGGAAATTATCTTGGCGCTAACAAGTATATCTCGTATCTGGCCACTTTTTGTTCTATGTCTTGTTTCAAAGACATCCATTCCTTCTTTTGCCATTTTGTCTAAGTGCCGGATGATTTCCTCAGGCAATTCGACAGCTTCAATATCACTTAATTTGAGCTTTTCAAATTCCTGTCGTGTATAGTCGAGGTTCTGACATGCCTTATCATTGAATTCCAGAATTTGCCCTGTATCAGAGTCGGTAAGCACAACCGAGTCTACAGCCTGTTCGAACATGGCGCGGTACTGCTGTTCGGACTGCTGGAGGTCTCTTAGTATCAACAGACTGGTGAGTGCATCTGCAATTCTTCTGCCAATTGCCTGGAATAGTCTCTCTTCCTGACTATTCCATACTCGTGGGTATGAGCACTGGTGTAGTCCAAACATCCAGGGCTGGTGCAGTTTTGGATAAAGCGCCATAGCAATCTGGGACTGGTAGGTGAATTGCTCCGCGGCCTGTGCCGGCAAGGGATATTCGGACCCCGGGCCGAATTTCACGGGGCCGGGGACTTTCAGTACTGTTCGCAGGACCTGGGCAACGTCCTGCTGCATGGTTATCTCAACTCCCAAGGCCATGGCTCCGGGATATTGGGGCTTGGTGCGTTCCATAGGCACTTTCCAGGATGGAGCGTTGGAGTCGCACGGATAAAACAACCAGGCTCTGTCGCAGTCGAATATGGACAGGACGGTATCGAGAACGTCGGTCATCATCTGGTCGATATTCCCCGCAGATTGAATAGCCCTGTTAATTTTGTCCAGGCTTTCAAGAAACTGCAGATGTGCCAGGCGTTCTTGTTCAGCCTGGTCAACTTCAACTCGCTCAAGCCCGGCCAATTTTGACCTTAAGGCTCGGACCTCTTCAACGAGCTTTTTTTTGTCCTTTTCGTGCTCTCTCGCCATCCGATAGCCTCTGCCCCAAACCAGACCCTGTCATAGGATATAAATCGTGATACCTGCTAATTCAGGGATGATAGATTCCATCGCTTTCATATCCAGCCTTGCTACAATCTATATGCGAATACTAACAGGTGCAGCATAGTAAATCAATTCCTGATTCATCAGCAGTAAATTTAAGCACCGAGGGCTTCGCAGGCCGGGTTCATAAATATACTGGTAATTTCTCCTGATTTTTGCTATCAATTTCATTTTCGCCAGGTTTAGTGTCGTTTCTGTTAAGATAGAGTATCTGATGTTTGCGATAATAAGCGATATACATTCGAATATAGAGGCGTTGACGGCAACGCTGGCTGATATCGAGAAGCGGGGTATTAAGACCATCTATTGCCTCGGAGACGTAATCGGCTACGGTCCGGACCCCAAAGAGTGCCTGGATTTGGTAATCAAAAAAACAAAATGGTGCGTTCTGGGAAACCACGATTATGCCGTTTTTTACGAACCGACGAATTTTAACTATGCTGCCGAACAGGCCAGCTTCTGGACCAGAGAGGTAATCGAAACGGAGGAGGAAAGAAACCCACGTCAGAAACGGTGGGATTTTCTGGGGTGTCTGCCTATGCGGCAGTCTCTCAAGACCAAACTCGCCGACGAGGAGATAGTGATTGATTTTCTACACGCCAGTCCGCGAAAACCGATTAACGAATATATTTTCCCGGATGACGTCTACACAAACCCGGTGAAGATAAAATCACTGTTCGACCGCATCAAAAACGTGTGCTTCGTCGGTCATACCCACCTGCCGGGTGTATTTCTGGATGAACCCGACTTCTATCTGCCCGAAGAGCTCGGTGAGCGGTATCCGATAGTCGCTGAAGAAAAGGCCATCATTAATATCGGTTCGGTCGGTCAGCCCAGGGACAAAGACAACAGGGCAAGTTATGTCTATGTCGATGACAATGAGGTCAATTTCGTTCGGCTGGAATACGATTTCGAAAAGACAATTGAGAAGATAAAGGCCGTGGAGCAGCTCGACAATTTCAACGCCGAACGGCTCAGAGACGGAAGGTGATATAAGGGATTATTGATTAAGGATTATTGATTAATGAAATTCGGACGAATTTTCACCTTCCTGCTGGCGGGTTACTTCCTGTGGTGTACATACCTCATTACGGAGTCGCGATTTTTCTCGAAGGCTTCGGTAGACGGGCCGTTTATTCTACTTCAGCAAACAGAGCCTGCGAACCACGACCAAAAAAAACTGCCGGCCAAGACTGACCAGGGCCGGGAGCCTATCAAAGAACCGCCTAGCCTGACAAGACAGGCATCATTCAACATTAATAACACGACAGAGCAGACCTTTACCATAGGCGCAGACGACCCGAACACGGAAGACCCCGAGATTGAGACAAACTTCAAACTGCAGGTTGAGCTGACTAACAAAGGCGCCGGCATAAAGAAAGTAACGTTCAGCAACGGTCAGGACAAAGGTTTCGACGACCGCGACCCGAAAGAGCCTAAACCTTATGTCCTGCTGTCACCGGTAAAGTCCGCGGACGGCACAGAACAATACTCGATGGCAAGCGGCGCCCTCGCACTGCCCGAGTATAACATTCGGTTACCGCTTAACAGGCTTAATTGGGAATGTGTCGGTATCGAGACGGCGCCGGACGGCTGCGAAAAGGCCACGTTCGTTGCGGATATAAAAGACGCCGACAGCGGTGAGCCTGTACTGAGAGTTACAAAGCTATTTGATATTCTTCCGAATTCATATGTAATGCACTGCCATTTGTCCGTTGAGAATCTTTCGGCAAATGAGCAGGAGATTCGATTCGACCTTAACGGCCCGCTCGGTATCAGCCGTGAGGACGCCAGAGCGGACTCGCGAAAGGCGGTAGCGGCTTTTGTAAACAATGAGGGGCAGGTTGTCAGTACCCAGATAAATATAAAAAAGGCGGGCAAAGCAAAAAGTGCCGAAGAACTTGAACTCCGGAACAATTCCAATCCCTTCCTCTGGGCGGCTGTTACAAACAAATATTTCGCGGCAATAGCGGTCCCGGTACCGCCGACAAACGAACGATATTGTAAATGGATATCAGACAAATCCGCCCGGTTCTATAATCCTGACCGTGACGAGAAGCAGAACAGCAGCAACGAAACTATAGGCATAGATTTTCGTGTTGCTACGCAAAAACTGGGACCCGCGGGAACCGACCACAGCAGGACTGATTATAAGATTGTGATATACCTCGGGCCGAAGGACAAGGGTCTGTTCGACCGCAACGCCGAATACACGAGGCTGGGATTTATACATACGATAGATTTTCCGGCGTGCTGTTGTCCGGGGGCTATTATCCGGCCGCTGGCGTTTTTCATCATCTGGCTGATGAACGTGCTCTACAGCGGAATACCGAACTACGGTATCGTCATCATCGTTTTGGTTTTCGTCGTCCGCCTGATTCTGCATCCGGTTACCAAGGCCGGCCAGGTGCGAATGAACAGATTCACAAAGATACTCAGCGCACCGGAAGTTGCCGAGATTCGCAAGAAATACGCGAAGAACCGTATTGAGATGCAAAAGCGAATAAGCGAATTCCAAAAATCTCGCGGTGTATCACCAATGGATGCGTTATGGGGTATGTTGCCGATGATGGTCCAGATGCCGTTGTGGATTGCGCTGTGGAGCGCGGTCAATGCAAGTATTGATTTGAGAGGCGCTGCATTTCTGCCGGTCTGGATTACCGATTTGTCCGTACCGGACGCCTTTGTCCGCTGGCCCGCGGTCACGGTTCCGTTTTTAGGCTTCAAGATAACCTCGCTAAATCTGCTTCCCATACTGATGGGCGTGGCGTTCTATCTGCAGCAGAAGACAATGCCGCAGCAGGCGGCAGCAACACCCGAAGCCGAACAGCAGCAAAAAATAATGAAGATAATGATGCTGGTGTTATTTCCAGTTATGCTTTACAGCGCGCCAAGCGGAGTGAGTTTATACATTATGGCAAGCTCGTTTGCAGGGGCGTTTGAACAGTACATAATAAGAAAACACATCCGCGAAAAAGAACAGGCCGAATCGCGTGGCCTTGTCGAAGTTACCAGCAAAACCGGCGGTAAAGTCAAAAAGAAAAAGCCAAAACCTTTCTTTAGATACTGACAGCGATATGTACGATTCGAGTGACACAATCGTCGCCGTCAGCTCGCCCACGCCGGACAAATCGGTAATTGTCCGCGTCACTGGCCCTGATACTATAGAAAAAATCAATCTGCTCTTTTTGCCGAAGATTACAAAGAGCAAAAAAGGCATCGTACACGGCAGCCTGCATCTCGACGATGATTTCCAAATCGCTTCTGCTCTCTATCTTTTTCCTGAGGGACATTCCTATACAGGCCAGGCCCTCGCCGAAATCCACTTCTGGTCTAACCCCGCCCTTACCGAAGCGCTCGTTGCAAGGCTGCTGGCTTGCGGACTTCGGCTTGCTGAACCGGGCGAGTTCACAGCAAGGGCATATCTAAACGGCAAAATGGACCTGGCACAGGCCGAGGCCGTCAACAAGGTAATAACGTCCAGCAACCGCCTGCAATTAACCGCAGCCGAAAAACTATTGGCAGGCCGACTCACCAAAACGACCGCACAAGTCTCGAAAGAAATCCTCGATATCTTGAGCCTGCTCGAAGCCGGAATGGATTTCAGTGAAGAAGATATAGAGTTTATCAGCAGTACCAACGCGATTGAAAGACTCAAGTACGCAAAAGATAAGCTCCAGCATCTGCTGGCCGGCAGTATCAGCTTCGAGGCGGTAATGGATTTACCGGCCGTCGGAATCGCCGGCGCCGTCAACGCCGGTAAAAGCTCGCTTCTTAACAGGCTGCTCGGCCGACAGAGAAGTATCGTCTCGCCGCAGCGAAAGACGACGCGGGATGTCCTTACCGGAATCGTCGAATCAGCTCTCAATCGATATGTTATTTTCGATTGTGCCGGCCTTGTCGCCGACTTGTCCGGTGTAGCTTTAGCGAAGTCGGAACCGCAGGACAAGATTGATTTAATCGCGCAACAGGCCGCAGTCGAGGCGCTCAATAGCGCCGACGTTGTAATCTTCTGCGTTGATGTTACTAAAGAAGATATAACCGAAGATATATCCATTCGACAGCTCATAAAATCCGATACTGTTATTGCCGTTGCGACCAAAGCAGACCTTTTAGACGAACACCAGCTTAAAAAACAAACGGCAAGTCTCGAAAATATCTTCGGAACTAAGCTCCTCACAGTCAGCAGCCTTAGCGGTTTCGGTATAGATAATCTATCAGCGTCAATAGACTTGCCAATTTCAGGTAAAGATAGTGAACGTGCTGCCGGCGTGGCCCTTACCGCTCGCCATAAGCAGTCAATCACTGAGGCTATAGAAAATCTCGACCAGACCGTTGACCAGCTCCAAAAGGACAATAACGAAGTAGCTGCTATGCTTCTTCGGGCAGCCTGCCAGTCGCTGGCAGGCCTCGAACGCGAGCATATCGACGAAAAAATCCTCGATAATATCTTTAGCCAGTTTTGCATAGGTAAGTAAAGCCACAGAGCTGTTTGGCCACAGAGCACACAGAGACCACAGAGAATTTATAATAAGAATAACTCATCATGTCATTCCCGCGAAAGCGGGAATCCAGATTTTTAAACCTATATTCGAGGTTCAGTAATAATCAAATAAATCTTTACGCTGTACGCTGTACGCCGTACGCTGTACGTAATTTTCATGAATCAGGAAAATTAAACACTGCATATTCCCCACGAAGCTCCTTCGCCGCCTTGTCGTATGCTCTCGCCGCTTTTTTCTCATCGATAAAATAACCGAGATGCTTTCTTCGTCCGTTAACACTTATAACCGCTTCCCATTTGTTATTGCGCTTAGACCATATCACGCCTTTATATCGTGATGTACCCTGCCCCATCCCGTGCCTGCTGTTCCAACTGTTCTGCGTATAAGTTGCAAGCCGAATGTTCGTCTTGCGGTTATCCAATCCGTTGCCGTTTATATGGTCAACAACCATGCCTTTCGGTGCGTTCATTATCAGCCTGTGCATTTTCTGCCTTTTTTGGTTCACCGCATATAAGCTTCCTTCCTGCCTGCCATTGGCATGCCACTTATATTGCATCAGCCAATTGTAGTCTTCCGGGTCAACTATTGCGTACTTCCCTCTCGTCAGCGGTATCCGCCTGAA
>CAZOVR010000065.1:0-13675 GCA_964583405.1 uncultured Pirellulales bacterium
TCATACCGGGCAATACAACGGAACTTTCAAAAATGTTTTTTGGCAAAGGCTCTTCCTGCATGTGATTTGAGGTATTTTTCAAATGCTACTGCCTTATCTTTCGACCTGAAAGCAATTGTTGTTTCAACTTGCCAGGGTTTGTAGGTAGCTGTGTACGTACAATCTCCAGAGTTGTGTTTTTTGACACGGGTGTGAAGCTTTGTGGTCATCCCGATATAATAACGTTTGCTATCCTTAAGGCTTTTTAGCATATATACGTAATAAAACATGTTTTTTTCTGGCTTGCCAAGGCGTAGTTCGACGCTCACTTTACCGTACATGTCCAGCTTCGTCCCGATGGAAAACATCGGGACTACGCCGTGACAGTCTTCGTTCTCCGCAGAGCGTCGAACGAAGACTGGGCGATACAGGATTCGAACCTGTGGCCTCACGGGTGTGATCCGTGCGCTCTAACCAGCTGAGCTAATCGCCCTGTAAAGCAATATTAAAGCACATATATAGTTAATTCGTCAATAATTATATAGCTGATGGAAAATAAGGCGAAATATATCTTCATTGCTTAAATAAGCCTACTGTGCCTTTAATCGTATTATAACTCAAATGATTCCTGTAGTATCATCGGGTTTTGAAGTGGAGACGGAATTGGCAATTCAAACCCTTTACTATAAACGCAGGATTATTGAGGTTGATATTCCTTATAAAGGCCGTCCAAAGGGCAGCCAAAGCAGGTTAAGAACATTCAAAGACGGCTTTTGTGTTCTTTGGATAATATTCAACCTTTCCAGAGCATTGAAACCGTTGGCTTTTTTTGGCACCGGCGGAATCGCTTTTTTATTCTTGGACTTATAGATGGAATAGCCCCGATTCGTGATTATCTGACCGAACCGGACCATTATGCAAAAACGCACCTTTGGCAATTCTTGCTACAGGATTGATGATTCTTTCAGCAGGCTCTTTTTTCTTGGGAATTTTATTATATACAATCAATTGGTAATTCCGTGAGTTTCATAATGTGCTTACCCGCTTGAATGGAAAAAGAAAATAAAGGTAAGTTTATTTATTTTCTTTGAGCCTTATCTCAAAAAGCCCAAAAAATGTATAAAAGGGCAAAATAGCTAAGGCCGGTACTATCGGTACAAGGTATCTTGAATATGTAAAGACACAGAGTGATAGTCCGATGAAAATCGACGAGAAAAGACCAAGAAAAATTATTTCAACATCAACCTGCTTTATCTTTCTTAGGATTGGATAGATACAGAAAACAAAAGCTGACAAAAGAAAAGAGTTCGAAAACGTATAAAAAAGGGTTTGGGGACGTTGGTATTTATAAGAGAATGGATAGTCAAACCACAGCCTGCCGAAGTTGGATATCAGGTTTTTGCAGTATTTGCCTGGATTTTGGCGAATATTTTCCAGAGCTTTTTGTTTTAATAACTCGTCTCTTTCGACGTAGTTCAGAGTTTTCAGTTTTTCAAAAAGTGGCAGATGGTGATTTACCCGTTCATCTTTCCATAGCATAAGTTTAGGTCGATAATCTCCCCATTCTTTTTGATGAGGATTGCTCATCCAGTATAAATTTATACCTCCGCAGTTAGCCCAATAAAAAAGTTTGCCTGTTAAGTGCCATGTGTAAAAAAGATATGGTGTGCAGAAAACAAAGGCTAAAAAACATATCAATACTGCCTTTACAAATCGGCGATTCCAAAGGCAAAAGATAAAAGCTGTAAGCATAATAAGGGCAAACACATAAACAAATATTATCTTTGTCAGCATCAAATAAGCTGCAAAAAACGCTGCTATGATCATAAAGCTGATTTTACTGGTTTTGTAATGCTTGACGACGAAAAACGCAAAACCTGAGACTAAAAACACACTCAGCGATTCGGTCAGCAGATTCGGCATCTGAGGCAAAAAAGGAGGGTATAGCCCGAGCAGATACGCTCCCAAAAGAGCTTTGCCTCGGGTGATATATTGCCTTAGAAGCAGATATATAAAACACATCGCAGCGAAGAGGAAAAAAGGATTAAGGTATTTAGCATATATGTATGGAATTTTTGCTGCGGCAAAAGGTGCCAGTATTATTGGATAGCCAGGCCCGTTCCAGAGATAAAGGGTATCTTTTGGTGCGTAGAAACCTTTAGTTAGATTTTCCGCATACTGTGCGTAGCGGATTTCGTCTCCCTTATATGAATCGTCTGCTACAGCTATGCACACAATCAGGTAAAATGTCAGAAGTGGTAAAAGCCATAAAATCTCTTTGTGCTTCATTGTCATTACTCTCCTGACACATTGACTACATCGGCTAAAGAGCTACTCGATAATCTGTAAATCTCAAGAGTATTATAGCGTACTGTAAGTAAAAATGTCAAGATTAGTGATGAGGTGGCTGAGTAGGTATTAGATTGACCTTGCCGAGCTTGACGCCTTTGGTGCTCAGTATCTTTTCTGCGGTGCTGTTAATCTCACTGACTTTTCCCTTAAGAACGATTACCTCCATACAATCGTGTTCGTCAAGGTGAATATGCAGCGAGCTGATTGTCTGCAGAAGGTGCGAATGCTGCAGGTGTGTCAGTTTTTGCATTAGTTTTGTTGCGTGATGGTCGTAAACCAGACAGACCACCGTTATTGCTGTTGCCTTCGGGTCACTTGCTTTGTCCAGGCTTAGTTGCTCCCTGATTAAATCCCGAATCGCTTCGGACCGGCTCTGGTAGCCCTTTTTTGCAATAAGCTTGTCGAAATCAATCAGCAGATTCTTATCGAGTGAAACACCTATTCGCTCAATATGTTCCATAGCTCAATAAAAGACCAATCAATTAGTGTTATCAAAACGGTTCTTTTCGGCCTGTGATAATATTTCATTCAGTGAGCCGCTACGGAATCCCGTCATATCCAGTGCCACAAACTTAAAACCCAGTTCCCTGAGTTTTTCAACGATTTTTTTGCGAATGTCTTCCTGCATTATCTTCGGCATATCCTCCGGATGGACCTCGATACGTGCAACTTCACCGTGATGACGTACTCTGAATTCCAACAAACCGAGTCCTCGCAAAAATTCCTCTGCTTCTTCGACCTGCCCCAGATTTTCCTCTGATATCTCAAGGCCGTATGCAATTCGTGAAGCAAGGCAGGGCGATGCAGGTATTTCTGCGGTAGGCAGATTTAATCCTTTACTCAACAGCCGAATATCATGCTTTGTTAACTTGGTTTCTATTAGTGGTGTGTTGATATCAAAATCCGCCGCTGCGGCGTTGCCGGGTCGATAGTCCTGCGTGTCATCGAGATTATGGCCGCACACAACCGTATCGTATCCTCTTTCCCTTGCTATATCAGTGAGTTGCTTGAACAAGTGGATTTTGCAGTGATAACATCTGTCCGCTTTGTTAGCAAGGTAGGCCTCGTCGTTCATTTCTTCGGTTTCGATATTTATCAGTTCAGCGCCTATGCCTTTAGCTAACTCAACTGCGCGGTCATATTGGCTTTGCGGCAGTGAAGGGCCTCGTGCGATACAAGCCGCTACCTTATTTTTACCAAGTGTATCCACGGCGACTTTCAGAAGGAATGTACTGTCCACTCCGCCGGAATATGCAATCAGCAATCTGTCGGCCTGGCTGAGAATTTCTCTGAGCTTGTCATATTTTTGCTGCAGATTCATAAATTTTACCGCGACTTAATTGCGGATTATTAGCTTTCCGCTTTGCGATTAATCAGGGTTGCACTTACCGCTGCCGAGAAGCCGTTGTCGATATTAACGACGGTAACACCTGCCGCGCAGCTATTGAGCATAGTCAGAAGCGCTGATATTCCACCAAAGTTGGCCCCGTAACCGATGCTCGTCGGCACCGCAATAACCGGACAGCTAACCAGCCCGCCGACGACGCTTGCCAATGCCCCTTCCATCCCGGCTGCTACCACAACTACGTTTGCACTTTGCAGCTTCTTGACCTTATCGAAAAGTCTGTGAATCCCCGCCACTCCCACGTCATAAATCAGCTCGGTTTTTTGTCCCATCGCCTCGCAGGTCGCCTGCGCTTCGGCCGCAACGGGCAAATCCGCTGTCCCAGCCGTTACTATAGGAATAGCTGTTTTAGAAGGAGTTAAATTTTCCTGTTCGAGCAGTATTGTTTTGGACAAGTCGTAATATTTCAGCTTGTCGTACCTGCCCGTGTCAACAAGGGCCTGGTAAACATCTTTTTCTGCGCGGGTAGCTAATACATTGTGTCCTTTCTGGGCCTGGGAATCAAAGATGCCTAAAATCTGTTCGGTCGTTTTTCCCGGACAGAATATAACTTCAGGCAGGCCCTGGCGGATATGACGATGGTGGTCAACTCTGGCAAAGCCCAAATCCTCGAACGGCAGGTACCGCAACTGCTCAATCGCCTCTTCGATGCTGATTCGGCCGTCTTTGACCTGCTCAAGTAGGTTTTTGACCTGCTTTGCGTTAATGGTTCACCTCGAATAGAGAATGTAAAAAACTATACAGTAAGCAATGATAACGAAAAACGCACCTGCAAGTCAACCGCCAAAAATACTGTTACAATCTTCCCAGCAAAACAATCGCCAAACCGCACAACAGTATTGCGGCACCACTAAGTGCATGTGAATATCTGTTCAGCTTGCTGAGCGGCAGCAGGTTAATACCGGTTCTTGCGAGCATTACCACCACGAGCATTGTCCCGATAGTAGCTGTTCCGAAAGTCAATGTCACCAGAATCAATCCTGCGATACTTTTTCGAGCGGCGGGATACATCAAAATCGGAATAAGAGGCTCACACGGCCCGAATACGAAGATGGCAAAAAGCACCCAGGGTGTAATCGTCTTTTTGTCGGAAGTATCGTGGACGTGGCTGTGGCCATAGTCATGGTCGTGTTTATGTTCGTGAGTTTCGCCGTCGATGTGCAAATGGCCGTGAGTGTGCTCTTTCTTGAGGTAGATACGCCGGATACCCCAGACCATGTAAGCCAGGCCGAAAGCAATCAGCAGCCATGCCGCCACATCGCCTCTGCCTGACTCTACGCCTTCGAGTTTGCCGACCGCCAAACCGAGGGCAATGCCAATAAAGCCGAGCACAACAGAACTGCCTATATGACCCAATCCGCAAAGAAATGTGATTACTCCTGTTTTGATTGTCGACCACTTTCTTGCCCAGCTCATCATGATAAAGGGCAGGTAATGGTCAGGCCCGAACAAAGTATGCACGAATCCCAAAGATGCAGCGGTAATCAGCAGGGCCGAAAGTGTAATTGTCGTCTCAGGCTCATGCCAATGTACCTCCTGCCCAAGTGCATGACACAAGAATAGGAAATTGCCCATTACCTTCTTATCCTTTCTTCGTCGAACAGAGCTTCATCTTCGAGCTCGAAACATTCATGTGAGAGCTTATGTATGTCATCTTCCGGAGCGGTTAATATCTTTTCCAGATAATCAATTTTAGGCTTATAAATAATCCTTTCAGCGTCGGAGCCTTTTTTGCTGATTTCTACACATATCATTTCCATTTTCGGCACCTGTGCAAGTCTGATATCCAGCCTGCCTATACTGTTGCCTGTCCCGATGACCAGCCCGTCGGCCATACATGAGTAGGGTGTTGACAACGGAATATAAATAGTTATATCGAGGTCATGTCTGCCCCAGTGAGTTTCGAATTCCGCTAATGCTTTTTGGCCTATTCTCCAGCCGAGAACGTTCCACGGGCCGACGTGGCCGTGCATTTGCTCGATTGCCTTCCACGGGTCCTCCGGTGCCGTCCCTCGGTTCCATAGGTTATCGCCCCCCGTTGCCTGGACGGTTGTTTTCTGCGGGCTGTTCAGTGCTGGCGAGCTTTTCAGGTATTTATGTGCGGCGACCGCAGTGATTAACAGCAGGACGAAACCGGCCGGGACTAAAATCTGTGCTTTTTTCATAATACTGTTCCTTTGCTAAGAACCTCTTTAATTACTCGTTAAATGGTCCTGTTTGCGACCCGTCATGCAACTGCATTCTGACAATAAAGCCCCTGCGTTGCTTTGGCGTGTACCACAGTTCTTTTGGCACAGGGTATCTGTTTTCGAGGCCTATTTTTTCTTCGAGCCATTCCTCGTTGAATCTTGGCCCTAAGCTGAAGACCACCCATCTGACCGGAAGCAGTAAAGGAAGCAAACTTTTATTGTCTGAGTACCGTTCGCGTTCATCTGCGTCGGGACGAAACCGCCCCCTATTGAGGTCGATGCTGCTACTCGTTGGAAAGTTATCGGGTATCCAGAGTTTTGACCATATATATTTGTCTATACTGCCTCTATCGACGATTATTTCGCCCATGCTTCGGTACTTATAGGTGTGTTCGCGGTTGAACCGGTCTTCCATAATCGTTGACATAGCTTCTTCATGAGGCATCGACGGCAGGTAATGGCCTTGGACCAGTACTTTCGGAAGTTGATACAGGTGTTCAGACAATTTTCCGGAGATACAATCCGCCTCGGTAGGGGGGTACTTCTTATTGTTCTCGAAGTACATCTCTAACGCTAAAGCTATCTGCCGAAGTTCTGCATTTACAACAGTGACCTTGGCCTGCTCTTTCGCTCGTGACAAAACCGGTACGAGTATCCCCAGCAAAAGCGCTATGAGGGAGATAACGACTAATAACTCAATTAAGGTAAAGGCTTTTTTCATATCGCAGGGAAAACTTTATTACTCACAATCATACAGACCTGCGCGTTGCTCGAGCCAGTTAGCTGCAAGCTCGGCGAAGTCCTTGAGGTCGACCTTGTAATCCGTGTTAATGTCACCCGGCAGATTTCCTCTCTCGTGCCCGCGGTCGGTCAGTACCAGGCCGTTTCCGTCGTAATCAGTCACCCAGAGACGATACCCGTCTTTACATACAGTGGTTCCCGAACTCTCCTGGTCGAAAATCGCGATAACGTCGATACGGCCGGTCGGGCAGTCATATCTTGTAAAGCCGTCACCGATACCGAGTTTAACCGGGAATGTCCTGCCGCTGCCGTCAGCTATTGTGACGGTCCCGTCAGGTCCCCAGTTAACAGGGTCCGTTATATTAACGTCATCGACCCTGACTAATTGCGCCTGATAGTACTCACAGCCGGTCAGCCTGGTCTGGTCGAATATATAATCGTCATTGCTGTCCTTGACCATATCGAGGGTGATGATTTCAGGCGATGGCAGCCCGACAGCCGGTTCGAGCAGCTCGACTGCAAAGTCGAATATCGGCTCGGCCTCGTGTTTCTCGTTGGCGTTAATCTTGCCCTTGTAGAACTTGTACCAGCTTGTTACCCTTATTCTGTCACCGGCGGCAAACGTATAGCCTGTGTTCGGGTCGTGGTTTATACGGCACAGTTCAGAAAGTAACTGCTCATCTGTATAGCTTCCTGACTGACCGCCCACCTTGTGGTAATATTGCCCCAGATATACGGCAGTTCCGGCATGGTCGTCATCTTCACCCTGAACATAAATCTGCCATTGGCCTCCCATATAACCTGTGCCGGGAGTGGGGTCGAGCATTTCTTCCGGGTTATTAAGGACAATTCCGGTAATGATGACCTTATCTGTGTCGTCGTATGTCCCTACGCCGTCCGCATTGACCGCCTGAAGCTCCCAGTGGGTTACTTCGGCGACTGTTGGCTCATCACCATTGACTACGGCGACGGAACTCAGTGCCAGTATCGCTGTGAAGACGATAACCTTTTTCATAACCGATTCCTCCACAAAGAGTTAAAATATATAGCAGATTCGACAGCCGAATCGGCGCATAAGAATATATAATTCGTGCTACGATAGCAAGCATAAAATTGACAAAATCCGGAAAAAGTCACATGAGAATGAGGATTTCAGTAACTTCTGCCGGGTACTCTATAATTTGTACATATCAGAAAACAAGCTGGGCACGTACTCCTAAAATAACTGCGTCGCTGACCGAATCATCTCCGCCGGGATTCATAACATACTTGACGCAAGGCGAGATGTTTAATTGAGGCGTTATGCTCGCATTATAGTACATCTCTACGACAGCTTCATAGTCGTCGGTGTAGGTTATATCAGCAGAATCGCTGAAGGTGCCGTGTGCAAAACCCACACCGAGCACGTCGTCATCACGCCCGTCGAGCAGGCCCTGATAGGAAAAGCCGAAACTCCAGAATGCCGTTATGTCGTTCCGTTTGCCGTTTGCATAACCATATCGCAGGAATGTGCCCAGCCCCTGGCTATCTTCCGGGTCACTGTTTTCTTTGTTCAGCATTTGGTCACAGCTGATATATAGTCCTGTGTCGTCTCTTTCATACATCTCAGCGTCGTTCCTGTCGCTGCTGGCCTTGGGCTGCGGGTCGTACCACATGCCGATTCTATACGCGCCCTGCAACGGGCCATTAGCCGAGTTTAAATGAGGAGTAATACCGGTCTCAACAATATAGAAAAAATATTCCTCGTCGTGGAAAGTGGTATTAAACCCTGTTTCTCTTCCATCGGCCTGTGCATCCTGCACCCCGCCCGATATATACCAGAAATTATCGGGGCTGTAGTGCGCGACCACAGCCAGACCATAATCAGGAAAAGGTATCGTCGGGTTATTGACCAGCGCTCCGTTTAGAAACTGTGAGGTCTCATCATTTGCAAAAAGACTGCCGTCAAATGAAACCGGACAGCCGCGGCACTCAAAACCTCCGGTTAAATCTATTTTACCAAAACGCAGGAGCAATTTCCCATCTATGAATGAATGCTCATACCAGAATTCAACCAAATCCAGTGACCGTCGCGGGATACCGTCACCATTTACCCCGAAGTAGCTGCCGACAGACGGCTCATCAATCCCCCCGTGTTTCGACCACGAACCTTCACCGTGTAAAAAAAGAATTCCACCGCCAAAACCGAATACTTTTTCCGTATCGATGGTCAGCTCAAGGTCGTAACTGCCTGAAAATCTTCCAGCACGTCTGTGTTTGCTTAGGCCACCGCGTACATTCTGCTGATATACGCTTGTTACACCTGCGACGAACTCGATGCCGTCGTCGGCGAGCTTGTCCCTTTGACTCATCAAGGATTCTAAATAATTCCTGTTTGATTCTGTTTTTGTTGAGGCCATCGCAACAACGCAAAAAACTTGTACGAGAAGAACTGTTACCACTACAGCTTTTTTCTTCACCTCGATTTATCTCCAAAAAATGACACTTTTTAGCCTATAAATAAACTTCCAATCTGGTAAACAATTACTGTTATTACATAAGCTACGACTGTTAGGCCAAAGAACTGGAAAAGCGCCCAGCCCCACGAGCCGGTTTCTCTTTTTGTTATTGCAAGAGTTGCGATGCACGGCGCGCTAATCAATGTAAAAAGCATAATGCAGAATCCCTGCAGCGGCGTGTACTCGGCTTTGAGTCTGGCCCTTAGCGGTTCTGATTCTTCATCAGCTTCACCGACCGAATAGACGATACCCATCTGCGCAACAAAAACTTCCTTGGCCGCTAATGCCCCGATTAAAGCTGTGCCGATACGGTAGTCGAAGCCCATTGGTTTTATAACCGGCTCCATTGCTGTTCCTATTCGGCCCGCAACAGAATGCTGCAGCTCCACCTGCTGAGCCTGCTCGTCGCTCAGTCCGGCAATTTTATCTTTGCTTACCTTTGGATAACTGGTCATCGCCCAAAGTATTATTGAAATCGCCAGAATAATTGTCCCCGCCTTTTTCAGATACAGCCCGCTTCTTTCACACATATGAGTTAATATGCCACGGATAGTTGGTATGCGATATGGCGGTAACTCCATTACAAAGGGAATAGTCTGGCCTCTGAATAGGGTGTTCCTTAGAAGTTTTGCACAGATAACGGCAAGGGCAATCCCGATTACATATATCAGCCAGAGCATCAGGCCGTGCCATCTCGGAGCGAAAAATGCAGGGATAATCAGTGCGTAAATCGGCAGTCTGGCCCCGCAGCTCATCAGCGGAATAACCATAATCGTTGTTAATCGGCTTTGACGATTTTCGAGTATGCGCGTCCCCATAATCGCCGGGATAGAACAGCCGAAGCCGATGAGCATAGGTATGAAGCTCTTGCCGTGCAGGCCTATTTTGTGCATGACCCTGTCCATCAGGAATGCAGCCCTGGCCATGTAGCCTGAATCTTCCAGTACGGCAATCGCCAAAAACAACAGCAGAATGTTCGGTAAAAATACTATTACTCCACCGACTCCGCCAATTAACCCATCTACAATTAACGATTTGACGGGACTTTCCACACCGGCCGGCCAAAGTCCTGTTACCCGGACGGCGAGCCATTCGAAGCCGCCTTCTATCCATCCCATAAGCGGGTCGCCGAGCTGGAACGTAAGTTTGAATACCATGTACATAAGGGCGGCGAAAATAGGCAGTCCCAGAAGTCTGTTTAGAAGAACTTTGTCGGCTATGTCACTTGCCGTATGCCTTGTTTCAACGGAGTGTTTTATGGATTCCTCACAGGCGCCTGATATAAAACCGTACCTGCGGTCGGCGATGACAATTTCAGGTTCGTCACCGAAGTATTTTTGAATCCGCTGGGAACTATGAGCAACAGCCTCTATGAGTTCTTTACTGTGGCCCTTATCGAGAATCTCTTTATCCTGTTCGAGAAGTTTTATGGCCAGCCATCGTGAACCGTATTTCCCGACTAGGCGGTGTTCCCGGTCCACAAGTTTTTCAAGTTGTTCCAGCTCTTTTTCGATTTCAGGACCATAGTTGATAATTCGGCTGTTATCTTCATGCGAAGTATTGCTGGCTGTTGAAATGATGGTTTCGAGTAACTTGTCAATTCCTTTTGCTTTGTTGCCTACCGTGGAAACTATGGGGCAGTGAAAAAAGCGGGATAGTTTCTGAAGGTCGAATTCAATTCCCCTTTGCCTTGCGACATCGCTCATATTAAAAGCGAGAATAAGCCTGATATTCATTTCTAATAACTGGGTAGCAAGGTACAAATTCCGCTCGTAATTAGAGCTGTCAACTATGTGAACCACGACATCAGGATACTCGTCGGTTATAAAATTTCGTGCTACGACTTCTTCTATGGAGTAAGCGGTCAGGCTGTATGTGCCGGGCAGGTCAACGAATTTTATTTCATAGCCGTTATAACGGCGAAATCCTTTTTTTTTCTCGACGGTAACGCCGGGATAATTGCCTATGTGCTGTCTGGCCCCGGTCAGGGCGTTAAAAATCGACGATTTTCCGCTGTTCGGATTGCCCGCTAACGCGACCGTTATCCTGCTTTCGTTCATAGACCTACCTTTATATAAGTTAGCTTAGCCTAACTTTTAGTCCAAAAAAATATCACTGTCTGACGATAATGTTCACCGCCTCTTCTTTCCTCAGCGACAGGTGATAACCCCTGACCTTTACATCGATAGGGTCGCCCAGCGGGGCTATTCTTTCGACGGTAATAACGGCCCCTTTGCCTATTCCCATCTCCGCAAGCCTTTTTGTTACTGTTGACCGCTTATTTATCCTCAGTACAACGCCTTTATCTTTCGGCTTCATTTCCGCAAGAGTGGTTTGCCTGTTTGAATCTGTCACGGCTTGACCCTTATTAAATTTTTTATAACTCTGTTCCATACAGGATATGCACTTTCTTTTCTGCTCACCGCTGCATTGTTTGGCGAAATATTCCGTCCAGTTCTCTCCTGCTCGCGGGCAGGTTTCGACAAACTCTGTAAATTTTGCCAGCCTGTCGACTATCGGCTTTGGAATATCATGTTCGAGACTGCACGCCCCTTTATCCGCTGTTTTCTCGTCAATGCCCAGAATATTGACAAAGAAGTCCTTTAAGATTTCGTGTTTTCTTATGATTTTCCTGGCTTCTTCCAGTCCTTTCGAGGTGAGCGTAATGACTTCGTAAGGCGAATAATTGATATAATCCTTTTTTGAAAGGGCCTGAAGTGCCCCCGTTACAGAGCCGGCCTTTACACGAAGTCTTCTGGAGATATCCCTTGCCTTGGCAGCGCCTTTTTCCGACACGAGCCGGAAAATGGCTTCCAGATAGTCCTCCAGACTTGAACTTAAATGCACGCTTTGGTCCATAATATATCACCTAAAAGTTAGGAAAGCCTAAAAATATAAGCCTTGCCTAATCATGTCAACTCTTTTTTTGGCAAAAAAATCACAATAATTGTAAGTATGCCGTTTCAGAATACAGAAACAGCGATAATTTGCACTGAAACAAATTAGTTGATTAAAAAGGGACCATGGATTACAAATTTACTTCTTTGAGGTTGCTTGATTATTGAGGAGATTATTTTTATGGCTAATGAGGCGTTTGTCGTTGAGTTACAGTCTGCCGAGGGCTTCCAGAGGCTTTTAGACGATAAATCACAGACCTGCGGAATGAAGGCGGGCAGAGTATATTTAAATCCCGGCGAAAGCTGCGGGCAACACAGCACAAAAGAACGTGAAGAATTGCTCGTTTTCCTGTCTGGCTCCGGACAGGCAGTTATCGAGGGAAGTGACGCTTTCGATGTAGGCTCAGGCAAAGTCGCATACATTCCTCCACAGACTTTTCACAATATCAAAAACACCGGTGATGAACCGTTGATTTACGTTTATTGTGTAGCTCCGGCAGGGCGGTAGTTACGGTTTGCTCGTGACATATATCGCCTGTTCGGCGAAGAAATTGGGGGCCAGACGAACCGGGCTGGGTTTGTATTCTACTAATGGAATTCTTTTTTCTATGGCCACACCCAATTCTTTGCAGAACCGCTCGAAATCATTTAGTGAAAGAAAGTGGATGTTCGGCGAGTCGTGCCAGCCGAAAGGCAGTTCCCGTGTCACTGGTGCTCTGCCTTTTGCCAAAAGTTGCAGCCTGCATCGCCAGTGTGCGAAATTCGGAAAGCTGACAATTACTTTCTTGCCTACCCGCAGCATTTCAAGAAAGACCTTCTTCGGGTCTTTCAGTGTCTGCAGCGTCTGTGACAGGATGACCACGTCGAAGCTTTTATCTTCGTATGCACCCAGACCTCGTTCGATATCGTACTGAATTACAGGTAAGGTCTTGCACACACAATCGAGAACCGAATCGTGCTCAAGCTCTATTCCTTCCCCCCGGATGTTTTTGTCCACCGTCAGCCGGGCAAGCAGCTCACCGTCGCCGCAGCCCACGTCCAGCACGCTGCTGTGCGGCTCTATAAGGGACTCGATAAGCTCATAGTCGATTCTGGTTCGCCGGCCGACCTCGGCTGGCTGCCGCCGGTCAGTGGGACTGCATTTTCGCGTGGCGTCCGGTTTGTAAGTCGCATCGAGGAAACACGAAATAAGTCTGCCGAGCCTGTCGGTCTCCAGCAAAAATGCATCGTGTCCGTATGATGATTCGATATTGGCGTAGCTTACATCCTTGCGATTAGTCACCAGTGCGTTAACAATCTCCTCGGACTGCGCAGGTGTGAATAGCCAGTCACTGCTGCAGCTTACTACCAGAAACCTCGACTTCGTTTTGGCAAAGGCCTTATCCAGACCGTCATAGGCTCGGTCAAGGTCGAAATAATCCGAGGCCTTGGTTATGTACAGATAGCTGTTGGCGTCGAAACGTTCGACGAAACTGGCGCCCTGATAATCCAGGTAAGTTTCAACGGCGAATTCCGAACCGAGGTCGTAGCTGTAATTTTCAGCGCTTCTCAATTCTCGTCCGAACTTACTTCGCATCCCTTCCTCGGAAAGATACGTTATATGGCCTATCATCC
>CAZOVR010000066.1:0-12886 GCA_964583405.1 uncultured Pirellulales bacterium
TGCCGGAGCATATCGAGCAGGTGCTGCATATCCTTCGGCATTGGAGCTTCGAATTTTACCATTTTTTCAGTCGATGGATGTTTGAACTCAATCGTAAATGCGTGCAGGGCGCAGCGAACGATGACCGGTTCTTCGACCGCCGGCTCAGCATCTTTCAATTGCCAGGGATAGACTAATTTGCCGCCGTACATATCGTCGCCTACTATCGGGTGCTTGATGTAGGCAAGATGAATGCGAATCTGGTGCGTCCTTCCGGTCTTAGGTGTGCATTTTATCAGCGAGTAACCGCGGAATTGTTCCAATACCTCATAAAAAGTTACAGCTTCTTTACCTGTATCGGGTCTTATCGCGTATTTTTCCCGAATCTTCGGGTGCATGCCGAGCGGCGCACTGATTTTGTCGGCGGTCAGGTCCGGCGTGCCGTGCACTATCGCCAGGTACTCCTTTTTGATTGTGCGGTTCTCGAACTGCTTTGCTACCTTCCACTGGGCGGTATCGTTCTTCGTAATTACCATAACGCCGGTCGTGTTGCGGTCGAGCCGATGCACAACGCCGGGGCGAAAATCACCGAGGCCGCTGGACAGCTCGCTCGAATAATGGGCAAGTGCGTTGACGAGCGTCCCGTGGGTGTTGCCGCGGGCCGGATGGACAACTATATCGGCCTGCTTGTTGAGAATTATCAAATCGTCGTCTTCATAAATGATATTAAGCGGCAACTCCTCAGGTCTTATCTCTTTGGACGGCAACTGCGGCAGGGTCAGCTCTATAATATCGCCGGGGGTGAGTTTGAAGCTGGCCTTGATGACCTCGCCGTTTACTTTTACCGAGCCGGCGGCTATCTGCTTTTGAATCATAGCACGGCTGAAGTTAGCGAAGCGGTCGTGCAGATATTTATCTATGCGCCGCGGTTTTATGGTGCGTCCGACCTTTAGGGTAAGCGGTTCGTTTTTCTCAGGCATCGGGCCCATTACTCTTCGGCCGGCACATTAACCAGAGGGGACAGGGGCGTGAACGAGTCCAGGCCGATGTCGGGCTGCATAATATCAGGTTCCCAAATCGGCTGCGGTGTCACCTGCGGTGCTGTGAATTTTGCCATCTGCTTATAGTCATCCATGATTTTCAGACGATACCTGGCCGAGGCAACTGACGTCGTGGCGGCAAAATTCGGGTCCTGCAAAATCTGTCGGTAGATTTCCTCGGCTTTGGCGAAATTTCTGACCTCTTCTTCGCACAGACCGAGTCCCAAAGTGGCCGTGCCCTGCAGTGAAGGATTGTTCTGCGATTTTTCTATGGCGTTTTCGTAAGCTGTCCTGGCCTTTGTAATTTGTGAACTGAAGACCTGGTTATCGATATTGCCTATTCGATAGTGCAGCTCGCTGCGTATCGCTTCTGCAGACTTAATGAAAGCCAGTGCAGCCATGTCGGAGTGTTTGGTATTGCCGGCAAAGTTCTGTAGCTTATTGGCGGTCTGGAGCAGCATGTACGATACGTCAAGGCCCTCGGCCTGCTGCTGAAGTGTCGAAAAGCGATTCTGTACAAGCTCGCCGAGCATCCTCGATAGCTGCAGTCTCTCGTTCACAGAAACAACATTCTTCTGGTAGTTTCTCCATATCCAGAATGTAAAAACGAGCGCTGTGACTACCACGAAATAAATAATCATTCGCAAATTTTCTTTGGCCCATTTAGGCAGATTAGTCAGCCATTCGGCAAGTTCGTTGGTTTTCAGTTCGTGGCGGTGCTTAGCCTTCATTTGCTTCTCCAATATTCACTAAAGGGTATATGACAATACATAACCGGCGTCCACACTCATAAGGTTACATATTGTAGCAGAGGAGCTTTTGCCTTGCAATAGAGTATACAGGCCGCTAAAATCGCGGCAAAACTACGCCCATAGAAGGGATACTGATGCCGAAATTGTCGCTCTTTAGACAGTGTTTTGTTGCCGCAGTGCTGTTGTCTTCGGTTTTTAGTCTTGCTGCGCCCGCCGCCGAACCACGGCACAAAGAAACACCGCCAGAGCTGGACAGGACAAAATATATCGGCCTGGATGAAATAGAGCCCGGTATGAAGGCGTATTGTCTTACCGTTTTTAATAATACGCTCGTCGAGAAATTCGATTTTGAAGTTCTCAGTGTGGTACGTAATTTTGACCCGCGCAGGGACGCCATCCTGGTCAAGGGCACCGATGAGCGTTTTATTCACGCCGGGATAGTCGCAGGCTGCAGCGGTTCACCTGTTTACGTCGACGAACGCCTGGCAGGTGCGCTGGCTTTTGGCTGGTATTTCAGCAAGGACCCTTTATACGGCGTCACCCCGATAGAAGAGATGCTTGCAGTCGGCGCGGATGTTGTCCCTGGGACTGATGACAGACAGCAGGGTAATATGCGCCTGGCGATTGATTTTTCAAGGCCGCTTGATTTGGCCCGAATCGAACGTCAAATCATGTCCTCTCTGCAACAGCAGACGAATTCGACTGCTTCAGAAAGGCTTTTGCCGATGCCGATGGTTGTATCCGGCATACCCGATAGCGCGGCCAGAGAGCTTGACAGCGTGTTTGGCTCGTTCGGCATAACGACAGTATCCGGCCCATCAGGAGGCTTACAGCAAGGCGACCTGGACGTGCAGCTCAGCCCGGGTTCGGTGCTGGCCGTTCCTTTAGTCAGCGGTGATATAGACTTAGCTGTTGTAGGTACCGCAACTGAGGTGGTTGGCGATAAGGTCTTCGGTTTCGGGCACTCTTTTCTTGGCTATGGACCGGTCAACCTGCCGATGGCCACGGGCAAAGTTCATACGATAGTTGCCAATACCATGCGGTCGTTCAAACTTGGCAGCCCGGTAAAAACGGTCGGCACACTTATCGTTGACGAAGCCGCGGCCGTGCGGGGAGTAATCGGCAAAATCCCTGCGATGATACCGATGACAATTAATGTCAGCAGGTACAACGACCCCGAGCAAAAAACGTACGAATGCAGCGTTGCTGACAACCAGATGCTTACGCCGATATTGCTTCGGATATCTTTAACCGGTGCGGTGACGCAGCGAGGGAATCTGCCGCCTGACCATACGCTAATATATCGGACAAAAATCGAGCTCGCCGGCGCCGAGTCGATAAGTTACGAGAATATATCGGTCAACAGCCAGGTGAACGAGCTTCTGACTGAGACTATGGTGCCGGTGGCATTGCTTATGAATAATCCTTTCGAGGCGGTCCAAATCAGGTCCATTAAGTGCGACGTCGAAGAGTATGACCAGGCCATGCTGGCCGGCATTCTTTCGATAGACGTGTCCGACTCTAAGGTTAAGCAGGGCGAAGAGTTCAGTGTAGGCGCTGTTGTCGAGACGATGCGCGGACCGAAAAAAAGATATACATTTGATTTGACGGTGCCGGCGGATTTAAAGCCGGGTAAATACGATGTCCTGGTTATGGGCGGGGCCGGCTATTTAGAGTTTCTTGTCAAGGCCGCTCGACAGCGGTTTATTGCTGTTAATGTAGACACCCTTATAGAGGCGTTAAATAATATATTGCAAATTCGACGCGACCGGCTTTATTGCGTTCTCGTGCTGCCGCAAGGCGGAATTACCATTGACAGGGCCGAGCTGCCGGACCTTCCGCTTACTAAAGCGCTGGTGCTTAACGATGCAACAAGAACGCTCCAGACCCAGCCGTATCAGCATTGGATTGAACAAAGTGTACAAACGCCCCGGGTCATCGCCGGCGGACAGAAAATACAGATTGAAGTTATACAACAGAACCAGTAATAAACGAGCTGTTTTGGAATTCGTGAGAGTTGACTATGAGAAAATTAATTATTAAAAGTCTTACTTTCAGACCTGCGTTGATTGTTTTTCTTTTCTGCATGATTTCGGTGACATCGGCTGTCACGAGCAAGGTAACGTATCACAATACAGCCGAAGAGCTAATCAAGGGCAAGACCGAGAATATCATAATAAGCTCAAAAGGAACGCTGCAGTTAGGTCGCGGCTGGGAAAGACTAACGGTAGATTTCAATGACGTCTGGTCGATTAACAGCATCGTGGCAAGCGGCGGCAAGATATATATCGGCACGAGTCCTAACGGAGGGATATACCGATACAGTCTCGGAAAAACCGAGGAGGTTTATTCGGCCCTTAAGGAAGAAAACAAGCCCGAAGTGGATTCGACAAGCTCACCACAGGAAGAACAGGAAGATACAGACAAAACTGATGATGCTAATGAAGCGGGCGAGGTTGTCGAAGGCGATGAACAGCTTGCCAATGAACACATATTCGCGATGGCAGCGGACATATCAGGCCGTCTGCTGGTCGGGATAAGCGGCAGGCGATGTGCGTTGTGCAGGCTCGAAGGAAATGAGCTTCGCACGGTATTCGAGCCGAACGACGCCAAATATATCTTTGCTGTCGGTGTGGCAAACAACGGTGTGATATATCTCGGCACCGGACCTCAGGGCAAGATATACATGCTGAATTCGACGGGAGAAGACGCCCGGGTTATCTACGACAGCAGTGACAAAAACATTCTTTCTCTGGCTGTTGCCGATGACGGTTCGATTCTGGCCGGCAGCGACACGCGCGGCCTGGTGTACAAAATCGACCCCGACACCGGTTCGGTTAGAGTGCTCTATGACAGCGAACAGCCGGAGGTGACCGCCCTTTGGATTACGCGGCAGGGCGAGGTTTATGCCACTTGTACCTCGGCGCAGGTGGTGGCTGCCCAGGATCAATTTGCACGGCAGGTCCCGCTTGCGGGTCGACCGGAAATCGAAGCCGAAGAGCCGGACGAGAACAGCTCCGGTAAGAGTTCGGCACAGTTAAAAATTGCCAATACAAATAAAGACAAGCAAAATGAAAGCCGGCCGGATGGGCCGAGCAGAAAACCACCCAAACCGGAGATGGTCAGTCACCTGTATAAAATATCCCCTGAAGGTTTTGTAACGGATATTTTCGCCGAGGCGGTAGTGCTGTTTGCTCTCGCTCAGCAGGGACAGCAACTGCTGTTAGGCACGGGAAACGAGGCTGAACTCTTTACAGTAGAGCCGGCGACCGAAGAGTCCGCTGTGATTTATAAAGACCAGCAGGCTTCGCAAATTACTGCTATGGCGGTGGTCGGTGAAGATACCTATGTAGGCACAGCCAATCCGGCGAAGCTGATTAAATTGAACTCGGGTTACACAGAAGAAGGTACTTATACGTCGGACCTGGTTGATGCGTCACAGCCGGCTAACTGGGGCAAGCTGCAAATCGACGCTGACATCCCGCAGCAATGTAAAGTAACGGCCGCTTCACGAAGCGGCAACGTCAAAGATGTAAACGACCCCACATTCTCAGACTGGACCGAAGCGGTCGAAATCAAAGCCCCGATGCAGTTGCAATGTCCCTTAGGCAGGTTCTGTCAGTATAAACTGACGCTCAGTACCACCGACAGCTCATACAGTCCCGTGGTTCGGGAAGTCGCGGTAGCAAGCACTATTCCGAATCTTGCACCAAATGTCAAAGAGGTTACAGCGCAGCGAAACGATAAGCCCGAAAAGCAGGGCTTCTTCGAGATAAAATACACAGCCGATGATGATAACGGCGATACTCTTATATATAAAATAGATTTTCGAAAGCTCGGACGACAATTATGGATTGAACTGGCCAAAGATGTCGAGGAATCTTCTTATGAATGGGACGGCAGGACTGTAGAAGACGGCCGATATGAAATCCGTGTGACTGCGAATGATGAGCGCTCAAATTCCCCGCAGACGGCCTTGACGGCGAGCCGCGTTAGTGAGCCGGTTGTGGTTGATAATACAGGACCGGCTGTTGAGATTCACTCAATCAGCAGCAACGGCGGCCAAATGACTCTGATTACACCGGCTGAAATTTATGGTGAACAGGCGAGCATAGAGCTAAGCACAATCGACCAATTCAGCGCTATCGAAGAAGTCGCTTACACTATAGATAGTAACAAGGACTGGAAAACGGCGATTCCGGAAGACCTGGTTTACGATACTACCGAAGAAAAATTTACGCTCGCGCTCGAGGAGCTCACCGACGGCGAACACATCGTGTCAATACGGGCCAAAGACAGTGTAGGCAACACGACTTATAAGACCGTCGAACTTAATGTAATGTCGAAATAGCAGTCGCGGCACTTTATGCGTTCCATCAATTATGACCAAGTTGTAAGAGCTGTCGAGGGGCTGTGTATCACGGCGGCGCATGAATTGCCGGATGACGTTCTTGACGCACTCGAGCAGGCTGCACAGCGCGAATCAAATCCTAAGGCTCGGCGGGTAATCGAAACGCTGATTGAAAACGCCAAAATCGCCAAATCACAAAATATTCCACTCTGCCAGGACACCGGCCTTGCCGTTGTGTTCGTCGAACAGGGCGCCGATGTTGTTATCAGGCCGCCGGGTAACAAGCCCGACGCTACGCTTTACGATGCAATCAATGGCGGAGTGAAAACCGGATACGAAAAAGGCTACCTTCGCAAAAGTGTCGTAACCGAGCCGTTAAATAAGCGCATCAATACCGACAGTAATACACCTGCGATTATACATTATGAGCAGGTGCCGGGCGATAAACTTAAACTTACGGTTATGACCAAGGGCGCCGGCTGCGAGAATAAGAGCCAATTTAAGATGTTCGTACCGACGACTGATTTGAATGAAGTCGTCGACTGGATAGTTGGTGTAGTCAAATCGGCCGGTGCCGATGCCTGCCCGCCTTTGATTGTTGGTGTTGGAATCGGCGGAAATTTCGAGCTAAGCTGCATCCTTAGTAAAAAAGCCCTTCTGCGAAAACTCGGGACAAGGAACAGTGACGGTTTCTATGCGCAGCTCGAACGGGATTTACTCGAAAAGATTAATCGACTGGGTCTTGGTCCTGCCGGTCTTGGCGGAGATACGACCGCGCTGGATTGTATGATTGAGTTTGCCCCCTGCCACATCGCCTCGCTGCCCGTAGCCGTCAACATCGAATGCCACAGCCACAGACATAAATCCGCCGTTCTATAAGACACAGTTGAAAAGCAGTAAGTTGTTCACACTAATAGGCTTATATAATCAAATCCGGCCTGAAGAATTTTTCAAAAATCTTCAAAAATTCCTCTTGACATGATGTGTATTATACATGTATTGTAATGTCAATTCGCCTCAATGAGGCGAATTGACAAAACTTTAAGGAGACCTGCGGCTGCCTTTGCTCGTTATAGCTGATGCCTAAGGGCTAAGAGGCAGCCAAATGTTGAGCAGAACTGTAAGCTGCTTAGCAAAGAAAAGAAAACTTGTTTCTGTTGTGCAATGGAAAAAACTTAGGCCACGCCAAAATAGGAGAAAAGCGGTATGGCCATTGCCGAGCAGGGACGCACTTGGGAGCTGACGATATGATTATCGTAAGCCTTGAGATGCGTTCATGCCGTCGGCTCCCAGGATGGGAGTTCGGACGGTATGAACGGAAAGCAAAAAGAAGGTGAGTCAAATAGAGATTTTGGCCGGAAACCTAACGGAGATGGATTGCCTTCTTATGAGGAGTTCTATAGAAGAGGAATCACTGACTCTAAAGGCGGTTGGTCAAATTTCTTATCAACTCTATGTCAATTCCTAAAGGACAGGTCGAACTCAACTGTTATTGTAATAGCTGCCATTATAGTCCTTGGTTATGTGGCTGCGGTATTTATAAAGAGTGGAAGTGCAAATTATGTAAGGCTGACTGGCGGATTAACCTTAGGGGCAATGATTTTTACCCTCGGTCTGTTAGCTTTACTTAATTCGATAAGGTGTAAAAGTGGCGCGGATATCGAGAAAAAACAAAGGGGGTCGATTGAATCTGGACCTGGGCAAAGAGGTCAAGAAGCGGATGGAGACATTGAGGGACCAGACGAGCGCCGAGAGTCTGACTGAGGTTGTACGCAAATCGTTAGCTATTTATGATTTTCTGCTGACAAGGAAGAAAAAGGGAGCAAAACTGATAATAGAAGATGATGAAGGCAAGACTGAATTAGTGCTTCTTTAGTTTTTCAAATTCAATTAGGCATGATATCAATGGACAGGCACCCCTCCACCGCTTCGTAGATATTCTTCAAAAGCTCCTCGAATGAATCGCCTTGCGTAACGCATCCGGGGATGGCTGGAATCTCCGCCCAGTATCCACCTTCTTCAGCTTGATGTATAATAGTTTTTAATTTCATAGTATCGCCTCTTTTAATTCGTTTTTTATTATACTATTTTTCGGCTCTTAAGACAAGATTTTTAATTGTTCGCTGCAGAGGTTGGCGATGGAGATATACTGAATGGGGGCCAATTGTTCGGGTCGGCTGTGCGGCTCGACGCAGGCCTCTTCGAATATCTGCGGCCAGTTGTTTATTTTCTCTAAACGTCCCTTGGCAAGTTTTGCGCAGGCCCTGAGCATCTTGCGGCGATGGCCGATGAACAGGGCAACGACCTCGGACAATGTTTTCATGTCGTAAATGCGCTTTATTTTTTTCGGTTGACGTATGAAGCTTACGATTGCTGAATCCACCTTAGGCTCCGGCCAAAAGACGCTCGGCGGCAATTTTCTTTCGATTTTCACCCTTCCTGTCGCGGCCAGCAGAATGCTTAAACTGCCGTAGTCCTTATTGCCCGGTGCCGCTGCCATGCGCTCAGCCACTTCTTTCTGTATAGTGACAAACATACGGTCGGCCTGTACCGGTCCCGTTACCAGATTCAGCATGACCGGAGATGCGACATTGTAAGGCAGATTCGATACGAGCATAACTCTGCCGTTGTGTTTGTTCCGCGCGCGGCGCAGGGCATCTATAACGGATGAGTCAATGGTGTTCTTGTTCTCGAGGACATCGCCTGTAATAATCTGCACGTTGTCATATTGAGCAAGTTGCTCTTGGGCGATTTGGGCGAGTGTCTTTTCAATCTCGACGGAGATTACCTTTGCACACCTTTCGGCAAGGGAACCTGTCAACGAACCGGTTCCGCATCCGACCTCCAGCACGATGTCGTTGCTATGCATATTAGCTAAATTAATCAGCAGCCTCATAAGATTCAGGTCTATGAGAAAATTTTGTCCGCGGCGCTGATTAGGTGAGATGTTTTTAGTCGAAAGTAACTGCTGGATTTGCTGCTTAGTATGCATTTGAAGAATCTGCTGAGTGGACCGCCAGTTCTTTTTTCGTTTGCGCCATTCGGATAGCTGTCATAACAGCGGCCTTCATACTTGCATGGTCGGCGAGATTCTGACCTGCGATATCGAAGGCAGTGCCGTGCGCTGGCGACGTTCTGATTATGGGGATTCCGAGAGTAATGTTGACCGCTTCATTGAATGCAAGCAGTTTAACCGGTATCATCCCCTGGTCGTGATACATCGCGACAACACCGTCGAACTCACCCTTTGCCGCCCGCATAAAAAGCGAATCGGCCGGATAAGGCCCTTCACAATTGATGTTCTGTTCCTGCGCAAGCAGAATCGCCGGCGAGATTATCCTGCGCTCCTCGTCACCGAACTGCTCGTTTTCCCCGGCGTGCGGATTAAGCGCAGCCACGCCTATTCTCGGATTGACGTAACCGAAATAATCCCGCAGCGCATCGTTGAGCAAATCAATCGGCTCGAAGACACAACCGATTGTGAATTTGTGCCGTACCTCGAACAGCGCTTCGTGAATCGTCGCCAGCGCGACCTTGAGCGGACCGGCTGTAAACATCATAACCTTGCGTTTGGATTTGCATCGCTCTGCGAACAATTCCGTGTGGCCAGGCCATTTTGCACCGGCCATTTTCCAGCTTGTCTTGCTTATCGGCGCGGTTACTACCGCGTCGATAATTCCGTCTTTAGCGGCGTCAATCGCGTCCTTACAAAAGCGCAGTGAAGCTTCGCCGCCGATGCGGCTCGGCTCTTTGACCCACGGCGGCAGTGAATACTCGTCGTAATCTGCGACGACTACTTTGTAGGGGTATTCTCTGCTGATTTTTTCGTGTTGATGCCTGCCCCAAAACGGTTCAATTTCGGCCTTGTCCGCTGCGTAGCGCATCTGCTCGTCCATTCCGAAGATGATGAACTTGGCACTCTTGCGAACCTCCGGCTCGGCTAGTGCCTTTACAACGACTTCCGGGCCGATGCCCGCCGGCTCGCCCATCGTGATGCCAATGACAGGCTGAGTGGTAATCGAATTGTTTGCGCTTATATTGTTCACTTGTTCATCTTAAAACAGCTACTTCGTCAATTCAGAAGCCCATCTCCTGTAATTTCTCGACGGTCATGTCTTTTTTCTCCGGTAAAATCTCCCGAAGCTGCTTTTTGACTATTTTCACTATAAGGTCGGTTTCGATATTTACCGTGTCACCAGCTTTTGAGTTTTTCAGATTAGTTTTGTTAATTGTTTCGGGTATTACGGCAACTTCAAAACCTTTCTCGTCAATACCTGCGACAGTCAGAGAAATCCCATCGACCGCGACTGAACCTTTGTTCACCATCTGTTCGAGCAAATTAGCATCTGTTGCAAAGCGGACCCGCCAAAAATCACCGCGACGGTCGATATTTTCGATTCGCGCGACACCATCGATATGGCCCTGCACGAAATGCCCGCCGAACCGGCCGTCGGCTTTCATTGCCCGTTCAATATTTACGATTGTTCCGGAATTAAGTTTACCAAGATTCGATTTGCTCAGCGTTTCACCGCTGACGTCGAAGGTTGCTATCGGCCCCGTAAGCTCGGCGATTGTAAGACAAACCCCGTTTACAGCTATGCTCTCACCTGCCCTGCAATCGGCGAATATCGAGCCAGGCCCGACGGAAATTCTCATCGAATCGCCGAGTTGACGGAGCTTGTCGATGCGGCAAACAGCTTCTATAAGACCGGTAAACATAGTCTCTTACATCAATTAATATAAAACACAACTGCCTGTTGCCAAAACCAGCTAAAACGTTAAAATCAATTATAAGTTAACCAGTGCAGCCGTTCAACAACAATAGCGCAAAGGAGCAAGCCTGCTATGGACACATTCTGGCTCAAAGCAGCAGCAGTCATCGTCGTCATAGCCGCTGTATTCGTCGGCTATACTCTGCTCAAACCCGCTGAACAGGAAAAGCCGAAAGAGCCGCCTAAGACTATTTACGATATGGCCCGGCAGGATAGGGAAGAACTGCTCGCCGAGCCGGACGTAAATGATTTTAAAAATAATGAATCGACTGAAAACGCCCCGCAAAAAGGAGCCGAACCTGAAAAATCCGCCGCCCCAACGGTCCTTTATTTCAAAGAAGTCTCTGAAATAGAAAGTATTCAGGCAGAGAATATACTTGCTAATATTCCTTCGTTTCGAACTATCGGCCGGATGCCTTTTACCGGCTACAAGGCTATGGTCGAATCGTGCAGGCTGCTTATCCGAAGATTCCCGGGTACTATTTATGATTACAAGGCCCGAAGGGCGATGACAGAGATACCGCAGCAATATTGGGGACGTTATAAGATAACCGACGAAGAGGTCAGCTTGGATTACTTCAAGCAGCCCCGGCCCGACACAATACCATATACCGTCACGGAGGATGATTAAATGCCATCGACGACAAACGCACAGGACATACCTGTGATATCAGTGACAGCCCGTTGTCTGCCCGAGGCATGGGAAAAGGCCGTGCTGGCTGTTTGGGACGATGGGCTCGAAATCAAGACGCAGTATGACAAGCCCGACGACCCACCGAGTAAGGACGCGACGGTTATGGTCACGGTGACAGAACCGTTTGCCGAACCGCGAATCCACAAAAATTTCCCCGGCGGACCGACCGAGCTGGAGTCATATTTGCAGGAAGTCATCAGCGGTATTCACGACCACTGGATTAATCCAGCCGAAGGCAAATGGACTTATACATATCATGAACGGCTTTTCGCCTACAGCCCGACAGAAAACTTGAAAGACGCCGGTTCGCCCAGGCCGTTTAAGAAAGTCAATCAGATTCAATATATCATCGACGCGTTGTCCAATGCCTTTTATACCCGAAGGGCACAGGCCGTTACCTGGATGCCGACCGCCGACCCGCGAACGGACGACCCGCCCTGCCTGCAGAGGGTCTGGTGCAGGCTCGTCGAGACACAGGACGGCCGGATGTCTCTGAATATGAACACACACTGGCGGAGCAGAGACCTTTACAAGGCCTGGTTTATGAATGCTTTCGCCTTTACCGAATTGCAGAAAATAATCGCAGGCCGAATATCTGAAAAGACCGGCCGAACTGTTGACGTCGGCAGGTACGTCGATATTAGTGATTCGCTGCACATTTACGGCAGTTATTTCGATAATGCCGCCAAAGAGGTCGAGAAGATGAAAACCTCGCCTTTTACTAACCGCGCGTGGGATACGACCCATCCAGCCTTTGAGATGATGACCGAAGAAGCCAGAAAGAACCTCGCCTCCGACCCCGACTATTACGCCAAAGCAAAGGCCTGATATTGCCTTTATTAAATTGCCCATATCGCCTAATCGGTATAAGTTTGGGTTCGTTTTGGGTTCGTTTTTTCGCATCGTCATAACTGCTATATTATTATATCTTCTTGCTTTAAGAGCACTTACAATCCGACTTCGGTGGACATAATTGGGTTCGTTTTGCATAAAAAGGTAGTATTTTTTGACGCTGATTCCGCTGATTTCGCAAGGTTGGGGTGTTTTTGAACGACGATCGAAAATTGGGTTTGATTGGGTTTGTTTTGGGTTTGAATTGGGTTTGTTTTTTGGGTTAATCACGGTTTTTGGGCTAAAAACGCATAAAATTGGGTTTGTTTTGTAAAATAAAGTAGTAATTAGACAGCTGGTATATTCCAAAAAAGCAGTAGACAGAATACAGAATTCAGAAGACAGGATAAGCAATTTTTTAGAGGAATTGGTCATTTTTGAGTTGCCTAAGTTTACATTTTATCAAA
>CAZOVR010000067.1:0-303 GCA_964583405.1 uncultured Pirellulales bacterium
GGTCCGCCGGGGTGGTTGGTACAATAGTCGCCGTGATTTGGGCCTTGTTTGTATTTGAGGGCTTGCCAAAGGAGGTCAGATGAATATGGAGTGGCAAGATTTTGGTTCGGCGATAAGTCGAAAGGGCGGTTGGCATAACACTGGGGAGAATACTGGGAGGATTCGGCAGAGACGTTTGACACGCGCGATTCTGCTTGCGGTATGCCTCGGGATATTGGCATTACGCGGCCAAGTCGCATTGGGAGTTCCCTGGTCGCCTCCTCAACCCCTTTTCTTTTGGGATGCTGAGCAGTTTTGGAATGG
>CAZOVR010000067.1:403-11593 GCA_964583405.1 uncultured Pirellulales bacterium
CACGTCACATATGTTGACTATGGGCAAGAAACGCTTATTAAATGCATGTACACGAACAATCTATCCGGGTCCTGGTCGCCTCCTCAACCCCTTTTCTTTTGGGATGCTGAGCAGTTTTGGAATGGTAATATTGATAGTGCCGTTGACGAAAATGGCAACTGGCATGTAGTTTACGATTACCAGAACAATTCTATTAAGTACATTAGCAACGTCGGCGGTCCCTATATTATTGCCGAGGGAGAAGTATTTAACTCGTCTCTTGACGTCGATCCGAATGGGGGCTTGCACGTCACATATGTTGACTATGGGCAAGAAACGCTTATTAAATGCATGTACACGACTACTGCGCATCTTATCGCTGTCAATCAATGGGACGGAAAATCTATAAAACTCCAGTGGAGTGATAGGATGGGAACAGTAAAAATCTATCGAAAAATGGAAGGCGGCAATTTCGAATATATAGCATCTCGTACGTTATCTTTTGAAGACACTGTTCCCGAACCAGGTATGGAATACACTTACGTTCTCAGGGACAACAGTGGAAAAAACATATCGAATGAAGTAAAAGTCAAGGCAGAAGTTATCGTAGTGTTGGGAAGGGGATATTCACTAAAAAAGAAAGATGCGGTAAATGATAATTACTGGAAACCGGAGGGACACTCAGGACTTGTTGATGTTAATGAATGGTTTGAGCAGCGAGGTGTCAGCTGTTGGGTGCCGGATCAGGGCTATGGTCCTGGCGAAGGCCTCTCTGGCTGGAAAACCATTAGTGATAACACAGACGAACTTGAAACCTTCATAAATAGTAAACGCACGGGCGATTATAAAGATGCCAAAATAAATTTAGTCTGTCATAGTATGGGAGGCCTAGTAGCCAGAAATTATGCAAAACAAAACCCTGAGATTGTAAACAATATTTTCACTATTCAGACACCACATACTGGAACTAGGTTAGCTGAAATAGGCTTGTTAAATCCTTTTAACCCAGCCACAAAATTCCTTACACCGTTTTATCTGGAGTTTTTCTTTAATAAAAATGTCAGGAACCTGGGCAGCACGAAGCTGTGCTCTTTCTGGAGTACCAACTTTAAAGAAGTCTATCACGACCTAGGCTTAAAAGCGGGCTGGGCTATTATTAGTTTAGATCAAAGATTTAGAAGCGGAATAATCGGTGCCGGAAGTGATGGCGTTGTCCCTAAGCTATCTGCTATAGGACAAATAAGAAAAAGAATTTTCCTCACTTCACTGTATGGAGCAGCCAAGCCGGAGGTGGACATAGATGGCTACAATGATACTAATCTTGACCATTACTCTTGTTATCGCCATGAATTGACCTTACAACAAATAATGGACTGGATGGGTCTGCCGTACACACAAACACTTTCTATGCAAATGTTGCTTGCGGCGTCTGACAGTAACGAACCTAACCCCGTTCCGATGTACCTTATTGCCGGCTTCTCCGGTCATTTTGACAATACCACACCTATAACAGAAACTGTGCCGATATGTAATTCCATTACGGCTTACTTCAGGGCTATAACATCGGATGCAAATTGCCACTTCATACTGACAGACCCCTGTGGAACAATCTACGACCCTTGTTACGCCTCCGGCGAGCCTGACGTCACCTATTACAGTGAAGATGAACTGTTTATGTACGAGGTTAATTCGCCCATTCTAGGTACATGGACATTAAATCTGTCAACAACGGTCGCGCCGCCAAATTCAGTCGATTACGGCTTGACAGTTTTTGAAGATGCGAATATCGCATTGTATGCATATACTGATCTTGGCTGGGCCAACACCGACGCTAATATTCTAATCCTTGCAAGATTGACCGAGAGCAATAATCCAATAATAAATGCAAATGTAGCGGCTGAAATTGTCCTGCCAGATACAAATACGGTTTCAGCGTTTTTATATGATGATGGTCTGCACAACGATGTGAACGCCGGTGATGGTGTTTATGCGAATATATTTACTTCTACTGCTCAAACAGGAATATATACAGGTCAGGTCACAGCAACAGGCAATTCTATCTACGGCGGATTTGAGCGCACGAATCCGCTATCGTTTACCATTTCAGCACCTGATATAGATTTTGCCGGGGATATTAACGATGTGGGAGTCGACCTTAATGCAAACGCCCTCTATGATATTCTGAAATTCACGATACCGGTCGATGTCTACGGGCCGAACGAATACTTACTAACTGCAACTTTATTCGACAGCAACGATAATATCATAAAACTGCTCACTACGGGTGAAGTCAATTTGCCTGCAGGGCCTAATAATCTGACCTTGCAGGTTGCAGCAGAAGATATAGTCAAACATGACGTCAACGGACCGTATACTCTATCCAATATTATCCTCTCTGATGCAAATACTAGCCTGACCATCGCGGCACATCCTGATTATAATACTGCTGCCTATGATTTAAATGATTTTGAACCATTGGATTCAGATTATGATGGCCTCTGGGATATCACCGAGTTATCTATAGGGACTGATGTTAATGAGCCGGATTCCGATTCCGATGGATTGACGGACTATAATGAGGTAGCTTACGACGGCAACGCCCTCACGTACAATCCTGCGAACGATTTAAATCCCTTGATGTTGGATACAGATAACGACGGCATGGGTGACGGATGGGAGCTTCTCTGGGGTATGGACCCGCTTGCAGATGATGGGGCTAAGGATGATGACTGGGAACCAGATGGGCTGACCAACCTGCAGGAGTATCAAAATAACACAGACCCGAACAATGCCGATACTGACGCGGACGGAATGACTGACGGATGGGAAGTGCTGTATGGATTTAATCCGGCCTACAATGATGGTGACGGCTATCAGGACCCGGATGGTGATGAGTTGGTCAATTGGCTTGAATATAAGTATGGGACCGAGCCAAATAACCCGGATACGGACGGCGACACGATACAAGATGGGCCTGACAACTGCAAGGCAGACTATAATCCCGACCAGAGCAATATGGATGGAGACGATAAAGGTGACGAATGTGACTGTCTGCCGGACCTGAGCAATGATGGTATTGTGAATCTGGTGGATTTTGCATTATTTGGGCAACACTGGTTGGATGGGGGCTGTGCAGGCCCCGATTTCTGTAACGCTAGAGATTTCGACAAGAATGGTCAGGTAGGATTTACCGACCTTGACCATTTTGCGAATCGTTGGCTCAGTGATACCACTGCTCCCTAAGCGACACGGAAATTAAAGATGCCCGGTACAATTCTTGAAGGAAGTAGATAAAATCTGCGCTAATCAACGCCCGCTGTCACGACTCGCATCGTGAGTTGCGGGAGCAGGTAATCAGCCTCTGAGATACTTTGTCTTTCTTGCGACCTTCTGGGGTCCCTAATCAGTGCAAATCTGTGTTAAACGGTGTCTAAAAAACGCGATATGTAATACGCGATACTCTAATTACTCACTTCGGCACGGCCGTCATCACCATCCGCCGGTTCACAAGTGTCCCAGGCCGCTCGATTTTTGCCACGTCTTCTATCATCGATGAAATCGACTGCAGCATCTCGTACCCTCGCTCCTGGTGCAGCATCTGTCTGCCCCTGAAGAAAATTGTGAACTGGACTTTATGTCCCTTCTCGATGAACTCGCGGGCGTGACCGACCTTAATCTGCACGTCGTGCAGGTCCGTCTCCGGTCGAAGCCGAATTTCTTTTGTTGTTGTTGCGTGGATGTTGTGCTTTTTGTGTGAGTCGCGAATTTTGCGTTTCTGCAGGTAAAGATACTTGCCGTAATCCATTATCCGGCAAACAGGTGGGTCACTTGTAGGCGCCACCTCCACCAAATCCAGCCCCGCCTCACGGGCCATGCTCATCGCCTCGTATTTTTCGACTATCCCAATTTGATTGTTGTCCTGGTCGATTAACCTTACCTTCTGCGCGCGAATCCTCTCGTTGATTCGCAGTCCCTTTTTGACGTGTACCAAGCACCTTCCCTTTCAATAAAAAATTAAAAATTAAGGCTCACTTCCTTATCGGCTATTTTTTCTTTCGCGATTTTCACAAATTCATCTATTCCTGCCGTCTTACTGTCCTTTTCGCCCCGAATACGAACGTTCACGGCCTGTTGTTCGGCCTCTTTTGGCCCGACAACCAGCATATACGGGACCTTTTCGGCGTGTGCCTTTGCGATTTTCGCGCCGATTTTTTCGCCCGATAAATCAGCCTGGCACCGAAGAGCCGCTTCTGCCATTTTCGATTTGACCAGTTCTGCGTAATCGCTGGTCTTTTCACTTATAGTCAGAATCCGTACCTGCTCGGGCGCCAGCCACAACGGCATCGCTCCGCCGTAATGCTCGATTAGAATACCGATGAACCTCTCGAACGAGCCGAGCACCGCCCGGTGTATCATCACCGGCGTCTTTTCCGTATTGTCCCTGTCCGTATATACCAGCTCGAAGCGCTGCGGCATCGAAAAATCAAGCTGTATCGTTCCTAACTGCCACGACCGCTTCAGGCAGTCCTGAATATGAAAATCAATCTTCGGCCCGTAGAACGCACCGTCACCGGGGTTGACTTTGTAATCTATTCCCTTGTGTTTCAGCGCATTTTCCAGCGCCGTCGTCGCCGTCTCCCAAATCTCGTCAGAGCCGATATGCTTGGCGGGTTTGGTCGAAAGCTCGACGTGAAAATTATCGAACCCAAACGCCTTGTATATCTCGAACGTCAGTTCGATAACTCCGATTACCTCAGCCTCGATTTGCTGCGGCGTGCAGAATATATGTGCGTCGTCCTGCGTAAACTGCCGCACCCGAAACAGGCCGTGCATTACACCGCTGGCCTCGTGCCGGTGCACTAATCCTAATTCAGCCACCTTAAGAGGGAACTCTCGATACGAATGCTTGCGGCTGTTATATACGAGGCAGCCGCCGGGGCAGTTCATCGGTTTTATCGCATAGCTCGTCCCGTCAATCTCGGAAAAGTACATATTCTCCTTATAGTTGTCCCAGTGCCCGCTCTTGTGCCACAGCCGCTCGTTGAGAATAATCGGCGTCTTAATCTCGCTGTACCCGTACCGCCGATGGACGCTGCGCCAGTAATCCACCACCTCGTTCCATATAATCATACCCTGCGCATGCATAAACGCAAAGCCGGGCCCGTCCTCGTGAAAGCTGAACAAATCGAGCTGTTTGCCTAAGACGCGGTGGTCCCGCCGTTTCGCCTCTTCAAGGCGGTTGAGATATTCATCCAATTCTTTTTGTGTTGCCCAGCAGGTGCCGTAAACCCTTTGCAGCATCTTTTGCGTCGGGTCGCCGTGCCAGTATGCACCGGCTACCGACATTACCTTAAATGCGCCGCACTTGCCGGTACTCGGTATATGTGGCCCGCGGCATAAATCCTCGAATCCGTCACCGTGCGAATAGAAACTGATAACCTCACTGTCGGCGCGGTTGATGTTGTCGGTCTTGTATTTGTCATTCGCTAATTTCTGCAGGGCTTCAGCGCGGGACATCTCTTTGCGGACGAAAGGTTGGTCGGCCTTGACAATCTCAGCCATTCGTGACTCTATTCGCTCGAAGTCGTCAGGCCGAATCGGCTCATCAAGGTCGATATCGTAGTAGAACCCGTCCTCGACCACAGGCCCATAGACTAATTTCGTGCTCGGCCATATATCGCAAATCGCCTCAGCCATAATGTGGGCGCAGCTATGCCGCATCACTTCAAGACCCTCCGGGTTTTTACTTGTTATTATCTGGACCTCCGCATCGCTGTTTAGGGGTGTGGATAAATCTGCTAATTGCCCGTTGATTTTGGCTGCGACTGCCGCTTTAGCAAGTCCCGGCCCTATTTTTTGAGCTAATTGTTCGGCGCTTGTGTCCTCGGCGACCTCCACCAAGGCCCCGTCGGGCAGTTTGACTTTAGCCATACTTCCTTTCCGGCAAAAATCCCAAATTCAGTCGTAAATTGTCGATCTTAAATAATAATTCTTAATTGCCTCTCTGTCAACCCTTCGTCCTCCTGAGAGCTTCTTATCAGGCGGATTGTGCGGCAGAGCGGCATTTAGTCACTTATGGTCAACAGGTATAGTCTTGGGGCCGGGGTTTGGGCAGGCAGGAGATAAAATAATAAAAAAACTGAATATTTGTTGACTCGAATTGGCCGATAAGGTCTAATACCAATTGTGGGTTTTATTCTTGCACCTCTCAAGGGTACCTCCCAGGTGAAATAGAATCAGAGGTATTAATTTATGCGGCCTAAGTAGTATAGGCCAAAAGGAGCAGTTTCAGTGAGCACAGGTAAAGTAAAATGGTTTAACTCGAACAAAGGTTTTGGTTTTATCGCTCCGGATGACGGCGGCGAGGACCTGTTTGTCCACCACTCAGAGATTAAGACGAGCGGCTATGCGTCGCTCGACGAAGGTCAGTCGGTAGAGTATGAGGTTGGACAAGGCAAAAAGGGGCCGTGCGCAACAAACGTAGTGCCCGGCTAAGGTAAGAGATTTCTTACGACCTATTGGCCCCGGCCAAAACGCCGGGGCTTTTTTTATGCAATCATTTCAGCCAAATCGGACCGCTTCGAATCTCCCGGCCTGTTAATATCCTTCTCGGACAGGTTCAGCACGAAATTCTTGATTCTCACCCGGCGATTAAGTATTTTGTTTAAAGGTATCAGGCGAACCTGCTTATTTGGTTTTAGTGCAGAGAAGATATTGACAGGACTTTACTATGCTGAATCCATCTCAAAGAAGATACCGGTTGAGGATTGTGGTTCCGGCGTACCCCGCCTTTAATATTTATTCACGAATAGCCAAAAGGACAACGGCTTTAGGTCCTGTCTCTGTGGCCAGTGCCGCCAATAAAATGGAAAAGTGGGACGTCGAGGTTATCGACGAAAACAATCTCGGCAGGTTTGGACCACGCTGCGACAGCGGCGCAGACCATGAATTTTTACAGAAACAACGACCTGCGGATGTAATCGGATTGTACGGCGGCCTGACAAGCACCATCCCCAGACTGTACCAGATAGCGAAGTTCTATAAAGAGCGTGGGATTATAACTATTGCAGGCGGACAGCATTTCGTCCAGGAGACCGTACCCGAAGCACTGTCCGCGGGCATTGACTATATCGTCCTCGGTGAAGCCGAAGAAACAATCAGGGAACTGCTGCACGCTGTACAAAACGAACAGAACGTCGGCAGAATCAGAGGCATCGCGTATCTGAAAAACGGCAAACCTGTTTTCACCGAAAAACGCGAACACCTGCTGGACTTCGACAAGCTGCCGCTGCCGGATTTTTCGCTGGTCCGCTACGCCGCAATTAAGCTTTATCCGGTCGAGAGAATCCGCGGTTGCGGCATGAACTGTGAGTTCTGTACCGTCAAAGGCAAACCAAGGCCTGCTCAGCCCGAAAGGCTGCTTGGGCACATCAGCCTGCTTGTGGAAACATACAATGCAAAGCGGTTTTTCATTGTTGACGACCTTTTCGGTCAGCAGCGGGACGAAACGATAAGACTTTGCAAAATGCTCACTGATTACCAGCGAAGAATCGGCAGGCGATTGCGAATAACGGTCCAGATAAGAATCGACAAGGCACGCGATACAGAACTACTTTCTGCTATGAGGGACGCCGGCATCAGGACAGTGTGTATCGGCTATGAATCGCCCATCGAAGAGGAACTTCAGGCTATGAACAAGCACGTCAGCTCAGCCGATATGCTCTCGCTGACGAAAATGTATCACGAAGCCGGGTTCCTGGTCCATGGAATGTTCATCTTCGGCTATCCACTCAGAGAAAACAGCAATTTCAAAATGCCTGTCGATGAACGAGCACGCTGTTACAGGGATTTTATCCGCAAGGCAAAGATTGACACGGTGCAGATATTACTGCCCGTGCCTATCCCAGGCACGGAATTACGCGACAGGCTTCAAAAGCAAAACCGGATTTACCGCCTTGAGGACATCGGCTGGGAATATTACGATGGAAGTTTCCCGTTGTTTGAGCCGGATGAACCTTTGAGTTCCGAGCAGATACAGCAAAGCAGCAGGAGAATCATGGGCAGGTTCTATCAATTTGGATACATATTTCTGGTGCCCGTACATATTATCTCGTTCACAGGTTTGTTATTCTTTCTGCATAACATCCGATTGGGCTGGAGCCGGTGGTATCGTTCGTGGCGCAACTATCTGGTCCGCTTCGGAGGCTGGATTATTCTGCACAAATGGCTCAGGACCTTCAGGACGGACAAATTCCCCCAAAAACTCCAAAACGCCCGCCAACACTTGAACTGAGCAGTGCCGAGCAAGCAGAGTTAAAGATGCAATTAAGGGTTAAGGATTAAAAATCCGCGAAACTTGCCCGACATGAAGACGGGGCCGCGGGGGATTTCTACTGTTCAACTGCCATAATTTAGAATCAAAAGGCCTTGGCCCTTCTGCCGATTCTATAGTCCACAGTAGGCAACAAAAAAATAGCTATAATTTAGTGATTTTATTCGCTAAATATGAACAATCCGCGTGCGCCAGCCGTATTCTGCTCCGGATTCATTATATCTATATCCATACAATTCACAATTTCATCACTTTTTTCGCAGTTTTTGCTCAGTTTTAGTGTAAAATGATTATGATTGAGCTAATCCCGGAGGCAAGATTATGAAAAACCTCATCTTTTATTTGGTTATCGCTTCTTTTTGTTTATTACTTGTCCAGTCTTCATTTAGTGCTTCGAGTTCAGCCGTTTCGGACAACCGCACCTTCTCCAGTTACGAATTCACAACCGTAGTTGCCGATATTAACCAAACCGAAACTGCCCGGACTATGTCGTCGAGTGCTGTTTGGGAGCCCCAAAACGTGGAAATTGTCCCACAGAATCCCACTTCTTCTGATGTTGTTCAGATAACTTTCTCCGGATGGTGGCACAATAGTTGTACTCCTGTTGTCTCATCCGTTTCAGTTGTTGATAATGATATTTATTTCGACGTTACCGCTCGTATCGCTACCTGTTTACAGGTTGTAAGATATTGGGAGAGAACCGAATCTGTCGGCCCACTGCCGGAGGGTGCGTATACCATTTACGCTCGTATGGTTGATGTACCTTACATCCCGGAGATTTACACACAGGTTGCGGTATTTATGGTAGCGGACGACGCCGGTACAGGCAAAACGTATTACGTCGATCCCAACGGCACCGGCGATTACCCGACAATCCAGGCCGCAATCGACGATTCCAACAATGGCGACACGGTAATTGTCGCAGACGGAACATATACCGGAGACGGTAACCGTGACATTGATTTTTCAGGCAAGTCAATCACAGTTCGCAGTGAAAACGGCCCAAACGATTGTATTATCGATTGCAACGCAACAGAATCTGACCGACACCGGGGGTTCTATTTCCACAGCGGTGAAGATGCGAATTCTGTGCTGGATGGCTTCACTATCAAAAACGGGTACATAGTGACATGCGGTAGAGAAGGTGGGGCAGGTATTTGTATACAAGAATCGTCACCAACAATAATTAACTGTGTTGTAACCAACAACCACACGGAATTGACCCTAGGGTGTTTGGGAGTTTGCCACGGAGGAGGAATATATATAGGCTACCGGAGTAATTCACTAATTATCAGTTGTATCTTTGCTAACAATACGGTTCGAGGTGGGATTGGAGCTGGTATTTATTGTGGCCGCGGAACAAATGCAACCATTAAGAACTGCATCATAAGTAACAACGGCGCAGTAGAGTACTGTGGGGGAGGAGGTGTCTACTGCATGTCCGCGAATGGTTCTACAGTGCTTAACTGCACCTTCACCGGAAACTTGTCTGATTGGGGCGGTGCTATTTGGTGCCATGGTGTTGACGCGATGATTATAAAAAACTGTGTCTTTAGTGAAAACTCTGCTTTAGACCCATTCCAGGGTGGAGGTGCTGTAAATTTATCATATTCCAATGCGTCAATTATCAATTGCACCTTTAATCGAAATTCGACCTCTGCCAAAGGCCGTACTATACTGTGCGAGCATTCAAATGTAAATCTCGATAACTCTATCATCTGGGCTGATAGCACAGTAGATGGAAATGAAATAGTATTAGAATGGTCCTCGATATTAGACGTTAACTATTGTAATATCAAAGGTGGCCAATCTGCAATATATAATAATCTTGATAGACCAAGCACCATCAATTGGGGGCCGGGTAACATTGACATAGACCCCTGTTTCGCTGATCCTGACGTTAATGATTATCACTTGCTTCTCGATTCGCCTTGCATCAACACGGGTGACCCGAATTATGTCCCAGAACCTAATGAAACCGACCTCGACGGCCTGCCGCGAGTCATCGGCGGCCGCATCGATATGGGCGCTTACGAATTCAACAATCAGCCAGTCGCTGTCGCCGGCCCCAATCAGACCGCTTACGCATTCATAAACGGCCTTGCTGATGTCACCCTCGACGGCTCGACTTCATACGATGAAGAAGACGACCCGCTCGATTATTACTGGTCCTGGTTCGTCGACTCCAATCTCTGCGAAGCCAACGGCATATCACCAACAATTCAACTGCCAGTGGGCGAACATCAAATCGAGCTGATTGTTGACGACGGCTTCGACGATTCTGAACCGAATTACTGTACTGTCACCATAATAGAACCTCTCAAAACTTGGTTGTGGCTCTGGCCTAACACCATAAATTGTAACTCAAGGCCGCAGAATGTAACAACTTTTGTTTACCTGCCTAAAGGTATCGAGCCCGGCGACGTCAGCGACGAACCGCTGACTATGTACCCTTGCGATATGCAGTCGAAATATCAGCGGGTATTCCGAATGGGCCGCGGCCGATATGCTCAAACCGTGGTAATGGCCGTCTTCGACAAAGACGAAATTTGCGATTATTTCGGTACCGGATGGCACAAAGTCGAAGTGGCAGGGCAATTACACTCCGGCCGATACTTCTACGGCGCTAATATAATCAAAATCACGAGACCCTGGCGCCGCCATTGGCCGTTCCATAGGAATCCCTGAAGGGGAGCGGGAGTTATATAACCACACAAACTGTGTTGCTCGGTAGGCTCGAACCCGACTTATTAATCGCCTTGACGTGATATTCCATTTTACAGCCCCCGCGGCACGCTACCCGAGGCACAAGTCATTCATTGTGTATATCTTCCTGTGGCTTAGTCTGATTCGGCACCTCTCTAATATGGAATGGTAAA
>CAZOVR010000068.1:0-10847 GCA_964583405.1 uncultured Pirellulales bacterium
AATATAAGCTATGATAGCATCTTGTCAAAAAAAATAGGTAGACGTCCCCTATTTACTAACTCGTCCACTGCTCCTCTGGAGCTCCGCTTCAAAGCCAGTATTCCTTCTTCAAAGCCGTCGTCTGCTACTCCTTTTGAATGTGCGTCAAAGCTGGATTACTCGATGATTCTTTCATCACGAAGGAAACAGAGTATATAAGTATATGCATATGTACTTATGGAGTATCTTTGAATGTCAGTATTTAGACATTTGTCTCCCGGATGGTTGATGTTTTCTACGGCGGATAATTAGATTTTAGTGTAGCGAGGCTGATTCTTTAACAGATTCGCGGAATTCGAGATATTCCTCGTAAGTCAGGTAATCCTGAAGTTCGCCCTGCTCCCACAGGTCGTCTAACCATTCGAGGATTTCAGAAACAGATGCGGCTTTCTGCTGAGCAGTCATATATACCGCCTTGGAGGCGGGTGTAGCTTCATAATACCTCTCGACTTTCGCGTACATAGAATCCGGCATTGCTTCGAGGCTTTCAGATATATCTGAAAGCATAAGACCCCCGGCACAGGTCCGGGGGCTAATCGATTCGGACAAAAATATTCCGCCGCCATCGCCGACCATGCAAAGAAATGAAAATCCGCTGCTTAGTGATGCTTTCGCTTTTTTACTACGGTTTTCTTGTTCTCTTTTTTCTTTTTAGGGCGTCCTATCGGTAAAGTCCTGAGCCTGCAACCCAGCATAACCTCAATCTTGCTTATAAACTTATCAGTTCCTAACGGCCGGCCTGTTTTGTTATAGACTCTTAATTTATTCAGATCCAAGTTTTCGAGTTTTTCCTGCAATACCTTTTTCCAATTCAGTCCTGACGACTGCTTCTGCCATCTTTTTTTATCCATCAGGCTAAATTCATCATCTTTGCCCGTATGGAACACGGCGCTCGACCAGCGATATGTCCAGGGACGGCGAGTCATTTTAGCCCTTACGGGATTCTGTTCTATATAGCGCAGGGCTTTGAAGAAGTAGTTGTCATCCATAGGGCATGAAAAAAATCTGTTTTGCCATAGGTGGCCGCTTCGGCCGTGCATGTAATTGATGTACTGAGCGTATAGAAGGTTTGTTCTGCCAAGGGTATTGGCTAATGAGTCTTCTTTTCTCGGCGTTGCGATTATGTGTATGTGATTTGTCATAAGGCAAAAACCTTCGATTATCAGGCCGAACCTGAGAGATTGCTCTTTGAGATATCGAAGGAAAGCTTTTTTGTCATCATCTACAAAAAACACATCCTGTTTGTTATTGCCCCTCTGGGTAATGTAGTGAGGTACATCTGGTATTACTATCCTTGCTATTCGCGGCATGACGATGAATATAACCTATTGCGATGTTATGTCAAAATAAATAGGTAAACGTCCCCTATTTATGCCGTTAAAATCAGGGACAAGCGTTTTTGCTGATGCGTTCCATGAATAAGAATACAGGTGATTAGTGTATCTATCAACCGCGTAAAGCTTACTTTTGCCGGAATCCATAGCTATGCCGGCAAGATTACTTGCTCCCGTAGCGGTTACAGAACCAATATATTGCATTTCCTTTGCGTCAACCAGCTCAATTTTATCTTTTGACTCGAAGGTAACGAATAAAAAGTCGCCGTATTCCGATTCGTCTATCGCCAGAGCTATTGAACCAGCGCCAGTAGGTGGGTCTAGTTCGCAGATATAGTCGGCCTGAGGCTGGTAAATAAGTTCATTACCGTCAATTTTATACGTCTGTAATTCTGAAATCTCAGTGTCGCTGATTACATATACGGTTTTCGCGGCATAAGAAGAAACTGTTATTCCAACAATAATAAACAAATGAATGATAACTGGATAGAGTCTCTTTCCGTGTGTCATTTTTCAATCTCCCCTTGAAATCGTTTTTTGCTATCTCTTCTTTCTCAGAAGGAGTGTTCCAAGTCCCAAAAATAAAAATGTTGTTGGTTCGGGGACAACATTAATATGTGAAAGGTCAACCTCGTCGACATCAAAGGAAAAATAATCATCATTCAGGAAATATTTGCCGTCCATATAACCTTCACCACCACCCGTGGGATGATATACTACATCATAAGCGTGAAGATCAACCAATCCATTTTCATTATATATTACCATATAGTCTAAATCACCACCGTAAATATTTATAACACTGTTATGGCGGACAAGGAGATAATTCATAGTTCCGCCAAACATACTAAATTCGCTTGAATCGAGCGCACCTAACTGCAGTACATCTCCACCCCACATATCTGCGGTTGCATAGTTATACATCCAGATTTCACCGTAGCTATCGCCATCATAAATTTCGTGATGACCGCTTGTCCAGTCGGTATCAGCTATAAGCTGACTGTTGATAGACAGCAGAATCAGAAGTGCAAAGACTGCTTTCCTTTCCTCTCCCAATGTTTTTTGAGCACTCATTTTACTCGCTCCTTTTCTTATTAAGATTTTACCATTTTATCCATCCCAAAGTCAAGCGCCAAAGTCCGGATTATGTAAAGCGTTCAAGCAGGATGGCCTGTGATTTCTGTCAGGCGTGCAAATTAAATTTAGAGGCACCGCCGCATAGTGCTCTATCGAGGCACCGAACGTTGCGCGTCTGCCGATATAAAAACCGGCGATTTCGATAGAGACGCTCACCGATTCAGTGAACTATCAAATCAAATTGTCCAATGTCATTCTGTTCACAGCCATACTGGATATAGCAAACAAAAAATCCCCTAAAAAACAGCGAAAAATGTTTTACGCGACCAGCTCGATCTCGTCTGATAACTCGAAGGTAACGAATAAAAAGTCGCCGTATTCCGATTCGTCTATTGCCAGAGCCACGATAAACGAACCGACCCGTCTTCGTTTCCAACTGCGCCGTGGTAAACACTAACCCCCTGCGATGCAGGGTAAAAAGAAAACCCCCTGCAATGCAGGGGGCTAACAAACCCCGCAATAACCCAATAAAGAAAACCCCCGACCATGCCGGGGGCTAAAAACCCGCGGTAAAACCGCGGGCTAAATATTTGCACAGCCCACAGGTGACAGGGCTAAACGAAACGACAATCCTTGGGGCGATTGCGTTGGCAGGGAGAATATGTTAAAATAGTTTTTTAGAAGCTCTTATATGGAGGTTTTACTTAGTTGGAGAAGCTCCGCGAGACTCTGCGAGTCAGGAAAGAGCGGGCTATACTGGTCGCGGCTATTCTCAAGGGCCGCAGCGACGGTGACGACCTGGCCGAGCTTACCGCACTTGCAACCAGCGCCGGCGCAATTGTCGTGGACCGCTTCCAGCAAAAAATCCGCTCTATTCACCCGGGAAAATATATCGGCAAGGGCAAAGCCGAACAGCTTGCCGAACGGGTCAAGCGATTCAAAGCAAATGTGGTGATATTCGACAACGACCTTTCGCCTGCACAAATCCGGGAGCTTGAAAAAATCATAAAAATCAAGGTTCTTGACCGAAGCGAGCTGATTCTCGACATCTTTGCAACACGGGCCAAGACCAAACAGGCCAAGCTTCAGGTCTCACTCGCCCAACTCGAATACACGTATCCCCGGTTAACTCGTATGTGGTCTCACCTCGATACTGTAACCGGCGCTGCAGGCGGTCCGACCGCAGGAGCAGTCGGGGGTATAGGCACAAGAGGAACAGGTGAACAGCAGCTTGAAATTGACCGGCGTATAGTGAACAGGCGAATCACAGAACTCAAACGCGAGATAGAAAAGATTGACCGGCGGCGCATCCGTGAAATCAACGCACGTAAGGGACAGTACAAGATTTGCATAGTGGGTTACACCAACGCAGGCAAAAGTACACTGTTAAACACATTGACCGATGCTGGTGTATTCGTAGAAGACCGGCTTTTTGCAACGCTGGACACACGAACTCGAAAATATAAGGTCGGAGGTGGAATCGAGGTTCTGCTCAGCGATACGGTCGGATTTGTCAAAAACCTGCCGCATCAGCTCGTTGCTTCATTTAAGGCGACGCTGGAAGAGGCAGTTAACGCCGACCTGTTGCTACATATAGTGGATGTATCGAGCGCTGAGGCACTGAAGCAAATCGAATCGGTTAATACCGTTCTCGAAGAAATCGGATGTGGCGGCAAGGATATCCTGGTAGTATTGAATAAAGTTGACGCAGTAAAAGATATCGGCTGCCTTGAAATGATTCAAACTTTGCTTCCTGATGCGGTTTGCATCTCAGCCAAAACCGGCTTGGGGCTCGACAAACTCGCTGAGGTAATCCGGGACAAGTATAAAGGCTCTGAACTGCTGCTGCGGTTTCAAAGCAGCCAGGCCAACGGAAAGATACAAAGTTTCCTCCGTGCGTATGGCCGAATCATAAGCGAAGAATATACCGACAACATTGTTACCATAGAGGCACGTCTCGGCAAAAATCAGTTGACCGAATTGAATAGGCTCGGTATAACTGACTTTGAAATCGTATCCGGCTAACAAACTCACGGGGTCCTCTGTTGCAAACGGGCTAAACCGCTGGTAGAATCCTGCTTATGGCTAACGGTATCTCCATAATCGGTGACGGCGCGATGGGAACGGTGCTGGCGATGATGCTTTGCCGCAAGGGCCTGACTGTTCGTATGTGGGGGTATGACACCGGGCAGCTCGCCGAGATAGCTAACGCGCGGGAAAATATCAGATTTTTGCCGGGTTACAAGCTTCCGGAATCGCTTGGGTTTGAAAGCGATGACGAGAAGATATTCCACGACACACGGTTTGTCGTCTCGGCTGTACCCTGTCAATTTATGCGTAGTGTTTGGCAAAGACTCAGACCTCATTTCAATCAGCCAGTACCTATTGTTACCGTGGCCAAGGGTATCGAAAGAAATACTTTGATGCGGCCGGGCGAAGTCCTCACCGATGTTCTGGGCTCTGAAATTGAGGTAGCAGCATTATCAGGACCGACTATTGCCGACGAGTTGGCCCGGCAGCTACCGACTACGGCCGCCGCAGCCTCCACCAATCAGAGCCTTGCAATAAAAATACAGCATACATTCAATGCGCCCTATTTCCGGATATATACCAACACTGACATAATAGGTGTCGAACTTGCCGGAGCTTTGAAGAACGTCATCGCTATCGCAACGGGAATTATCGACGGCATCGAAGGCGGTGACAATGCCAAGGCCGCCTTGCTCAGCAGGGGTCTGGCAGAGATTACGCGTCTCGGTGTGGTTATGGGGGCACGACCCGAAACCTTCGCAGGACTTACAGGGCTGGGCGATTTGGTTACCACGTGTATCTCTCCGAAAGGGCGCAATCGCTCATTCGGCGAACGAATCGGCCGGGGCATGACAACCGAACAGGCACTGGCGAAAACAAACTCGGTCGTCGAAGGCGTGGACACCTGCAAAAGCGTATGTGAGCTGGCGAATAAGCACAAAGTAGAGATGCCGATTACTTTCGCTGTTTATCAGATTCTATTCGAAGGCAAAAGCGTACAGCAGGCAATTTCTGAATTGATGCAGCGCGAGCTCAAAGCTGAATAGATTTTTCTCTGTATTACAGCCGCTTGACAACCGTCCGATATATGTCAAGTCGGCAAAAATCCCTATCGTGTATCACGCTATGCTGACAATATATTGTAATTAATAACATTTTAGTTCACATGTTATCGGTACAAACACTAATAATCCAACGTTAAATCACAAGATATATATTTTTTTGAAGATGCCCTACCGCCATTAGGGTTTTTGTTTTCTATATTTTTAGTGGAGCCGCGCCTGCCGGCCCTGGCAGCAGCTCAGTCAGGATGAATTTAGTTTCATCCGACTTAAGGGGAGAAAACTTAATCGTAAAAATGGTCCGAAATCACGTACAGAGGTGTCACATATGCTCGGCATGTTGACAAAGCAGATTTGCCCCATTGGGATCGACGTTGGAGACGATCGAATTGCATTAGTTCAGCTTGAGAATAACGGCAAGGGATTGACGTTGCTTGCCGGCGCTTCATGCGAAAGGCCTCCTGATACAACTGCAGGCAGCAGCAAATGGCAGCGATGGATACTGCAGGTTGTAAGTGACATGGCTGGTAACGGCCAGTTCAAAGGCAAAGAGGTCATCGCCTCGGTTCCTCCACGTGAGCTTTTTATCGACCACCTCAAAATGCCCAAAGTCCCGAAAAGCAAAATCGAACAGGCGCTTATCCAGAAGATAAAGCAGAGGCTGCCTTTCCCCTCGGAACAGGTTATGCTCAAGTATGTTCCCACCGAAGAGGACAACGTGCTCGTTATGGTAATGGACCGTGAGAGAATAGACAGGCACCTTGCAATATATGAAAAGGCCGGCCTGAACATCACCTCTATCGGCATCTGGCCCATAGCCATAGCCAAGACCTATACCAAGTTCTTCGGCCGCAGAAAAACAGACCGTGATGCAGTAGTTCTTATTCTCGATATGGCCCCGAGATACTGCAACCTATTGATATGCCGGCATCAAAACCTTCTCTTTGCAAAAACCATATCAATGGGAGCCGAAGATCTGGCTGACAATAACACCCTGAACCGGTTTATACTGGAACTAAACACTTGCCGCCGCCATTTCAGTTCACTGTACAGAAAACCGAAAATAGAGCGAACTATCTTTCTTGCCGGCGAACTAAGCAGCGTGGCAATCCATAACGCCCTTGCCACTATAGCCCAACAATTAGAGCTTCCGGCGCAAATGGGCAACTGTATGGCAGCCGTTGAGGTACCCGAGGGCGGCAGCTATGTCGATAGAAGAGACTGTAATTTCAGCTGGGCAACCGCCTTCGGGTTGACCCTGTCTGCAATTAATTAGGAGATATCTGCAATGCTCAACATAAATTTTGTACCCGATGATTATATTCAGAACAACGAGTCGCGCAGAACGAACCTTATGTACCTGATTCTGTTTGGGCTGGTCATGTCCGGCCTTGCCGGAGCCTTTGTTACAATTAAGATTCGTCAACACGCTGTAGCCGCGAAAGAAAGGTCTGTCAACAAACGATTGGCCAAGGCCAACGACTTAATCGAACAATTCGAACAGCTCCAAAAGAAACGCAATGAAATGATGAAAACGGCATTAGCAACTGCGGGACTTCTCGAGCCGGTTCACAGGAGCCTTATACTCGCCTCTCTAACAAACAACCTGCCGGCCGGCACCTCGCTGCTCAAACTTGAAATCGACCAGGAACAACCCAGTAATACAAGGGTTTATCAGGGCAGGCAAACGAGATATCAACAGGCTGTTGACAATGCCGGCACAGAGGAATTCTTCTCGCCCGAGAAACTGCTTGAGACAACAATCAGTATCGAGGGTATGACACCGAGTGACATGCAGGTAGCCGCTTTTATTAAAAATCTCGGCGCCTCACCCCTGTTCGACAATGTAGCACTGATTGAATCAAAGGAAGAGAAAAATCGCGATGAAACCAAATTCAGAAGGTTTAAACTGAGCGCAATGCTTAAAAAAGAAGCTCATGTTACGTCAACCGACATCGATTATATCCGAGAGAAAACCAAAAATTCGAAAGATAAGATTTGAGGGAAAAGTACAACAAGCTGCTATAACAACGCCTTAATAATCCCGGTACGAGGGTCAATAAAATGAAAAGTAATTTACGAAAACTGATATTCTTCATTGTGGTTATTGGTGTCGCTTTGATTGCATATCAATATATGATTAAACCGGCCAATGAAAACCTTGCCAAGTCCAAAAACAGCCTGAGGAAGAATCTCGAGACCCTCCAAAAAATCGAGGAGCAGGCCGCCGCAGCAAAAGACATCTCAGCGCAACTGCAACAATTACAGGAGGCTATGGAATTCTTCGAAAGCAAACTGCCTCCAACCAGCGAAATAGACACCGTACTGAAAAACGTCACCGTAATCGCACAAAAACAGGGTTTGCAGTCTAAAGCTATCAAAACCCTTAAGCAAAAAGACAATAGTGGTTATATCGAGCAGCCGCTTGAGATGCAGCTGGTCGGCAATTTCAACTCGTTCTATTCATTTCTGCTCGAACTCGAAAAACTGCCGAGAATCATGAAAGTACGCCAGCTAAAGCTGGATAAAAAGAAACTGATGGAAGGAGAAGTTCTGGCTGACATAGTGGTCAGCATATTCTTCCAAAGCCAAAACTCATGACCGTCGGCAAAATCCGGCGATAGTATAGTGACCAGATAATGAAATTATATGGGGTTTGATTATGCTGTCATTTCAAAAAGAATCAGAGCAGCTAATATCACAGTCTGACGAGTCCGCCTCACCAGGTAATACCAATTTGCCGGGTGAACCTCAGGACAAACCGTCAGGAGAAAACTCTGATAACAGCCAGGAATACCTCACAGTCGCCGACAGACAGGGACAGTTACGTCAGAGCACGTACCTGTTAGTGGCTTTGTTTGTCATAGGGGTATTTTGTCTTTTCTTTATGATAAGAAAGAGTTCGCCTTCTGCTGCTTCAGCTCAACATACTTCCACTGAAAAGTCCCAACAAACAAGGATTGAAGCGGCAATTGCAAAAATCACCGGTGTCCGCTCGCAAGTGTTCAACAGCCTTGAAAAAATCGTCAAAAAGTTTTATGAGTTTGCAGACTTCGAACAGGTCAATGTGGGCGAACTCTCCAAGAACCCTTTCAGGCAAGTGGATATCATCACAGACATTCGGGCTGACAATGAACGATTTGAGCCTGTGGTTGCTCAAAGTGAATTCGAACTCTTGACAATTATGGCAGATGAAAAGGGTAACTGCTGCATGATAAACGACACACTGCTTCGCAAAGGCGATACAATTAACGGCCTGATGGTTGAAGAAATAACCGACCACTCTGTAAGCCTGACCAATGATGAAACACAGATAGTTCTTAGGCTTTCCGACTCTTTCTAAAAAAAGAAAGGGGAAAATATAACAATTTAACCTCAGAATTTCAGAGTATCAAAATAATAAGGAGAAGATAATTCCTCTGAAGACTTTAGTATACTCGGTAATTAGTTGTTCAAAAAGGTGACATACAACCCTTTATTATGGGACTGGCAGCATCAACCGTCACGCATTTTGCGGGCTTACGTGAAGGATTTAGTAATTGCCGAATATCCCGCTTGGCAAATCACCGATAACTCTCTTGTCTTGCGTGCCAACAAAAGCTCTTTTTCGGCAGGCAGGCCTTATTTATTATATTTTAATTGGGTCCGTACACTGCAGTTGACGTAAGCACTGAGCACGGGAAAGGAACACAATGATTGATATCAAAGAAATACTTGCTGATGCTATTGAAAAGGGTGCAAGCGACGTTCACATCAATACCGGCATGTGCCCTATCATGCGAAAAAACACCGAACTGAGCCCTCTCGATTTTCCCGTGGTAACAAGCATGGATGCCGGCGAGATGGTTTTGTCCCTTGTCGGTCCCGACAGGTTTCAGAAGTTTGAGGAAAAAAGGGACCTGGATTTCTCTGCGATGCTCGATGACGGCAGCCGTTTCCGTGTAAACGCCCACTATCAGCGGGACACTATTGCTCTCTCGTTTAGAGTGATTCCTAACCAGGTCCCCTCAATAGATGACCTTCATCTGCCGGACATCGTAAAAGACCTGACTGATTTGCCGCGAGGACTGGTCCTGGTGACCGGCCATACAGGCTCGGGTAAAAGTACTTCTTTGGCCGCAATGGTCGGCGTGATAAACTCAAAATACAAAAAGCGTATCATCACACTCGAGGACCCCGTGGAATACGCGATGGAGAACGATATAAGTATGATTGAACAGCGTGAAATAGGATTCGACTGTCCGGAATTCGCCTCGGGCCTCAGACACGCTTTGCGACAGGACCCGGATGTAATAATGGTCGGTGAAATGCGAGACCTCGAAACCACAAGCTCGACAATCACCGCCGCAGAAACAGGGCATTTGGTATTCAGCACCCTGCATACTGTTAACGCATCTCAGACTATCGAACGTATCATTGATATTTACCCGTCCACGCAGCAAAGCCAGATTCGCACCATGCTCTCCAACACGCTGCAGGCGGTTATTTCGCAAACATTATTCAGGCGAATAGATGAACCCGGGATGGTCCCATGCACGGAGATACTGCTGTGCACCAGCGCCGTCAGAAACTGCATCAGGGAAAACAGAATATACGAGATTCCGAATATTATCGAAACGAGCAGAAGGCTCGGAATGCAGAGTATGGACCACAGTATCGTACTGATGTATTCGAACGGCTACATTGACAGAGAAGAGGCAATCCTGCGCTCCACAAATCCGGGCAAGATGGAGAAGGTACTTGCTTCCGTAAAAAGAAACGAACCTGTCGGCGCAGCAGAACCTGCGTGAATACACGGCAGAAAAAAACATTGTTAAAACGCAGCGAGGGGATGGACAGATGCTTCAGACAACTTCACAGGTGAGTAAACCGCCGTCAGCCGGCACCGACAACCCAACCGGTCAGGCGCCTCGTACAGACTTTACATCTTCTCCTTCAGTTCAAACTCCAGAGCAAAACCTAATTAACAAAATCAAAAACTTCAGGATTGACCTCGGACCAAGCCGAAAAGACATCCTGCACTTTACGAATCAATTAGCGGTTATGATACGGGCTGGAATCAGCCTGCAGGATGCTCTCGAAGTAATAGGCCAACAAAGCCAGAACCGGAAGTTTAGCTCAATAATACTCGACTTGCGTAACCAGATAGAGGCCGGACAGAGCTTTTCACAGGCCCTTTCGGCGCATGACGATGTATTCGGCAGTCTCTATATAAATATGGTTGCTGCCGCGGAAATCTCAGGCTCACTGAGTAATATGCTCCAGAAATTGGCCGAATACCTCGACGAAGAAGCCGCGACACGCT
>CAZOVR010000069.1:0-10331 GCA_964583405.1 uncultured Pirellulales bacterium
TTCCCCACAACCAGGCACCCGTTATGTCCGCCGAATCCGAACGAATTGCTCAGTGCGATATCGACCTTCGCCTCTTTCATTTTCAGCGGCACATAATCAATCTTCAAATCGCATTGCTCATCCGGATTATCCAGGTTGATAGTCGGCGGTATCGCCGAGTCGGTAATTACCTTGGCGCATACCAGCATCTCTATCGCCCCTGTCGCCCCCAGCGAATGACCAAGGCAGCTCTTTGTCGAGCTGACCTTCAGTTTATACGCATGCTCACCGAACACCGCCTTTATCGCAGCACTTTCTGCAAGGTCATTCAGCTTTGTCCCCGTCCCGTGCGCGTTTATATAATCGACTTGTTCCGGACTTACCCCACTGTCAGCCAGTGCCAGTTCCATCGCCATGGCCGCACCTTCACCCTCCGGCATAGGCTGAGTAATATGGAATCCGTCGTCGGTTGCACCGTAACCTAAAAGTTCCGCGTATATCTTTGCCCCGCGTTTCTTCGCACGCTCATATTCTTCGAGCACAACAATTGCAGCACCATCTGCCATCACGAAACCGTCCCTGTCCCTTTCGAAAGGCCGTGACGCCTTTTGCGGCTCATCGTTCCGTGTGCTCAACGACCGTGCCGCGCAGAATGACGACAGCCCGATAGGACTAAGCGCCGCTTCCGTTCCGCCCGTCACCGCCACGTCGCTGCGACCCGCCAATATATTACAGAACGCCTCACCTATCGCGTGAGTCCCAGACGCACACGCGCTCGTCACAGCAATATTAGGACCTCTTAGCCCGTACTGGATTGCGATATTCCCACACGCCGCGTTTGCCATCAGCCGGGGCACTGTAAATGGCGACACTCTGCGAACGCCCTTATCCAGGAGCCGTTTGTGCTGTTGCTCTATCTCCTGAATCCCCCCTATACCCGTGCCCACAATAACTGCGATGCGGTACAAATCTTCCTTCGACAGGTCCAGCTTGCTGTCCTCAACCGCCTGCATCGCCGCCGCAACAGCATACTGGCTGAACAAATCCATCCGCCTGCCCTCGCGCACATCGACGTACTTGCCGACGTTGAAGTCCTTAATCTCGCCGCCTATCTGCACGGGGTAGTCACTCGTATCGAAGTGCTCGATTGTGCTTATCCCGCTCTTGCCCTCGAGCAGGGCTGCAAACAATCCTTCCGCACATTCAGCCAGAGCCGTCACACAACCCAGGCCTGTTATTACAACGCGCCGTCTATTCATCGTCACTGGTTCGTGTTATTCTGACTGTTTCTTTTCTTGAATCATCTTGGCGACATAATCTATCGCCGCCCCCACCGTCTGTATCTTCTCCGCCTCTTCGTCCGGAATGCTCATGTCGAACTCATCTTCGAACTCCATTACAAGCTCGACCGTATCCAGCGAATCCGCATTCAGATCGTTCACGAACGAAGTCTCACGCGTTATCTCGGACTTCTCCGCGCCCATCTGCTCGCTGATTATATCAATGACCTTTTCCTCGATCGCCTTGATATCCACATCGTCGCTCACTTGTTTAATCCTCCAGACTAAACTTTATTCTCTTTTTATTGCTTTTCAGCCTGTTCCGTCGCTGCCGAACTTCGGCTACACACTCAGCACTCCTTTTTTGTTTGGCCGGTATATTAACTGCTAATACCCGACTCTACAAACATTTTTTTTATTTTTTTACACCCCCTTTATCCCCGCAAGTCCCGCTCGCCAAATTGCTTAGCCGCCGCCGTACTCTGCCCTGTTCCCAGCCGACCCGATAAACGCTATAATCAGGCCATGACAAAAGCCAAAACAGTTTACAGACCCCGGCTATCGGGCAAACGCAAACAGCCTATCTTCGCCGCACAGGTGCCCGCCGGTTTTCCTTCGCCCGCCGCCGATTACAGCCAGGATAAGCTCGACCTCAACAGGCACCTCATCAAAAACCCCGCCGCCACCTTCTTCGTCAGGGCCGGCGGAGATTCGATGATAGGGGCCGGCATCCACCACGACGACCTGCTCGTAGTCGACCGCTCCATGGAGCCGAAAGATAAAAACGTCGTAATAGCCGTCATAAACGGAGAGCTGACCGTAAAAAGAATAAGAATCCGAAACAAAAAAATTACCCTCGTGCCCGAAAATAATGATTACGCCTCTCAGCAGGTGACCCCCGACGCCCAGTTCGAGATATGGGGCGTGGTTACCAATGTAATACATCGCTTATGAAAAAAGAAATCTTTGCTCTCGTCGATTGCAACAATTTTTACGCCTCCTGCGAGCGCCTCTTTAATCCCGCGCTGGCCAACAGGCCCGTCGTCGTCCTCTCCAACAACGACGGCTGTGTCGTCGCGCGCTCCAACGAAGCCAAGGCCCTCGACATCGGTATGGGCGTCCCCGCATTCGAAGTCCGCGACCTGCTCGAAAAAAACAATGTCGAGGTCTTCTCCTCGAACTACACCCTCTACGACGATATGTCCGGCCGTGTAATGGAAACGCTCTCGACCTTTACTCCGCAAATGGAAATCTATTCCATCGACGAAGCCTTTCTCGACCTCTCCGGTTTCAACTGCTGCCTGACCGACTATGGCCGAAAAATAAAACATACCGTAAAAAAATGGACCGGCATCCCCGTAACAGTCGGCATCGCTCGTACCAAGACGTTAGCCAAGATAGCAGGCCGAATCGCAAAAAAATCACCCCGCGCCGACGGCGTACTCGACCTGAGCGATTCGCCTCACCTCGAAAAGGCGCTACTTCAGGTCCCCGTCGAAAAAGTATGGGGCGTCGGAATAAAATCCACCATAAAACTGAAAAAGATGGGCATCCACACCGCCCTCGATTTAAAAAACGCCGATATCACACGTATCAAAACCGCCTTCGGTATCGTCGGCGCAAGAACCGTCTATGAGCTAAGAGGCGACTGTTGCTATCCGCTGCAAAGCAATCCCCCCGCCGGCAAATCAATCTGCGTCTCACGAATGTTCGGCAAGCCCGTCAAATCACTCGACGAGCTCAAACAGGCCGTCTCAACCTACGCAGCAAGGGCAGGTGAAAAACTCAGAGAGCAAAAATTAGCAGCAAACTCGATGACTGTATTCCTGAACACCAGCCGGTTCATCAAAGGCAGATACTTCAATTCGCATACCGTCACCTTCGACACCGCTACTAATGACACAAGAGACCTGATAAACAGCGCCTGCCGATGTATCGAGATATTATACCGCGGCAGATGCTCATTCAAAAAATGCGGCGTCGTCCTGAACAATCTCATACCGCAGCAGCACACTCAGCCGAACTTGTTCGACAATTCCGACAGACAAAGAAGTGCAAGACTGATGCAGGCCATAGACAAAATTAACGCCAGACTCAATTGTCCCATCCGCTGGGCCGTTGAGGGCCTCGACCAGCCCTGGCAGGTCAAATTCAACCGCCGTTCACAGAGATTCACCACCTCCTTCTCCGAACTGCCCACCGTTGCTGTGACAACTTGATTATCTTTTATATTTAGCCCCCGGTTTCACCGGGGGTTGTTAGGTTTTCTTTTTCATTTATCGCGGCACGGTCGAGGATTTTTGTTTTTTACAAGTAACCAGCATCCAGAATCCAGTACCCAACATCGAACATCGAGTATCGAGCATCTAGTATCGAGCATCCAGCATCGAGAATCAAGCATCCAGCATCGAGAATCAAGTAACGCTCTACGCTTCTATCCCCTGTCTCCTGTATTCCACGTGAGGGGCCCCTGGGGCTGAATTTCGTATTCTGCCTTTTTATAGCTTTTTGTCTATCTCTATCTTTCCTTAATTTATCGCCTCAGCAATATGTTCAGGCCGGATGTTTTCGGAATCAGCCGGCGATAGTCCGCGCGACCTATTGCTCGTTTTGATAACATCTTGCAGGTCTCATTACTCCAAAAGCAACAGAACGCCATTAATTAGTTTCGCCGGCCTTAACTCCTTCAACAAAATATGCTTACATCGATTACAAATATTGTCGGGAATTAACTTGACATTTTTAATAGGTATGCGATAGACTTATCGCTCACAAGGTGAGCGAAGTAATTGGAGGCGGCACCATCTGATTTCACATCCCGTATTCACCGAGAAATTATTGTTTTATTTTGGAGGGTAAATATGAGTAAGCAAAAAGCACTCTGAAAAAGAAAAAGGTAAAATAGACAAGAAAAATGTGCCTGTCCTATTTGTCTTTGTTTGTCACTACTATTTGTCAATTTGTCATAGGAGGAAGATAAAAAAATGCGAAAGTCATTGACAATTTTGTTGGCTATTTCCATTTGTACCTCTGCAATGGCACAATTTTGCGATCCTGTAGGACAACCGGGTCAGTGGTTTATAACAGGATACGCTACTGCCGGGTGGATACCCGCCCCGGCAACAATACGGATTGAATTGCTCCAGACACCTCTTTGCGGCGGGACACCGACTGTCGTCGCAGTGTTTGACGTAAATGTTAGTCCTGTAGGTAATTCATCGCAGCCAAGGACTTCCGGCGCATGGGGTGTGCCGCTTCTGGAGGCCATCGCCGCTTATCCGCAGGTTGTAGCCGGACAAATCGAGCTAGCTTATGTCAATTTTACATGGTGTAGGCGTATGGAAGTCAACGCGGCTCCTAACACCAGAATTGCGTGTCGTGGTATATCCACAGCAGCGACGCCTCTGCCGGCATTGCCATTTATGCCGCCACTTGCAGCAGTAGCTGCTACATGGCCAGCTGCACCGATCCAAAATTTTAATGCCCAGGATAACAACTACGACTGCGATGGATGCGGCCCGGGTACTCCGTTAGGCATAGTGGGAGTTCATGTAATCGCCTGGCCGCCCGACTGGAATGGTGTACTCTCCGATAATGAAAAGGGTCGGTTCATGGCATTCTCGCCGTCACCGTCAATACCTACCATATCCCAATGGGGCCTGATTATTATGGCGGGATTGCTGTTGGCGGCGGGGACGGTAGTAATTGTTCGGCGAAGATGCTTAGCAGCAGGTTAATCACCGTCAAAATTCAAAAAACTCAGGTAACCTTGAAAATTTCTAAAAGGTAGGGTAATAACATGAAATATTTTTTCCTTCGCACAGCCATTACAATTTTCTTGGTCTTCACGATTCCCGTTACGCCAATGGCATTGGCCGAGGTGCATGCTGCCTTAGCAACAAACAGTAACCACCAGATTTGGGACTCACAACTTGCCACTCTAATCGACCAGCACATCAGGACAAAGGGTTATCAAAGTATGATTCTGGTTTTTACCCAGTGCTACGGAGGCGGCTTCTTTGATGATTTTGCCGGCTTTTCCAATACCGCTTTGCTTTCGGCTACTCAAGTTGGTCCTCCGCTTAAGAAAGCCTCGTATGGCGGCTATCATATCGGAGCGGCGTCGAATCTCAAACCCTCTGTCACAACTGATTATGTTCACAACCAGGGGATTCATACGGCTGACCCGGATGATACTCCCGCCAAGGCAGGGGACAATCAAACCGTAGGAACTAGCTCTAGTACACACGTGCTCGTATGGGCGGGACAGCCGGATGGGCCACATAATGAAGACCAGAGCGATATCAACAGAATTTACAACAACTTCGCTGGACAGCCTAACACTACGGTAACAGTACTTGCTAACAACGGAAATGGCACACACGTTGACGGCCCCGCAACGTATGCGGATTTAGAGGTTGCACTGCATAACATCGGTATACAGATGAATCCGAACGAGCAATTTATCTTTTTCGCAACCTCCCATGGTGACTCTGTGAACATCAAAACTAATGTCTTATGTGACGGCGATTGCAGTTTGACGCTGGATGCTCCGGCATATGCTGATATGGTTATTAACCAATGGAATGTGCCGTCACTGTCATTTACTTCCACAAGCTTAATAGATACCGGTTGCTTCAAATCCGTCACCGTAAACGACTATCCGCTACCGCTACCTCCGGAGCTGTTTGAGTTGGACTATGATCACGATGGAGTGCCCGATGAATATGAATACATGATGCCCGTGGACGAATCCAAGCTGCAGGCGACGTCAAACCAAATTATCATTGAGGTCGATAAGACAAACTGCGGCGTAGTCCTGTTCAATGCCGTAGGTCTTGAAAGCGGTGCAATCTCGAAACTTACTCAAAGTTCGTCCGACATCCCCACGCTTTCCCAATGGGGTTTGATTATTATGGCAGGATTGCTGTTGACGGCCGGAGCAATCGTGATTCAGCGAAGATTAAAAGCCGTACCGGCGTAGTCGGGCACGGTCCGTCAGGTTGTTGGAAGATATTGTGGCCGGAAGGAAGCAGTCTATCAATTAATGGCGGTAAGTCACAGGAAGTGCGAATATGGCTGCGAATCGAAGAAAGCGGCGGCGAAATAAAAAACTCCCGATTGCTGCTTCTCCAAAAAAGACCGGGCAGATACGCCACGAATCCGTTATAGATATCATAAAAAAGAAATGGTCCGAACGGCGTCCGGTTCTTTTGTTTCTTGTTGTCTTCGCGGCCTTGATGGGCCTGTTTTATGCCCTCGCAATGTTCACGCCTTTTTACGAGCGGCATTTTCCTTACTATCTTGGTCTCAACGCTAGGCTGTCGGGATATGTATTGAAATTACTCGGCCATGATATAACCGTGACCGGCTCGTCCATTTCCTCACCGGCGTTTTCCATTATCGTTAAACGGGGCTGCGATGCCATCGAGCCGACCGCCCTGTTTGCCTGTGCCGTACTGGCGTTTCCGGCGCCGTTCCATAAAAAAATCGTCGGCGTTGCTGCAGGAACGCTCCTTCTGGCGATTCTTAATCTGGTAAGAATTATCACCTTATTTCTGGCCGGCCTTTATTTGCCGTCGGTTTTTGAGTTGATGCACATTGATGTATGGCAGGGTTTATTCATATTTCTCGCTATTGTCTTTTGGGTCTTCTGGCTGTTATGGACAGGGAAAAATCAGGTGCTCCAGCAAAATCATCAGGACGTTTTAACTCCAGGCAGGCCGTAAAATTCCTCTGCCTGTTTTTACTCTTTTACAGCTTGTTGATGGCCGCCTGGCCGGCGGTCGGAGCCGCTTATTCGAAATTCTATCGGGCAACAGGAAAATCTCTGTTCGGCTCATTCGGACGCGATGGTATTGTCCGGTTCGCTAAATCGAAAGAGAACAGGTATGATATAAACATATCCGCTTTTAACAGGCACCACATGGATGAAAGCGGAAATATACCGGGGTCGCAGCTCCGCTACGGAATCCGCTACGGCGATTACATGCATACGGCTTTTTTGGCGGCTTTGATAGCGGCCACTCCATTACCATGGAAACGAAGGGCCTGGGCGCTTGTCTGGGGATTGATTCTGATGCAGGTACTCGTCGTCCTGAAACTTGCGATTATCATACTGAATCTTTCAAGTGAAAAACCTGTTTCTCTGTTCATCTTAAATCCGTTCTGGAAAGATGTTGTGGTTACAACTAACCATGTCCTCGTAAGACACTTCGCCACTGGTTTCGTAATTGCCTTTTTTATCTGGGTCCTGGTCACGTTTCGGCGGGAGGATTGGGGTCGGCTGGTGTCAGGTCAGGGATAAACGTAAGGATAGCAAGCTCTCTAAATTTTACCTTGCGAATCTTGTCCACCGTAGTCTTCTGACCAAGGAGGATTTAGAGTTTCGGATTTAGGATTTTCTTAGCCTTAACTTCGATATTCTACATTCAATATTCGTTATTCCGTCCTCCGTCATTCCTGTCCCCTGAACGCTGTACCCTGCACGCTAAAGTTGCACTACATTTGCTCCCCACGTCAGTCCCGCCCCGAACGCAACTAAGATGACGATATCTCCCTCTTTCACTTTCCCCTGCCTTCGGCAGTCATCGAACGCTATCGGAACCGACGCCGCCGAAGTATTACCATACTCCTGTATATTGATGAATAACTTATCATCCGGCAGTTTCAGCCTCTTCGCCGCCGATTCGATAATCCGCGCATTCATCTGATGCGAGACCAGCATAGCTATATCATCTACCTTCAGTCTGCATTTCTTCAGGCACTTATGCACCGTCGTAACGATTTTGCGCACCGCCTGCTGATACACCTCCCGCCCGTGTATCTCCATAAAAATCATATCCGGGTTCTCCAGTTTCGTCCGCGACGGATGTCTCGACCCGTATGCCTGACAGTTCAGCGCCCTCCAGCTATATCCATCCGCGCCCATCGTACTGTAAATCACGCCTCGCTTTTCTTCTTCCGTCCGCTTAAGCACAGCTGCTCCCGCCCCGTCCCCGAACAGGATACAGCTGGTCCTGTCCTTCCAGTTCGTTATCTTGCTTAGCGTTTCCGCTCCAATCAGAAGTGCGTTGTTATATCTGCCGCTCTCTAAGAACTGCGAGACGATAGCCAGCCCATAGACGAATCCGCTGCACGCCGCCGCCAAATCGAACACGAACGCCTTTCTCGCCCCCAACGCCATTTGCACAAACGACGCCGTTGATGGAAACACCATTTCCGGCGTAATCGTCGCCACGATTATCAATTCAAGGTCTTTCCCATCGAGCTTGGCTTCCGCAAGGGCCTTTTTCGCCGCCTCAGTCGCCAAATCTGCCGTCGTCTGCTCATCGGATGCTATATGTCGTCTCTTAATTCCCGTCCGCGTGGTTATCCACTCATCCGACGTTTCAAGTTCGACCATATTGGCGAAGTCTTCGTTCGCAAGAATCTTCTGGGGCACATAAGCTCCCGTCCCTGCTATTATCGCCCGATACGCCGCATAACGCCCGTCAACTTCTCTGTTCATCCGTCGCCCTTACCAAACTTTTCTCCAGATATTCGATTATCTTGTCGTTGATTTTATTCCGATGATATTCTTTGCTTCTGACAATCGCGTTACATATCGTCTTAGCCGTACTTGCCCCGTGACATATCACTCCCGTCCCGTTGACACCCAGCAGCGGCGCACCGCCATACTCATTATAGTCGTATTTCTGATATATCCTCATCATCACGGGCTTGAACTTCAGTGCCAGCCGCAGTTTCTCCTGCATCAGTTCATGTTTTATCGCCTTGAACAGCCCCTCGACCAGTCCCTCGGTAAGTTTCAGCACCACGTTTCCGACGAACCCGTCGCAGATTGCCACGTCGCACACCCCGCGGAATATATCTCTGCCCTCGATATTACCCACGAAGTTCATTTGCTTATCTGCCCGAATCATTTCTCTTGTTCTTTTGACTATTTCATTCCCTTTTGCCTCTTCTTCACCGATACTCATCAGCCCCACTCGTGGATTTTCTATCCCCAGCAGGTACTTTGAGTACATACTCGCCATTACCGCATACTGATACAGGTTAATTGGCTTACACGCTATATTCGCCCCCACATCACATATCGCCACCGGGCCTTCGAACGTCGGGAATACAACCGCTATTCCGGGTCTATTTACTCCTGGAAGGTTTCGCATCCGCATCTGGAACGCTGCGACGCTGGCGCCGGTGTTGCCGGCCGATATGGCGGCGTCGGCCCGGCCGAGCTTCACTAACTTGGCTAATACGCCGATGCTGCTGCGAGGCTTCTTGCGCAATGAGTCTATCGGCGGCTCGTCCATCCCGATTACATCAGGGGCGTCAACAACCGATATTGCGCCGGCGGAGGACTTGAACCGGCGCAGCTTGGACTCGATAAGCTCGGCCGGGCCGACGAGTATCAGCTCGTCACCGGCTTCGAGCTTGTCTATCGATTCAATCGCACCGGCTATGATTTCGTCCGGTGCGTTGTCGCCTCCCATGGCGTCGATAGCGATACGCATCGGTTAGCTCTCTTCCTCCTTGCCGAGCTTGAGTGTTATCTTCGAATTGACGTAGCCGCAGTTGCCGCACGCTGCGTGCGGTAACTTGGCGTGGTCACATTTGGGGCAAACAGAATAATTGACGGGCTTGAGCGCGTGATGGCTCCGCCTCGTCCTCGTTCGCGTCTTACTTGTCTTCTTTGCCGGTAACATTGATAAATCCTAATTCCTAAGCACTAAATCCTAAACGTCGCCAAAATGCCAAATTATGCCTTATCGAGCATCAAATATCAAGCATCGCCTGCCCCGCGTAGCCTTGTGCGAAGCAGGGTCTTCCGGTTTTAAGCCGCTGTACGCGTTACTCAGTACGCGGTACGGCCGTTAGAATTCAGCATAAATACTTTAATGAAAACAGCTTGTCAAGACCTTTTAAGCCACAGAGTTAATGAAGAATTATAGCCACAGAGAGCACTGAGAACACAGAGATTCAATATTTACTAACGACTAAAGACTAACGACTATTTTTTTGGTTTTCAGTGTCGGGATTAGAGGGTAAAATAATTCTTAGATGCTTGAT
>CAZOVR010000070.1:0-9187 GCA_964583405.1 uncultured Pirellulales bacterium
TCGGTGCTTCTTAGTCCGCAGGTAATTTATATTGTGTTTGTTAGGACTTGCCTTTAGCGGAATCTGCTCGACGATTTTTATACCGTACACTTCTAACCGACTGACCTTTTTCGGATTATTGGTAAGGATGCGTATATTCTTTAGGCCGAGGTCTCGAAGTATCTGTGCGCCTATACCGTAATCTCTCCTGTCTGCTCGGAACCCGAGTTTGATATTCGCATCGACGGTATCAAGTCCTTCTTCTTGGAGTTTATACGCCTTTAGCTTACTGGCCAGTCCAATCCCGCGCCCTTCCTGCCGCAGATAGACTAACGCCCCCTTACCCTCTTTTTCTATCATTTGCATCGAGCTGATAAGCTGATACCCGCATTCACATCTTTGCGAATGGAACAAATCCCCAGTCATACACTCGCTGTGTACCCGCACTAAGACCGGCTCATCATGCTCGATTACCGAACCGTCCTCGTCAAGTTCGCCGATTCCGCCTTTGCACAGAGCTAAGTGTGGTTCGCTGCTGCTGATACTCTGATACCCTATCAGCGTAAACTCACCGTAGTCCGTCGGCAGACGCACCGATTCGATTCGCTTGATTTGACTTTCCCGCTGCAGCCGGTATTCGACTAACTTGGCAACGGTCGTAATTTTCAGTTTATGTTTCTCGCAGAACTTCAGAAGCTCAGGCACCCTCGCCATCGTCCCGTCTTCATTCATAATCTCGCAGATGACCCCCGCCTGCTTCAATCCAGCTAATCGCGTCAAGTCAACCGCTCCTTCAGTCTGTCCCGCCCGCACTAATACTCCGCCGTTACTTGCCCTCAGCGGAAACACGTGCCCAGGCCGCGCCAAATCCGCCGCCTTCGTCTCGTCTGCGATTGCCAACTGGATTGTATGTGCCCGGTCCGCTGCGCTTATTCCCGTACTGACTCCCCGTGCCGCATCGACGCTCACCGTAAACGCCGTCCCGAGCAAAGCCGTATTATCAAGCGATTGCGGATACAGTCCGAGCTTATCGCACCTCTCCGCCGTCATCGGCAGGCATATCAGACCGCGCCCGTGCGTCACCATAAAATTGATTGTCTGGGCCGTTATCTTTTCTGCAGCGCAGACGAGGTCTCCTTCATTCTCCCTGTCTTCGTCATCGACAAGCACAATCATCCTGCTGTTGCGAAGCTCATCCAGCACTTGTGGTATTTCGCTGAATTCCATAACCTAATCGTGCAAATAAAAAAAAATAACTTCAATTCATATTCTTGGTTAATTAGCGACTAGTACCTGTTCCAATTAACCAATTAACCAATTAACCATTTTATTTTGCTCCGTTTGCCTTTTCGACCTCCTCAATATAGCCGCTGCCCGCACGAATGTAAATAGCCGTTGCCGGTATCACCGTCCCCGCTAATTGAATTTTATTGAAGGTTTTATCTTGAAAATATCGAAAAAACCTGTTATATTACAAACTCGTGTTTTTTAGCTTTTCGAGAGGAAGGAAGCTAAAATGCGTTTCTTTAGCACATCCTTCCTGAATCGCCATAGACCCGGCAGGCCTTTACATCACGTTAATCGCAAAGTTGGGTGCAATGTTCGGAGGGTAAAAAAATGGACATTCGCAATCTTTCCGGAATCGGGGCCGTCTTAATAGTCTCGGCAGTACTGGCCTTACCTCTGCGGGCCGACATTCGCTTCGAAGGCACAGAGACCCAACTGACCACCGATCTCGCCGACCAGTTCGACCCTGCCATCTCAGGGGCATACACAGTCTACACCGACCGCCGCAGCCCTGATACGGATATCTACCTCTACGACATCGATGCCGCAGTAGAGACCCAGATAACCTCAGGCGGCGGAGACCAGATGCTCAACGACGTATCTGGTGACTTGGTAGTCTATACAGATTATAGCTCCGTTATCGCAGATATTTATCTCTACAAAATCGATACCGCAGAGAATATCCAACTGACCGACGATCCGAACAGTCAGCCCACTTCTGCTATCGACGGCAACCGCGTGGTCTTTGACGACAACCGAAATGGACATTACGACATCTATATGATCGATGTTAGCACGATGATTGAGACACGCTTGACAGATGATCCTAGCCATCAAATCTGGCCTGCAATAAGTGGGTCCGTTGTTGTCTGGGAGGATTACCGCAACGGTAATTTTGATATCTTTATGCTTGACTTGGATTCTGGAATAGAGACTCAATTGACTAGTGACCAGGCTCAGGAGAGATTTCCGGATATTGATGGTGACATTATAACATTTGCATCTGACCGAAACAGTACTGGAGACATTTACTTTTACCGAATAAGTACGGGCGAGACATTCGCGGTTACTTCCTCTGAGGATTACCAGACTAATCCTGCCGTCTCTGGCGACTATATATCGTACGAGGATTACTCGACTGGCGACGCGGATATATGGCTTTACAGCATATCTTTAGATGAAATTCGGCAGGCAACAACCGATACAAATGACCAATACCTGCACGCACTATCGGGTAATCGCTTGGTTTATACGGACAACCGGAATGAGAATCTGGATATTTATCTGTTCGAGTTTATCTTTGAAGAGATTAGCGATGAACCGGCGACCGTTTACGTCGATTCTTCTGCTACCGGCAGTGAGGATGGACGAAGCTGGGAGGATGCCTACAAATATCTTCAGGATGCACTGGCCGACCCCTGTCTATCGCAGCGCGACCAGATTTGGGTGGCAGCAGGCACATACACACCCGACACCAACTCAGCCGAACCCAACGGCACCGGTGACCGGTACGCAACATTCCAACTCATCAATGGCGTCGCTATCTACGGCGGTTTTCCATCAGATGGTGACCCGAATTTCGATGACAGAGACCCGAATATCTACGAAACTATCCTTTCCGGCGACCTCGACGCAAATGACGTCGATGTTAATGACCCTTGTGATTTACTTACCGAGCCGACACGGGCTGAAAATAGCTACAATGTCCTCGTGATTTTCGATGCATCAGAGACGGTTTTGCTCGACGGGCTGGTCATAACTGCCGGCAACGCAAATAGTAATGGAATGCTTGTGCGGGAAAATGGCGGAGGAGGGATACGCATCGACAACAGCATGGTGGACCTGAGCAACTGTTGGTTAAAGGCAAACAGCGGCAGGCTCGGTGGCGCCATGGCAAATTACGGCAGTGACGTAACACTAACAGACTGCAAATTCACCGGCAACGGCGCAGAAAATGGCGGCGGAATGTTCAACACGGACGACCAAAGTCTCACGCTCATCGACTGTAACTTCACAGGTAACTCGGTATCAAGATTCGGCGGAGGGATACTGGATTCGAACAGCAATGATACCGTGTTGATAGGATGCCGTCTAAGCAATAACTCATCCGGCACTTCCCCGAACACGGGTGATACTCTTGGGGGCGGGGGAGGGGGAATGTCCAGCATGTACAGCAATGTGAGTTTGACGGATTGTTCCTTTATTGTCAACACAGACGACTCCGAAGGTTTCGGCCCATGTGGAGCAGGAGGATTATTGAATTATGGCAGCGATGTGACGCTTACTGATTGCAACTTTATAGGGAACTCAACGCCTTTAATCGGAGGTGGAATGAATAATTTCGAGAACTCCGGTACGACAATGGTCAACTGCACTTTCAGCGGCAACTCGGCATATGGAGGCGGAGGAATGTCGACCCTGACCGACCATACTATCACAATTATCAACTGTGACTTCACAGGTAACACGGTATTAAGTTTTGGCGGGGGGATATTGAATTCCGACAGCAATGAGATGGTGTTGATAGGATGCGATATAAGCGGCAACACAGCCGGCACTTCCATAGCCACAGGTGAAGATAGTATCCCGGGCGGGGGCGGTGGGATGTCTAACATGAACAGCATTGTGAGCTTGACGGATTGCTCCTTTTTCGAAAACACGGACGATTCCGTAGTTGGCCCGGCATGCGGTGGGGGAGGATTATATAATTACGGCAGTGAAGTGATAGTTACTGATTGCGACTTTATAGGAAACTCAACGACTTCAATCGGCGGTGGAATGCGCAATTGGGAAAACTCAACTGCCAAAGTGGTCAACTGCATATTCGTCGGAAACTCAGCACTCGCCGGCGGAGGAATAGGAAATATGGAAGAAGACAGTTCATCGATGATTAATTGCGCATTCAGCCAAAACTCGGCGGCAGAGTTTGGCGGAGGAATGCTCAACACGGGCAACAGCGACCCGAATGTTACCAACTGTACCTTCAACGGCAACTCAGCAGCAGACTACGGTGGAGGAATCTGCAGTGGGAACAACAGCGATACAAGGCTGACCAACTGTATCCTCTGGGAAAATACCGCAAATTATGGAAATGAAATAGCGTTGATCTTCGAGTTAACCGGGTCGACTGCATATATCAACTACTGTGATGTTCAGGGTGGACAGACGTCTGTTCTTGTCCAAACTGGATGTATACTTGAATGGGGGACGGGAAATATTGACTCTGATCCCTGTTTTGTGGACTCCAATGGACTCGATGGCATCGCCGGCACTGAGGACGATAACCTGCGACTTATGCCGGATTCACCCTGCATCGACACCGGCGAACCGAACTATTTCGACCCGAACAATCTAACCGACCTCGACGGCCGGGACAGAATCGTTGACGGCGACTGTAACGATACTGAGATTATTGATATGGGGGCTTACGAATTTTCGTATGTCTCTTTCGGCGACTTCGCCGGTGACTGTGATGTTGACTTTGAGGATTTTGCAGTATTCGCATTGGCCTGGCTGACCGAAGACGACGATGAGCAATACAATCCAATTTGTGATATTAGTCTGCCCGCTGACAGTTTCATTGATGAAAAGGACCTTAAGATATTCACAAGTTACTGGCTGGCGGGAACCGAATAAGTAGTCGGAATTTCTCAATTGACTCGTCGGCATACCCGCAAAAAATCCACCGGCTACTGCTGCTTTGCATCGCTGTGCTCGGCTTCCTCAATATAGCCGCTGCCCGACCGAATGTAAATAGCCGTTGCAAGTATCGCCGTCCCCGCCGCCGACCACCACAATACCCGCAGCACCCATATATAATAAGGAATGAATTTCGACATCTCCGGCGCCAGCAGCACAGTTCCGACCATAACAAGCTGAAGAGCCGTCGCCACTTTGCCTATCCGCACCGGCAGAACGTGCACCTCATGCGTAAACATAAACACGACGAAAAATCCAATCAGCAGGAACATATCCTTTGCGATTATTATCACTACCACTTCTATCGGCATCTGAAACCCCGGCACCATTGCTCGCTTCGACGCCAGCAGCAGGCACGCGCACGTCATCAGCAGTTTATCCGCAAGCGGGTCGAGAAACGCACCGAGTTTCGTCACCTGCTTTTTACGCCGGGCAAGATAACCGTCGATGCCGTCACCAAAAGCCATAACAAGAAAGATTGCTGTCGCTGCGTACCGGAACAAATGGCGTTGGCTTTGAGGATACTGAATGTCGTTGATATTCAGCATGAGCATAACGAACGGCACTATCAGTAATATCCGAAACAGCGTTATCCGTGTTGCCCATGTAAACTTCATCTTTGACCTTTGCTTTTATATACCTCTGCCGCCGCACACGTTCAGTACCTGCCCTGTGATATAATCATTTTCCAGCAGAAAAATCATCGCTGCGGCTATCTCTCTTGTTTCGGCAAATCGCCGCATCGGAATGAAGGATAACTGCCGTTTTTCCTCTTCGCCCGTCATTTCTGTAGGCCACGTCGCTATCCCCGGCGCCAGTGCGTTTACCAGGATATTCGGCGCCAATTCCTTCGCCAGTGCCTTGGTCGCTCCTATCAGACCCGCCTTCGACGCACAATACAGACTGTACTCAGCCCACGGTTTTGTCGCGGCAACGTCACAAATATTGATGATTTTCCCCGACGGTGCGTCTTTATCTTCAGGTGCCTTTGAAATTTTTTGTGCAAAGGCCCTGGCCGTAAGGATACAGGCCGTTAGATTCACATCAAGGACGCGACGGGCCTGGCCGACGCTTATCTCATCCAGCGGCGTCCGCTCGAACACAGAGGCCGAGTTGATTAGTATCTGCACTGGGGCGTATCGACTCGCCTGCTCGAACAGGGCGTCTATCTGCTGCGGCTCGGTCAGGTCCGCTTTAATTGCGACGGCTGTCTGAGACATCGCCTTTATGTCACTGACTATTTTCTCTGCCTTTTCTTTGTTCTTATAATAATGACATATACAGTTACACCCCGCCTGCGCCAGCGCCTTTACCAGCTCACTGCCGAGTGACCCCGTCGAACCCGTCACAATTACACTCTTGCCTGAAAGCTCCATAACGGGGTATATTAGGAAAGTTCACCCGGTTTATCAACGAAATCATAGTTCGATGACCTATGGTAAAACACCTTGAAAAAGCCTATTTTCAGATGGCCACACTGCTCGAAGCAGGCGTACCGATTGTACGCTCATTGAAAACGGTAGCCGAAGGCCAGACAGGACGCCTGCGAAAAACCTTTACATTTCTGGAAGACTGCCTCTCATCCGGCTCACAGCTCAACGAAGCAATGGCCAGAAAGCGCCGCATCTTTGCCCCGTTCGATATTACTATGGTCGCTGCCGCCGAAGAGTCCGGCAACCTGCCCGCCAACTTCAAAATGCTCGCCGACTGGTACGAGCTGCGAGTCAAGCTCCGACGAAAGCTCATCGGCGGACTCACCTTACCCGTTTTTGTGTTGCACCTCGCTATATTTGTCGCCGAGCTGACCCCAATGTTCCTCGGGCTCATATCGCCCATCCAGTATTGTCAGATTTGCTTCACAAAACTCGCCTGGCTCTGGGGTATATTTATTGTAGTACATCTTCTTATCAAGCTTATCCCCAAACGCGGCATAATTCGATTGCCGTTCGATGTCTTTGTGCTGTTCATCCCTATGCTGAGAAAGCCTCTATTTAATCTCGCCTTATCGCGCTTCTGCCGTTCGTTTTATATGCTGTATAGCGCCGGCATACCTATCACAAAGGCCGCTGAACTTGCTGTGAACCTTACCGGCAATCAACTTGTCTCGCGCTTCGTCGCGGGCACGGCTCGCAGCGTACAGGCCGGCAGGGATATGTCCAGCGGTTTTTCGCGTGACCGACTGCCCGTTGAGCTCTACTCGTTGTGGCAGACGGGCGAAGAGTCCGGAACGCTCGATAAAATGTCACTGCATCTTGCAAAAATGTATAACGACCTGGCCGACCACGGCTTCGATGTCTTTATTTTCTGGCTGCCGAGATTTGTCTATCTGCTCATAGCACTCTACATATTATCACTCATCGCCAGAAATCTTGGTATGGTTTTCGGCATCGCCGCAGGTTGATTGGCCTGACTGCGCTTGACACCTGTGCTAAGGACACTATCCTGTTAATTACTGTTCTATTGAAAGGGCCAAGTCCTATGCAGGCCAAAAGACCTTCCGACAGCGCCGTTGAAAGCAGGTATCTCTTAATGCCAGACCAGGCCAATCCTTACGGCACCGCCTTTGGCGGTGTTATCGTCGCCTGGGTCGATATGATTGCCTCGATGGCCGCACAACGCCACTGCGGTAAAGAAGTCGTCACCGCATGTATCGATTCCATCTCATTCCGTCAGCCGATTTACGTCGGCGACCACGTAATACTCAAGGCCAGCGTTAACTACGCAGGCCGAACATCTATGGAAGTCGGCGTCCGTGTGATTCGAGAGGACCCTTACACCGGCCGGCAGACAAGGACCACGTCCGCGCACCTGACGTTCGTCGCGCTCGATAAAGATAAGCGCCCGACCCCCGTTCCGCAGATATCGCCCGAAACACCCGACGAAATCCGCCGATACGCCAACGCCGAGCTGCGCGTACAGGCCAGAAAAGAACTCCTTAAAAAAATAAAACAACAATAAGTATTCCGCTCAAGCGCCGCGGGGGCTTTTTTAATTCTTCGTCGTTCTTTTCTCTAAAACCTTTGCGTTCTCTGCGGTAAAATTCTTTTTCTCAGCAATTCACGTGCCAAACACCCTAAAATTACCATTATTTTTTGCGTAGCAAAATAATGCAATAAAAGCGCGCAGGGGGGTACGGACCTAAAAAATCTTTTTTCAAAAAAATTTCACCCTTTATTCATAAGGACTTACGCAAAATTTTCTCAGAAAATTTCTGAAAATAGCGCAAAAACGCGCAAGTTCATCCAATAGTGGAAGACCACATTTTTTTGAATTTACAATAATCAATAATCACTAATCAATTGGTTTCTTACACCGTCAAAATCTCGAACCGGCTGGATAGATACCTCGTCCTGCCTGTCCTTTTATATCGCAAATTGCGATATCGTTATACTTTTCGTCTGGTCCCTCTGACGCGGGGTTTATACGCCAAAGTTGACCCTGATATGTTTTACGAGGTAATCAAGTACAAATGGCACGCCCGCAAATCTACACAAACTTATTACGCCACTTCTACCCAGTACCGCAACGGTCGCCGCATCAACATCCATATGCACCGCCTCGTTATGCAATCCGCCCTTAATGCAAAACGCTCTTCTTCTGTCATTCCCGCGAAAGCGGGAATCCATAATAAATTGCCTTGCAATTTACTCATCGATCACATCAACGGCGACGGCCGCGACAATCGCCGTGCCAATCTTCGTTTAGCCACTTCTACACAGAACAATTATAACAGGAGGATCACATCTCGCCTCACATCTAAGTACAAAGGCGTTGATTACCGCCCGAGCAAGAAGGCCTACCGCGCCCGAATAACCGTAAATAAGAAGAAAATCTTCTTAGGCTACTTCAAATCAGAAATTGATGCAGCAAAAGCTTACGATTTAGCTGCTAGGAAGTATCACAAAGAATTCGCCGCACTGAACTTTAATGATTAACTCTGCCGCGACTGAAGGCTGATTTATCTGCCTGAAGGAGTCCCGCACTAAACTTCTGTTCTTTAGTGCGTGGGCCGCCAAGGCCTATGATAAGGCCGCACAGAAGTATCACGGTGAATTCGCTTGCTTGAACTTCCCTTGAGTATGTTACCTGTCCTGAGCAATTCTCTGTGGGTTCTGTGTCCTCGGTGGCTATAAAATCCGCGTAAATCTGTGATTATAAAAAAGGCCTCGGCGTTGCCGCCAAGGCCAATAGGTTTCGTAAGGAATCTCTTACCTTAACAGGG
>CAZOVR010000071.1:0-8811 GCA_964583405.1 uncultured Pirellulales bacterium
CAGACACCGCAATCCACACAGGCGTCGGGGTCGATTTTGGCCTTGTTTTCGGCCATACTGATAGCCTCGCTCGGGCACTCACTGACACAAGTTTCGCAACCTGTGCATTTTTCCATATCTACTTTTGCCGGCATTTACGTTCCTTTCATACAGATAACAAGACAACTGTTAAGACGGGGCATTTTTACAGAATAGATATCGGATTACAACCCCAAATTACACAAATTTTCCCAGATACTTAAGGATTACCGCTGTGGTGCGTTTGGCTCGGTTATTCGGGATAAAAGCGTTTCTATCCTGGCAGACATATAAGGGTTTTTCTGCCGCTTCGAATCGTTAAGTGCTATGCGAAGCTGCTCAGCGGCAGGGGCGTGTTTATCGAGCATTATAAGGTTTTCAGCCAGGCGATAACGCCCGATGTAAAAATCAGGAGCAAGCTCGACGGCTTTGCTGAGGTACTCAACTGCACGCTGGGGCTGGTCCGCTTGCCAGTACATTGTTCCGCGCAGTATATATGCGTCGGCATAGTCGCTTTTCAGCTCAATGGCCCTGGCAAGCAGCTTGTCGGCCTGTTCAATGTCACCGTTTTTGTAAGATGGATATGCGATAAGGTAATACATCTCAGCTTCGTAGTTAAACGTCTCCGTATTGAACGGCCCGGCCAGACTCGATGCAGCGGCAATAACCACTACGGCTGAGATTAGCAGGCACAATGCAGCAAAACGCCGTTGTCTCAGAAACACGGCTGCCTTTCGGATTCCCAGTGCGGCCGGGAGGGCCAGTATCGGTATATACGGCGCCCTGTATCTTGCACAAACGAAAACAAGGATTACAGACAGTGGGTAAAGTATCAAAAACAGAAGTACGGGTGACGGGATGCGCCTGATGTTGAGGATTAAACCCACAAATGCAAAAGGAAGCAATAAACCAAAAGGAAAACCGAACTTACCCACCTTGAAGACAAGCATACTCAGCAGCGACGAATACCTTCGATTCAGATAAACATCAAAGTTCCTCGGAATTTCACGTGAGCTTGTGAACTTAGTGGTTTTGCGAAGCAGACCTTTGAGAAAATCGCCGGGTTCGCTTTTGACATAATCGATGAACTGCTGCATGAAGAAGGCAGGGTATTCAGCTTTGTCCTTAATATCGTGCATTTGGGGCAGTACAAATATCTTTTCCCATTGACGGCCGGGACGAAGCGCGACGGTCTGTTCGGAATCAGGATTGTTGCCAATGTAAAGGTTAATCGCACCTGCCTGCGGCAGGGGGGCGAAATAACCTCTTTCGATATATGACATACAGCCGACAATAATCGGGACTGTCATCGCAGCACAAACGAACAAAATTATTCTTGTCAGGGCTTCCTTGCGGTTCCGGGCGCCCAGCCGGATTTTCCATATCAGCCAGAGGCTTGCTGCCGCGACAAAAACAATGAAGAATGCACGTGTAATAACGGCAAGGCCGATACATAAGCCCGTCAGCACATACAGCGGCAGCTTAGCTTGCGGTTTTGCAGACCTAAGCAGCAACAGGATAAGTGAAACGGACCAGAAAGCAGCCCAGCCGGTGGCCAGCAATTCGGTCTCGAAAAACACCAGCGGCCCGTAGAGCGAGACTATCAGGGCAGCAATAATTGAGGTGCTGCGACTGAACAATTGCCTGGAGAGAAAATAAACAAGTGCGCAGGTAACGGCGCCAAGAACTGCGCCGAATATTTTTGCGGCGACTACCGAGGAACCTGTAAAGTAATAGAATCGAGAAAGAAAAAACGGGTAGAAAAAACCCTGCCAGAAGAATGTATCAGCCATTGTACCGTCGGTGATGAGTCCGTGTGCTGCTTTGTGATAAGTTGACGAATCGATAGCCGGGATGAGAAAGGCCGGACTGCTGCTGATTTGCACAAGGTAAATCAGCCGTATCGAAAGGGCGATGGATAAAATTATAAGTATTATGATAAAGTCTTTGCTGAACCGGATTGGCTTTAGTTTTAGTGCCACGGTCAAATGATAAAATCTCTAAACAACAGGTTTATTGAGCAGCCATAATAAAGGACCAATGCGGTCAATGCAAGAGGTGGTCAAAAGCAGGATGTCAGTACAGAGGACTACTGACTTACCGGGGCGGTTCCGCCCAGAGCAACGGCCATATCCCTGACAAGCTTGTCCTGGTCGTACTTGGCTGTATGGTCGAGCACCCTGCCAAAGTTGCTGCTTTCGTTCTTGGCCAGGAGGTAGAGGGCCATCATGCGGACGGACCAGTTTTCATCGGTGAGGTTCTCGGAAGCAGCTTCCATTAATTCGAAGTCAAGCGGTAAACCGAGCATAGCATTCATGGTATAGACACGCGAGACCCAGTCGTCATTGGCCAGATTATATACCAGACCGGATTCGAGCATGTCAGGCATCCAATCGGAGTACTTATAAGGATATGAAGGTTCACGGTTGGTCATAAAGTGCTGTTCCATTAACAGTCCGGCAAATAACTGTGCAGTATTTTGACCCTGCCTGCGTCTCTTCAGTGAATTCAGTCTGGCACGAAGAAACTGGGCCGTCAGGTTGATACCGGGACGTTCGATACCGGCTGTTGCGGGGATTATGTCTTCAATTCGATTTGCAACAGTACCGTCCCTGAGCGTCACACTGTCAAGATATAATGTGAATTCCATCTCAAGCGAGGCCTGGGGGTGTTGCTCCAAAAGTTCCTTTAGCCTGCCAGTGCGAAGAGAAACCGGCACAATCAGGGTCGAACCAGGATTGATGGGCAGTGAAGGCTGAATCTGCATCGAAACCAGTTTTGGTATTGTCTCGTTCAGGTCGCCGCCGACTTTCGCATCGATTCTGATATTACCTCTCAGCAAACCATACTCGGAGATAACCATGGGCTCGCTGGATTTGTTCGTGATAATAACAGAAGAGCGGAAATCGCTCCCATAAGCGAACTTATCGCCGCGGATTCTCAATTGAGCGTCGAAAATTTCATTAGGCATACGAAAGGCCGGAACAATATCGGCGCCGAACAAGGCCTCAAATGCAGGTAGTATAAGTTCCGGGTCCGTATTCGGGACATAGATGCTGTTTAAGCCTTTGAGAAGCTGTCTTGCCTTTTGAGCTTCGAGCGATTCAGGCGCTGAAGCGATAACAGATTTGAGTTTATCGATTGCACCAGCGTTGTTCGCATCAGCTAATCCTGCCTGTGCTTTGGCAAGATTAAGCATCAGGCTGGGCTTGTAAGCCTCGAAGAAAGGCTTTGCCCAATTCGGCTGGTCGTTTATAACGAACGCATAAGCCAATAGCGCTGCGGCGGTAGGGTTGTTCGGCTCGGCGGCGTATGCTCTGTTTGCCCAGTCTATCGCCTCGACCGGCTCGACCTTACCGAGACAGTAGAACCAGGCAAGTTGTTGTGCTATCGCTGTGCGATTTGCTCCAAATGATTGATGCTTTTCGACGGCAGTCTGCTCTGCCGAGTCGAGTATGTCGGCGGCCAACTGGTCATTTCCGGTCTTTTCCGCAGCCTTTGCACCAACGGTTTCGAGCATAATGTCAAATGTTCCTTCGCCGCGGACTCGCTGTGCTATCTCAAAGACTTTGTGAGGATTCCGGGGACTGTTGTAGGCGCTCAAAGCCCAGGGCAGGTATATGTATTGCGGGAGAGGCTCGTTCGGATAAAGATACTCGAACAGGTTCAAGCAGTATGCATAGGCGTCAACGGCCGTCTGAAAAAGTTCGAGCTGCTGAGCATAACCTGCAAAGGCAAGTGCGGCCTGGAGGTCAAGCGGATTTTCGCCAAGTTGGTATCTCAGATGCTCGAGGTAGCTGGCTACGTTTATTTTTTCGCCGGCCAGTTCGGACAATTTACCAAAAGCCAGACTGTTGTATTTATTTTTGTCGATTGCTATGAGAAAATAAGACTGTGCTTTATCGAAGTCTGCTTTCTCGGAAGACAGCAGCCCGACGGAAGTGCTCAGTTCCGATTCGAGCACATCATTCTTTCCACGTAGTTGCACAAGCAAGGCAAGCAGCATCTTTTCCCGCTGCTCGCGCGTATCGAGCCGGCCGAGCAGATACCGGACGGCTTCGCGAACAACCTGCAAATCAGAATCCTGATTTACATATCGAGTTAACAAGCCAATAATAAGTTGAGAATTATCTTTAGGTTCAATAACTTTTGTAGGGTCATTAGGGTCGGCAGACCGGCCGTAGAGGTTAGCCAGTCCGAGCGATAATGGTGATTCTGCACGGCAAGACACTTTAATCATATCAGGCAGGAAGTAATCGGCCTGATTATCGAGCTGCATAGCGGCACTCAAAAAGACCAGGGCCTGTTCAGCCTCCTGTTGCGATACCTGCGTTTTTTCGGACTCTGAGTTAGCCAGCTCGTGCGCTATATCGTAGAAGGCCAGGGCCGCCGTGGGCGAAAACATCTCCTGCTCGCTGCGCAGAGGCTGAGCAGACGCCAGGAAACCGCAAATGCAGAGCATTTGCAGGGTTATGGCCCCCGATGTTTTGAACATCCTATTCTCCGGCAAAGTTACCAATTCAACCGATGTTTTATCGGGCAGTTTTAGGCCCGGCTTTAGGTGCTAATAGGGCTTGATAACGCGGTTTTTCGGTTTTTTCCCGGGTTTTTAACTTAGTCCGCCGGCACAGTTTTTGTGTACGATTTTTTGTGTGATGATGTTCACTTAGCGGCTGCTTATCTGTTCCGTCGACCGGTCAAAAGGGTCAGGGCCTCAATTTTCAATAGTTGAGCTGCGGCGAGATATACTGCAACACAGGGGATAATAACAACCAGGAGCCTGGCAACATCAAATTTTGTGCTGACAGGCCAGGTGTCGGCCAATTTGAGAATGACCAAACCGATAATGTACATCGCGGCTGTTGCGACGGCACTTTTGCAAAAGGTTACAGTGAGGCTTCGATAATTTATCTGCTTAAAGCGGCGGCTCATAAGGCTGGTCAAAATAGCTACCTGAAGGTAAGAACAAACCGCTGTGGCCAGGGCCAGTCCCGCTGTGCCCATAAACCAAATCATTGTAAGGTTGAGAATGATGTTTACAACTACGGCTACTACCGCTGTTTGCGCAGGCAGCTTCGAATCCTGCAATGCATAAAATGCTCGCGTAATGATTTGTTGCAGAAAATAGCCGCACAGACCGAGCGCATAAAAAGAAAGAACTATTGATGTAACCGCAGTATCGGCGGCTGTGAAGGCGCCGCGTTGAAACGCCGCCCTAATGAGTACGCTCCTGACGAGAATCAAACCGGCCGTCGCCGGAAGAGCGACAAAAACTGCGCCCTGAAGTCCTTTCGATACTGTCTTTATAAGGGCGCCGATATCATTACGTGCTGCGTCGGCGCTCATTACGGGAAAGACCGCTGTTGCCAGTGAAATACCGAGCACGCCGAGCGGGAACTGATACAGGCGCTGTGAATAGTACAGATGTGAAACAGCGCCGGCCCAGAGGGGATAACGAATTTGCCTGCCGAACATCAAAAAGTACTCGCCTTTTTCGAGTGAGCCGGAAAACCACAACGCTATAAAATCATCTGCCAGAGTATTTATCTGGGTTACGGTCATACCAAGTATCATCGGGCCCATCAGGATTATGATTTTCCTGAAGGCCTCGCTGCGAATCTGCCAGGAGGGACGAAGATGTATCCCGCGGCTGTGCAGTGGTACCAGCTGCATAGCAAGCTGGGTCAGTCCGGCGATTATCACAGCAACAGCCACAACGAATACCTGTCGTTCCGGACGGATTGAAAGCGCCCAGCCGCTGAAACAAAGTGAGCTAATAATGAAAATATTCAGAACCGCCGGCGCCATAGCCGGAGTTGTGAAATGTCTGTGTGTTTGGAGTATGCCGGCAAGAATCGCCACCACGCAGATGAGTATCATATAGGGCAGCATTATACCGGCAAGGGCAAGTTTGAGGTCGGTGCCGGGGTATTTACTGAAAAATGTATAATAGCCCCATATTATTCCTTCACCGACAGCTACGACAGCGGCGAGCAGTACCGCTACTGCTGTAACAACCGTACCGGCCAGTTGATTTGCCGATTCGGGTCGATGGTGAAGCTCTTCGCTATAAACCGGGATGAACGATGCGGCTGCTGCGCCTTCGCCGAAGACCCGGCGGGCGAGATTCGGAATCTTAAAGGCGATAGCCCAGCCGTCGAACAGCGCGCCGGCACCGAGGAAATAGGCAAAGGCCATATCCCTTACGAATCCGAGGACACGACTTGCCGTTGTAAGGACCGCAATCTGCCGAAAGCCTTTTACCATCGGCAGCTTTTATACTGTTCGGAATGAAATTTGGCAACTGCGCAGGACGTGCTATTCGAATAATTTCGGTGCGACGGAGAAGGGGCGGGCGCGGCCGACATTATTGAGCAGGCCTATGGCTAACATGCTCGTTAGCAGGCTCGAACCACCGTAGCTTACCAGCGGCAGTGTCAGGCCGGTAATCGGCATCAGGCCAAGCGTCATACTCACATTAACCAATACTTCAACGACAAACATCGCCGTTATGCCAAGGGCCAGCAATCGGCCGAACGGGTCGGTATTGCGGTGGGCGATTTCGACGCCGCAGAGAAAGATGATGACATAAAGGGCCAGAACACCCAGCGCGCTGTAGAAGCCCCACTGATGGGCGATAATCGCGAATATGAAATCATTATGACTTTCGGGCAGAAATTGATTGTATTTGATGAACGGTCCCTGCCTGAAGCCCTGTCCGGTCTTGCCGCCGGAGGCTATGGCATACTTGGAGCGGGTCAGATGAAAGCCGTATCCGGCAGACCAGGTTCGTTTGTTGAATCTCGTTCCGAGGACTAGTTTTGAAAGCCGCGGGGATTGTTGGGCATATTCCTGAACTCTCGAATTCTGAAGTAAGACACTGGCGATACGCATCTTTTGATACGGCCTCATGACCGCCCAGAACAGTGGGCTGACTAGTAATGCAAGCAGAGCGATGAGCAATAGATGTTTAATACGCGCTCCGGCGACAAAGACCATCACTAGCAGTACAGGCATCATCAGCATAACTGTACCGAGGTCAGGTTCGAGCAGTATCAAGACTATCGGCACGAGAGTAATCAGGAATGGACCGACCAGGGCCTTGAAGCTTCGATAGTTGCTGCGGTATCGAAGATACCAAGTCAGGGCGAGTATGTAAGCGAGTTTGCACAATTCCGAAGGCTGAATAGCGGGTAATTGCCGGCCTGCGATTGTGAATACTATCCAGCGATGGGTTCCATTTATCATTGGTATAAAGGGCAGGTTGATAATTTTGCCCAATAGCAACAAAAACAGCAGGAATAAAACCGCTGCGAATATCCAATAGCTCACCTCCCCGAGCTTGCGGTAATTTACCATGTTAATTGCAACAAAGGCGGCTGCCCCGAGACCAACAAAGACGAGTTGTTTTTTCCAGAATTCTGAGTATTGCTCTGCCCGACTTGCCGGACTGTCCTCAGAGGGATTGCCGACAGCATAGATTGTCAAAATCCCGACAGCGATAAGAACCGCTGATGCTGCGAGCAGCGTCAAGCGGATGAGAATCAACCTTCCCTGGAGGAATTTGTACATGAAGGCAAAGAATAGCAAAAAGCACAGGTGTATACACAAAATTAGAGAAAAATGAAAAAAAATTTAAATTTCTTATAGGAACCGTGTTTTTTTCGGACTTTTGAAGCAATTAACAAATCGCGGAAAAAACGCGTTTTTAGGCAAAAAATAGGTGGTCTTGGCCGCGTTTCGCTTGAGAATTACCACAGAAACAGGATATAGGCCGGTTGCGGGCATTTTTACGCAATTCTAATCATTTTCTGCTTGAACTCAAACAGCAACTATGCTACCTTGATATTGGTCTTCACAAGGAAAGATTAGGGTATACAGCGTAGAGTTGTATGCACGGTTCGCTTTAGGGCGAGAAAGGAGGAGCCGTTTAGGAGTCGAAACGCTTAGTCATTACGGCTATTCCCACCAGCCGGCACGTTAGCTATGTGCATAGTTTTAATCGTCGCCCATAGTTCACGTGAAAAGATGAGGTAACTCAAACTTTTGCGGGTGGGAGCGATGTTGACTTCTTTGGAAGCCAGGGAGTAGAGACAATATCTCTACCAAACGAAAAGAAGAAAGAAAGGATGTAACTATGAGAAAACTTTGTTTTGTACTAACAGCACTACTTTTAACAGCGACGGCATTTGCGCGCGTAAGTGTCTTTTGCAATCAAGTGCCTGATACGGATCAGGTCGAGGTCAGGTACCATGCGCCTAGCGACGCAGAGCGGCCCAGGGCGTTCGGCTTAGACATCACGCTCGATAACGACGCGAACATTGGTGATATTGTGTCAGGCTCACCGAGTGACTATTACTGGGTATATCCGGGCACTATCGTTATCATCGATGGCGAAGTCGACGAAGCGGGTACTCCAATGGCTCCGGGCGATGCCCCGGGGGCAAAAGGTGGTTCCGGCACGGGTGGTATGACTATTGAGATGGGTTCACTTTATAGTGACCAAGACCCTGACCATGAGGATCCACCGGCAAACTCAGGTGTTTTGTTCAAGTTCACGGTTAGCGGCGACTGCAATATCACGATTATTGGCAACAGTGCTCGCGGCAACGTGGTTCTTGAGGACACTGAGCCGGCAGAAGATGTTAACTACACAGGCTGCGCTGTTACAGGTTTAGGAGAATGTTACTCAGGTCAGGCGGATTACGACGAGTGGGACGCCGCAGGCAAGCCTATATGCTGGTGCTATCCGCGTCAGTGCCATGGCGATGCCGACGGCCTCAGTCAGGGTAG
>CAZOVR010000072.1:0-8175 GCA_964583405.1 uncultured Pirellulales bacterium
TTGGTATGTTTATGATAATAGTTCATCTCAATTAGCCGCCTAAAAAGTGCGAAAGTGTACTAAAACAGAGTATTGTAAAAAATGGCATTTTAGTGAACGTTTGAAATATCTGATTACAAATATTATTGAATTTTCATCGTAATAAAAGAGATAATATCCCTCGTCGTCTTCATATACTGCTATTTGTAATCCAAAACACCTTTTTGAGAAAGACCGAGACGATTATCACCATCCCCCTGACCTTCCGATACGGATTTTAACAGGCTTGTAAAAATATTCGCAGTGGAGTGCATGTTTTTGTATATTAGCTAAATGCGAATAATAGCAGGTACAAAGCGTGGATTGAGATTACTGAGTCCGAAAAGCAATGTGTCACGGCCGATTGTTGACAGGATAAAAGAGTCGCTCTTCAGCGTTTTGTTCGGCTATGATTTGCCAACCGGTGCGTTTGCTGCGGATCTGTTCAGCGGTGTCGGGTCATTAGGCTTAGAGGCGCTTAGCAGGGGGGCCGAGTTCGTTACTTTCGTCGAACGAGATGAAAAAATAGAAGCTGTATTAAAACGCAATATCGAAAGGGCAGGATTCGTCAAGCAGTCGAAGGCCATAAGGGCAAATGCCTTTAAGGTCGGCGCGCCGCTCGGTTCCGATGCACACAAGTACAATTTAGTATTTGTGGACCCGCCTTATGCTGCGACGCGGAACGTAAGCGAAAATTCGCAATTGGCGGGCTTAATGGGTATACTGAAACGGCAGGTTGCGGATAACGGCATTGTCATTGCTCGGACAGAAAAAGATATAGAACCGTTAGATAAATATGGTGTGTTTGAAGTTGAGCAGAGGCGGGCCTGGGGCAGTATGAATGTCACAATACTGAGAAAGAAAGATGAGTAACAGGCAGGTTGCGGTAAAGATATTGAGACGGTTAAGGGACGAGGGCTTCGAGGCCTTGTTCGCGGGAGGGTGTGTGCGCGATATGCTTCTGGGTCGGCGGGCAAATGATTACGACGTTGCTACGAACGCGGTGCCGAAACAAGTGATGCGATTATTTCAGCGGACGCTGAAGATGGGTGCCGAGTTCGGTGTGGTAATAGTTCTAGTAGGCAAAGAGCAGGTGGAAGTTGCCACGTTCAGGAGCGAAGGCGGCTATGCCGACGGCCGACATCCGGGGCATGTAAAGTTTTCATCGGCGAAAGAAGATGCCAGGCGACGGGACTTTACTATTAACGGGATGTTCTATGACCCTGTGAAGCGGCAGATAATCGACTATGTCTCAGGACAACGTGACCTAAAGAAAGGTTTGATTAGAACCATCGGCAAAGCTAATGAAAGATTCGAAGAAGATTATCTGCGAATGCTGCGGGCGGTTAGGTTCAGTACGAAGCTTGGTTTTGAAGTTGAGACAGAGACGTACAAAGCGATTTGTAAAACGGCGGGACAAATCAACCGGATAAGCGGTGAGAGGATTGCGATGGAGCTGGAAGGTATTGTTATTGACGCAAATCGCGCCGCTGGAGTTGAAATGCTTCTGGACTGTGGTCTGGCTGAGCAGATATTCGATGGCTTTACAAGGGCCAAGGCGAAAATGGCTGTCAAAGTTCTTTCCAAACTGCCGAAGAAGGTAAGTTTTGCTCTTGGTCTGGCGTGTCTTTTTGTCGGCTGGCCCGGGCAGTTCGGCCTGGACAGATGCAGGCGACTCAAACTCAGCAAGGCCCAGATTCGGCATATAAAATTTCTGCTGCAGAACCGGGATGTGTTGCTCGATGCTGATATGTCACTTGCCCGGCTGCGCAGGTTGGCGGCTAAGCCTTATTTCGGCGACCTGTATCAGTTCCAGCGTGCGATTCAAAAAGCGACAGGAGCGCAGACAGCTGTGCTGAACAAGATACGGCGAAGGGTGCGCGAGCTTGGTGATATTGAGCTAACACCAAAACCCCTGCTGGACGGGTATGAGCTTATTCGACTTGGTGCCCGACCTGGGCCGGCACTGGGTCAGTTGGCGGAAGAAATGTATGTAGAGCAGCTTGAAGGAAGGCTCAATTCGTTTGAGCAGGCACGTCAGTGGGCTCGCAGGCGATTGGCTGGGAAAACGACATAAACCACAGCTTGAGAATGTGATGAGGGGTTTTTTGTTGACAGAATAGGTAATTTTATGTAGTATAAGCTCAAAGGAGCCGATTTATATAAGTGCTTGATTGGTTTGGCCTTATCAAAAGGAAAGGACCCCAAAACGGCTCTTTACAGAAACGTGTGCGAACAGGCGCATTCGGGGTGGTTTTACCGGTCGCTGAGCTTTTTAGGCAAGGGGACAATATTTTCGGAGAACAATCGATGATAAAGTACAAGGCTATCACAGGCATATTACTGCTTGCGAGTATTCTGACGGCGGTGGTTGTTGCCGATGAGCTGGAAGATAACTGGGGCAACTACCTTCACTATACCAAGATTGGCAGGCTGGATTTGGCTAAGGGCTATGCACAGGCTGTGCTTGAGGCTAAGCCGGACCCGGTGGTTATCCTCGGCTATGTCCAGGACAATCCGCAGGCGCTGGTGCTTTTGAGAAAGGCTGCGGAAAATGAGTATGACCCGCAGTTAGCGGAGCTTACCAATAAAATTCTTGATTTGATTGAGCAGGGTAAATTTGCCCTTCGCACAGAACCTGCGACAATCGCAGAAGAGGTTCGCAGGCTCAGTAGTACGGCAAGGGGGCGTGTGACGGCGGTCAAGAGACTGGAAAATGCGGGCGAGTATGCGATACCGTTTATGATTGATGCGATAGCTGACCAGACGCGGAGGGAGGAACTGCCTAACATTATCTGGGCTCTGCCGCAAATTGGAAAAGATGCTATCAGGCCTATGGCAGTCGCCTTGCAAACTGAAGATTCTGCGGTAAGGGCTGAGATTGTCAAGGCGCTGGGCGAGATAGGTTATCCACAGGCGTTCGGCTATCTGAAGTACATTGTCGAGAATGACAGTTCGGCCGAGATTCGTGATATGGCGGCGAAGAGTATCGAGCAGATTGACCCTGCAGTGCTTCCAATACCGGCGGCTGAGCTTCTGTACCGCCTGGCGGAGAATTACTATTATCACGTCGATTCACTTGCCCCGGCTGAGGATGCCGAGTTCGGCAATATATGGTTCTGGGACAAGCAGGGACGGCGGCTGGTAAGGCAGGAGGTTGACCGCGAGTATTTCTATGAACTTATGGCGATGCGGAGCTGCGAGTGGGCGCTTCGGGCCGATGCAGGTTACGGCAAGGCAATCGGTCTTTGGATTGCTGCGTTTTTCAAGGCCGAGTCAACAGGCCTTGCGATACCGGAATATTTCGGGCAGGGACATGCCGGAGCTTCTGTGTATGCGACTACGGCGGGGTCTGAGTATCTGCATCAAGCATTGGCTCGCGCTATCAAAGATAAAAACGCGTATGTAGCGCTTCATATTATCGAGGCGCTCGAGAAGAACGCCGGAGAGAAGTCTCTGATGTACCGGCTCGAGATGGAGCAGCCCTTACTGGCAGCGCTGTCGTTCGACGACAAGGCTGTTAGATACAGTGCAGCGATAGCTATTGCCGGAGCCGGGCCAAAAGAACCTTTCGCAGAAAGCAGAATCGTTGTGCAGAACCTGGCCGAGGCGCTGCGGGAAGATGCAGAAACGACTATGGCCGAGGGGCAGTGGAACGAACGATTAGCCGACAGCTATGCCCTGCGTACGGCGAAGGCTATGCTAAAGTTAGCTGTCGAGAGGAATACGATAATCAATCTGGCTGATGCCGAGCAGGCGCTGATTGACGCGACAAAAGGCGACAATACGCAGATAAAACTGCTCGCGGCGCAGGTCCTGGCGTACCTTTACAGTCCCGCGGCACAGCGGGCGATAGCGGCGATGGCATTGAACGATGAAAGCCCTCAGGATATCCGAATCGCTGCGTTTGCATCACTGGCTTCGAGCGCCAAAGTAAACGGTAATCTGCTTGGTGATGAACAGATTGATGCGATTTATGAGATAGTCGGGTCGCAGGAGGCAGAGCCCACACTGCGCAGCGCCGCTGCCGGCGCCTACGGTTCTTTGAATCTGCCCAGCCAGAAGGTCAAAGACCTTATCCTTGACCAGGCCAAGAGCTGATAATAGAATTGAGCGGCTTTGGTAAGGTTTTTTTAGGCCTAATCAGGGATGAAGGATACAGTCAAAAAGGCAATCCAGGCCCACAGGGAACTCATCGAGGTGCTCGAACAGACGGGTATCGATGCAGTTGCGCAAATGTCGCAGGCCATCATAGATTGTTTTAAGAACGGCGGGCGTCTGTATCTTTGCGGAAACGGGGGCTCAGCGGCGGATTGTCAGCATATTTCCGGTGAGCTGGTCGGCAGGTTCAGAAGAGAAAGAAAGGCCCTGCCGGCAGTGGCGCTTTCGACGGACACGTCCATATTGACCAGTGTCGGTAACGATTACGGTTTCGAGGAAATCTTCAGGCGGCAGGTGGAAGGTCTGATTGAAAAGGGTGATATACTGTGGGCCTTATCTACCAGCGGGGCAAGCGCCAATATTCTTGCGGCGGCACGATTAGCGAAGGAAAAAGGCGCTAAGGTATTGGCGTTTACCGGAAGAAACAACAGTGAGCTGGAGAAAATGGCCGACCTTTGTCTTTGTGTTGACAGCCCGCAGACCAGCAGCGCACAGGAGATTCATCAGATTGCTTATCATATAATCTGCGACCTCGTGGAAGATAAGATGAGCAGCGGTTGATATAATATTAAGGTCAGATGTCTTCGAATTTAAGCTCAGGCGGTGGTCCGAGGTCGGCGGGGGTGATTTCCTTTTCGACTGGTTCTGTCTCTGCGGGCTCAGCCGGTTCGTTGGGCTCAGCAACCGCTTGTCTGGCCCGGGCGTTTTTGTCTGCATTTTCTATTAACACAGCAACTGTTTGGTCGAGACTTTCTTGTTTTTGGTCAGCAGATACAATACTGTGGATTATTCCAGTCCACCATTTCACATAATTGGTGTTGCTCTGGGTGGATGTACTGTCGATGCCAATTTTGTTAATGTATGGATTTAACGGACTTATGCAGATTAAAAAGACGATGAAACTGTAAATAAGAAAACCTGTCAGGAATCCGAACAGGCCGCCAGCGGCAGAATCGAGAATCTTCGGAAAGGTTACATGAAACTGGCTTAAAAAGATTATGTAAGAGAATAAGTAGAGCACAGTCAAAGAGACTATCGCTGTGCCGAGCAACACAAGAACTTCAACGCCTGCCTGGTCGATTCCCAGGAGATTTTTGAGCACAGGTCCGAGGGTAAAGCCGAGATAAACGGCGATTACGACGTTGAAAAAAAGCGTCCATGTTTCATAGAGACCTTTTTTCACCATAACGGCGGCGAGAAACAAAGCCAGTGCTGTTCCAGTCCAGAATATCATTCGTTATGCCCTAAGACTCGCAGCAGTTCCTGAAAAGATGTTGTGCCGCCAACGACCTTTTTCATACCCTGTTTTCGCAGACTGCTTTTGCCTTTTTTTTCGCCCTCTTTTCTCAACTGCGACAGGGCCACCTCGTTGCTTAGGATATTTTGTTTAACCTTGTCGTCGATTACAAGCAGGTCGTAGATACCGGTCCTGCCGCGGTATCCCGTATAGTGACACTGGTTACAGCCTACGGGCTGATACATACCGGTGGGGTCTATCTGGCGTCTTCGGAACTCGTGGATTTGACGCGGGGCGAACTCGGCGGGTCTCTTGCAGTACCGGCAAAGATTACGAACAAGTCTTTGAGATATTAAAAGGCTCAATCCTGTGGAGAGCATTGCCGGGGTGACACCGAGGTCCATAAGTCTGATTAACGTCGAGGCGTTGCTGGTGCTGTGGACGGTGGCCAGAACGAGGTGTCCGGTCTGCGCGGCCCGAAGGGCGATCTGGGCTGTTTCTTCGTCGCGAATTTCTCCGACACATATCACATCGGGGTCCTGCCTCAGCATACTTCGCAGGCTTTTGGCGAAGGTGATATCAGCTTTGGGATTTACCTCAATCTGACTGGCCTTGGGCAGCACATATTCGATGGGGTCTTCAACTGTTATTACGTTTCTCGTGTTCAGGTCGATTAGATTCAGCATAGCGTACATCGTGGTTGTTTTTCCGCTGCCGGTCGGCCCGCACAGTAACATCATGCCGGAGGGACGTGTGATTGCCTGCCTGATGACTATCTGCTGCTTTTCGGATAAACCAATTGTGTTGAGCTGGTAACGGCCGGGGTCCTGGTTGAGAACTCTTATGGAAAGTTTTTCTCCATTGAGCACGCCGGCACTGGCGACACGAAACGATATGCTGCTGTCGGATGTCTTGGCGACAAATGCACCGTCCTGGGGTCTGCGTTTGTCGGCGATGTCCATATTACTGACGGCTTTTATACTGTTAATAACTGCCTGGCAGGTTTTTGAGTCGATCTGTTCGATTTCACGGAGCACACCGTCAACTCTATATCTTATGATGTGGATGGAATCATCTTTGGGGTCAATCAAGATGTCACTGGCGTTCTGCTCGATGGCGTCGAGGATTACCTGCTGAGTCAAGTCGAGTGTGTGACGGTCCTGGCTCTGGTTGCGTCCGCCGTGGCTATACAGCTCCCTGATACTTCGGCCTGACGTGTCGAGAAGGCTGATGGAAACATCTTCACGTCCGATGTTTCGCATACTCTCAGCAATGTTGTAGAAGTGCTCTCTCATAGTTTGCATAAAGCCCTGACTGCTTTCGGAAGACTTTTGCTTTATGTCTTTGAGGAAGAAGAAAAGCAGCACGACGGGCCCGATGACAAAAGAGAATAAGTCGGCTATGACCCTGCCTCGGTCGGAAAGTGTGAGATTGATGTGAATTTTCTGGACACAATACAGACAAAGGTAAACCCAGGCGATTAGCAGTACCAGCTTATAAATACTGAAAGACAGCTCTACAGCGGCCGGGGCAGCCGAAGAGAACATTCCAAGTGCTGCAAGAATCGTTTTTGTAGCAAGTGTTTCCATAACCTAAAAAAGTAAAGTAACTCCGCTAAGAACTTTTGGGTAAAAAGGTTAGCAAATTATTCGGCGGCGGGCAAGCAGAAAAAAACACACCCCGCAGTCCTGTTTTTTATTATAAAGATACAAATATCGTAAATTTATTGCTTTATTTATGATTTTTCACGAGATTTTTTGGGATTACTCGTTGTCAAGCTCGAGGTCGGAAAATTCAGCGAAGAGTTCGTCATCCGTAAAATCAGCAGCGGTATCATCTGTTTTTTGCGAATCTTTGCTGCCTGATTCGAGTTTTTCTGGCTTGCCGTTTACCTGCATAACGAAGGTTACGGGGCCGACAGTTAGCTTATCCCCAGGTTTAAGAAGTGTTTCCTCGACAGTCTGGCCATTTATTATGGTACCGTTGCGGGAGTTCAGGTCGCGTATTTTGAGGGCGTCTTTCTCTGTAAAAAGGCGGCAATGCCTGCGGGAGACACTGTCCAGAGGTATGCGCAGGTCACAATCCCTGCGCCGGCCCATTACGGTTACACTACTGGGCATAGGTATAGCTTTAAAGGATCCGTCCTTTCTCAGAAGCAGTAGATTTATATCCATCCGACTTCCTCCAAAAAAACGGCCCGGCTCCAGTTCTTCGCCGAGACGAACCCAACAACAAACAACTATTATAACGTCTTCCGGCGGGAATTGCAAGTGGCAATAAAAAACTTTGTTTTAAACACAAATACAGGCGAAAGTCGCACAAATGCCTGTAAGAAAAGAAGAAACAGCAGATACGGCCATTCGCAGAACAACGAACAACGGTCCTGCCGTTCGCAGCGTAGCGAAGAACGGAGAGGGCGGGATTCGAACCCGCGGTACCCAAAGGGCACACCGGTTTTCGAAACCGGCTCGATCAGCCACTCCGACACCTCTCCTTAATTAGTCAGTAGTCGATAGCTATTAGTCGATAGTAATAATGTATTTTACAGGATTTGTGGGATTAGTCCAGCTTACGATGGGATATCTGAGCGTCAATTGAAGGCTGTGCGATATAGGATATAAACCTTTGACTCCCGGCGTGTAAAGCCATAATTCCATATATAAGTCATAGCTACTTAGGGACACTCGGATTATATAACCTTTCTACTTTCATTTCGTATAATAATCACAAGCTAATATATTGCAATTAGTTGTAATCAT
>CAZOVR010000073.1:0-7352 GCA_964583405.1 uncultured Pirellulales bacterium
AATCCGCGTTAATCCGCGACAAATGACGCAGCGGCGTATTCAGCATATAACAGGCCGCGAGTAATTTGCCCCACAGGGAAATCCGCGGTTCCATAGTCGTTAGCATTGAGATCATCCTGTGTAAATCCGCGTTAATCCGTGTCTAAGAAAATTGTTGTAAATTCGTGTTACCTGTCCTGAGCTTGTCGAAGGAATTCGTGCTTAATAAACAGTGTAAAACCGTGTTACTTGTCGCGGCGTAGTCCCGATGTTTTTTATCGGGACGAAGACGGAATCCGTGTCTAATAATAAATCCGCGTAAATCCGAGAAATCCGCGGATAACAATGATTAGTGTTCATTTGTGTTCATTCGTGTTTCATTTCTTTTTAAAATCCGCGTTAATCCGCGAAATCCGCGGATAACAATGATTAGTGATTAAGGATTATTGATTATCTCTGTGACCTCTGTGTTCTCGGTGGCTATATAAATTCCCATTCCTCTGTGGCAAAATCTGTACAGCAAAAAGCATACCAAAGGGCATAAAATCGGCAGAATTTTTTGCGTAGCAAGATAATGCAATAAAACCGCGCAGGGGGGTACGAAGGTAAAAAAACTTTTTTGAAAAATTTTTCGCCCTTTACTGACAAGTACTTACGTCAAATTTTCTCAAAAAATTTCTGAAAATTTCGTAAAAACGCGCAAGTTCATCCAAAGGTGGAGGGGAGTAAATTGAATATTGGAGATTTGCCGGAAGGCAAACGGAGGCAGCCCCGCACCAATTGGCCGGTATCAAAAGTCAGGGATAAACGGGGAAAGGCCCAGAGCCGCCAATGTACAATTGGTGCGGGGCAAGGTCACAGGGCCATAAGGCCAAGTATAGTGCACAGGTGCACACTTCTAAAGAGCATAAGCCACAAATATCAAGTATTTGACATCTACAACCCCAAATGCAATGAGGACTAAAAAAATGATTACTTACAGACTCAAAATCCGGATACCCCAAAGAGTTGATTTTATACTGGCCTTGCCGATTCTGTTGTTCCGCAACCTGCGCTACGGATACACGTTCCGAAGAATACCGCTGACCGAAGGCCAATACGCAATCGTTGACCAGAATGACTACTACTGGCTGGCTCAACACACCTGGCTGGCACAGCAAACCGATGATACATACAGGGCTGTGCGACTTGCGTGCTGCGGCAAAAAAGGCACACTCATCAACATGCACAGAGTTATAATGAATCCTCCAAAGCATCTTTTAGTCGACCATATTAACCGCAACAGCCTGGACAACAGACGTGCAAATCTCCGCCTCGCAACGCGGACACAGAACAACTGGAACAGACGCCCCACCAAAGGTAAAACCTCGAAATATAAAGGCGTCTATTGGTGCCGTGATAGAAAAAAATGGCGAAGCCAGATAAGAGCTAATAACAAAACGATGTGTCTTGGTGAATTCACCAGTGAAATCAAGGCTGCGCTGGTCTACGATGCAGCCGCTCGTAAATACCACGGCAGGTTCGCTTCGCCGAATTTTGATGACTGAAATCGGCTGTATAAACTCATTGGTGACAAAATAAATTTCTATTATATATCACTTGACAATAGGTGATATAGTGATATAGTTTTGCCTGCGTCTTTACTTATCAGTCAGAAGGAAGGAAAAACACATCTACTGTTGTTTTTGAGGCGGAAGAGCAAATGTAGATACACATATTTTCTTACGTCGGACACGTTTTTTTCCAGAGATAAAACAAAGAATCTTTTAAGGAGAAGAAGGATGAAAGCGGAAGGGTTCCCTGCAATTGTTGTATGTGTATTTCTGTCATTAGTGTTTTTATCAACGTCTTATGCCGTAGAAATCAACGACGTCAACATTTATCAGATGGATTTTTACTGTGTTTACGACGGAAACGGTACCCTGACCAATGGTGTTGAAGATACCAATTGGGGTGACTTCAGGGTGACTTTAACGAGCGATTCGGACCCATGTGATTATTATGTGAATTTGATGATAAGACGCTCGGGATACGGCGAGCACTGGGTAATCCGTAATATGATGATTCCCAACAGCAATCAGATTTCAGGTTCGACGAGCATATCAAGATTCTTCGACCTTGGTTTCGTAGGTATCAGCAACGGTGATGAGCTTTCTACACTCGAATATAGCGTTATCAAAGAACTCGATTATCTCGAGGTCCCCCCTTCACCGAATGACTGGCAGGGTATTACTGTAGAAGACGGGTTCTATAATGCCTTTGGAATGAATGATGCGAACGGTACGCTTGCCGAGCCCAACGACCCAGGCCCGCCGCCTGTACCCGATGTTGTAAGCGGATATATGATGCTACACGACGATGGCGGCGGCGCTGGTAGTACCAGAAAAAGCAAACACTATGACAACGTCCCTGACGTAGAGGAACCGACAAATGGTTGTGGGCCGGGTTCAGTAAGGCGGGGGCTGGGAATGCTGGAGAATAACGATGACATAGAAGTCGAAGACATGGACGAGACAATGGGCAAGTTTAAAAAAGCTTCGGGCTGGAGTGAAAATAGCGGGATAAAGGGCGTAAAAAAATTCCTGAAGGGAAAAGCTGCAATAGCATACGACGCTGAGCCTAATATTGTTACAAAGTACCAGCAAATCAAAAAAGCCAAAGGCAAAGCAGATGGCAATGTGCGTGTTGGGAACGGTATAGCTCTTGATATGGGCGGCCCTCCGAGCTTTGAATTTATCAAGCAGGAAATCGATGCGAACGAAGCTGTCGAAATCATATGCTATCCGGACGGAGGTGGCATGGGCCATGCCGTGACTGCAACAGGGTACAGTGACGATGGGAAGGAGAAGCAAATCACGGTAAAGGACGATCCAGTGCGGGGTGAGGCACCGGGCGAGGAGACAGGCAACGAAGAACGCAACTCGAGATTCAGCAACGGCGATAACCCTACTTTAGACGATTTGGCGGAGGACAATATCCATGCAATAATCTCGCAGTCACCTTACGGCGCCGCCGCGATCTGTGTTGCTACTGAAGAGGAGGACAAAACGAGGCCCTGGACGGTTAGTGGAGAGTGGGAAGACGCTCCGCCGCCTGGAACATCGGTTGTAGTAAAGGGCAGGAAAACAGTTAATTTCCAGGTCAGGCCCGGCAAGACAATAGTGTTTTACTGGACTGCGGACGGATTGAAGCATCCATTATACAAAACCTTTAAAAAGAAAAACGAATCCGGCAAGAATATGAATGTTAAACTCAAAATTCCCAAAGACCCGAGCATCACGGATTGGGTATGCAAAATTACAGGCAAAAGAAGGAGAACCGGTAAAATCAATGTCGCAAGCTTCATAATAAATGGAGGCGACGAAGGAATCGTCAGCTTTGGTTCTTTCGGCTTGGTAAATATTAAGCCTCATCGTATTGCAGGACTTGCTACTGAAAGTAATGATGTCAACCTGTACTGTGCGGTAAATCTGGAAACTTATATGAATGAGAATCCAACAGGATTTATAGGCACCGAACCACTGGAACCAAACGCTACCCTTGCCGATTTCGGCGTTGAGATTATAAATGGTCGAGTGGCTGACATTAACGGGATTTTATGGTCAACTGAACCTTTCATTTTTGATGCTAATGTACTGGATGGATGGTCGGTCGAGGACTCCAATCATCTTCTCGACAGCAACGATTTTCAGGCCCAGTTCGGAACTATCTATGTCGAGGATTCTGTTGATTATTATCCGCTGGGTGACTTTGACGAAGATTTTGATGTTGACGTAGCCGACTTAAATGACCTGGTTATAGAATGGCTGAATACAGATTGCGAACCGCCCCTTTGGTGCGATTGGACCGATATCGACTTCAGCGGTACTGTAGAGGCGAAGGATTTTGCGGAATTTGCCAACCACTGGTTTGAAGTTCTGGAATAACAGTTCATAAAGTCGCTTAGACGACCGAAAAATCTATCAGCTTAGCTGATGGTATTTTATGGCGTATAATCTCTTCGGCGAGGTTGGTCCAGCGACTGCAGTTGTCCAGAACGACGCTGTCACTGCTGACGACAATTGCGCCGGTTGAAATCAATTCGGCGTCGGGATTAACGGAAAGCCTGACGAAAAAGTTATCAAAATCGCCGAGCAACGTATCATCTATGATTTTTTTCAGCCTACCGCTGTTCGAGACGGGTTTATCCAGCAGCCAGACAACTTCGGCGGGTCGCAATGAACCGACGAAATCAATAATAAGCTCCAGTGCTGGTATTGTCTCTTCGACTTTTCGATATGTACCGTGGATACTCGCGAGGTCGCGGCAACAGCCGTCTCTGCCTATGAATATGAACGCCCCGCTGATAGCGGCTTCAACGGTAATTAAGAGGTTATAGCCGTCAACGGCAAGCGAATTGTGTTTTATGGATTTGATTTTCAACTGCTTTTGTTTTCGGGACGAAAGCTGTGAGTCGGAGCAGGCACTTCTCATTACGGCGAGTCTCTGCCGCTGGGTCAATTCGAACCTGTCGCCGACGAGTTTGAGGGAGCTATTTTCGGCGTAGCCTTTGGTCAGCAGCAGTGAATAATCAGTGACTGCCGACCTGAGCCGGTCAATCGCAGCCGGTCCGAACAGTTGAGTATCCTTCGGGGCCGGGCCTCTATGGCTTCTCGTATCGGGCAAGTCTTTCGCCTTTCCAAATAGTCGTCTGGATTCCCGCTTTCGCGGGAATGACAAAAAGCAGCATTTAACGATAAGCAATTGTACCGGAAAGTCAAAAAAAATTGACATTAAGTGGGCCGGCTTCTACCATTGCGGTTTTGGACGGTTTTCAGGGAAATATTATGCCCAGTCACAACCTTGCAAAGATAAAGATAGACGATTTGGAGATAATCGGCTATTCGGTGGCCGCGGAGGAGACGGTCATCGCCCTGCCGCAGCTCGACGTTTGTTTCGATGTTGGTAAGGCGCCGGACCAGGTCATATCCATAAACAACGTATTGCTTTCCCACGGGCATATCGACCACTGTTCTGGGATAGCGTATTACCTTTCACACAGGAACTTTAACGGACAAAAGCCGGGAACGGTCCTTGCGCCCGGGAATATGATACGGCCGATACAGCAGATACTCGATGCGTGGGGACAGCTCGACGGGACCCAAGTACCGGCGAACCTGGTGGGCGTAAAGGTCGGGGATGAGTATCAGATAAAACCCAACCTGTTTGTCAGGACGTTTCCAACAAAACACAGCAGAGGGTCTCTCGGATATACGGTTATAGAAAAGAGAAAAAAGCTCAAAAGTGAATACACCGAACTAACAGGTCCTCAGATAGTGGAACTGAAAAAGCAGGGAGTCACAATCGATTATCCGGTCGAGATACCGATTGTAACTTATTTCGGTGATACGCAGTACGCCGAATTCAGCCAGCTTGATTACGTGGCGAACAGCAAAATTTTAATTACCGAATGCACCTTCTATGAAGATGAGCATATCGAGCGGGCGGACGTCGGCAGGCATATGCACGTAAAGGAACTGGCGAAATTAGTGCGGCAGATGAACAATGAACATATAATAATCACGCATGTCACACATCGCACGTCACTGGCTGCGGCGAAAAAGATGCTCAGAGAAACACTCGATAAACGAGATGTCGATAAAACTATCTTTCTGATGGGAAGGCACAGAACACAAGCGAGGCCTTAGTATTAATCGGTCAGTGTGCATTCAAGCCAGTTCTCCACAAGGAAATCGAGGTCGTTGTTATCGACAGCTCCACTTGTATCAAGGTCGGCGCCGTTACAATAATCGGGAAATGTGCAGCCTGGGTCAAACCAGTACTGGCCGAGAAGACTAAGGTCGAAGAAATCGACCTTGCAGTTTTTGTCGGCGTCGCCGTCTGGAAAGGGGTGGTCAGGGTCACCGCAAATCAGTGGAACGGCATATTCTACCGTCTGAAGTACAGGAGCAATATAGCAGACGTGGGACCTGTCATCGTCGTCACAAGCAAGAGACAAGTACACAGGATTACTGTTCTTATTGAAATCGGTAATTGTATCGGCGAACTGCCATCCTCCGGCGGCTGTTCCGACGGTGTGTTTGAGAAATACCCTGCCGTCGATGAAGTGCTGATAAAAGATATGAATTGCATCATTAGAGTCAACCACAATAGAGGTCTGCTGGCCGATATACGCCGTATCGTCAACTATCTGAGTCGCCCAGTTTCCCGAGAGCCTGTTTGCATATTTCAAGTCTGTGTTCGTAAAATCGAGATAGCTGATGTGTGGTACGTCGTTGCTGTCCAGGGCAATTGAGGCAGAGCCCCAAACATAGGAAGGCACGTCACCGATATTGCCGTCTACTGTTTCAATGGTCCAGGAACTGCCGTCTTTTACGGCATATTTAAGAACGTCGTTCAAGGCGTCATAGTAGCACAGGTGAGGATTTGACAGGCTGTCAATAGCCAGTGAGGCCGACCGAAAATTACCATGGTTTTCGATTTCATCGTAGTCGCCTCCGGTGTAAAGCATCAGGAAAGCGTCGTTATCAATACCGCCGGGTGCGTATGTATAGACGACGTTAAGCCGGCCTTCGTTGTCGACTTCGGCATCGCAAGGAATGGACTTAGGAAGAGAGAATATATCCGAAGACCATGTGTCATTTTCCTTTTTTCTAAAAACCAGGTTACCTCCATTATCATGATGAACAACATATACCAAGCCCTGAGAATCGACTGCAATAACCGTCTTTGGATCATTTATTTCGAGGTTGTCCTCCACGGTCGTATAATCCCACTGGTTTTGCTCGTTGCAGGCATATACCAATCTCAAGCCGCCGTCATCGTCAAAATACACGACATGAGCAACGCCGTTAATATCGAGCACCATATCGACGCTCGCCCCAGAGATTGCGCCTGTATCCGCCCCAACGATTTGTATATCCCAGTTTACAGCGTGAGAAAAACAGGGCAGCAGAACTGCGACGGCAGCTATTTTATACAGGCACGCGAGCTTTATTCTGGTGCAGGCCATCTCTCTCTTCCCTGAGGCAAATTGTTCAGTGAAAAAGTCAGCCTAAATTGACGAGTTAACATAATGGATTACCAGGCCCACGGCAAGATATTTTTCCAGTCAACTGACTTCAGACTCCAGATACAAGAGGCAAGACTAACGACTAATTAGCCACAGAGAGCACCCCCTGCTTACGACTTGCATCCCCGACAAAACCGTTCGAGGACAGGAGGGCAGGCGAGAACACAGAGATATATAACCACAAAAAGGCACAAAAAAGAAATAATTAACCACGAATACCTAGGGCACAGGTTAACACGAATAGACACTAGAAGCCATTTCATAACCTCCTGAGGGCTACGATCATACAAGCAATATGAAA
>CAZOVR010000074.1:0-7294 GCA_964583405.1 uncultured Pirellulales bacterium
ATGGGCCCGGGAAGATTCGAACTTCCGACCTCACGCTTATCAGGCGTGCGCTCTAGCCAACTGAGCTACGAGCCCCGGCAATAAATTATCGATTATTTTCTATTGATTATTCAGGCTGCCGCCACAGTGCGACACCCGAAACAACGCATAATAAATACTCAATAGTAAATAGTCAATCGGCTAAGGGCTCGTTTTAACTGATTATTAAGTTCAAAAAGAGCAATAAAAAAGGCCGCTGACTTAACTGCCAGCGGCCTGTAAAAAGTCGCTTTGTTCTAAGCAGTCTAAGTCACACACATTATCGCTAACAAAGTTTTGTTCAAAACCCTACCTAAACCCTTTCTGGCAGGTTATTTACAATTCGTCACCTGCTACAATTAGAAGATTGTACACCTGTATATACGCACCGTCAACAGGTATTTTACAATTTTTTTGTAAAAAACTGTAATTTTTTTAGATATTAGCCACAGATTTCTCAGATTGACGCAGATTAAGATAGACACAAGACACCAGAAGCAAGAGACCAGATTAAAGACCAAAACCAACGACGAATTTTAGCCACAGAGCACACAGAGGCCACAGAGAATCAATTATTGGTTAACGACTGACGACTAAAAACCAACGACTAATTAAGCTACAGAGCACACAGAGAAGTAGAATTACGAATGACGATTGACGAGTACGATTTACGAACGACGACTAAAGACTATGTTTAACCGCGGATTACGCGGATTTACGCGGATTATAAATTATATTAACGACCGACGACTAAAGCCTAACGACGAATTTTAGCCACAGATGGCGCGGAGGGAAAAAGGTGCAAAGTTTCAAAGGGCCAAAGGCACAAAGTACGACTAACGACTAAATTAAACCGCGGAGATTTACTATTTACTAATGACTTTGTTAGACGCTAATACCTATGGCACAGGTTACGCAGGTTACGCTGACAGGATAGACAAGATTAACAGGATATTTTCAGACACGGGTTTACACTGATTAACACTGTCTTAGAGTTGTTCACTAACGACCAACAGCTAACGACCAGCTTAACCAGGATTTTTCTTCAATTGATACGTCCCAGCTTGCCAAAATGTTCTACCAACCCCGAACCAAGAGAGATTCCATTTCATTTAAACCTCTCGCGAAGCGTACTGTCAAATACGGTGAAGGCGGTTTTATAGTTAACCGCTAAGGGTCATGTTGCAAACTTGCAATTTGGCGATGTAAGCCTGCAATGGCTTAATGTAAATCAATTTTGCCACGAAGTTCGCGAAGTTAAAGAACAAAACGTCTGATACCTGTTTTGAGAATGACTTGGAACACTTGCTGGTATGAAGCAGCGGTGGGATACCAGTCAAGTGTCTCCTTTTGTTCTATCCTCTTTTGCTAAAAATATCTCTTAATTTTAGTAGATTCTGGATTCCCCAGTCTTTGATTTTCTGTAATTCTTCAGAACTATCCTCAATTGAACCTTTACAATATACAGCAACACGACAAGCTCGCTTGTTATCTAAACGTTCCCACTCTAGCCTTTGACCAAATTCGGCTTCTATTTCTTTTTTTTCGACGAATAACTGGTCAAAGAATGCCTTATTGTTAACTAAATCTCCACTGTCAATATAGATTCCAGTTCGTACTCTACCTCCTTGTGCAAAACTATGTCCATATGAAAACTTATTGTTTCCCGATGAGAAACTATACCAGCTCTGGGGTTGTCCCTTTTTTGCGCTGGTAAAGTGATAATTTTCTCTTAAATCATCAATCAATCCCTGAAAATATTTTCTATATTTCTCAGATTTTTCGGATGATGCGTTATTTGATTGTTTCTTTTTTGATTTTTGCCATTCGTTTGGAGAGACAATCACCTTGAATTGTAGTGCAGGTCGTGATTCTCCGATTTTTATTACTTCAACTACAACACCAAAAAAATCTGTATTAGAATCTGTTCTTTGGTTTAACCAATCTAATGTCTGCCTGTGTTCCTCTCTGATTTCTGTTGATAGCCAAATAATAATGTCAGCATCATATCCGCTTGCATAAGTTAACAATTTACCAAGGTGGTCATGGTCAGTTGTAGCAAGTTGATTTTCTATGATAACATTTGCATTGCGTCCTAAATCCTTCGCCAAAATATCTAAGGAAAAACTACCAACGTCCGCTTCTATCTCTGTTACTTCCAATTCAATTCCAATTGCCTCACCAAGTTTGGTGATATTCTCGGCAAGCCAAGGCGTGAAATCGTGTGCTTCATGTTTCCAAATACTCTTGGGATCAATCTTGTGAATTTTATCAAACACAATATTTTCCATTATTCTTTCCTTACAACCCACCATCACCGTATTGCTGGCTGCCTTATAGGCAGGTAAATAATATGCAGTCAGGTTTTTTCCCCACAATAACGCTGCTCTGCAAATCATAGAACCACTTCCACGGCTTTTCTGGGTAAACCTTCGCCGGATTTGCCTCTGACAAAAGCACGTCATATCAACTTGGGGATTATTTTATCAGGCGCTCAGTATTTCTTTTATTTCACTGACTAAAATCGGCAGGTGGTTTGTAACGGCTTGCCAAACAATCGCCTCATCAACAATATCATAGCCGTGAATTAAGATGTTTCTAAAACCTATGATACGGTGATGCTCGGAAATCTTTTCCAATAATTCGCTGTCTGTGTATTTAATCCTGTTAAGAGCTTCTCCAATGATTTCAAAGTCTCTTTCGACAGCTCTTTGGGTAACGGGGCTGTTTTGATATACCTTGAAGTCCATTCCGCAAACGAAATTCTGTACTTCCTCGGCTGCCTGAAGGACATCAATAAGGTTTTTTCTTGTTTCATCGTTCATAAATGACGACCCTTGTCCTGTCAATGGATTTTTTTAAGACAGGATTTTTGAATTTTCTATCAACAACTAAGTCAACCTCTCGTTTGAATATTTCTCCCAGTTGCTCTTTTAATTCAAAATACTTGTCGAAAAGGTCGATGTTCTCGCCCGAATCAAAAATTACCAAAACATCTACGTCGCTGTTTTGAGAGAAATTTTGGCTCAAAGCAGAACCAAACAGGCCTAATCGTTTGACCGGCAAACGTTGACATACCTGTTCAATCTCTGGTTTGATTTTCTCTACATCAATCATAGCAATATATCGCTTTATACTTATTGGCTTTGCTTACGGGTTAAATCGGGAGCCAAACCCGACCATTCTTGTCATAAAGTAAACTGCCTCAGCGGCAAAATCAACAAAAAAGCACGACACTTGATTCTTAGAACCCCCTACAATGCAGGGGGCTAACAACCCCGCCCACAGGGGGCGGGGCTAAACAAGTCGCCGTTCCGGCGACTGCTAAACAACACTAGTATGTATGTCATAATGGCGGGTGTAAATGCCGGATTTGGCACCACAGCACCTAACTACAGCACAAAGCGCTTATTAGGTGCCGGGCGACCTGCGGCCGGGTTTTGGACTGTCAGTATGACAGTTCAAAAATGAGGGATTTATTAGTGATAATTGATGAGTGATTATTGGGTTGTAAGTGGAGTTGAAACAGGGATTTATAAGGGTGGAAATTTATTGGGAAATGATGGTTTTTGGTATGGGAATTGCACTATAAAAAGAGTGACGATTGACAAATACGAATTACGAATAACGAGGGAAAAAAGAACAGTTCATTAATCACAGATTAACACATTAATCAAGTCGTCGTATCCTTCGACTTCGCTCAGGACAGGCCGACGACTGCTAAACAAGATGGATTCCTGCTTTGGCAGGAATGACACATCGGCCCCCACTGGTTCGGATGAACCAAGACGTGGGGACACGCCAGAAGGCAAAGGTCGCATCAACCAGCAGAAGCATAAATAAGTACCACGTACTGAGTTCCACGTAACCTCCTGCATGGAACATGGAACTCTGAACAATCACAATTCTGGAATCCTCAGGGCGTGTCACGATATCGACTGTCAATTGATGTTCCTGTTTTTATTGATAGGGTTATTGTCTGGCCTTGTCTGGTTTGGCGGTGGTTCTGGTGTGACCATGCGTATCGGCGAGTGAAGGTATTGCCGGATAAATACGCGAAAGTCGAGCCGAGAGACTATCACGAAATAAGTCAATATACATGGTGGGCGAAAGAGAGCTGCGGTAAATATGCGGCGGTACGATTACTGCCCGGGGGAAATTGCGGGAAGGTTGTATATATGCATCGGCAGATAATGAATCCCCCGGAAGGTAAAATAGTTGACCATAAAAACCGTGACAGCATGGATAATCGTCGGGCGAACCTGCGGTTGGCGACGAAGAGTCAGAATAATATGAACCGCAGCGGACGGAGTGGAACAAGCTCGAAATATAAAGGAGTGTCATGGTATAAATCGAGGAATTGCTGGCGGGCGATGATAAAAGTCAATGGCAAGCGTAAGAGCTTAGGATATTTCCCTTCGGGGCAAATTACTCGCGGGATGAAGGAGGCAGAGAACTCCGCTGCGTCATTTGTCGAATCAGAGATCGAAGCAGCCAAGGCTTATGATGAGGCGGCGAGGAAGTATCACGGTGAATTCGCGTATCAGAATTTCAGCGAAGAGCAAGCATTGACGCGAAGAGCAAAAATCAGGAAGGTAATTTGTGGTTTGTTATTAGTGGTTCGTGATTTATGGATTCTGCCAATCCATCTGATGAAATACCGAAAGGCGTGCACGCACTGATTACAACTGTGGCAAAAAGCTCTATGGGTGGCTTAATGGTACTAATTAACACTTTTTAAAAAGAATCCAACTTTATCCCAGAGTACATCAAGAGCCTGATAGTCCCAGATGTCCATACCGGTAGCCGGGTCGGCCACGAGGAACTTTCCGTCGTCAGCCTGGCCTAGTAAAACAACCGTATGAGGTACTCCCGGTTTCCAGCCCCATTGCCCGTAATACCTGCTGGAACCATAATCGCTATCTTTGAGCTTCATATTTACCATTACAGGAAAGGGCAGGTTGTGGTAATCCCGGAAACGTGCAATGTTGACTTTGTATCCGTCAGGAACATACATCTTCAAGGCCCGCCAAATTCCCTGATTGGGGGTTCCGTTACTCGTAGTCAGACAAGCCTTGACCATCTGCTTTTCCAAAACCTCGACGTGGTATAACCTCAAAAAAGTAGCGCAGGCGGCGGGTGAACAGGTGGCATCAGAACTCTGTCCGACAACAGAATCGATGAGAATATGCCCGCTGTGGGGTTTTGGAAAAAGAACGTATTCCCCAAAATCCATAAATGCAACAATCAGCAACGCTGGAATAAGAAATATCCTGCTCAGCGGTCTGATTATGTTGGAATTCGACAGCAGTCCTGCCGCGAAGGAGGCGATGATAAAAAGCCACTTGCCGTATACAATTGTGTTCGTGAACGGCATACACATAATCTGCCAGGCGCTGTCTCTGGCCAGCGAAACGTAAGCCATAGCCAGAGTAATGCAGACCAGAAGGATGAGGATATGATGATGCTGGGGTGTACGTTGGGTGATTCTGCGGCCTGTGAAGAATGCCATCGCTGCTATGCAGACCATTAGTAAAATCGCAAGTAACATAAGCCACCAGTAAAACTCAGGCTCTATGCAATCCAGTGACAAAACAGATCTTAACCAAACCCCGCCTTAGCAACTCGTTAACGATTTCTGGTATTTTATTATAGTAATTAACAACTGTCAATAAAAAAACACAGGACATTTACAGCAAATTATTAACAACTGCCGTGCTCGTCCGCAATATACTACGAGTCACCCGGCGACAAGTGCAAAAAAAAAACGGATTTCAACAAAATGGGGGCAACGATAAGAATTTGTTTAGATATACAAATACCACCTGTGTCCAGGAGAGAATCAAGCGCAAAACGCCCCTTGAGACAAGTTCAACAGTATCTGTGGGACCTTACAGTATTTCGACCAGCTCGACTTCAAAGGTCAGATTTTCCCAGGCCAAAGGGTAATTAGAGTCCAACGTAACTGTAGAGTCGGTAACCTCCGGCGACAGTTACGGCGATTTGAACAGCAGGTTAAGCCTCGGCTATATTAGAACACACATCTAATGCCCGGGAACTCATAAGTTCCTGATACACTTCTGCCTCTCGGCGCAGCGCCGCTTGAATTCGGTCAATGTCCTGGTGCTGAGCGGCAGATTGTTCCTGTATGTCAGATTGCCAATCAACGTGACCAGTGGTATGCGGCGTCGCCACAGGTTGGTCCAGACCCTCTGGAGAATGTTCGAGATGGAATAGAACTCCCAGTCGCAGCAGAGCATTTCCTCAATTATACTGTCCACAGACAAATGCTTGTAGCAAGCTACAGGGAAGGTCAGCGTATAATATTTCCAGTCTTCGGGAAAGTTGTCGAGGGCAATCCGACCCTGCGATGTCATCTGGTCCCACAGTTGCGTGCCCGGCAACGGAGTCAAAAACAAGACGTTGAGATAGTCCACGCCGTATTCACGAGCAGTCTCGGCGATACGTTTACCGATGCCCTGTTTGTCTATGTCCAGACCGATTATAAACGAAGCCACCACTAGAATTCCGTGCCGTTGTATGCGGCGTACGGAGACACGGAAGTCGCGGTTCTTAAGAAGGTTGAATTTCTTGCCTACCTCGACAAGCCCTTCCGGCACTGGGGACTCAAATCCAATAAAGACACCTCTGCAACCGGCTTTTGCCGCCAACGCCAGAAGCTCTTCGTCGTCGGCGAAGTTAATTGTGGCCTGGGCTATCCATTGTTTTGCCAGCTTTGCTTTTGCCAAGGCTCTGAACAGTTCCTTGGCGCGAGCAATGTGCTCAGTGCGAGTGCCAATTAGATTGTCGTCGACGATAAGAACACGTTTCTCACGAATCGACTGGAATTCGCGGACGACCTCGGGAATTGGGCGCTGCCGGTACTGCGCCCCGTTAAAGGCCGTGACGCTGCAGAAGTTACAGTTCAACGGACAGCCTCGCGTGGTCTGAATGGCTCCTAAGGCATATCCGGCAGTCAGCAAATCCTGACGGGCCAGCGGCACATCTGTTATTTCGGCAAGCCCTCCGTCATATCGCCGCTTGAGGTTATGGCGCCGCACGTCCTCCAGGACCTGCCGCCAGATGCTCTCAGCTTCGCCCGTGACGACCGAGTCCACTCGCTGCGTGACCTCGTCCAGACACATTGTTGCGTGAATCCCGCCCATGACGACGGGCACGCCGTCATTGCGGAATTGGGCCGCCACTTCATAGGCGCGATTGGCCTGCGAGGTGAAAGCGGTAATGCCCACCAGGTCCGGCCGAGGCATGGCCTGAT
>CAZOVR010000075.1:0-4272 GCA_964583405.1 uncultured Pirellulales bacterium
TGCAGGTGCAGATTATAGCTCAGTGTCCGAGTTGCGGTAAGGGGTGGCTGCTGAAGGGCGAGGCGGTTGACTGCAGAGTCCGCTGTCGTTACTGCGGCGTTCTGTTCAAGGTCCCTCAGCTTGAGGAAATGCCTAAAGCGGCTGAGATAATTGAAGAAGCCAAGGGGGAGATTTACGTTGACGAGGGCGGAAATACGTACGGGTAGCTTCCAGGCAGATTTTTCACCATATTTATCACATCAAAAATTTTTAAAAAAGGACATGTCTGTAACAAATCCGTAACATTTCCGACCACAATAGCTGCCATGGAGACAAGAACATGGTGAGCTATGACGATTCGATGCGTTTGGTCCTTTGCTGCCGGAAGGGAGACAAACAGTCTCTGGGAGAACTAGCGCAATTGGTGCAGGAACGATTCCGGGGGTATTTATGCAGGATGACTTCGGATGATGACACGGCGGGGGACGTTCTGCAGGAAGTTTTGTTGACTGTAATACGGAGAATAAAGCAGCTGCGCAATCCCGACAGGTTTTGGTCCTGGGTTGCGGCCATAGCCAGGAACAAGGTGCAGGAAAATTTCCGCAGGAGTTATACAAGGGCCAGGGGTGAAGATGTGTTCAGGCTCAGGTCCGCCGTGCAGCGGCGATGTGATTTTCAAATTCGAATCGAACAGCGTGAGGCGCTTCGGCAGTTATATCTTGCCGGACAAAATCTGGGCAGATTGTACGCGGAAGTTTTTGAGCTTCGTTGTTTTAAAAATATGTCTTATCAGGAAATTGCAGGCGTTACGGGATGTGACTGTAAAAATGTATACGTTCGTTTTCACAGGGCACGCAAGCTTCTGTGTGAGAGATTTGGTTCAGATATGGATGAATATTTTTAGACGCTCTTAATTTGAAGTGTTCAATATCGAGTATTTCTGATACCCTTTTAGAAAAAGGAGAAGAAGATGGACAAGCCCAATCGAATTAAAATTCTGGTTATTCCGGCAATGCTTTTTCTGACGGCCTGTGTGACGGCTGAAACCGCGTCGGTGCTGCTGGAAGAAGGGATTTATGCGGAACAGACGCAGGGTGACCTCGACAAGGCAATTTCGATATATACACAGATAACCGAGCAGCACCAGGACAATGAGCGAATCGCCGCCAGGGCCACTTATCAGCTTGGCATGTGTTACCTGAAAAAAGGAGAAAACGCGGAGGCAGCCGATTATTTTCGCACGGTTGTTTCCGATTATCCGAATCAGGAAGATATCGCCGGGCAGGCAAAAGAGCAGTTCGGCAAGATATATCCGGGTCGGGAAATCGTAGAGCGGTCGGTGACAACAAGGCAAACTATCGACCCGGCGAAGCTGATGCCGGCCCAGACCCTTGTTTATGTTGAGCTGGGCAGCCCGGGCAGGCAGGTAGAGACTATTCTTAATATGCTAAGAGGTACTCCTATTGAAAATCCTCTTACATTGATTGGCGGTGGGAACACCGCCGGAGGTAAACTCGGTGCGTTTTTCAATCCGAGCATGTTAGCTGAATTTAAAAAGATTCGCGGGGCGGCGCTAGGTATAACAGGGATTGGAAACCAGCCTCCGTTTGTGATTTTACTTGACCCCGGTGAAAGTGATGCACTGAGGGGTCTTATTATGGCCGGTATCGGTACCGCAGGAAAACCCGGCGAACCTATAGAAGATATGCAGACTTATATAATCGATGACCAGGCCGGTGCTGCTTATGATGAGCAGGTGATAATAATTGCGCAGCCTTCGGAGCAGTTGAACTGGAGCGTCAGGCAGTATAAGGGGATTACTAATGAGCCGACACTTGCCTCGCAGAACAAATCTTTTTCCAGGATAGACAAAAAAGTTCGCAGGGACAATGCAGTAACAATCTGGGCGGACGTGGATACGGTTTTTACCGAAGTCAAAAGACAATTTGGAGATGCGGGGATGCCGCAGGAATTAACAATGGCGGATTATATTGCAGATTTCGATGGTATAGACGAGCTGTTTGCATATATGTCTATCGAGCCGAGCGGCTTGTCACTTGAAGCGGATATTGATTTCAAGGAAGGTCACCGCTGCCTGGCGTACGATTTAATGCGAACGCCTAACATAAGCAGGTCGGCCTTCGGTTCTGTTCCCGATAGGTCGGCGGCGATTTTCAGCTTTGCTTTGGATGAAAGTACCGGCCCGGCCGTTGAACGCGCGCAAAAAGCTGTCGAACACCTGACAGGACTCGATATCGGCAGGGAGATATTTGCCAATATTGAGCAGGTGACGGTTTTTGTTGTAAGCCCCCGGTCGGAGGAGGACGTAGCTGGGGCGGCGGTGCCGGTGCTGCCCAGTGTCGGTGTTGCAATTACCAGCCATAATCCACAGCAGACGCGCCTGATTTTAAGTCGCATAATCAGAGGTATAGAGCTGGGGACAATGAGTTCGCAGGATATGCAGTCGGTCGGTCTGGATGAATATTCCAATAAGTTCGAGTTAACAATAGATAACGATAAAAAAATATATTGTCAGATAGTCGAGTTCGATAAAACCACTTTGCTTGCATTCGGTCCGGATGTGCTTGAGGCGTCGCTTGCGGCGTTGAAAGGTGAAGGCTCGGTTTTGAGTTCAGGCGGTCTTAGCCGCGCTATTTCACAAATGCCCGATGATACGAGTAAGGTATTAATGATAAACGTCGGCCAGGCTATTCGTCTGGCTGGTGCGTATGCGCCCATTCCCGGAGGAGACGAAGCACTTGGGATAATTGCGCAACTGGCCGAGGCGTTCGACCAGACGTGTGTGCAGGTTCGTACGAGTGAAAGGATCGACCATTTTAATTTTCATGCAGGTATACGAGGTGTTCCGCCTGTGGACGAAGTGTTCGAGCCGATGATGCAATTGGCGCAGCTTTCGGCCCAGGCCAAGGCTAAGACCAAGGCAGACAAAGCGAAAGCGGAAGGAGGCGTTACGATTATAAAAACCGCTAAAAGCCCTGTCATAGACGGCAACGCAGAGGACCTGTGGTCCGGAGCTCGTGAGTATAAGGTTGGCCATGTACTTTTTTCTCCGCCATCGTCACCGAACGACCTGGCAGCCGGCTTTAAGGCTATGTGGGACGAAGACAATTTGTATGTTCTTATTGACGTGACTGACGATGGTCTCGTGAACGATTCGAGCGCTGATGAGTGGTGGTTCGATGACTCGGCGGAAGTCTATATCGACGCGGATAACAGCAAGTCAAATCAATATGATGACGATGACGCCCAGTATCATTTCGACTGGGACAAAACCAGCCCTGCAATGGATGTTCATGACCGGCACGGCAGGAAGGAAAACGTTGAATTTGCGATGATAACGACCGAGAAGGGATATCGTACCGAGGTAAAATTTCCGTGGGAAACCCTCGGGATAAAGCCTATGCCCGGCATGTCAATAGGTTTAGATGTTCACGTCAATGACGATGATAATGGAGGGCCGCGCGACACAAAACTTACGTGGCATGATTCACGTGATACCGCGTGGAGTAATCCGCTGGCGTTCGGTAATGCCGAGCTGGCCGGTCTTCTCGGCTGGTGGAAATTCGATGATTCCGAAGGCAATATCGCCAAAGACAGCAGTTCCGGTAAACACGACGGTTCTATAATAGGCGATGCAAAATGGACAAAGGGCAAAACAGGTGGGGCGATTGAGCTGGACGGTAACGGCGACTTTGTAAGAATACCGGATGAGCACGCGTTCGATATGTCCGGCGAAATTACTATTTCCTGCTGGGTCAACTTCCGCTCGGTTCCCTATGACTATACCGCGATAGTGACAAAAGGGGACAATTCCTGGAGACTATCAACATCCGAACAACAAAGGAAATTTCACGCTTCGGTCAGCGGCTGGGAACAGCTAATGGTGGATGGAAGCACAGAAGTGCCGGCCGACCAGTGGCATCACGCGGCGGCGGTATATGACGGCGAGCAGATTTGCATTTACGTTGACGGCAAGGTTGACGTTTGCCGGAAGTGGAAGGGTGGTATCGGGCAAAATGACTACGATGTTCTTATCGGAGAAAACGCACAGGAGCAAGGCCGGTTCTTTGACGGCCTCATAGACGATGTTCGTATATACAATTATGCCCTCAGCAGGACTGAAATTGAAATCCTTGCCGAAGGACAATGATAATTATGGTTTACAGGGCATAGTAAGATGGCAGGTAAGTTCGGACAGGACGAAGGCTCGAACCAGATGCGGTGGGTGATATTACTGTTATGTTTGGCGGTAATATTGCCTACCGTATGCCT
>CAZOVR010000076.1:0-4202 GCA_964583405.1 uncultured Pirellulales bacterium
TTATATTATACTACCCGCACGAACAGGCAGGCATACACTGTCAAAATGGCAGCAAATTGCATCAGCCTGATGTGCCCTATTTACAAAGAAAAAAGGAAATTTGCCGTTTTTACTTGCTTGTCATCCTGCTAAGTGATATAATTTGGGGTTTTGTACTTGTGAACTCAAGCACAAACTATACGTAGAATATTTGGAACGGCTAAAAGGCCTTAAATACGCCTATTTGACAGGGTTTTAAGAATATGGCAGTAAAGAAGATAAGCAAGCCGGACTTTGCAGATTTCGTGGACAAGCTGACGGCAGGCCAAAAGGTTTACGGTGTGCAGGCCAAGGGCGACAGGTTCGATTTCGCCCCCCTGCTATCGGCCAAAGACCTGCGGCTCGACTACGACGTGACCTTACAGCCGCCGAAAAAGTTTTTCCTTCCGCCCGTCGAGACGCTGCTGACATTCGAGACAGGCGGCGAGTATAAGTCGAACTACGACGATGAAAAGTTCGTGCTGCTCGGCGTGCATCCTTATGATATGGTCGCAATCAATCAGCTCGACGAGCTGTTCCGACAGGGATACTGCGATAAGCATTATTTCAAGAGAAGGGACAACGCGACAATCGTTGCTGTTGATGTGGTGAATCCTTCGGAAAATGTGTTTGCCGCTGAGATGGGCGCCGCGGTAGTAAAAGAAGGCTTTGACGTGCTGCTTACCGATATCGGTGATGCGTACACGGCTGAAATTGCGACCGATAAGGGAAAACAACTGCTTGCGACAGCCAAAATGTCGGACGCAGGCGAAGAAGATATAAATAAGCGGCAGGAAGTTCAGGAAAAGAACAAAAAAGACCTGGCCAAACACAAGCTCAAGTGCCCCGCTTCTTACCTGCCCAAACTGCTCGAAAAGGCCTATGACCATCCGGTCTGGGAGGAAAAGGCCAAGACGTGCTTTGCCTGCGGCTCGTGCAACCAGGTCTGCCCGACCTGCTATTGTTTCAATGTGCAGGATGATGTGAACTGGGACATGAAGACAGGCAGCCGATGCCGGGCGTGGGATGGGTGTATGCTGGACGGCTTTGCAAAGGTCGCGGGCGACCACGATTTTAGAAAGAACCGGGCCGACAGGTTTCGGCACCGGCTCTACCGAAAGGCCAAATACGTACCGGAGAAAATCGGCGGCCAGATGGCCTGCGTCGGTTGCGGCAGATGTATTGGAGCATGCCTGCCGGATATCGCCAACCCGGTGGCTATTTACAATCGGCTCGTGGATGATTTAGGGCTTGGATAAAATAGTTTTGAGTCGTGAGTTTTGAGTTAAAGGCAAGCTGCTGAATAGTAAATACTGAGTACCGAATACTGGATTAAGGGCAAGAGTAATGTGTGAATGCTGTGCCACAGAAAAGGATATCTACCTGCCGCAATTAGCGACCGTTCAGAAGATGCGGCTGATGAACGATACCGAGATGTACGTGCGGTTCACGATGGATGACTCCGGCGCGCCGGGATTCGACTTCATTCCCGGTCAGTTCGTCGAGGTCTCGATTGCCGGTATTGGCGAAGCGCCGATTACGATTTCGTCATCGCCGACGCAGAAGGACGGTATAGAGATGGTGATTCGCAGAATCGGCAACGTGACCAAAGCGGTTCATAAACTAAAGGCCGGCGACAAAATCGGTATCCGCGGACCGTTAGGCAACGGAACATACCCGGTGGACGAGGTCAAAGGACAGAACCTTGTATTTATCTGTGGCGGTATCGGCCTTGTGCCGCAGCGTTCGTTTATCAATTATGTGCTGGATAAACGCGATGACTACGGCGAAGTGACGATTCTGCTGGGCACCAAGTGCTATTCGCAGCGGTTCTTCCAGTCGGAGCTGGAACAGTGGCTGGCACGGGATGATATTCATTTTATGGAGACCATCGACGAAGCTCACGACTGTTGGAACGGAAACGTCGGAGTGGTGACGACCCTGATTCCGAAAATCGAGTCGGAGCTGGCGACGTCACAGGTTTTCATCTGCGGGCCGCCTATTATGTATAAATTCGTATTGATGGCGCTGGCCGAGGAGAAAGTCCCCAAGGACCGGATATATCTCAACCTTGAAAGAAAAATGAAATGTGGAGTGGGTAAATGCGGGCATTGCCAGATAAATAATTATTATGCGTGTATTGACGGCCCGGTATTTAAGTATTCGGACCTGGGCGTAGCGCCGGAGGCGATATAACGATGAGTAAACCGAGAGTGGCTATTTTCGATTTCGCGTGCTGTGAAGGCTGCCAGCTCCAGATTGTCAATCTCGAAGAGGAGTTGCTCGATTTAATCGGCGCAGTGGATGTGGTGGAATGGCGCGAGGCGATGAGCGAGCAAAGTCATGAATATGACATCGCAATAGTGGAAGGCTCGATAACACGGCCTGAGGACGAAGAGAGGGTCCAGATTATAAGAAGCAGGGCAAAGATTCTTGTGGCGCTGGGTGCGTGCGCGACAATCGGCGGCGTTAATAAGCTAAAAAATAATTTCGACCTGGATGAGGTCAAGCAGTTTGTTTATGGCGACGACGCGAAGATGCCTCACCTGGAAACGTCGATGACCAAGGCAGTCGATGAAGTAGTTGAGGTGGATTATAAGGTTCACGGCTGTCCGATTGACCGCAAGGAATTTACTTACATTATACGCTGCCTTCTGCTGGGTAAAAAGCCCGAGATTCCGGAATGGCCTGTCTGCGTCGAGTGTAAAGCCAAAGGCAATCCGTGCCTGTGGGAGTACGGCCAGGTGTGCCTCGGTCCGATTATCCGGGCAGGCTGCGGGGCGAGATGCCCGTCGAGCGGTTTCAGGTGCTTCGGCTGCCGCGGTTATATAGATGACCCGAATGTCAACGCGGCCAGGGATGTAATCGAAAGATACGGTCTTAGTGTCGAAGAGCTTAAAGATAAGATGGTTCTTTTTGGAAGCTGTCAGGGTCCGACCGATGAGTAAAAATATAAATATCAGTGTAAAGCATCTGACCCGCGTCGAAGGTCACGGCAATATAGTCGTCAATGCCAAGAACGGTAAGATAGAACGCTGCGAATGGCAGGTGCCCGAAGCGCCGCGGTTCTTCGAGGCTATGGTGCGGGGGCTCAGCTATGAGGATATCCAAACCGTCGTCAGCAGAATATGCGGCATCTGCTCGATTACACACTCACTCGCTGCAACCAAGGCAATTGAGGATGCTATGGACATCGAGGTATCCGAACAGGCTGACAAGCTTCGTATCCTTATGCACTACTCGGAGCAGATGCAAAGTCACATACTACACATCGGCTATCTTGCGGTGCCGGATTTCTTCGGAGCCCCGTCGGTTGTCCCGCTGGTTTCAAAGGCAAAAGACGCGGTCCTGACGATTATGAAAGTACACAGAACGGCTAATGAATGGTCGGACCTGCTGGCAGGCCGAACGACGCATCCGGTTACACTTATACCGGGCGGACTGACAAAAAACCCGAGTGAACAGCAGTTAAAAGATCTACAGGTAAAACTCAAGGATACGCTTAAAGACCTCGGAGTAATAGCCGATGTCGTGCTCGGTGTAGCTGAGAATATTCCTGATTTCGAGCGTGATACCGAGTATGTATCACTCAAACAGACAGACCCGCCGACATACACGTTCTATCACGGCGGGATTACTTCTACCGATATTAACGGCGAAGAAGTCCCAATCTGCGACTGGCCGAGCGTAGCTAATGAATATGTCGTTGCGCAATCGACGGCCAAGTGGGCGAAGTGGCATCGTGATTCGTATGCAGTAGGTGCACTTGCGAGATTCAATAATAACGCTGAGCTGCTTACCGACGGGGCAAAGGCCACAGCCAATAAATTCGGACTGGCGAAGGGCTGCTGCAATCCATATATGAATACTATCGTCCAGCTCGTCGAGTGCGTGCACGTGGTCGAGACGAGTATCGTGATGATTGACGAGGTTCTGACAGCGGGGTTGAAGGAAGAGAATATTAAAACAAGCAGCAAGCAAGGTATTGGAACCGGCTGTGTCGAGGCCCCGCGCGGGATACTTTTTCATACATACGAGTTCGACAGCAGGGGTAAATGCCTCGGCGGCTGGCAGTGCATCCCTACAAACCAGAACCACGCTAATATCCAGAAGGATTTCGAGACTCTTCTGCCGCAGATTATTGACGAAGGCGAAGATGCAGTCAGACAAAAACTGGAGATGTT
>CAZOVR010000077.1:0-4074 GCA_964583405.1 uncultured Pirellulales bacterium
GAAATGTTCCCGACGAACATAATGGCCGGTATGATGAGCTATAAGACGAAGAAAGTCTTCGAGATACCCGACCAGCAGCGCCAGGACATCGACACCGAAGCTCTGTTCAAAAGGTGAATATGCGATTTGCGAACGATCTCTAATGTTTACTATTTGCATTGTCAATATGATATTGTTTTTGATTTCAGTGGTCATGGCGTCATACTTTTCTTGTAGGGTCACCAGATATCTACAGAAAAACAACCCTGAGTTAGCCAAAGAAATAGGATGTTCTTTAGACAGTTGGTGGAATGGTTTCAAAATTACTCGATTTTTACATAAAAAAGTAGAACTTGATGACCCAATTCTCTTGAGCTTAAAAAATAAGGCGAGACTTGCGCATACTTGTGCTTTTCTGATGATTTTTCCCACCCCGTTAATTCTGTTGTTGCTCTTCATACTTGATTGTTTTAGAGAATAGCCACCAAATGAAGACGCTCGATGAGCTAAAAAGATTTTATCACCAGCAACTCAAGCCTGATTTGCGGGCTCTGGATAAACAACGGCTGGCAATTGTTAAAAAAATCACTATTGTTGGCGTTGCTGTTTTCACCGTCGCGGGAGGTATTATTTTATTTTCTATAGCTAAGTTTCGCGATCCTGTTCCGTGCATAATTTTTCCATTGATGGCGGCGGGCGGTATCACTTTGGGTTTGGGGTGGTATATATCAAGGGGGTACAGAAGCGAGTTCAAGATGGCAATAATCGAGAGGCTTGTGAAGTTTGTCGATGAGCAGCTTGATTATAATGCAAAGTGGCATATTAAGCAGTCGGAGTTCAACGCATCGAAAATTTTCAGCACTAAGCCGAACCGCTACAAAGGCGACGATATGGTGTGGGGCAAAATTGGGGAGACGGCCATAAGATTTTCCGAGGTTGATGCCAAACATGAGAGCGGTTCGGGTAAGAACCGGACCGTTGTACAGGTCTTCAAAGGCCTGTTCTTCATAGCCGATTTCAACAAGCACTTTGGCGGCCGGACTGTAGTTTTGCCGGACACAACAGAGAAAGTATTCGGTAAATTGGCCCAGACTTTCCAGAAATTAAACTTCACACGTGACGAACTGGTAAAACTCGAAGACCCCCAGTTCGAGAAGGAATTTGTGGTTTACAGCAGCGACCAGGTCGAGGCAAGATACATACTCTCAACCAGCCTGATGAAAAGGATCGTCGATTTCAAACGAAACAGCGACAAAAAAATTTACTTCTCGTTCATAAATTCGCAGGTAAATGTGGCCGTCAGTTTCAAAAGGAGCCTGTTCGAGCCGAAGCTTTTCTCGACCCTGCTGGATTTCGGGCTGGTAAGGGAATATTTCGAGGACTTAGAAATGGCCATCGGAATAGTCGAGGATTTGAACCTCAATACGAGAATATGGACCAAAGAATGATGGAAAAATCGCTTTTTTACCGACCTGCGATGCTTTTATAGCTCAAAAGAAGTCAAAACCACCGGCTCGATTGCCGATAAAAAGGTAAGTGAATAAAAATCCGAAATAAAATGGAGGCCAGATAAAATGAATTGTCCCGCATGTTCGAACGAATTAACACAAATGACGGTTGCCGATGTCACCGTGGACGTCTGCAAAAACGGCTGTGGTGGAATATGGTTCGATAATTTCGAGCTGAAAAAATTCGACGAGCCGCATGAATCGGCAGGCTCCGAACTGCTCGAAGCAGAGCGCGACCCCGATGTACAAATCGACCACAATCAGAGATTCAACTGCCCCAAGTGTGACGGCATCGTGATGATGCGGCATTTCTTCAGCGTCAAACACAAGATTCAAGTCGACGAGTGCCCCGGCTGCGCGGGTGTATGGCTGGACTCCGGTGAGCTGGGTCAAATCCGCGAGTTGTTCGATTCCGAGCAAGCGCGTCACCATGCCGCCGATGAATATTTCCAGCAGGTCTTCGGCAAAGAGCTGGCGGCGATGGAAGCGGAAGATGACGCAAAGCTGGGCAAGGCCCGCCGGTTCGCAAATATGTTCAAATGGATTTGCCCGAGCGCCTATATCCCCGGCAAACAGGCCTGGGGAGCATTCTGAGCTCCGTACGCAGTATAACAGCTTTTTGAATCCGTTGTTTTTTGTAAGTGGCAACCAGGGAAGACCCATGCAATGAAATTTCAGGATGGCGAAGAAATTCTGCATGATTTGAAGCCGGAGCAAAACATTCTTATCGTGTGGTTTTTTACAAAAGCCATACCTTTTGCTGCGGTTATTGTTTTATTATGTGTCTTTTTCACGATTTTCTATACCGGCCTTCACATTGCGGCGAATCCTGATGAGAGCGAATCTTTCCCGGGCAATCCAATATTAATTATTATTACCGCGTTTGTTGCCGGGCTTGTCCTCGGCCTAATCTACTCCTTTTGTCTGAGGGCTACATACAGATATTACATCACCAGTCACCGCTGTATCTTCTGTGGCGGCATCATTCGCAGAGTGCAAAGGTCAGTTCCCTATCACAAGATTACCGATGTTGAGATTAGCCAGGAAATCACCGAAAGAATCCTCGGGATTTCAACTCTGAATATCTTCACGCCTGGGACAGGAAGCATAGGCCGTTCGGGAAAACAAAAGGCCGAACTAACCTTCGTTGGACTTAAAGATAGCGAGACGCCTGCCGAAACGATCAATAAAATGCTTGAAGAGTTAAGCACAACCAAACATTGATTCGGCCGGTTAAATAGTTCTCAGCCTTCGGGCTTTTTTAATTCTTCGATTTTCGGCAGGTCTTTTAGACTGTTCAGCCCGAATACCTCGAGGAATTTTTTAGTTGTGCCGTAGAGCATAGGCCTGCCGAGCACGTCGGCCCTGCCTGCTATCTTCACCAGCCCTTTATACATCAGCGAGCGGACCATCTCCCCTACTGCAACACCGCGAATAGCTTCGATGTCGGCGCGGATTATAGGCTGCTTATAAGCGATGATGGCTAAAGTCTCCAGTGCCGCTGCGCTGAGTTTACTCTCGCTGCGGGCGCGGAGCAGGCTCTTAAGCCAGTGGTTATAAGGCGAAAGCGTAAGCATTTGATAGCCGCCGGCGATTTGCACGACGCGAAAGGAATGATTACCGGCCTTGTATTTTTCGTTGAGCGCCCTGACCGATTCGTTCACCTGCTTAGTGGTTATTTCAACAATCGCCGCCAGTTTCGTCGCCGACAGTGATTCATCGCTTGCAAAGAGAACCGCTTCAATCACCGATTCAACGGTAGTCTCGATAGGCTCCTCCGGCTCGGCAAAGACCGGCTCGGCTGACTGTTCTTGCCCGGTATCTTCACTCTCTTCGGCTATCTTAGCTGCTTCATCGCTGTTTTCCAGGGACTCTTCGAGTTCCTGCGCCTGTTCATCCTGTAGGCCTTGCTGTTGGCTGTCGGTCATAATTCCTTCCATACAAATGGGTCTGCATCCTTTTTGCTGACAGTCATTTTGACGCCTTTTAGCTGATTTTGCAACTGTTTCGATAATTTTTTCAAAATGAACCGCTCGGAAACCGAGTGGCTAAGACAAAGACAGGTCATATTCGCCTCCTGAGCGGCCAACGCCTGGTGATGTTTCAGCTCACCGGTAACGTACAGGTCGGCTTTTTGAGCGATGACCTGATTGATTATCTTACCGCAGGAGCCGGCGCACACAGCGGCTGTTCTAACAATGCGCTTGTCCCTGCCGACGATTCCAATCGCCTTTGCTCCGGTCTGTCTCTTGATTTTCGAAATGATTCGACTAAGCGGCGCCGGCTTTGCGAGCCTGCCGATTCGACCAAGTCCCAATCTGTCCTGCGGATTGCAGAGTTTGAAAACATCGAAGGCCGGCTCTTCATAAGGATGGGCCTTTTTCATTGCCGCCAATACTACATCGAGTCTGGCTGCAGGGACAATACACTCGAATTTGATTTCTTCCACTGTTTCGAGTTTGCCTTTTTTGCCAATAGCAGGTTTCGCTCCATCGCGCGGCAGGAAACTTCCCCTGCCAGGGGCCTTAAAACCGCAGTGACTGTAATTTCCAATCCACCCGGCCCCCGCCTCGAACACCGCGTTTGT
>CAZOVR010000078.1:0-3922 GCA_964583405.1 uncultured Pirellulales bacterium
ACCTTTTTATGCAAAACAAACCCAATTTTGTGCGTTTTTGGCTCAAAAACGCTATTTTGCCAAAAAACGAACCCAATTCGAACCCAAAACGAACCCAATTTTTACGGAGAAATTTATCGCAATTGGGCGAATTCGCACCTTTAGTCTTACCAGCCATACATCATAGCTGGCGAATGTGATTTGAATTGAGTTATTGGCCGATATATGGTAGCATACCGCTCTTTACGGCCTGCCTTGAGGCTGGCATAAGAGGGTGGTGATTTTTGTGTATGAGAGCAATCATATAGTTTTACCAACAAATACAAATCGTAGACGGTATCTCAAAGGCCTTGCATTCGGCACGTTCGGATTCTGTACGTCCTGGGCAATCAGCTCAAAAGGCGACCGCGACGAATGGCTCGAAGTCGTACACGAGAAGCTCCGCCTTCGCAACCTGCCCCAGCCGTTCGAGCAGATGCGAATCGTACACGCCAGCGATTTCCACTGCAGCAGGACCGTCAGCAAAAAATACCTGCAGCGCTGTATCGACCGAATCAATGCACTGGAGCCGGACGTTATAGTCCTGACCGGCGACTATATCACTCACGACCACGCCGGCCGATTCGGCAGAAGAGTCAGCAGACTACTTGCAGGACTCAAAGCGCGGTATGGTATATACGCATCGCTTGGTAACCATGACTATGGAATCGGCGGCGGGATTCGCGTCGAGCGCAACGGCTGTCTCGATGAGATGATTGACAGCTTTCAGTCGGCGGGTATCAGGGTGCTGCGCAATGAAGCGGGATTCCTGCAGATAGATGAGCACAGACTCTGGTTCGTCGGGCTCGGCGATTTGTGGTCCAGTGATTTCAAGCCGGCCAAGGCGTTTGCGCAGGTCGATTCTGACGGGCCGGTGATAACGCTGGCACATAACCCGGAATCGGCGGGACACATCTGCGAATTCAATTTCGATGCGCTTTTCTGCGGACATACGCACGGCTGCCGGTTCGAGTGGACGACACTGCCGGACCGGCCTATTCTGAACCGCAGGCGTTTCAAGTCGGGGATGTATAATGTATGCGAGCGTCCGCTCTATGTGAATCGCGGCCTGGGCAGACACGGCAGGCTGTTCAACAAAAGGCCGGAGATAACGGTGTTTACTTTACTCGATGCTTGATGCTCGATTCTCGATACTGGATACAAGTTAACCGGCATGTTTTTTGGGTACTTGCAGTACCTTGCCGCAGCGCGGGCATTTGACAGTATTGGGTTTATAATTGGGCGGGACTTTCAGTTTCAATCCGCAGACACAGGTCAGGAAAACAAATCCGTTAATCACCCGCATTATATCGCCTACCTGGCGCATCTGGTCGGCTTTGCGTTTTTCTTTTACAGCTTTTTCAGACGCTTCGCGAACGGCGATTTGCTCATCCGTCAGCGCACTTGCCGGGATGATTGTTTTATGGTGAGTAGTTGAGGTATAGGCCTGCGAGTAGTCTTTGTATGATACACCGTGCGTCATATTGCGAAGGATGCGCACGCGTTCAGAGATAGGAGGGTGTGTGCTGGTCAGGTCGGATAGTTTCATCTGGCCTTTCTTCTTGAACGGGTTGACGATGTACATCGGGGCGGTGACCTTATTAGCTGTGGCGAGCTGCGGTGACGGGTCGCCGGCGATTTTCTCAAGCGCACCGGCCAGGCCTTCCGGATAACGCGTAAGTCTTGCCGAGCCGGCGTCGGCGAGGTATTCTCGCCTGCGGGAGAGCGCGAAATAAAGCAGGTGCGCCATAATCGGGGCAAGTATCGCAGCCACTATCGCGATAATCACGAACAGTATCATAGCTTCACCGCCGCCTTTACCGCCGGATGAATATCTTCTTCTACCGCCGCCCAGGCTGCTGTAGAACATTCCGCGAATGAGTAATTCGGAAAGCAGGACAATTGTGCCGAGCATTATACCTGCCAGTGTTACGAAGAGTATGTCACGGTGAATTATGTGGCTCATCTCGTGGGCGATGACGCCCTGCAGTTCGTCGCGGTTTAGTCTGCCGAGCAGCCCGGCTGTAACGGCAATCGAGGCATCCTGCGGATTGCGTCCGGTGGCAAATGCATTTGGCGCAGGGTCGGGTACGATGTAAATCTTCGGCATCCTGCCGAGTCCGGCGGCGATTGTCATTTCCTCGACGACGTTGAACAATTGCGGGTGTACGTCCTTAGTTACCGGCTGGGCGCGGCTGGCCGATAAGAATATCTGGTCGCCACCGGCGAAACTGACAGCGGTAAGGATGAGCCATACGATGGCGGCGATGACAATCCCCCAGAGGCCGGCCTGTGGGCCAAAGATGAGCGCACCGATTATGTAACCCAGCAGCAGCAGGACAACCGCCATCAGGGTCATCAGTATTATAGAGTTACGCTTGTTGGCCCGGATTAATTCCCACATCTTAAATAATTTTTAATTATGGATGTTTAATTTTGAATTCTCTGTTTTTGATAAGGATGTTTTGACGATACTGGTAAGTATTTTGACCAGTTCCTCTGAATCATTCAATAGAAGTTCGATACTACTGTCGGTCACAAGACGAGTATCTCGAATTAGTCTTAGCCAATAATTAGTTTCCCTTGCTTCTTTGGAGGCTATCGACATTTTTGCAGTGAAGTCCTTTATACTTTGACCTGCCAAGGCCTCCTCGACGTTTGCACCAATACTTGTTGCTGACTTGATGAACTGAGAAGATATTGCGAACAGTTTCTCTTGTTGCAATAATTTATACAGTCTTATCGATTCCATCGCAAAGTCATAACTTTTGTCCCGAATGATATTTTGGTTTTTGTTCATACGGACTCAGAATTCAAAATTCCTAATTAAGAATTCAAAATTGTACCTTCGGTACTTCGCGTTCGGCGGCGACCTCTATCTCGAAGTAGTCGCGTTTACCGAAGCTGAACATTCCAGCGACGATGTTGGACGGGAACATCTGAATCTTATTATTGAAGAACATCGCCTGGTCGTTGTAGTTCTGCCTCGAGAAGGAAATCTTATTTTCCGTACTCGTCAATTCTTCCTGCAGGGCCAGGAAGTTCTGATTGGCCTTGAGGTCGGGATAATTTTCAACCACCAGCATGAATTTGCTCAGCGCTTCTCCCAGGGCGCCCTCGGCTTTGGCTGAGTCGGCGACGCCTTTTGCGCCCATCGCAGCGGCTCGGGCATTAGTAACGGCCTCGAATGTCCCGCGCTCGTGGTGCATATAGCCTTTGGCAGTCTCGACGAGATTGGGAATCAGGTCGTGGCGGCGCTTAAGCTGTACATCGATTTGTGACCAGGCGTTGTCGACCTGATTACGCAGGCGGACAAGGGCGTTGTAGATGCCAATCAATCCCAGAATCAGCAGAACGAGTACAGCCAGGATTACGATAAGCACTATCATCGTTATACTTGCCAGCATAATGATTCTCCTTAAAAAAGGTAACAGCCACAGAGAAAATTTATCTTTGTAGCCACAGAGGCCACAGAGCTCACAGAGAAACAAAACTCGGAATCCGCCTGGGGCGGACAAAATCCGTATCTTAGCTGACTATAAATACGCGGATATGGTACAAGAAAATCAAAAATATGGCACGGAAATTTTTTTATCAGCCACAGAGGATTTTTTTAGCCACAGAGCTCACAGAGGTCACAGAGAATTGTTAGACACGGATTAACACTGTTTTTTGGACAGGATAACAGGATAAAAAGGATAGGGGCCAAGGGACAAAGGCAGAGGTTGACACGGACAAATGAAACCACGAATTAACACGAATTAACACAAAAATTTAAGACACGGATTTACACGGATACCTTTGGCACAAGTTAACACTGTTTTTTAGACAGGATAACAGGATAGACAGGATTATTCATTGATGACAAAAAAAAATTTGGCCACAGAGAGTTTTTATTAGCCAC
>CAZOVR010000079.1:0-3853 GCA_964583405.1 uncultured Pirellulales bacterium
GTTTCCTCATCATCCGGGACCGGGTCGGTGGCGAACTCCACAACTGCCGGTTCCGAAATCATGGTAATTTTGAGATTATCTACAAGGAACACCTGGGTCCACGACTCCCCTGCGGGTACTGATGTACCCGGATACGGCGAACCACCAATCTCATAAGACCACATGGGATTTGTTAAATCCCAGTCGGTTCCTTCCCACCAACCTTTGGTTAAGTCGGCCAGGTTATATTTTACATGGACCCACTCGTCAGCTTGAGCAAGATTCAGGGTAGGTAAACCATATCCATAGGTACCGGAACCAACTGCGGGGTTGTAGGTGAGCAAAAAAATCTCTATCGGGTGAGGATCCCAATCACCTTGGACGTTGCGTATATCAAGCTCGATGGTATAATCCGCCGGATCGGAACTGGTATTTCCGCTCATCGCGATGTCCGTCTTGTAACCATATCGAGTGTTCACGGCCCCTGTTTGGGAATTATTCACATTTCCGGTATGCTCCCGTACGATACTTCCCTCGTAATCCGAATACTGACCTGAATGCGTGCATGCACCGTTAGCCCAAAGCCAACCCTCAGTAGTGCTGCCTATATCGCGGTCTTCATAATTGTCCTCATGCACAATTATATCAGCAAAACTTGTCATCGATCCTGCCAAACATAGGAATAATACGATTAGAATTGTCTTTTTCATCCACATAACCAATCTCCTTCGAAAAGATTAAGAAAAGAATTATTGATATATTTCGATATATGATGTCGTACAGAAATGATCTCCAGCCTTCTCGACAGACATCATGATCAAGGGTACCCCAATGCCTATAAAACCTGTATTACTTTTTTTATAATACCATATCTTTGCCAAAATAGCTACTCTTTTTTTATTATACCGCTCAGGGGATTAAGGGGTCAGGTTGAACGAATCCCGGTTTGCCAGCCACTCGGGGAGGCGGCTGCCGACGGTAAGCCCGATGACTGGCACTAAGTCGTAACAAGGTAGCCGTAGGGGAACCTGCGGCTGGATCACCTCCTTTCTAAGGATTACTAGAACCCCCACGCTTTCTTGCGAAAGCAAGAGTGGGGGAAAATCAGGCCTTTCGCTGTGTTGGTTTGACTGTTCTTGATATAAAAAAGCCCTGTGTGACCCATAGGGCTTTTTTGTAATTTAAAGGTTAATGTGTAAAATGCAAAATTGCAGACAGAATTAATTGTTCAAAGTAGTTTCCAGAGTTTGTCATTTTACCTCAAATTCATATAGGCTGATACTAATGGGCGCAATCTCTAATATCTTCGGCACCTGCTCGAGCGGGGACTGGACAATTTCCACTTGCGGCTTTTGCCCAGCTACGTTTCGGGCGTTTATATTGGCAGCGACAATTTCCCATTTTAAGGCATTGTCTTGAAGCTCGATGCTTTTGAAATTGACATTGATTTTCTGGATGGATTCTGTCGGGTTAACAATAGCTACCGTTAAGAATTTCCGGTCGCTACTCAAGGCCGCAGCAACATCGAGCGGATAGGTGTCACTGCCGGATGAAACTGCTGGTTTATCTACGCCGACAGTGCCTTTCACTGGGTGCTGTGGTGAGTTGCCGGTGACTTCGACGGGGATGGTTCCGAAATGATGCCGATAAAGATAAAATACAAGGCCGGTTGCACTATAACAAGACTCAGCGCCATCGAATGCCAGGCAGGATGTAAACGCAGTATAGGCCCCCATCTTAATTAAACCTGAGTGCCGGAACATCTCATGGAGTCCTTCGGCGGCGCAGAGGGTGCCGGCATAACCCCAACCGCCGCCGGCCCATTCATCTATAGCGAGCTTGATGTTCTTATCTTTTAGATGCGGCATTGTCCTGAGATATTCTTCCCAGGCTTCGACGGTGCAGCGCACCCTGTTCGGCACCCTGCGAATCTGGTCAATCAGCGGGTCCTGTGTACGAACAAATTTCTGCTCATTGACGTCGAAGGCGCTGTTGGTCACGGGATATAAGTGTTCCGCGAGGTACTCGAAGTAATCGGAAGAGCGTTCAAGTAGTTTGCCGGACCAATCCTGCGGAGTACCATATTCGTATGGAAGTTTGGCGGGCAACGGCTTGCGGTGGTGCCGGGCTGTGGTGCTCGTCTCAAATACAGTAGCGCCGGAAGCCACGATTTCGATGCTTGAATCGACCTGCCGCATGGTCTTGGCGAACATGTTGTGCTTTAGACAAAAGTGGTCAATGTACATGTGCCCCAATTGCCATTGGCCGTACATCTCATTGCCGATACCCCACCACTTGACGTTGTAGGGTTCCGGGTGGCCGTTCGTCGCGCGAAGCTTGCCCATGGGCGTATCTACCGAGCCATTGCAATATTCGACCCATTGGGCGGCTGAATATGCATCTCCGAAGCCGGCATTCACACAAATGTAAGGATCAATGCCAAGCAAACTGCATAGCGTCATGAACTCATCGGTGCCGACGTCGTTGTATTCAACCGTATTCCATGCAAAATCATAACGCGGCGGTCTTTTGTCCCGATTACCGATTCCGTCACGCCATTCATAGCCGGAAACGAAATTGCCGCCAGGCCAGCGGTATATCCCGGAGTTAAGCTCCTTGAGCAGCTTGATCATATCCGCACGAAATCCGTTGATGTTGTCTGCCGGCATAAGTGACACGGCCCCAATACAAAATGAACCCCTTCCGGTTCCGATGATTTCAAGTCGCCCGTCATTAGTGTCTGCTGCGGAAGTGAATTTCAAGGGAAATTTAGTATATTCACTTGATAGCGAAGTGACAGGTATTGTCTGACGGTCACCTGGGTCCGAACCCCAGATAAGACTGATTTCGACCTTCGCTTCTGCATCACCTGCAAGAATAATTCGTCCCGTGTAGCTCCTGTCTTTACGCAAGGTCAGTCCCGCCTGTACAATGCCGTGAGGAGTATCACTTTCGAGCTTAACGACAGGAGCGTGTTCGCCAACGAAAGCTCTCTGGCGATCCATCACCACGAACTCGTCGGGGCCTATCGGTCTCCACCTGTTAAAATCTCTCTTCCTGTTTACAGGCTTCAACTCTTTGCTTGAATCCACAGGGTAAAAGAATTTTCGGTCACTGAGCATCTCCGCCCATAGTCCTTTTTCGAACAGATTAAAGAGAAGCTCTGTGAACTGGCCATAAACGTATTGATGTATTGGCTCAGAAGTCTTGCTCGCATCAACTGTCATCGACAGCTCCTGTCCGACTGCGTCTCGGTGAGACTCCGCCGAGACGAGTGCATTTACACTGAGAACCATGCCGGCCAATGCTAAAACTAAAAAGAATCTATTTGTTCGCATTTTTCACCTCCTAAACTCAGACAACGAAGATAAGCCTGTTAGTCCATTGTGTTCAATTCCCAAAAGACTGTTAATACTATCAGATTCGTTCCTGGAGTTCTTTTAGACTCCTTGTACTATTACCATAGCGATTTTGCAAGTCCTATTGTCGTGGAGGCCTTTCGCTACCTGTGCTGAGTTTGTCGAAGTAAGCTAAGCCTTCGGTGAGCGCTGTCGAATGATCAAAGGGCTGGCCTAACTGTTCTTGATATTGAAAGCCCTGTGTGACCCACGGGGCTTTTTTTATTCCGCAAGATAATCAATAGTAAATAATTTTTAGCCTTCACATATCATATACGTAAAGCGCGTACCTGTGGCAGAGCTACGCATTTTACGTATGAGCTTTTTCTTTCTCTGGATTGTCAAGGCCAAATAAAAGAATGGTTAAGGAAGAAATCATATCAACAATAAAAGTTAATTGGCTTAACTGTTCTTGATATAAAAAAGCCCTGCTTAGCGGGGCTTTTTTGTTTAATTTCCGTAGCTAATTCTGTATA
>CAZOVR010000080.1:0-3726 GCA_964583405.1 uncultured Pirellulales bacterium
CCGAACTTACTTCGCATCCCTTCCTCGGAAAGATACGTTATATGGCCTATCATCCTGGCTATGCTCAGGCCCTGGTTAGGCCCGGGACCGTCGTGGTATTGACCGTTTGCAAATTTGCCGTCGGCAAGAATCGCGTTCCTGCCGACCGCATCGAACGCTATCGACTGTGCTCCGAGGTGACTTGTCGTCGCTATCGGTATCACTGCCTTAATGAAATCTGGATAATCGATTGCCCACTGCAGGACCTGCATTCCGCCAATCGAGCCGCCGACCACGCCTAAAACCTGACTGATGCCCAGTTTATCAAGCAGCAGTTTCTGTACCTTTACCATATCAGCAATCGTGATAATGGGGAAATCCAGTCCGTATGGCTTGCCGGTCGCAGGATTTATCGACGACGGCCCTGTTGTACCCGAACAGCCGCCTAAAAGATTCGAGCAGATAACAAAATATTTGTCTGTATTTATTCCCTTACCCGGCCCGACCATAGAGTCCCACCAGCCTCTCCTTTTATCGTCGGGACTGTTTTTACCGGCCACGTGGGCATTGCCGCTGAGTGCGTGACAGATAAGCACCGCGTTATCACCGGCCTCGTTCAATCGGCCATAGGTCTCGTAAGTCACGTCAATCGGCCCCAGAGTCTTGCCGCAGGCTAATTCCAGAGGCTTATCCGCCTCTATCAGCCGTATTGTCTGCCTAGTTACTATGCCCATTGTATTGTCTTTACTGTCCGCCATATCGGCTACAAGTATATACATCGTGCTTAGGCCGTGTAAAGACTAAGTCGGTATACCTGAATCAGTTCTTTGGTGACTGGTACTTCCAATGAGGCACAAAAAGTCACCGAAAATACTTGACATTGTCCTGTCGGCAGGTATAGAATATTTTTAAGTCACTAACTCCGTTTAATCAGGGAGATTCCCCTTTGGGGAAAGGAGGTACAAATGGCTAAGAGGAAAAAGGCCGCCGGGAAGAGGGGCACCAGAGGTACATGGAGTACCAAAGATCTTAACCTGCTGGTGAAGCTTTTCTCTAACACGCCTACCGCTCAGATTGCCGGGAAGCTCAAAAGAAAAACCGATGCGGTCAAGAAAAAGGCCTCTCGAATGGGCCTGAAAAAGAGCAGGCGATACCTGAAGTCCATCGGCAGGGCATAAAATCAGGAGCCTCTCCTAATAAATACTCGTCGGCCGGAAATCGAGCGAGCCGGTCGCAGACAAGGAAGGCGAAGCAGGCAACCTTATTGGTTATCGATGGAGCCTGACGCAGGATGCGGCTGGCGCAGCCGATTGAAGCCAGAGGATGATTAGGATAGGCTCTAACAAAGCTCTTCTGAGATGATTTTTGTGTATTCGGTCAGCTTTGCAGACAGTCTCTCGCTGAGCTGCCGCCCGGTTTCTATCCGTTGCGGTTCTATGCCGAATATTATTATCTGTTCCGGATACTGACCCAGCTTACGGGCCATCTCTATTATCTTCAATACATCCCCTTCGTGCAGGGAATAATTTGAAAGCTGCTTGACGCTCTTCGCTTCTTCCGGCGTAAACCGTTTGATAGTACCCGGCTCAGTCCCCATAATCGCGCAGTCGATTATAATCACCTTGCCCCTGCCGGAGATTATATGCAATAAGGACATTCCACCTGTGCCCGCGTCGATAAACTCAACGCCGGGATATTTTTCCTGTTGACTTAAGAAGCGGCTTGCGATTACACAACCAATGCCCTCGTCAGCCATTAAAGTATTTCCGAGCCCGACAACCACCACGTCTTTGTTCATTTTTTCTCTATCCACAGAGTTATTATAACCGAAACCTGTCCCGATGTCTTTTATCGGGAGAGAACACAGAGAAATTAGCCGCCAGGAGCCCAAGGCACCGAAACCTCAGATCTACACTGTTAAGAAGCGTAAAGCGGTTGTGGTCGGCGGATGGCCTGTATGCTTATTGGTCCGGTTCTTCTCGACTATATCTTTAGTTTGCATTTTCTGCAGCGGCTGCGGACTCCTAACGGAAAATATGCTGTACAAAGAAATAGAGATTGTTTCGCCATTCAGTCGGTTCATGACCGTATGAGTTCACATTCCAGATATGCGGAACGTTGTTTTTCTTAAGGTACTGATGGACATCCTGACTGATGGAAATCAGGCCGTCTTTGTTGCCGCAGGCGAGCCATAACAGTTTCAATTGCTTTCTCGCTTTCGCCGGGTCGGGAACAAGCTCCTCTGCCGGTTTGGTATTTGGTGCAGCAGAAAATGCTCCGACCCAGGCAAAAGTATCGAGATGCCCCAGACCGAAATTTAGTGCCTGTCCCCCGCCCATTGAAAGCCCAGCCAGGGCCCGGTGCGCACGGTCCGCCGACACAGAATATCGGCTTTCAATTGTGGGGATGACGTCCTCAAGCAGGTCCTGCTCAAACTTCTCGAATGCCGGCGCATGGCTGAAAATATCACCTTCTGCACGGTCATTAGGTTGCGCACGACCGTTTGGCATAACCACAATCATCGGTTCAATCTTCTTATCAGCCAGTAGGTTATCCAGAAGAACATCCGGTGTGGCAAATCGCTGCCATTCCGTCTCATCACCGCCGATACCGTGCATCAGGTAAAGTACCGGATATTTGCGGTCAGTCGAATAACCTGCCGGAGTATAGACAAGCATCTTACGACGGGTGCCGACCGTTTTGGAATCATATTCAATCATCTCCTCCTTGCCGCGGGCAATACCGTCGCGCTTTTTATCGAAACCGGCAGGGGGCTCATCGAAGGCAGGCTTATCATCCGGCCCTAATACAATCGGACGATTAAAATTATTCAAACGGCGATCGGCAGGTTTCTCTGAAGACCCGGAAGTTGCCACCCTTGTCTCGGTAGTTTTCTGGGCGGATACAGACGGAAGGGGTTGGTCGTGGAACAACAGCGGTGCAAATTGAGATAAGCTTCTTCGCCAGGACAGGAACTCGTGGGCAGTATCCGGGGAGACGTAGAAGACACTGTTGATACCGGCTTGTTTCAACGCATCAGCGTTCGCCTTGGGGTCGCCGCCAAAAAAGCCGCGACGAGCGCCGCCAAGTTCGCGGCTGCCGTAACTAACGAAGACCAGCTTAATCTTCTTCTTGAAACCGGGCGTGTTGTTGACATCATCCGGGGAAATGGTGCCGCCGCTGAAGAGGCCGATGTGGGAGAACTTATCGAGATTCTTCAGGGTGATCGACTTAGTTTCCATTCCGCCCATGGACAGTCCCGCCATGGCGCGATGGGGCTGATCGGAGAACGTGCGGAAGTTAGCATCGATGTAGGGGATCAACTCGTCGACGAGAACCGTCTGGAATGGACCGATATCGAAATTTCTGAGGCCGCCGAACCGGATTTCGTTCGTCATGCCGTAGGTCATCACGATGATGAAGGGCTTGGTCTTCCCCTCGGCGATCAGGTTGTCCATGATCAGGTTGGCGTGGCCCTGGTTGCTCCAGGCGGTTTCATCCTCGCCCCAGCCGTGCTGCAGGTACAGTACCGGATATCGTTTGGTCAGGTCCTTGTCGTAGTCAGGCGGTGTGTACACAAAGGCGCGGCGTGAGGTTTTGGTGCTCTTCGAAGGGAAGAGAATCTGCTGCACTCGGCCGTGGGGAACGTCCTTGAGGGCGTAGAAATCCTGGTCATGAGCGGGAATTTCTATGCCGCTTTCCCAACGAGTAGAACCGTAGAAGTTCAAGGTGCCGGGATCGTTAAAT
>CAZOVR010000081.1:0-3612 GCA_964583405.1 uncultured Pirellulales bacterium
GAAGCTCAACCAGGCGTTTTTTTGCTTCGCCGTAGCCCACACCGCCGCTGCGATACCGCCCCTGCCATTCGGCAAGCTCATCCTCACAGGCGACCAGCTTCAACAAGGCGAAAACATTACACTTTTCCGGGTCTTTTGCCTCTTCGACCGGCGTTGAGTCCGTAACTATACGCATGACCTTTTTCTTTATACTGCTCTGAGGCTCGAATATCTCGATAGTATTGTCGTAACTCTTGCTCATCTTTCGGCCGTCAATACCGGGAACGACCGCGACCGATTCTAATATATAATCTTCGGGAAGTGTCAGTATTGGGCCGTAGGTGTTGTTAAAATACCCGGCGATGTCGCGGGTGACCTCTATGTGCTGCTTCTGGTCGGCGCCGACGGGTACGAGATTGCTGTGAAAGGCGAGGATGTCCGCGGCCTGGAGCACCGGATAAGCGAATAGGCCGTGATTGGGCTTTAGACCCTGCGCAACCTTGTCCTTGTAGCTGGTGCACCGCTGCAACAGGCCCATGGGCGTCACGCAGGAAAGAATCCAGGCTAATTCGGTTATCTCCGGGACGTATGACTGCCGCCAGAACACGGTTTTTTCAGGGTCCAGGCCGAGGGCCAGGTAGTCCATAGCTACCTCGAGGATATTCTGCGACAGCTCAGCCGGTTCGGGACCGCTGGTCAGGGCGTGATAGTCAGCTATAAAATAAAATGCCTCGTTCTCAGCCTGTAACTGCAGGTGCTGACGCATAGCGCCGAAGTAATTGCCGATATGCAGCTTGCCCGAAGGCTGTATCCCCGATAGTACTCGCACAGGTTACCTCTATTAATTTTAACCACAGATTAACACAGACAATTACAGAAAAATACAGCTATTAAAGCTAAAAGTCAAGGTTTTTGGGGCGATTAAGGGCCAAGAGAAGATCTCTAATATTCAGCTTAGCTTAGTTTGGAATAGACTTTGCAAGATCAGTTTTGACTAACTCAGCAAATAATAATTTCTGTTTCTTTAGATTAATCTTATCTATTAGTAATTGAAATTCTTCCTCCGGCATTACTTCAGTCCATTCATTTATTAGCTCAGTAGCTAACAGGAATATTTTACTACCAAGTTCAAATAAATGCCATGCAAGACGACAAACACCTTCTAAATTTCTGAGTTGTTCAGTATATACAGAATGAACCAGCCAATTACAGTAATAATATGACTCAGTATATATTTCAGAAAGTTCATCATCCGCAACCTCATCAACCCGTGTTTTTAAATCCATATTTGACCAGTGCTTTGGATTAATTGGTTTACCATTCCTGTCCGTTCCCCACAAGCGGTTTCTTAGAGCTTCGATGTTGACCTGACTATTCACAGGATTATTCAAGTATGTGTTAAGTGGTATATTGATCTGCGGATTTAAAGAGTTTAATTGTTTTCGAATATTCACTATATTATTAGCTACTCGCCATTTTTCCACTTGGTGGTACTTAAAATACTTTTCTGCTCCATTTGGAATCGCTTCAATAAAGAAAAGGTTAATATCCACATAAAGCTCAAGAACTGCCCTTACAGATCCGGCCAAAGCAAGCAAATCTTCTGTCCTGTTCATCCTTGCCATGCTTTTCGTCCACATACAAACCTTCCCATAGATATGAAGCATTGCAGTATTGGATGTTACACCATCTTCTCTGCCCTTTAGTTTATCAATTAATTGTGTAGCTGCTATTTCTTTTATCACATATTCAAGCCCAAGATAAGCCATATTGGCCAAGTTCTGTGGTGGTATATCCTTTGTGTCAGCACGAAATACTTCATTCGCACAATCCCTTGCCATTTGCAAATGGTGTATCAAAAATCTAACATCTTCTTTTGCTGAGAGATGTAAAATACTCGGACTTTGTGTGTAGCGATTTTTTATTTTGATGACCTTGTCATAGTCTGAAATATCTTCGGGCATTAGTGGAAGGATTTGGCTTGTCGAATCTTTAATCCACTCAGCAACATCAGAGGGTAAGCGGGAATCTACAACCACCATGTTAGACAACCGCTGTAGGAACCGTAATCCTTCATTTTGAAGGTTAACAATTAACTGCTGAATATATTTGGCTTCTGCATTCATATATTATCCAGTTTTAACTGAATAGTTAATCGTTAGTTTTTGACGCTTATATTTTAGTAATTAAAAATGCCTTATTTCCCTGAAATAACAACCAGATTAATCATCAATTTATTATCCCCCCGTTATTAGCCAAAGACAATGAAATTTCTATTACAAGGAAATAAAAATGCTCGCTACATTTTTATAGAAAAATAAATGGTTATAATGATATCCACCACGAAGCACACGAAGAACCACGAAGTCTTTAAAATTAAATTCATTTAATCAGCATAATCATTGATTAGAAATTTCTCTGCGAACTCTGCGTTCTCTACGGTGCAATAATTAGTGTTCATTCGTGGTTAAATCTTTGCGGTCTTTGCGGTCTCCGCGGTAAAACCAATATTTGATGAGGTTTTTCAATCCCTTTTTATTCGGCGGAGGGAAATTCAGACACGCGAACTCGCCGTGATACTTCCTCGCCGCCTCGTCATAGGCCTTGGCGGCCTCGATTTCGTCATCGAAATATCCGAGAAACATCCGTCTATTGTTTGATTTTATCACTGCAAACCATTTTTTACTCGATTTGTTCCAGCTAACACCCTTATAAATCGAGCTGTATTTTTTATTAACCTTGACTCGGTTACTGGCGTTCTGAGTATGTGTTGCTGCTCGCAGGTTCGCTCTGCGGTTGTCCCTTGAATCCCGGTTCTTATGGTCGATATATAATTGCTCTTTTGATTTGTTCCTCCTGCGCTCCAGCTCATCAGCCATTATCTGCCTGTGCATTAGCAGAGTCGTATGCCCCTTGTCTTTCAAGACAAGCCTGATGATACGATAACTACCGCAAGAATAATCGGCCAACCAGACATACTTCGCAAGTTTGGCAAATTTGCACGGGTCCACTATCGCGTATTCGTCACAATTGGCTAACTTTATCCTCCTGAAGGTATAGCCGTACCAAACCCGGCGCAGCAAAAGCAGTGGACTGACAAATACGCGGTCGAGACAGACCGGAAGGTAAACTGGAAGTAGATACCTAATCAAAGCTGGTTAACTGGTTTATTGGTTAATTGGTTAATTGAATGACTGGTTAATTGTCATTCCTGCGAAGGCAGGAATCCGCTTGGTTTAGCAGTCGCCGGTACGGCGACTCCGGCTCTTGGAGTCTGATGTCTGGAGTCTGATGTCTTGTGTCAGGAGTCTGGCGTCAGGTTGCTCTGTAGAACCAAATTAAAAACAGTGTTAATCTGCTTGCCCGACGTAGTCCTAATGTCGTATCGGGACGAAGGCGGGTGTGAATCCGTGTCTGAAAGATAACAGTGTTAATCTGTGTCTGAAAATCTGTGGTCTGTGCGACCTTTTTCTCTTCAATATAAATAAGAGCAATTTCTGTGCCAGAAACCGTAAATTTTCGACTAAAATCTGTACTGTTTTTCGGGCGTAAAATGAGGTGTTTAAGTCACCGCCCGTTTATATTATACTACCCGCACGAACAGGCAGGCATACACTGTCAAAATGGCAGCAA
>CAZOVR010000082.1:0-3131 GCA_964583405.1 uncultured Pirellulales bacterium
AGTAATATGCTCCAGAAATTGGCCGAATACCTCGACGAAGAAGCCGCGACACGCTCCCAAATCAAAGGCGCAATGGTTTATCCAATCATCATCGCCGTTATGGCCGTCAGTGTTACTATATTTCTGCTCTGTTTTGTACTTCCAAGATTTGCGGGCATATTCGCCGGAAAAGAACATCTGCTTCCGGCCCCGACAAAAATACTCATGGCCAGCAGCGCCTTCGTAAGAGGCAACTGGTACTTCATACTGCCTGTTTTAATGGTAATATGCGGCGGCATATTTTATCTGACTCATCACACTGCTGCCGGGCGGCTCTGGTGGGACAAGACAAAACTTGTCCTGCCGATTATCAAGAGACTATGTCACAACCTTTACATAACCCGAAGTCTGCACACGATGGGCGTCCTGACCCGAGCCGGTGTTCCGATTCTTAATACAATATCAATCACTGCGCAGATTTCCGGCAATATCCTGTACAAGAACATGTGGCTGGGAGTATATGAAGAAGTCCGGCAGGGAAAGAAAATAGCATCCAGTCTGAATCGGTATGACCTGATGCCGCCCAATGTAGTGCAGATGATTCGCGCCGGTGAGGATTCGGGTACTATGTCCGACGTCCTGAGGGATGTCTCGGAGTTTTATTCCAGAGAGCTCAAAACGGTCATAAAGACCGTTACCTCGATGATAGAGCCGATAATGATTGTCATAATGGGTGTGATGGTCGGCTTTATCGCGATGAGTATTATCCTGCCGATTTTCAAGATGTCCGCGGTTGTATCAGGCAGATAGCGGCCGTTTCATTCACAGGCAGGAGGGTAATATGTTCAAACGTACTACTAAAAAGACCTACAATGGCTTTACGCTTTTGGAATGCCTGCTCGCTACAGTGCTGATCGGCATAGCCGTGGCGGCCCTGGTCGCAGCGAACGGTTCATTTACCAGAATAAATGGAGACGCAGCCGAGCTTTCCACCGCTGAGTTTCTCATCGAGCAAATCAGGGAACTGACCGACCTGTTACCAGCGACCGACCCGGATTTCAGCGGCTGGACATTCGGCTGCTTAGAGGGTTCACTGGCTCTCTATGATGACGTTGACGATTTTGATAATAGAGTATTCAATCCGCCGATTACCTCGGACAGGCAGACTCTTAACGACTTTTCCGCTTATACCCAGGAAGTAACCGTTGTGAACATTAACGAGTCAAATTTCGAGCAGGTAGTAGCCGATAATAGCACTGCCTTTCTAAAGGTCACCGTCAGAATAATGCTTAACGGCAAAGAAATAAGCTCGGCAAGCTGGATAAGAGCAAGGTATTAAAGGCTGTATGAAATGTTACCAAAAGCAAGACACAATTCGCTTAAAGGTTTTACTTTAGTCGAGCTTCTTATCTCTCTGGCTATCACCGGTGTATTGCTTGTTGCGATTACAGTAGCCCTGAATGCATCTGTCACCAACTACAGGGAAAACGAAGAGGTATTCCGGAGCATAAACAATGCCCGACAGGCACTTACCAGAATGACAAGCCAGATTCGCACTGCCGGATATGATGTTAATGGTGTGTGCCACGCCGTAGACCCGGATGCTCCGATTAATCAATGCAACCTCAACACCAACACAGGTGAAAATATCACCTATGATTATCGTGCCGCTGACAATAAACTCTACCTTATACAAAACAGCAACGATTACGTCCTTTGTGATAACGTCACCGCCTGCCAGTTCATCAAGACACTCGCGGGTGACGGCTTTAACGCCAAGAGCGTTCGAATATCGCTTACAATCTCTGACGGCGGGATGAACCAAAGCCTCGCCGCCGCCGCCGTAGTGCGCAGAGTCCTCGACCACTAAAAGCCCCCAGGCCCGCTCATATCCCAGGTTATTCTTTAAGCATCCGGCAAAATGTCTTGATTTTCCTTTCGGGTTTTAAGATACTAAATACCAGCCGTTAAACAGGGCGGTTAGCTCAGTTGGCTAGAGCGCCTGCTCGACACGCAGGAGGTCGTAGGTTCAAGTCCTATACCGCCCATTAAAGAATCCTTGTTTTCGGTTTGGAAACAAGGTTTTTTTGTTTTCGCCTCCCCCACTCTCCTCTGATTCTATCTAAATGGCTTAACTTTGGCGTAATTGCCCGGCCATCTGTGAGTTTGCTTTCAGTTGAGTTTTGTCTTCTTGTTAAGCATCCTGAGATAACTGTAACCAGCACCATCGAACATTGCAGGATGTCAGAAGTCGATTGAGGACAAGATGGAAGTCAACTTAGAGAAGAAAGTGACGGAATTGTTCCGTCCCGAGGGAAAAACCTGAAATGGTGGATATTGTTTTTTCATTGAAAGTGATCGATTTTTGCCATTTCTGCTGACGGCATACATGCCATTGATTCTTAAATAAGGGTACGACATGCAAGCCATTTTGTCATTTTTTTGCTCCGTGTTTGCGCAACAGTTCAACGACTTGTTGGTGACCTTGATTCAAAGCATTTTTTAATGGCGTCAATCCATCTTTGCTTTTTGCGTTGATATTACAACCTCCACTGATGAGTAACTCACAGATTTCGACTCGTCCTTTACCCGCTGCTGTATGGAGTGGAGTTTCGCTAGCGATGTTACCTAAGTCAACATTGGCACCAGATTTGATAAGTAATTCTACAATGTTTGTATGGCCATACAATGCTGAGGTATAAAGAGGAGTACAGCCTAACTTCTCACTAGCATTCAAATCTGCGCCTTGCGATATGAGAAAGCCTACAACAGCCTTGTGCCCCTTAGAGGCTGCACAATTGAGCGGTGTCCAATAAGTTGTGTCTTTTGCGTTGATTTCTGCTCCTTTAGCAATAAGAAGTTTAACTGCTGTCAAATTTCCTTCTTCAGCAGCCAAATGTAGTGGTGTTCTTTGCAGCACTCGGTCCTTTGAGTTAACGTTAACCCCTTCCTTAAGAAGTTGATTAATTCTTGATACATTTCCTGAACTTGTTGCTACGTGGAGCTCGGTCCATCCAAGCGTGTCTAGGACATCAATCCCTGTAAGTTCAGGCGTATCTTTTACTTGGGGAGCCTTTTTTGAATATCTTCCTAAGTAGTAAACTTTCGCATTTTTATTAACCGTTTAAGCGGCTGGAGCTAATGCTTCTAGC
>CAZOVR010000083.1:0-1559 GCA_964583405.1 uncultured Pirellulales bacterium
GTTGCAGGCGAAAAGCTAAGTGTTGATGTAGCGGTTAGCGAAAAGAAAAAGGCGCCCAAGCCCGCCGCACCGGCCGCCAAGGCCGAGTCGAAAGGCGGCTATTGGTGGGGTACGGGCAGGCGAAAAAGCAGTGTGGCCCGGGTCCGAATCAAACCGGGGCAGGGTAAGCTGCTGATAAACAAAAAGGAGCTTGGCGACTACTTTGCCCGCCAGCAGGACCAAAATGCCGTTGTTGCGCCTCTGCAGGCGGTTAACGCCGCGAAATCTTTCGACGTCTTTATCAATGTCAAAGGCGGAGGCACATCCGGCCAATCCGGTGCGGCAAGGCTGGGAATCGCACGGGCGCTTCGCAATTACGACGACAGCCTTATCCATACTCTGCGTGAAGGCGGACACCTGACCAGGGATCCAAGAATGGTCGAGAGGAAAAAGCCCGGACAGCGCGGCGCTAGACGGAGGTTCCAGTTCTCCAAGCGTTAGTTTGCAAATCACAACAGAGCAAATTACAATGGCCCCGTCGAGCAAGACACGGGGCCTTTTTTATAAGGAGTGATTATGGTCAGGGTAGCGATAATTGGAGCGACCGGTTACACGGGCCTTGAATCTATTGAGATTATCAACCGGCACAGCGAAGCTGAGTTGACGTATCTTACGGCCTTGCCCGAGGAGTGCGGCCACGCCGAGAAGATATTCGGCCGACTCAAAGGCAAGTGTGATATGGAAATCGAGCCGTTGGATTTGAATAAACTGGCGAAGCTCGCAGACGTGGCCCTGTGCTGTCTGCCGCATAAGGTCTCGATGGGTTTTGTGCCGAAGCTGCTCGAAGCGGGCGTCAAAGTAATCGACTTCAGCGCAGACTACCGCATCAAGGACGCAAAGCTCTACGAGAAATTTTATCAGGTCGAGCATACTGATACCGCTAATCTTGCCAAGGCTGTTTACGGCCTGCCGGAGTTGTTCCGTGACGAAATAAAAGGCAAGAACTTGATTGCTAATCCTGGCTGCTATCCAACCGGTTTTGTACTTGCTGTGGCGCCGCTTTTAAAACACGATTTTGTCGAAACCGATTTTATAATTAACAACGCGGTCACCGGCGCCAGCGGCGCGGGCAAGAATCCGTCCGAGAGGTTTCACTTTCCGAAAATGAACGAGAATTTCTTCGCATACGGCATCGGTACGCACCGCCATATGCCGGAGATGGAGCAGATAGCAACCGATATCGCCGGGAAAGAGGTGAACGTATTATTTCAGCCGCACGCCGGCCCTTTCGACCGTGGAATACTTTCGACGGTTTATTGTCAGTCGAAACGGGACGTTACTAATGATAAGCTGATGAAGATTTACGAAGAGTTTTATAAAGCAGAACCTTTTGTTCGACTTTGCACTGAAAGTCCGTCCGTCAAGGACGTGGCAGGGACCAACTACTGCCACGTTTATGTTACCCATGCCAAGGGCAAAATCATCGCGTTTTCAGCTATCGATAACCTGGTCAAAGGCGCATCCGGCCAGGCTATACAGAATATGAACATCATCTTCGACCTCGACGAAACACTTGGCCT